>JBLGAC010000003.1:0-196454 GCA_047610385.1 Paracoccaceae bacterium | reverse complement strand
CAACGCACCCATCATCGAAACGCTCGCGCATTCCTAGGGTGCCGACATGCAAACAGACTTCAATCCGTCGTAAAACAGACCACAATCCGCCCACATGTCCCTTCCAAAACATATTGTCAAACAGCAACCGACAACTCTAAAACCACTCTACCTTAGTAGACTTGAATGGCTTACCGGTCGTCGATGTTGCCGGCGGAGCGTGTGTCCCGCCGACAAACGTTTATCTAGGGGATTCGTTCGGGGGCGTCAACAACTGTCGTCGCAAAACTCTCACATTTCTCATCGCCACCCGTTTCCCCCTTTGCTGGCGGCGTTTTCCCACGCTGCACCGGGGGCTAGCTGAGCCTTGGGATCGTCCCGAAGGTTCTGCGGGGGCTGCGGCAGGCTGGGCTGTCTCCGCTCGTGGGCCAAGCTTGCGGCCCGCGGGGTGTAGCTGGAACTGCGCCTGCCCTGCGCGCCTGCGCACGCACCATTCAGGTCCAGCTCGCTTGCAAGAGCGTCGTCACTTTATTGGCCCAACATCGGCCTCTCTGCAAATCCCCGAATTACAGCACAGCTCGACCGTCACCGCAGCATCACGGCCTGTTTCAGCTCAGTTCCTGCGCGCAGACCTGCCAGCGCCAGCCCGCGGGCATCAGCGCACAGGATCGCCGGGGCGTCGTGCACCGCGTTCAACATATCATGCAGGGACGCCCGATCAGGGTCGATCACGCGCACCGCCGTTTCGCCGCGCGCCACCGCCTGGGCCCGCGCGATAGACTCGGCCGCATGGCCCACGAGCAGCAGCGCGCCGCCACGGGCGGTCCCCGCAGGGCGCGTCAGCCCGAAGACCGCGCGCAGATGATCGGCGGCAAGGCGCATCGCGGCTCCATCAGGTACGCCCGGCGACGGGATCACGACGGTGTCAGTCAGCAGCAGCTTGTCCCAAGCATGTAGCTTCAGGCCCCATGGCGCGAACACGCCCGCTGCCAGCGCGTCTTGCGTCTGCACCAAGCGGCCCAGCGCCAGCGATATGGTAGGCGTTGCCACGACCCCGTCCTGCATGGCGGCCAGCAATCGTGGCAGCGCCTCAGTCAACAGCGCCGCCACGTCGGCCCGCCCGCCATAATGCAGCGGCATCAACGGCCCCATGCGCGACTTGCTCGGGAACGCCTGCACCACCAGATCAGCGCCGCGCAGCCCTGCCCCGCCCGCGGGCCGCAGCCCCCGGAACGGCGCGCCGTTGCCGGGGTTCAGCGACAGCTTGCCATGCAGCGTGACCGGCCCGCGCGCGGCCTGTCCCTTAGGCCAGACCGGCGCGGCTAGGCGGCTCAGCCCAAGGCGCAGCGGCAGGAAATCGGCTTTCGCCCAAAGGATGCGGAGAGACTTCACGGCGCGGTCCCGGTATCAATGCAACAAAAGCGGGCGCGGCCCGAGCACGAGGCCACAGAGAGGATAACCAAGGGGACCATGTCCGAGAGCATCTTCGATCTCAATGTCTTTTCCAACGTCGCCTCGCGTGATCCGGACCACAATCTGGCACATCACGCGATCCGATCCGCCGAGGCGACCTTTGGCACCGGGCTGCGCGCGCGCCTGTTTGTGGACCCCAACCCCAACCCGGATGTCTTCGACGCTTGGGTGAACCATACCCGCGCCACCCTTGGCCGCGACATTGAGGTGATCGCGACCCGTGGCCTCGCCGACGGGTTCGTGCGTTCGGTGCAGACGGCGCAAAGCGCCTACGCGATCCAGCTGGAACATGACTTCGTGTTCCTGCCCGAACATATCGCCCATGATCTGCCAACCCTGACGCTGGGCATGGCCGCGATGGGGCAGAGCTACCTGAAGTTCAACAAGCGGTGGAACCGCGCCCTCGGCTACGACTATTTCATGGACGGTGTTCCGGACGCGCCATTCCCCTGCCGCCGCATTTCGGGCCGCTCCAACAACCCGCAGATCATCGACACTGATTTCTACGCCCGGCGCGTGCTGCCGATCATCCCCGCCGATGCGCGCAAGGCTGACGGGCTGGAAGGCCTAATTGATCTGCATGTGGGCGGCGGGCTGGTATACGGCGATCTGGGGCATCCCGCCACGGTCGCGCATCTGGACGGCCGGCGCCTCAGGCGCAAAGACGCCCAGCGCCGCAAAGCCTATCTGCGCAAGGCTGGCTGACAGCCATTCAGCGTGACCATCCTGAACGCGTGATTCACCCTATGCTTACTGAAGCTCGATGCCAGAATTTCACGGAAACCTTCGTGAAGCCCTTTCTCAAAATTGCTGCGGCAGCGTTTTTTTGCACCGCTCCCGCCATTGCGCACGCGGCCACGTTGCTCGACCGGAACGCCGATGATCTTGCACTGGCCAACGGCGATGTCGTTTCAAGCTGGGATATCGCGACCGGCTCCGGCACGCCGACATATCTCACGAACCTGACGCCAGACAGGTTTGCGGCCGTGGAATTCAACGGCTCCGACCATTTCGGCACGCTTTCGGCCGCGCATTTCCCGACATCCGCAAGCGGCGACCTGATCTTCGCCGGGCTGATCAAGGCGACGGACATCGGCACCTAACACAACATCATTGATGACGGTGCTTCAAACAAGCCCATGCTCTGGATCGATGGATCAGATCATGAACTGAACGCCTATGACCTGCCCCCCGAAAACGCCCTCAGTCTGATGTAGAGTCTGCCCAACCCTGAAGGAGCAGACGAATGCGAAAGAGCCGTTTCACCGAGACGCAGATTATTGGGATGATCAAGGAGCAGGAAGCCGGGCTGACTGTGGCCGAGGTTTGCCGCAAGTACGGCATCAGTCCTGCGCGTTTTTACAAGTTGAAGGCCAAGTAAAGCGGGATGGACGTGTCGGATGCCCGTCGCCTGAAGCAGCTTGAGGAAGAGAACGCGAAGCTCAAGCGGCTGGTGGCGGACACGATGCTGGACGTTGTGGTGCTGAAAGACCTGCTGGGAAAGCGCTGACGACATCAGCTCAGCGGCGGGAAGTGGTGATCACGGCGATGCGGGACCACAAGATCTCGCAGCGCCGGGTCTGCGACCTGGTTGGTGTCGATCCCAAGACCGTGCGGCGCGAGCCCCCCTGATCATGCGGATATCCGCAAGAAGATGCATGAGATAGCGGGCAAGCGCCGTCGGTTTGGCTATCGGCGGATCGGGATCATGCTTGAACAAGAGGGGTTCTTGATGAACGAGAAGAAATTCTATCGCCTTTACAAATAGGAAGGACTGTCCGTGCGACGGCGACGTGGATGAAAGCGCGCACGCGGCACGCGGACACCAATGCCAATTCCGATCCGGCCAACAATTCGCTGGTCGCTGGATTTTGTTTCCGACACCTTCGGCGCGTCGCGAAAGTTCCGCATTCTGGCGGTGAACGATGACTGCACCCGCGAAAACCTCTGCTTGGTCGCCGATACCAGCATCTCCGGCGCCAGGGTGGCACGGGAGTTGACGGCGCTGATCCCGATTTACGGCAAGCCCGACTGCATTGTCAGCAATAATGGCACCGAGTTCACCAGCAGAGTGATCCTCAAATGGGCCGACGAAACTGGCATCGCTTGGCACTACATCGATCCAGGCAAGTCACAGCAGAACGGATCGATCGAACGTTTCAACGGCAGCCTGCGTGACGAATGCCTGAACGAGGAGATCTTCGACAGCCTCACCGAAGCCCGCCAGACGCTGGCCCTATGGCGCTACGATTACAACAACGTCAGGCCACATTCATCTCTTGGCAACCAGACACCCGCGCAAGCGCGCCGGGCACTTGCGCAATTTGAGGGCGCAGCACCCGGCGCGCTTGCGCTACCCAAAACCGACAAATATCAAACCAGCAGACTCTCGTCATGAATGAGGGACGCCATGGGGCAGGTCACATCTTATAACTTTCTGAGATTGCTCATCTCTTTTCTATTTGGAATTTCAAAGAGGTGCGAAGATCTGGCGCTGATCCACAAAATCTGCCGGAGGCGGGACTATCTGACCACTACGGTGGCCGGCTTTTACACCAATGTTATCAAATTCACGAAGCGCTGAGCGGCCACTTTCGCGCCAAACGCCTGAATGCCCACTGGTTCAGAAGCCTTGCCGACACGCACGAAAAATTGGACGGTTGGCGCAGAGTCTGCAATGGGAAGCGCTAGAGCAGCGCGATCAGGCATCCCTCAAAGACCACGGCAATTTCAATCCGGGGGCGATCCATCATTCGGCTTCAGTGCGCCGAGTGGACGACTTCGAGCTCCCTCAGTTCACTGTTCAAGGGGCAAAACTATTGCCAAACTCCGACCTCATCACCGCATATCGCAACACCGATTATCGGGTTGATGCAGCGCCAAAAGTCACGCTGCGGATCGATCTGCATGACCCGGATATTGATGCTTGCCTTGATGCGCATCATGTTGAAACCGCTGCCTTCCTGACCGCGTTCAACCCACTTAGTGAGCCAACCGGCAACGCCGCGAACGCCCGCGCGCAGGGATGTCTCGTGCACGATCTGGCCACCCTTGGCATCGCTCATATCGCTGGGCGCGGCATTGGGCACGACGGGACCTGGCCGCCGGAGCCGAGCGTTCTGGCCTTGGGCATCTCGCGCATTTCCGCCGAAGAACTGGCGCGTCGTTACCACCAGAATGCGTTCCTCTGGGTGCAGCGTGGGACGGCACCCGAATTAGTTCTGACGTCTGGGCTGCGTTGAGCCTCCAAATCGCGCGCAATCAAATTGCATCGCAGGCATCTTGCGGCAACGACGCGATCCACCTACGTTTTACCCAACGGCATTTGAATCTCAGCTTGTGCGCCGCGGCAGCCCGCCGAAAGCACTAAAGAGAGAAAGGAACGAGCGATGCTCGTGACCCATGGGACGTTCTCGTCCGAAGCCGTGTCCAGCGGCCATCCCGACAAAATGGCTGACCAGATTTCCGATGCGATCCTTGACGCCTGTCTTGCGCAGGATCCCGCGGCGCGCGTTGCCGTGGAATGCGCGATCAAGGGCGATTTGATCTGCCTGATGGGCGAAATCACCGCCAATGCGCGGATCGATGCGCCCGAGATCGCCCGAGGCGTGCTGCGGGATGTTGGCCATGCGGGGGGCAAATGGGGCCTTGATCCGGACACGATGCGGGTCATTGAACAGATCTCGCTGCAAGCCTCGGAAATTGGCGTCGGGGTTGACGGCGAGGACACCGGCGCCGGCGATCAGGGCATCATGTTCGGCTTCGCCTGCGATGAGGCCGCGAATTTAATGCCCGCGCCGATCGCGCTGGCCAATGAAATCCGCGGCCATTTGCACGACTGGCAAACCAGGCAATTCCCCGACATCTGCGGCCCCGACGCCAAGACCCAGGTCTCGCTGCGCTATGAAGATGAGCGGCCGGTTGAATTGGAAACCGTGGTCATATCGTGCCAGCACGCGGGCCATGTCGGCCTTGGCGAAATCCGGGACCTGCTGCGCAGCGCGCTGTTCGCCGCGGCGGATCAGGGCGGTCTGTTGGCCCAGCTGCTGACACCCGAAACGCGGCTTCTCATCAACCCCGCCGGCACGTTTCATGAGGGCGGACCGGTGGCAGATGCCGGGCTGACCGGGCGCAAGATCATCGCCGACACCTATGGCGGCTATGCGCGCCACGGTGGCGGGGCGTTCTCGGGCAAGGACGGCACCAAGCTCGACCGCTCAGGCGCCTATGCGGCGCGCCAGCTCGCGCGTGACGTGGTGGCGCGGGGCTGGGCGCGGGCCTGCGAGGTGCGGCTGGCCTATGCCATCGGCCAAGCGGCGCCGGTGGCGGTCGATTTCGATACGTTCGGGACCGGGGATGATCCGGCGGCGTGCTATGACGGGCTGGGCGTGGACATCGCGCAGATGATGCGCCCGCGCGCGATCATTGAGCGGCTGGGGCTGACGCGCCCGATCTTCGGCGACTCCGCGCGGCACGGCCATCTGGGGCGCGCTGATCTGCCGTGGGAACAGCCGCTGCTCGGCTGACATCCCGGCGCCCCGGCCCGCCGCCGGGGCGCCGTTGCACCTCTGGTCGGAGACGCGCCATGCCCATCGATCCGTTCCGCAACCGTCCCGAAGCCGCCCACAACCCCCATTGGCTGCACCGCCTGATCCGGCCAGCCGCGGAGAGACCCGGCTGCATGTCCCCCCGTTGCACCACCTGTGGCGCGACGCCATTCCGCAAAGCACTGCGACGAGAGGCGTTCCGCGCCGCCGGCCGCGTCATGCAGCGCAGCCTCGACAGCGGCACCGCACGTCATCTTGCTGTCGCGCTGGCCGATCTGAACCCTGACGATCAGGAGGCTACCGCGATCGAAGACCCTGCTCGGATCGCGTTGGGCGAGCTGCGGTCAAGCCCCCTGCGCCCCCAAGCGCAGGAGGCGATCTTGGCCGACACTTGGGCGGGGGCGCTGCTGCACGATCTACCATGGGACATAACCCACTCACGTCCGCATCGCCGCCTGCCGGAGGAACAATGATGCCCATGACCGATGCGCCGCTTTACACCCTCTACCTCGCCGCGCCCAACGGCGACCCATTCACCCCGGCGCAGGAGGACACGGCAATGGCCCTTGTCGGCGCCCGCTTTCCGTCCTTCACCGTGATCGCGGCCCGGGGCGTCCACGAAGGCAGACCCCTGCCAACCCTGTTGTTTCAGATCGCAGACCATGACCGGGCCGCGGTCGCGGCATTGGCAGGCGCTTTGGCGCACCAGTTCGGCCAGCGTTGGGTGGGAATGGTTGATGGTGCCCGCTACACGTCTATTGCGGCCACGGCAGGTTAGGTGGTTCTCCTCATTTTTGGCGGGGGTCAGTTGTAGAATTTGCGCGACTGCGTTCTGTTTGCAGGTGGGGTCGTCCCGCCGACGCCCGACTGAAATCTCATGGTTTGACTGCAGGTCATGAGATGATTTATCAGGCAAACGTTGTTTTAATTGCATATTAATTGTGCGGCAAGACTTGGTCAGGTCCGCTAAATATCAAACTATTGTCTGAAAATTCAGCAGAAAGGCCGATGATCCAAATTATTAATTTCGGATTATATTTCAAATATCCCACTATGAAATTTCATACTTAATCTGTCTCCGATATAATTGGCATATTTCATGGTTATATGTTATAGTAATATTCATAATTATGTAATATCAGGTACAAAGTTTTTTATATTTTCATCTTATTAATTCATAAAGAGGCAAAAAAGCGTTAATCGTCCAGTTTTATATAAGTTTTGTGCAGAAAAAAATCAAATATACGATTTATTCGATCCAATCGCTCAACTTTTGGCAGTAGCGACAGCAGGTCTCGCCAATGCCGAGTGTTCCCGTCTCGGGCAGCGGACAGGCCAGGACAATGCCGATCCCGCGGCGCGCCGCCACCGTCACGGCAATCCGCGGCCCGGCGTTGATCCACAGCAAACGCACAATCACTTTTTTTCAGGCGCGTCCTAAAGCAGATCCGCCTGCATGCTGCGGCCCGCATGGATCCGCTTGGTGCCAGGTTTCGTCCTCCAGCGACCAAAATTGGCTGATCAAGGATGCGTTCATGCCGCTATATTTCGCGCGCTATTTAGAAAAACCTCGCGCTCACTATTGGCGTTTACTTTGCGAATTATTGCGTGGCAGTGGCCTGCCCATTCGCAGATCGCAGTGCAGCCGCAACCCAGCGCCAGAACTGATCAAGGCACCGCGGAGCGCAAGTTTCACCGAGCGGTCGAACGGGAGCCGGAGAGTAGCAGATTGCGCTTTACCCGCTGCGTTCGCTGCCCAATCCCCGCCGAACTCCGCTAAACCCGTTAATGCAACGATACTATCACACCCAAGAGGCCCACCGAAGCACCGTCCATCTGAAAAATGCGGGCTGAGAAACGCGATCCTCAAGCTAACCCTCCCTCAATGAGATCGATGCGGACGTCGCCCAACATCCGTCACGATGAAAATCGCAGAACTGTTACCCTCAGATTTTTTCAAAACGGTGAGGTAAATTTGAGCTTTGCATTTTTGTACAATAATTATTTGAAAACTGTTTGATTATATGTTTATGATCCTAAGTATATTTAGATTATAGCGCTCCAAATATTAGTTCATTTTTTGATAATTTTCTTAGTTTTCTAAAATATCATTTTCAAAGTCACTCTGAGCGGCCTCATCGTGACTTGGGCCGTGTGGACAAAGCGCATCATTCGCTCGATGAAATTGCGGCGCGCATAGCGTTGCCGGTCCAGCATGCCGGGCGTTTTACGGCTTTATTTTTATGGACTGATTGGGTGCGTTTCGTGGACGTATAGCTGCGCGCGCAGGCCGTCGGCGCCCGCATCCTTTGTCGCTGAGAAGTTTGCGCGGCCGGGCCGAGCCAAGCGCGAACAGGTCCGGCGCGGCGGCGATGTCGGTGGCTTGGCCGGGCGTCAGGTGCAAGCCAAGAGGCAATCGGTTCGCGCCCGACACGATGTGGATTTCGGTCTAAAACCCGCCATGGGATCGGCCTAAAGCATTCAAAAAAAACCATGTTTCTGACCCCGGTGCCGCGTGCAGCCGTGCCGCCATGATCTCCTCAACGACCCCGCCATCGTGCGAACCTGCGCCCTACCCGTGCTCCATTTGCTGAAACGCTCGGGCAAGTCGCGCCAGGGAGATCCGGCCCGGGCGATCCACAGGATGCCTTCAAGCACCCAGCGGTTGTCGATCGAGCACAGAAAGGCGCGCCGCCGCTCAGGCGGCAGGAGCGGCGCAATCAGCGCCCATGCAGCGTCGTCAATCAGATCTCGGGTCAAGGATGGCTTCCAATTTTTGACCTTGAATCAAGGCGGTAGCGCTATGGAAATCCCCTTTGTCCACACGGCCCAGCTTTGCCGAGAACGCCGTCAATGCAACGCCACAATTGCATGATGCCAAAATCGGCATCACCGATCCGGACAATGGCTTCGGTGGCGGGTATCTGATGGCCACCAGCCTGTTGGCTGACGGCACGGTCGCGTTGCTGAACGCCCGCACGGTGATGCCCTTTGATGCCCCGACCGGCGCGGACAACCCGTAGAAATCCATCGATATGGGGCGCCGCAGCACCCCCAACTTTGTGGACCTGGACGGTGACGACGATCTTGATCTGGCGGTGGGCACGGATGACGGCACGCTCTTCAGCCTTGAGGACCTGACGCTGCGCCAAGCGATAATCATCAGCTTTGACGAGGACACCATCAACGCCGCGCCGCAATTGTTGGGTGCGGATGTCGCTTTCTTAAACGGTCCCACTAGCAGTTTTGATGGCAGCAATCTGACGGTCAGGGGCGCGCCGGCTGAAGACACGGTCTCAGCGCTGAGCATCGGCGCGGGCGCTGATCAGATAGGGGTTGCTGGCGCAGTCGTCAGCTTTGGCGGTGTCACCATTGCCGCGCTGGTGGGCGGGGATGCGGGCGCGGATCTGACCTTCAACACCGCAGCGATTGCGGCGGCGCTGATCCAATCGCTGACCTATGTCAACAGCAGCGACGCGCCGACCCAAAGCCGCGATCTGGCCATCAAAATCACCGACGCGAGCGGAGAGGATCTGATCCGTCTGACGCGCACGGCGACCACGGTCGCAGGCATCAATGTGGGCACCAGCGGCGCGTCCAGCTTGGTGGACCTTGATGGCGACGACAACCTTGGCCTGGTGGTTGGCGGGTCTGACGGCAAGCTGCGCAGCTATGAAAACACGCCTGTGCGCGGCCAAATGATATCCGTCACTGTGACGCCTCAGAATAACGCGCCCATCGCACAAGGCAACGCGCTGGCCACAGACGAGGACACTGCCATCTCCTGCTCGGGGCTGGCCGACAACGACGCGGGCGCGGATGCGGATGCCGACGGCGATGCGCTGAGTGTTGTGGCGGTGAATGGCGGCGCAGAAGCGTCGGGCGCGCTGCTGACGCTGGGCCCAGATGGCAGCGATGACCACGATCCGAACGGCGCGTTCGATGTGTTAGCCGAGGGCGAAAACGGCGCCAACAGCTTCACCTACACCGTGTCAGGTGGGGCGCTGCAAAGCTCCGCCCGGGGCGCCGACACGGCCCTGTTCGCCATCGCCCAAGTGGACCCGAGCGTCGCGATCACCGCGGTGCCTGCCCTGCGTGCCATCGGCGAGGTTGCGCAGCTGACCGCGGGCACGTCGCGGCAGACGCTGACCCTTGCCAACGACGATATCGACCCAGCGGTGTTCGCGCTGGTGCCCAGCCTGATTGAGGCCAACGCCCCCGCGACCCGGTTCCACAACGTATCCGGACCCGGTGCTGAGATCATGCTGCAGGAACCCAAGAGGGCTAACGACCCCGCAACTGGCCTGCAGATCCCCAACATCACCGACCATGCCGCTGCAACTTTCACCCTTCTGGTGCTGGAAAAAGGCATGCACACGCTTGAAGACGGCATGATCATCCAAGTCGGAGAGATAAGCACCAATAAATTTTCGTCAATGATTTTGAGGATGTCACCTTCGCCAACGATTTCGCCGCCGCGCCGTCGATCTTTTGTCAGGTTCAGACCCATGCCAGGATCGATTTCACCATCTCGTGCCGACGCACCCCGGATGCAAACAGCTTCCAGCTGACCATGCAAAAAGAACCGGCCGACAACCGCTATCATGCGTCTGAGGGTGTTGGCTGGTTCGCGATTGAACAAGGCTCAGGCAGCCTTTCGGAAATGGATTGGCAGGCCAGGTCCTCAGCCAGCAAAATCAACGGCAATCTGACCGATGTCGCGTTCGGTGCCGCCTTTTGTGGTCGCGTCGCTGGCATCCCACAACCGAACCGACACGGCCAGCCCGCGGATCAGTCGGCACCACAGGGCTCTGCGTCGCTGGCACAATCCACACGCAGGAATTCGAGACGTCCCAAGCGACGCGCATGGCGACAACCGGCTTCGCCTCGGTCACCAGCGAAGCGACCACGATCAGCTTTGGGGCAGGCTTTGTGAACCCGATTATGATCGCGGCCCTGAGGTCGGCGCCGCCGTGGCGCGGGTCAGCAACGTGACTGCAACGGAGTTCGATCTTGCGGTGAAGAAAACCGGCGATCAGGACGGGATGAAAGTTCCAGGCTGCCGCCGACATAAAGAGGTGGTTCGCGACATCTGAACAACCAAGCTCCATGAATTTACCGCGCCGCGGCAGCATGATTGCCACGAGCGATGAGGCGAACACGTTAGTACCACAGTTCGGCATTCAAGGCGAAGGTGGCTGCTGTCGTGATCAAGGGTGAAAAGCCACTGATAAAGCTGGCAAAAAATTATGGCATTAGATTATTATTTTGCAAAATATTTTAAATAATCAATATAATTTATTATATTGAATGCCAGAATGGAAAGCCCCTCCATTAATAACAGACGTTATTTATGATATGATCAAATTATTAGAAAATTAATTAAATTTAATATTTTTATTGCAAAAATTGGATATATCGCACTTGTGATCAGTATCGGCATCGTTTGTTGCCGGTCGCGCCCAACTTTGGATAATAACTTGAAGCTGATACACCGGATCTGAGCGGCTGCAGGTTTAATGGAGCCAAACCGGGACAGGCCCAACTTTCCATGGCGCACACAATGACCGCACCGGGCGCGCCGCAGCCGTTCGTTGCACTGCGCATGACCCTCCGACACGCGGAAGAACTGAGCAACAGCTCAAATAACAGCTATCTGGCTGATGCGGACATTGGTCAGCGCTGTGCTATGTGGAATTTTTAGCCCAGAAACAGTAACCTAACTCCCTTACACCACTCACATATCAATGGATCATTGTTACGAAAATTCATCTTGCAGTGCGGAGGCCTGTTATGGCAATTGCCCTGCCAATAATTATAGTATCAAATTGACAAAAGTATTTCTAAAATTATAGCAAATACCCTAAAAATTGGATTATGATGATATCATTTATAAACAATTATTAAGTTCATATCCAATTTTCTGATTGACCTATAAAGTGTACCACCTGAATTTCACTTGAAGCTGAGTGATCTTCAATCACGCCAAGTAGGGTCCTCAGCATCCAACAATGACTTGAGATACGCGAAATGACGCCCAGCCATGCCACTATAAGCAGCCCAGCCATTCGCCGCTTCCTGCGCCACTTCATCCGATAAAACCGCCAAAGGCTTTCCACTTGAATGCGCCAACATCAAAGTTTTCGCGGCCTTTTCGAAGAAATACAAATCCTCAAAAGCATCAGCCACGGTTTTACCAGAAATGCTGACGCCGTGGTTGCCCATGATCAGCACTGACTTACCTTTGATAGCTTCTGCCAAACGCTGACCTTCGTCTTCGCTGTCAGCGATGCCGCCAAAATGGAAGTCATAGCCCGTACGGCCAAAAAACCGAGCGGTGTTATTGTCGAGCGGCAAGAGGGTTGGATCCTTCAGGCAGGACAGCGCGACGGCATAAGGCGAATGGCAATGCAGTATCACTCGCGCCTCTGGAAGCAACCGGTGCATTGCCCCATGTATCGCCCATGCAGACGCATCGGGAGGGTTGGGGCGTGTCATGACATTGGGGTCATCGGCATCAAGTAGTAACAAGTCGCTTGCGCGGATCGTGGCGAAATGTTGCCAGCGCGGATTTAAAATAAACTGGCGGCCGTCATCTGAAACTGCGGCGCTAAAATGGTTGCCAACTGACTCGCTCCATCCAAAGCGGTGGCAAAGCCGGAAGGCCGCCGCCATGTCTTGTCGCAACGCAGAAATATTGGGGGGCTCGATTCGGCGGCGGACCTGATTGTTCATGCCTTGAACCGCCCACTGCTGACAAGTGCGCGGTAGGTTGAACGCATCTCAGCGCGATCTGTATAGGTGCCGCGCAAATACCTCTCACCGCTGCTGGCAGTGTAAGCCTCTCGACCATGTACGATGCGGTGGTTGTCAAATGTCATACACTCACCACCTTTCATCAGGAACTTCATGACATATCTGTCATCCTGAAGCATTTTTCCAAAACGACAGAATGCAGGATAATAATCATCAAGCACTTTTTGCGAAAGATCTGAAATATCCAGCATATGCTGACTGATTGTCAGGCCAGATACATCGCCATTTTCATCTAATTCAATCACCTTTTGACGTGCCCGCATGTCATAAGTGTCGTGTTCACAATAAAATGGCACATCTATTTCGGATAGCAGGCGAAATCCTTCAGGGTCAATCTTGCGAAAATCATTGGCAACAGCCACGCCGTCGGCATAAACGCTTTGTCCGCCCCGCACGGTGTTGGCCCGACAATGGAGAAACTGAATACCTGGTGCAAATTCTTCTGCAGGTACATCGGTATGAAGCTCCAACGCGCCTGCAGTGAAGGCAGTGTTGGTCGGGTTGATATGCGTGCGGACATCAAAATACTCGCCGAAAAATGTCGGGCGAATATGCCCAATTAATTTGGCAAGGTCAGTCAATCCTTTGTCGCTGTCAGGCATGTCAGTAATGATCGCAAGCCCCTCAATCAACAGCGCCTCAATCCATTCAGCGACCTTGCACGGATCTGCGAGCAGTTCAGGCTGCGAGAAACGGGGCACGTCGGAGAAATGGTCGCTGAACCATGCGACGCGTGGCAGATCAGCTGGATCAGGGCGCCTTTGCCCATTCGTAAACGCCATCAGCATTTCAACAGGAATGCGGGAGACGTGATTTTCACCGGCCCAACCGATGATCAGGGCACCATCCTCCAGCACCGCTGTTTCGGCCTGTGGCGCCTGAGGCAGGTGGAAAATGTCAAAGCAGCGTTCACGCGTGGTGGGATCAAAGGATGTGGGGCAGTTGTCGCGCAACCAATAGTAGTTAAAATAGGAAAAATTGCCATCAGGAAGCTGCATGTGAAGGCCCATGTCCCCAATGCAAACATCTGTATCCACAATTTGTATGACATTCATGGCGCACCTCCAAATCTTTTTGTCCAGAGCGTTTCTTTGAGTAATATCTCCCTTGTTTTCTGCAAAAAAAACACGGAATAATCCAACGTCAAATTAAACCATGGGTTAAGTTATGATCCGCTTGCCGCCTCTGCGTATGCTCGTGACTTTTGAAGCCGTGGCGCGGCTGGGCACCATGCGTGAGGCCGCTTCAGCGCTTAACGTCACCCAGCCCGCCGTGACGCAAGCCCTGCGCGCACTTGAGGATCATATCGGTGTGACACTGATGGATCGCAGCCGCAAACCAGCACGATTGACCGCTCAGGGTCACTTTCTTGCACGGGCCACCTGCGAGGGATTAGAGATGATTGCCGCCACCATCGAAGAACTTCGCAGCGAAGCAGATGCGCAGAACCAAAGCCTGACAGTATCATGCACGATCGGGATGGCTACATATTGGTTAATGCCACGACTTCCTGACTTTTATAATAAACATCCTGACATCATGGTTAATGTTCAGACCACACCGACGGACACGCCCAGCATTTCACCCGGTGTCGATCTGGCGCTGCGCTATGGGATTGGCGGTTGGGGCGATGGCGAAACGGTGAAGCTATTTGATGAAATTGTATGCCCTGTCGGCCGCCCTGCCGTAATTGATCGGCTGTTGAAGGAGGGGCGAGGTCTGGAAGGAGCACCGCTAATTCATGTGCGCGCGCCCGAAACACATCATTGGGCTGGCTGGAGCGATTATCTGAAACGGACTGGTCTGAGGCGACCCACCAGTTCGGGGCCGATATTCAACAATTACATCCAAGCCGTTCAGGCAGCGCTTGACGGGCGGGGCCTGGTTTTGGGTTGGCGGTCGATCACCGAAGCGCTGGTCGATGAAGGTTCTCTTGTGCGTTGGCCAGACGGGGCGGTGAATTTCGGGACCGCCTATAGTGCAACGACGTCTCCTGCGTCGGCCAGCAAAGCATCAACCAAAGCATTTTTGACGTGGTTGAGCTGTGGCCACGATATGTGATCGGGATGTAATTTGGCTCTGCGCCAAATATTGCCTAGGCACGCTGCCATAAATGATGAGCTTTGGTGGGCTTCTGCCACGCCTTGCCAAAGTGGACGTTGGCTGCGGTGATCTCCAAGGTCAGATCTGGGCTGAAACTGGCCAAAATTTTGCTTGGCCATCTGAACCGTGTGGAGCTTGCCAAAGAATGCTTGCTCCACTTTATGCGGCGATATTCAGCGCGCCGCGTTGCGCGGCAGGATATCTGCTGCGGTGACCAACGCTCGGGCAACCAGGCGAATGGCGCGGCAGCTTTGATCGCCCGCATTTCATCCGCGAGCGCTTCGTCAGTCTTCCCGCGCAATCTTGCCCGCACCGACGAACCGCGCCATGCGCTCAATCTCTGCAGTTAGTTTTTCATGTCGGGCCGGGGTCCAGCGCGCCCCAGCCTCAGGCCAAAAATTTAGGACGTTTAGGACCGAATTGCGCCGATCCGCCTTCAGCTCAATCCGGCCAATAAACCGGGATCCTTCAAGAATCGGGAACACATAATATCCCCAAATCCGCTTGGCGGCGGGCACGAACATTTCCACCCTGTAGTCGAACCCGAACAGGCGGTTCAGGCGGGTGCGGTCGCGGATCACCGGGTCGAACGGGTTCAGAATGCGCAGCCGCGTGGTCGGCGGCTTCAGCGCGGCAAGCCGGTCCTCAATGTCAGCGGGCGCGACGCCCTTCACCCAACGTCCGTCGGCGGTTTCAACCTCGACATCTTGCAGGGGGGCTGCGTCTGCCCAGGCGCGGACCTCGGCTGCATCCACCGCGTCCCAGAATTTTTGCACCTCGTTAAGCAAGCCAAACCCCATGCGGTCGAGGGCTGCGTGGCACAGCCAGTCGATCTGGTCCTGATCGGGCATGCGGGCGGCGCGCAGATGGCCCGGGAACACCCGTTCGGCCAGATCGTAATACTTGGTGAAATTGACCCTGTGGCAGGTGGCCAGATCGCCGCAATACCACATGTAATCCAACGCCAGCTTGTGGGGCGGGCGCGACCACATCTTTTTTGGCCCCTCAAGCTTGGTGTCAAAGGCGTGGGTCGACAGCGCTCCCTCAGCGGCGATGCGGGCTTTGACGGCGTCGCGTCCCGCCTGATCGGGCAGGCCTTTGAACCAGCCCGCACGGCCCATCTGTTCGCGCTTGCGGCGGAACTGGCGGCGCCACATGGGCAGGAACTCCATCGGGATGACCGACGCGTCATGGGTGAAATGTTCGAACACCGCGCGATCATCGGTCAGGGTTTTATCGAACATCGATTCGCGGTAATTCTGATTGCGGCTCCAGATGATGTGATGGTGCGCGCGGGCCACCACTTGGATTGAATCGAGCTGCACAAAGCCCAGCCGCCGGATAATCTCCGCCACGTTGAGCGGCCCGGTCGGTGCCCGCCCCAGCCCTTGTGACGCCAGCCACAGCCCCCGCGCCGCCCGATTGTCGATCCTGAGCGGCGTCACCGGATCAAGGCCGCGGCGGCGCGGGGGATCAAGGCCGCGGCGGCGCGGGGGATCAGGGCCGCGGCGGCGCGGCGGGGCAAGGCGTGCGGGTCGGTCAATTCCATGGTGCCCTTCGGTGCTGAACGGGGCCATCTTCCGCGCGAACGCCGCGCGATTGCAAGCCCGCCTGGCAGGTGCTTTGGCACTGCTCCTTTGCCGGTCAGGTGGAGCGAGGCCATCACCCGGTCAATTTCGTTGGCTTGCGCCATGCGGCTCCTTGCGTGGATCTGGGGGGCACCGCCGCGATCTCAGAAGGGGTGACTGGCCCGCTCAGCGAGCATGGCAGATCGCCAGCGACATGGGCCACCACGCGCAGCATCTTCCACGAGAGAGCACGCGCGATGTTGAACGCAATGATTTGGCGCAACACCGGGTCCGCCATGTCGTCCAAGGACGGGCGATCTGCATCCTACTTTAGAACGAGGGGGAGCGTGGGCGCGATAAATTCTAACAGCCCACAGAAGGGCAGGGCCTGCCCCCAGCCTTTCGGTCTACGCTGGGAATAGGAACCGAAACCTTGCACACATTCGCCTAAGCCACTGACAAGTAAGTTCATCCTAAAAGTTAGCAGCCCCTTTCAGCCCACGACGCAGCGTCCCAGCCCGTTGAATGGGGGTCAGCCTTCGGCCATCTCCGCGGCGCGGCTCAGATCGACTGAAACCAGCTGGCTCACGCCTTGTTCTGCCATGGTGACGCCGAACAGGCGGTCCATGCGGCTCATGGTCAAGGCGTGGTGGGTGATGATCAGGAACCGGGTTTTGGTGCGGCGGGTCATTTCATCAAGCAGATCGCAGAACCGGGTGACATTGGCGTCGTCCAAGGGCGCGTCCACCTCATCCAACACGCAGATCGGGGCGGGGTTGGCAAGAAACACCGCAAAGATCAGCGACAGCGCGGTCAGGGTCTGTTCACCGCCCGACATCAGCGACAGCGTGCTCAGGCGTTTGCCCGGCGGCATGGCCATGATTTCCAGCCCTGCATCCAGCGGATCGTCGCTTTCGATCAGCGCGAGGCTCGCCTCACCGCCACCGAACAGATGGGCGAAAAGGGTGCCGAAGCTGGCGTTGACCTGTTTGAACGCGGCCAGCAGGCGCGCGCGGCCTTCGGAGTTCAATTCAGCGATGGCGCGGCGCAGCTTGGCAATCGCCTCTTCAAGATCGGCCTTTTCCGCGACCAGCGCGTCGCGCTCCGTGCTCACCTCCGCCTCATCCTCCTCAGCACGCAGGTTGACGGCGCCGAGCGCGTCGCGCTGGCGGCGCAGGTCGATGATCCGCGCCTCGGTGTCGTGCAGCCCCGGTGCGGTGGCGGGGTCGAGGCCCAGCGCCGCGCCCAGATCGGTGGGGGTCTGCCCGGTGTCGTCCTCAACGCGGGTGGCGGCCTCAGTGGCGCGGGCGCGGGCGGCCTCAGCCAGCGCCTCGGCGCGCGCGCGGGCCTCGCGCCGGTCGGCGGCGAGGCGTTCGGCACCGCGTTCGGCATGCTCCGCGGCGCGCAAGCCAGTCTCAGCCGCGGTCAGCGCGTGACCTGAGGCTTTGGCGCGAATTTCGGCCACCGCGATGCGCCCGATCAAGTCGTTGCGCTCGCGGGTCAGGGTTTCGGGCGCCTCACGGGCGGTGATCAGGTCATTCTCAGTGCGTTGCAGGCGGTTTTGCAGGTCCGACAGCCGCGCGCCCGCAGACATGAGCCGTTTGGCCCAGCCCTCGCGGTCCTTGGTGATGTCTGACAGGCGCTTCTGGCGTGCCTCGCCCTCACGCCTTGTGTCATCGGCGCGGCTGCGCGCGGACATCAGCGCCTGGCGCGCGTCGGCCAAGGCACCGCGGGCGTCTTCGACCCCGGCCCGGGCGGCGCCCAGATCTTCAAGCCCGCCCGCTGCCGCCTGCGCCTCAGTCAGTTGCGCGCGGGCGGCCAAGGCTTCGTCGCGCCGCGCCGACAGCGCATGGCGCAGGGCATCGATCCGCCCACGCGCGAGGTCAAGATCAGCCTCAGCCCGGTTCAGCGCCCGCTGGGTTTCGGTCTGGCGCTGGTCGCCGGCGCGGCGGGCAGCGCGGGCGCGCGCGTCAGTGTCGGTCGCGTCGGTCAGGGTCTTGCGGGCAATGTCATGGGCCGCGGACGCCGCTTTCGCTGCCCCTTCGGCAAGGTCAAACTGCGCCGACAGCGCATCAAGCCGGTTGCGCTGTTGCAGCCTGAGCGCGGCGGCCGACGGCGCATCCTCAGCGGCAACGCGGTAGCCATCCCAGCGCCACAGATCGCCCTCACGGCTCACCAGCCGCTGGCCCGGCGCCAGCGCCGGTTGCAGCGCCGATCCGGCAGCGCGCGCCGCCACGCCGACATGCGCAAGCCGCCGCGACAGGGCTGCGGGCGCGGTGACATGGGGCGACAACGGGGCCGCGCCTTCGGGCCAGACCGGCACATCGGGCAGGTCGGCCAGCAACGCCCAACCCGTGGCCCCGGCTTCGTTTGGCCCCAGCGCCCGGGCGCGCAAGTCATCACCAAGGGCGGCGCCCAAAGCCGCCTCCCACCCAGGATCGGCGCGCACCTGATCCAGCATCTGAACCACCGCGCCCTGGCCCCGGTCGAGCAATTTGCGCAACGCGCCGGTCTCAGCCCTCAGCGCGCTGGCCTCGCCCTCAGCGGCGGAGCGCGCGGCGCGGGTCTCAGCTTCTGTGCCCTGGGCGGTGGAGCGGGCGTCTTCGGCGGTGATCAGCGCGGCCTCAGCGCGGGTGCTTTCAACCTCAGCATCGTGGGCGGCGTCCTTGGCAGCCGACAGACGCGCATCGGCACCTTTGATTTCCACGGCCAGCTTTTCCACGCCGTCAGCGGCGCGCGCGCTTTCAGCCTCAGCGCGCTTGGATGCGGTCTCAGTCTCAGCCAGATAGCGGGCGACCGATTGATGGCGGGCCTGCAGGCGGGCGGCATCACTGGTCAGGCGGTCCAGCATTTCCTCGCGCCCCTGCAACCCAGTGGCGGCGGTGCGGGCCGCGTCCTCAGCCAAGGCGCGGCGCGCGTCATGGCCAGCATGGGCACCCTGCAGCTGGGTTTCTTCCCATTCAAGGCGCGCCATCATCTCATCTGCATCGCGGTTCAGCGCGGCTTCGCGGTCAAGATCCTTGCCCAGTTGGCGGATCCGCCCCTCCAGCCGCGCGACATCGGCGCGGGCCTGACGGTCGCGGTCCTCAATCCGCTCCCGATCCACCAGCAGGCGCTGGATCACGGCGCGGGCGATGTTGTCTTCGTCGCGCAGTGGCGGCAGCGCCGTTTCAATGGCCGCGCGGGCGGCGACACCCGCGATCACGTCAGCCTGTGCGGCCTGCGCGGCCTGCGCGGCGGCGGACAGCGCGTCATCGGCGCGCCCCGCCTCAGCCGCAGCATCGCGCCAGCGCAGCCACAGCAGCGCGCCCTCAGCCCGGCGCAGGTCGGCGGCGATATCACGGTATTTCGCGGCCTGACGGGCTTGGCGGACCAGCGCGCCGATCTGCCCGGTCAGCTGATCGACCACATCCGTGACCCGCTCAAGGTTCTGCGCCGCCTGGGACAGCTTCAGCTCCGCCTCATGGCGGCGTTGATACAGGCCGCCGATCCCTGCGGCTTCCTCCAAAATTGCGCGCCTTGCCTTGGGGCGGGCGTTCACCAGCTCTGAAATCATGCCTTGGCGCACCAAGGCGGGCGAATGGGCGCCGGTGGCGGCATCTGCGAACAGCATCCGCACGTCGCGCGCGCGCACCTCGCGCCCGTTGGCGCGGTACGCCGAGCCGCTGTCACGGGTGATCCGGCGGATGATCTCAATGGACTCGGAGGCCGGAAAGGCGGCGGGGGCGCGGTGGTCCTCATCATCCAGATGCAGCGCCACCTCGGCAAACCGCTTGGCCGGGCGTGATGAGGCCCCGGCGAAGATCACGTCCTCCATCCCTGCGCCGCGCATGGCCTTGGCTGAATTTTCCCCCATCACCCAGCGCAACGCTTCGAGCAGGTTGGACTTGCCGCAGCCATTGGGCCCGACCACGCCAGTCAGCCCCGGCGCGATGACCATTTCGGTCGGGTCAACAAAGCTTTTGAACCCCTGAAGGCGAAGCTTGACGAACTGCATCTGGCAACATGATCCGAAGGTGGGGAAACTTGGCCGGGAATGGTTTGCCCTCAGCGGGCCAAAGTCAAGCGAGCGCGCCGGATATGGGGCCCCGCAAAGGCACCGCCACCAGATACTGCGCAACCCACCGCCAAACCGCGCAACGCCCGGCGGCGCGGAGAGGGGAGCGCGAGGGGAGAGGGGCCCGCGGGCCCCTTTCCCCTCGCAGGCCGCCGGTCACAGCAGCGCGTCGATCGCGGCAGCAAGCCGCTCATAGGTCGGGTTCTCAACCTTTTCGTCGCCGACGATCAGGGTCGGGGTGCCGGTCAGGCGCGGGTCTTTGCGGTATTCCTGATACTGCTCAACCAGCGCCTTGGCGCCGTCCTGGTCGTTCAGGCATGCCTCGACCTTGTCGTCGGTCAGCCCACCGATGCGGCCGATTTTCTTGAACGCGGCCATGGCATCGTCGGACTGGGTCCAGTCTGATTGGGTGCGCAGCATATGGTCGATGAAGCCCCAATACCGGCTTCCCCCGTCGCAGCGCGCCACCATGCCGCCCCAAAGGCCAAGCCGGTCAAAATACACCTCTCGCATCACCAGTTTGATCTTGCCGGTGTCGATGTAATTGGCCTTCAGCTCAGGATAGACCGTGGTGTGGAATGTCGCGCAATGGGGGCAGGTCAGCGACGCGTATTCGATCACCGTCACCTGCGCGGCGGCATCGCCCTGCACCTGCTCGCCCAAAAGCAGCCCTTCGGCGCGCGCGGCACCTGGCAGCGCCAGACCAGCGCCAGCGGCGCCAATCAGGGACAGCGCGGCGCGGCGGGTGAATTGCGTCAGAATCGTCATGAAGGGTCCTTTCGGGTGACCGCGTTGCCACGGCTGATGATGTTGCGTCCCAGTCGGTCAAGCGCGCCACGCAGCGCGTCGCTCTCAACCCCCAGAACAGCGCTGGCGATGGCTCGCGCCTCGTCCTCAGATACGGCACGCGGGATGGGTTTGGGAGCTCCGCTTCGGTCAAAACCGCGTGAGGGCTCGGCAAATCCCCCCGCGCCCATGCCCGCAGCTGTCTGCACCACCTTGAACCGGGAAATCGCGCGATAGCCGTAAAACGCGTTCACCCGCTCAATGATCCGGGGGCCGAGCATCTCGACCTCAGGCGCGCGCGCGCCGTCGGTCATGGCGATCAGCGTGGCACCAAAGCCGCCCGCCGAATAGCTGACCTTGACCGGACGGCACATGGGGGCCAGCGCCTCGCCGACGATGGCATCCCATTCGGTCAGAACGCGGGATTCGGCAAAACCGCGGCGGGAAAACGCGCCCCGCACATGGTCCGAGGACAGCGCCGCAGCATGCAAAAACCCACGGGCCTTGCGCGGCGCGGCCTTGGCTGGGTCTTGGGTGGGCGCTTTGGCGGTGGCCGCTTTGGCGACGGCCACTTTGCCCGGCACGCGCGGGGCCGCGGGACGCACGCTTTTGCGCACGCCGCCCGATCCTCCCTTGCGCTTTGCACCCGTAGGGCCATCTTGCGCGGTCATGATCGCGTATCGCCCCCTGTGCACCATCAACGCCCGCCCTGCCCTGTCCGGTCTGCCGTTTCATTGCGGCACCACCGAGGCACGCTCAAGGCATTGCAGCGCCAACGCCCTTGGTAAGGAGCAACCATGTCCAGCGCCCTGACGCAAGACGAAGCCGCGCCCGAAGCGCTGTCATCAGCGTTGCTGGCCTGGTACGATCGCTTCGCGCGTGATCTGCCCTGGCGCATCGGCCCGGCGGCGCTGGCCGCGGGCGTGCGCCCTGATCCTTACCGCGTGTGGCTGTCTGAAATCATGCTTCAGCAGACCACCACCGCCGCCGCAGGCCCCTACTTTCAACGCTTCACCTCCACATGGCCCGACGTCGCCGCGCTGGCGGGTGCCGAAGACGCCGACGTGATGGCCGCCTGGGCGGGGCTTGGGTATTATGCCCGCGCGCGCAATCTGCTGAAATGCGCCCGCGCGGTGACCACCGATCATGGCGGCGTGTTCCCGGACGCCGAGGACACCCTGCGCACCCTGCCCGGCATCGGCCCCTACACCGCCGCCGCCGTCGCAGCCATCGCGTTCGACCGGCCCGCCGTGGTGGTGGACGGAAACATTGAACGTGTGACCGCGCGCCTCGCTGCTGTTGAGACGCCGCTTCCGGCCGCCAAACCCGCGCTTTACGCCATCGCGGCGACGCTGACGCCGCAGTTGCGCCCCGGTTGCCACGCGCAGGCGATGATGGATCTGGGTGCCACGATCTGCACACCGCGCAACCCGGCCTGCGCGATCTGCCCGCTGTCTCATGGCTGCGCCGCGCGCGCGTCCGGCATCGCCGCGGATCTGCCCAAAAAGGCGCCGAAAAAGCCCAAACCCACCCGCCACGGCGTCGCCTTTGTCCTGTTGCGCGACGACGGTGCGGTGGTGTTGGAGCGCCGCCCCGATCGCGGCCTTTTGGGCGGAATGCTGGGCCTGCCCGGCCCCGAATGGTCTGAGGACGGCCCCACCCCCGCCGCCATCGCCGCCGCCACGCCCTGCCCCGCCAACTGGCGCAATGTCGGAACCGCGCGCCACGTCTTCACCCATTTCGCACTGGAGCTGGAGGTCCGCGCCGCCATCGTCGGCGGCAACGCGGTTCCGCGCTCCGGCCAATTCCACCCGGACGCTGAGGCCCAGGCCAACGCCCTGCCCACCGCCATGCGCAAGGCCCTTGATCTGGCGCTGGGCGCAACATGCGCACCGAAGCGTCAGAAATAGGTGATGCCGGGGGGCGGGCGACCATGGCGGTTCACGGCCTCCACACTGGGTTTGACGAAATACCAAAGCAGGATCATCCAACCAAGCACCGGCACGATCCCCAGCGCCAACCACCAGGCGGACCGCCCCGCATCATGCAGCCGCCGCGCCGACACCGCGATGTGGGCGGGCAGCAGCGCAATCAGCACGAAGGTCGTGATGGGAAAGGGTGGCAGCCCCTCAGTCCCGCCAAAAAGAACGCCATCGAATTGAAGATCGATCCGTCCGGCCACTATGACGGTCGTAAGGTATGCAAGCACCCACCACCAAAACTCAGATCGGCCAGCACGGCCACGCAACACAAAGTATTTAAATATGACGCTTCGAACGCTTTTCCCAATCATCATTGCGCGTCTCCTGAAAAAGCCGCTTTATCACAACCCCGTGGGATATCTCCTCAAAAAAATCGGGGTCACTGCAGCTGCATGAGTCTCACCACCCTAGATGACACAACCGAAAGCATAGCGCGGTTCGCGCGCGCCTCCGGATGCATCTCGGGTGTGCGACATCAGACTTTAATACTTTTTCAAAGAAACGATGCCGAGCAGGCAAAATTCAGGCCAGACGAGCGTCGCCGCCCAACAGTCATAACGTGTAAAGTATCCAGGTCAGGCGAAAACCTTTGCGATATCCTCGTCTCCAGTCAACGGGTTGGGCCCAAAGCGGTTCCCACCGGGCTGGGATCTGATGCAGGTAAAAATAAGCATCACGATCATGCCGATCAGCGGGACCAGAGAAATCCACACCCACCAGCCCGTGCGCCCGATGTCATGCAAACGCCGGACCGCGACCGAAAACGTCGGCAGCAACGTGCCAAGGCTGAAGATCAAGCTGAGTAAGATGTAAACCGCGCCGTTGACATCAAATATCGCGGCACCGACAAACTGAAGCGCGATCTGTGCAAGAATCAAAAACAGCGTGAAATACCAATATTCAGACCGCGGCGCACGGCCAGAAAATGTGGCGTATTTATTGAAACAGCTTTTTATCGCTTCACCGAATCCCACAAGATGCATCCTTGTCTTTTAACCGAAAATCCGCACGGATCATCACCTGATCTGTGCGGATTTCAAAGCCCTTCGTCGTGATTTTAACGCAGATTTACTGCGCCGCCATCTCCGCCCGGATCACCGCGCGCAGCATGTCGATCGGCACTGTCTTGCCGTCACGCGTCATGTGCCAATAGGTCCAACCATTGCAAGACGGCGCGCCCTCCAAGGCGGCGCCGACCTGGTGGATCGATCCGCGCTGGTCATGGGCAATCAGGGTGCCGTCGGCGCGCACCTTGGCGGCGAAGCGCCCGTTCGGGGATGTCAGCGTCTCGCCGATCTTCAGCATGCCCCGTTCCACCAACTGGCCGAACGGCACGCGCGGCTCAGAGCGTTTGGCGCGAGTGACTTCCAGATCCGCGGCGTCATGTTTGCGCACGGCGGCGATGCGGCGGGCGGCGACGTCGCGGTATTTCGCCTCACGCTCAATCCCGATCCAGCGGCGGCCGAGGCGCTTTGCCACGGCGCCCGTGGTGCCCGTGCCGAAGAACGGGTCCAGCACCACGTCGCCGGGTTTGGTGCAGCCGACGATGATCCGGTGCAGCAATGACTCGGGTTTCTGGGTCGGATGGGCCTTGGCACCATCCTCGCCCTTGATGCGTTCGTGCCCTGAGCAGATCGGCATCACCCAGTCCGAGCGCATCTGAAGACCTTCGTTCAGCGCCTTCATGGCCTCATAGTTAAAGGTGTATTTGCCAGCCTCGTCGCGCGCGGCCCAGATCATGGTTTCATGGGCGTTGGTCAGGCGCTTGCCGCGAAAATTCGGCATCGGGTTGGATTTGCGCCACACCACGTCGTTCAAGATCCAATAGCCTTGATCCTGCAAGGACGCGCCAACCCGGAAGATGTTGTGATAGCTGCCAATCACCCAGATCGCGCCGTTGGGCTTAAGCACCCGGCGCGCGGCGGCCAGCCATTCGCGGGTGAACCGGTCATAGGTCGCAAAGCTGTCAAAGCGGTCCCAAGCGTCGTCCACCGCGTCAACTTTGGAATTGTCAGGCCGGTGCAGATCACCCTTGAGCTGCAGGTTGTAAGGCGGATCGGCGAAAATCAGATCCACTGAGGCTTCGGGCAGCGCGTTCATCGCCGAAACGCAATCCCCGGCGATGATGGTGTCAAGCGGCAGACGCTGGGTTGCGCGTGCCAAAGCAGCCTCGGCGGCCGCCGCAGTCTTGGCGCTGACGCGCCGCACCGGGGTCCCGGTCTTGCGGGCAATCGCCCCTCCTGCCGCTTCCGCCACGCGCTTGCTCGTGTCCGACGCCATGTCCGCCTCCGCCTCAAGGTGATTCGTTTTTCTTGAGGTCAAAATGCGGCGCCAGTGATTCGGCGTCAATTCCCATTGTGAATCAGGGGGTTATTTAGATGTCCTCACCCAACATCTTGCGTATGGGGGCGAAGGTTCGCCTATGATGTGGTGTTACCCCCCAGTCCTTGAGTCCGCGGGCATGGGCAGGCACGCCATAGCCCATGTTGCTGTCCCACCCGTAGCCGGGATGGGCCGCGGCCAAAGCCGTCATGATCCGGTCGCGGGTCACCTTTGCAATGATCGACGCCGCCGCGACCGACAGCGATTTCCCGTCGCCTTTGATGATCGCGGTGGCGCGGATCGCAAAGTCAGGCGGCACGCGGTTGCCGTCGATCAGCGCGTGGCCGGGGCGGCGCGGCAGGGCGGCCAGCGCGCGGGCCATGGCCAGATCATTGGCGGGCAGAATGCCGATGGCGTCGATCTCCGCGGCCTCGGCCAGGCCGATGCCAACCTCAGCGGTTTCTATGATCTGCGCAAAGATCGCATCACGTCGTTTGGCCGATAAGCGCTTGGAATCGTTGATCCCATCGGGGATTGAGGCTGGGTTCAGGATCACTGCCGCGGCGCAAACCGGCCCGGCCCATGGCCCGCGCCCGGCCTCATCAATGCCGCAGATCGGGTCGCAGGCGGGATCGGCGCGCAAAAGCGCGACTTCAAGCGAAAGGTCGGGGCCCGGTCGGGCGGCACCAGCGTTCATGACCAAAGACCTAGCCCTGACCCAAGCGCCAGGACAAGGGGTGCAGGGCGGGCCAGAGAGGTCCTCCCACCTTCGGGAGGGCCGCGATGGGCTGCGCAAACCCCTAGAACAGCGGGAGCTGATCGCCACACCGCGCGGGAACCCGGAACAGATCGGTGCGCAGCGCCGCGCCTTTGCCCACAAGCCCGAAACGTTTCGCCGCAGTTTCGAACCGCCGCCGGATCAGCGCCGACCACACGCCCTGCCCGGTCATCCGCCGCCCGAACGCGCTGTCATACGCTTTGCCGCCATGCAATTCGCGCACCCGGTTCATCACCCGGTCCGCGCGGTCGGGCATCTCAGCGCGCAGCCATTCCTCGAACAGGCCCTCGACCTCCAACGGCAGGCGCAGCGCGATCCAGCTCGCGCCACTTGCCCCTGCTGCGGCGGCGGCTTCCAGCAGGCGTTCAATTTCATGATCTGTGACCGCGGGGATGATCGGCGCGATGATCACGCCGACCGGACAGCCCGCCCGCGCCAGGGTGCGGATCGCGCGCAGCCGAGTCTGGGGGCTGGCGGCGCGCGGCTCCATCGCGCGGCTCAGCTTATGGTCCAGCGTGGTCAGCGACAGCGACACCCGCGCCAGCCCCGCGCGGCCCATTTCGCCCAATATATCCGCGTCGCGGGTGACCAGCGCGCCCTTGGTCACGATGGTCACGGGGTGGCGATGCTCGCGCAGCACCTCAAGGATGCCGCGCATCACGCGCTCATCTGCCTCAGCGGGTTGATAGGCGTCGGTGTTGGTGCCGATGGCGATGGGCGCGCAGGCATATGACGGCGCGCGCAATTCATCGGCCAGCGCCGCGGCGGCACCCCTTTTAACCAGGATCTTGGTTTCAAAATCAATGCCCGGCGACAGGCCCAGATGCGCATGGGTCGGGCGGGCAAAGCAATAGACGCAGCCATGCTCACACCCCCGATACGGGTTGATTGACCGGTCGAAAGGCAGATCGGGGCTGGTGTTGCGCGCAATCACCTTGCGCGCCGCATCAGGGATCAGCCGGGTGCGCAGGGGCAGCGGTTCGTCCTCAACCGCGTCCTCCCACCCATCATTGAAGGCGACGCGGCGCTCACGCTCAAACCTGCCTGACCGGTTTGAAACCGCGCCCCGTCCGCGCCGGTGCTGCGCATTGACCGAACCCGCGTCGTCCATCGCGAAAAGATCGTCCATGGGCCCCTGCTTTTGATTCGTCACCGCCGACACCAAATGATGGCGCCGGGCGAGAATAAGAACAAGTGGTGAACGTTCAGTCGTGAATTGAATGCGGCGATCCCGCCGCCGCACGCAGATGGGTCACAAAGGCTTGGGAGGCTGGCGACAGCGTCCCCTCCACCCGACCGATCAGGTACAGGCTGCGGCGCGAGGCATCTTCAGCCAGCGGCACACAGGGTAGATCCGACAATATCCGCCGCGCCGCCAGAACCGGCGCCACAGACACCCCCAGCCCGGCGCGCACCGCCGCCCCGACCGACAAAAGCGTCAGCGCCCGCGTGCGTGCATGGCGCAGGGCGATCCGATGCTCAGGCGGCACCAGCGCCTCCATCAGCGGGCTGGTCACCAGGGTCTCACCCTCCAGCTCCGCCCAGCGCACTGGGGCCGGGTCGGCGGCGCGCGGATGCCCGGGCGGGAACAGGACAGCGTAAGCCTCTTGGATCAACGGCGCAAAGGACAGGCCCAGCCCCTCAGCGGGCTTTTGCGCCACGCCAATATCGACGACGCCGCCCGCGACCGAGGCGGCGACCATCTGCGAATCGCCATCGCGCAATTCCAGCCGCACGCCGATCCCGTCTTTCACCGAAGCTGCGCGGTGCAGCGCCAGCGCCGCGGCGACCAGACCGCAAGCTGCGCTCGGCACCGCCGCGATGCGGACTTCGCCATCGCCGCCTGCCGCAAAGCGCAACATTTCCTCCTGCCCGGCTTCGTGATCCTCGACCATGCGGCGTGCGACCTGCAGGCAATGCTCACCCAGCGGCGTCAGACGGCCCTTGCGCTCTCCCTCAAACAGCGAACCGCCGAGCGTTTCCTCAAGCTGCTTGAGCGACATGGACACGGCCGAAGGCGTGCGCCCGACCCGCCGTGCGGCGGCAGCAAGTGCGCCGGTTTCGGCGACGGCAACAAAAGACCGCAATTGCCCAAGCTTCATGTTAGATCCGCCCTCGTTCCGATCGCGCGCGCGTCCACCCACCAATTGCGCAAAATAGTATGGCATTTATTCAGAATTACTTAAGCCAGACTTCCACCCCGCGGTCCCATTGTCCAGCAGCCGCGATGTCTCAATGCGGCACCCAGCCTGACGCAGCGCAACATATGCACGGCTTGCAAGGCGGCTTTGACCGCTGGCAACGTTGTCGTGGCTGGGGTTTCATCCATATTGCGATGCAACAAACCAGTGCACGGCGTCCCCTCGGGCGCATGCCAAGCAGGAGGCTTTGACATGGCCGTCTTCTCCACCGACCACATCGCAAACGCACCCGAAACCGGCCACCGCGGCACCTTTGCCGATTGGACCGCCGATCTGCGCGCCCGCTTCGCCAAATGGCGCCTCTATCGCCGCACAATGCGCGAGCTGGGCGATCTGAGCAACGCTGAGCTGGCCGATATGGGCATGGCGCGCCCCGGCATTCCCTTCGTCGCATGGCACGCCGTCTACGGCTGAGCCGCCCCTTCCATACCGAGTATTGATACCAAACGCCCCCGCCCCGGATCGCATCTGGAGGCGGGGGTTTTGGCATCTGCGCGGCGATCAGGCGGCGGGCGCGTCGCGGCGCGCCGTCTCCCAGGCCAGCATGGCGCGCTTGACCGGCAGGCCCCAGTGATAGCCGCCCAGCGCGCCAGACATGCGCAAGGCCCGGTGGCAGGGGATCAGCCATGACACCGGGTTGCGCCCCACCGCGGTCCCGACCGCGCGCTGCGCCTTGGGGGTTCCGACCGCCCGGGCGATGTCAGAATAGGTGGTGACCCCGGCCATGGGCACGCGCAGCAGCGCCTCCCAGACCTTGATCTGAAACGGGGCGCCGATCAGCAGCAGCTTGGCCTCGCCGCCACCAAACGCAGCCTCGACCCATGCGCACAAAGGGGCAGGGTCCTCACGCAAGTGCGCCTTTGGCCATCGGGCGGCCATGTCGGCGAATGCCGCCTCGCGCCCGATCTGGGCCGCGAAGGCCAACCCGCACAGGCCCCGGTCAGCGCCCATGGCCAGCGCCTCGCCGAACGGCGTGTCGAACCAGCCGTAACGGATGGTCACCCCGTCCGCGCCTGCCGCCCATTCGCCGGGGGTCATCGCCTCCCACCGCACAAACAGATCATGCAGCCGCCCGGGGCCCGACAGCCCGGTGTCCAGCGCCGCGTCCAGCAGGCTGCGCCGATCCGCCAGCAGCCGCTTGGCATGGGCCAGATCCAGGCTTTGCAGATAGCGCTTGGGGCTGACCCCGACCCATGCGCTGAACATGCGTTGGAAATAGGCGGGCGACAGGCCCATGCGCGCGGCCAGATCCTCAAGCGAGGGATGCTCGGCGCGCTTTTCCTCGATCAGCTTCAGGGCCTCAATCATCAGATCATGGTGAAAGCGTGCGCGCGCGGGGTCCGATCCGACCGGCGCGGACAGCGGTGCGGCGCCAAGATCGGGTAGATGCAGCGGGGCGGGAACGGTCATGGCGGTCTCCTGCGCCCCTCGCACGCGACGGGTGCGGGGGCGGGGTGCATTTGGAAAGTTGCGCTCAGAATAGGCGCCCCAGCGCGCCCCGCCACCCGAAACCTGCGCCCGCCCCCCGTTCGTTGCCAACGGGGGGCTGGTGCCAACGGGAAGGGGGGCGCAGGCGGGGGAGGGCGTCAGGCCCGCCCCCGCCTGCGCACCGCCAGATCTGCACAATCCATAGCAAATCCTGTGCACCCCCGGCTCGCCCCGCTGGCAGGCGCCTCTTGCCAGCGGGGGGCTGCATCGCCATTGTCCGGCCCCGACATGGCAAACCAACTTCCTTACCCCGCGATCACCGAGATCTTCCGCCGCTTTCACGCGGCGGAGCCCGAACCTATGGGCGAGCTCGACCACCTGAACGCCTTCACGCTGCTGGTCGCGGTCGCGCTGTCGGCGCAGGCCACGGACAAGGGCGTGAACAAAGCGACCCGAGATCTGTTCCCCATCGCCGACACGCCGCAAAAGATGCTGGCGCTCGGCGAAGATGGCCTGATCGCGCATATCAAGACCATCGGCCTGTTCCGCAACAAGGCCAAGAACGTCATCAAGCTGTCCCAAAAGCTGATCGACGACTATGGCGCAGAGGTCCCGTCATCGCGCGCCGCCCTCGAAAGCCTGCCGGGGGTGGGCAGGAAAACCGCGAACGTGGTCCTGAACATGTGGTTCCGTCACCCCGCGCAGGCGGTCGACACGCACATCTTCCGCGTTGGCAACCGGTCAGGCATCGCGCCCGGCAAAGACGTGGTGGCGGTGGAGCGCGCGCTTGAGGACCACATCCCCGCCCAATACGCCATGCACGCCCATCACTGGCTGATCCTGCACGGGCGCTATCTGTGCAAGGCCCGCAAACCCGACTGCCCGACCTGCCTGATCCGCGATCTGTGCCTTTTTGAGGATAAGACCCAATGACCGATGCGAAAACCTATGACGTCGTCGGCGTCGGCAACGCCATGGTCGACGTGCTCGCCAAGGTTTCGGACCAGTTCCTGACCGATGCGGGCGTGGAAAAAGGCATCATGCAGCTGATCGACGCCGATCGCGCGACCCAGCTTTATGGCATGATGGGCCCGGCGCGAGAGGTCTCTGGCGGGTCTGCGGCCAACACCATCGCAGGTCTGGGGATGCTGGGCGACAAGGCGGCCTATGTCGGCAAGGTCAAGGACGATCAGCTCGGCGCCATTTTTGCCCATGACATCCGCGCGATGGGCGTCGATTTCACCACCCCCATGACCCCCAAATCGCTTGACGGCGACGAGACCGGCCGCTGCATGGTCCTGGTCACCCCCGATGGGGAACGGTCGATGAGCACCTATCTCGGCGTCTCGGCCCATCTGGGCCCGCAAGACATCGACGAAGATCTGATGGCCGTTACCAAGTGGCTGTACCTTGAAGGGTATCGCCATGACGGCCCCGACAGCTTGGCGGCCTTTGCCAAAGCGATCAAGGCGTGCAAGGCGGCGGGCGGCAAAGTGTCGATCACGCTGTCGGACCCGTTCTGCGTGGACCGTCACCGCGATGAATTCCGCCGCCTGATCGCCGAAGACGTCGACCTGCTGTTCGCCAATGAACACGAACTGGTGTCGCTGTTCCAGACCGCGACGCTGGAAGACGCGCTCGACATGGCCAAGACTGAGGTCCCCATGGCCGCCGTCACCGTCGGCCCGGCAGGCGCCTATGTCATCCAAGGCCCGCGCATGGTCCACGCCCCCGCCGCGCCCATGAGCCGGGTTGACGCCACCGGCGCCGGTGATCTGTTCGCGGCCGGGTTCCTGCACGGGCTGGCACGCGGGCGCAACATGCTGACCTGCGGCACCATGGGCTGCGTCGCGGCGGGAGAGGCGATCTCCCACATCGGCGCGCGGCCTGAGACGGATCTGAAGGACCTGTTCGCGCGCTTCGGGCTGGACTGAGGACGCGCGCCGCGCCTGACGGAAGGGGCAGCCTCGGACGGGGCCGCCCCTTTTTTGAATGGGATGGGCAGAGCGCTCGGCATTGCCAAAGGTTCATGCCGGGACATCGGTTTGAACAACCATGCCGCCTGACAAGTCTGCGGTGGCAAAAGATCCGGGGCGGGCATCGCCGCCGTTGACATTCGCTCTTTCGCCTGAAGAATGCTCGAATGGAAATTGAAATTTGTGACTTTGACTGCTTTGGCGAGGACGGATCCGGGGAAAGCCGATTTGTTCTGTACACAAAGGACAGGGTGAATTTGCCTTTCAAGATGCTTCTTGACGCTCATATCCTCGCGTCGAGCAGCGGCAAAACCTTGCCGTGCAAGATTTACCACCCACAGCCGAATGGCCGGCTGGATCCGCCAATGCTGCACATGAAGGCGGATGCGAAGCTTGGCTTGAGGCGCCTGATGTCAAATGGCGACATAATCATCGTCAAATAAGCTCGATCCGATGCGAACCGCCGCCGCGAAGGCCTGATGTTAGGCCCCAACCCTGACCGCCGTCACCTCGGGCCGACCGCCTCGGCCTCAGGCCTGCCCCATTGCGCCAGCGCCGCGGCGACCAGGCTGCGGGCCTTGGGGCGTTCCAGCGCCTCGAACGGCAGCGGGCGGCAGACCTCTATGGCCGCGGCGCCGACGCGCGCGGTCAGGGCGCCGTTCACCAGCCCCTCGCCGAACCGGCGCGACAGCTTGGCCAGTGCGCCGCCGCCCAGCACCGGCCCCAGCAGATCGTCGCCCATCGCCACCGCGCCCGTCGCCGCCAGATGGGCGGCCACCGCCTTGAACAGCCGCCAGCTGCCCAGCAGCCCGGCGCGCCCGCCGTAGATCTCAGCCACCCGCCGGATCATGCGCAGGTTCAGCCACAGCGCTGCGGCCATGTCGGCCAGCGGGATCGGCACAAAGGCGGTCGCGGCGGCCACCTGCCGCGCGCTGTCGGTCACCGCGCGGCGGGCCTCGGCGTCCATCGGCGCCAGGCACAGATGCTCAGCCTCGTGCAACACTGCGGCGGCGTCCAAAAGCTCAGGCTTGCGCGCCTCCAGCCGCGCCAACCCCCAGGCGGCATCGCCGCGCCCCGCCCAAAGCGCCGCCATGCGCTCCAGCGCCGTCAGTGCGGCGGCCCGGTCATCCTCAGCCAGCGCGGTCATGGCCTGACGCTGGACCGCGTCGACGCGGCGCAGGCGGCTCAGCCCCGCAAGTTCCCCGAATGCCAGCGCCAGCAGCGCCAGCGCCAACGCGCCCGCCAGCCCTAGGCCAATCCAGCCCAGAACCGGGCTGCGCGCAAACAGGCCGATGACGAAATCGTTGATCCACAGCGCAATGCCAAGGGTGATGATCCCGCTCAGCGCCGCCCAGAACAGCCGCCCGATCCAGCCGCGGTGCCCGCGCGCGCCCTTTCCCGCGGCCATCGCACCCACGCGGCCCATGGCTGTGGTGCCCGGATCGGGCAGCACCGGCGCATCATCAACATTGGGCGCGGGGGTGGCCAGCGCGGGGTCGTCCTGGTCCAGCACCAGCGGGCCTTGCCGGTAGGCGGGCGTGTCAGGATCGGTCATTGCAGAAAATCCCCCAGCAAAAACTGCGCCGCACGGTCAAGCCTGATATGCGGCGGCCCCTCGCCCGGGCGCGCGGTCAGGCGCGGTGCCTGAAAGGGCGGCGCGCGAAACCCGCCATCGGGCCATTCCAGCGCGCCAGAGCGTGCCAGCGCCAGCGCATCAGCCGGGTTCTCAGGCAAATCGCCGGGATGCACCGCCGCCTCGCGCCCATCGGGCATCAGGCGTCCACGCACCAACCCGATGGTCCGGCCGTCGCGGGTGGTTTCGGTTTCGGTGGTCGCGCGCAGCGACGCGATGGCCATGGATGCGGTTTTCGCGCCAGAGAACGCCGCACGGGTCGCCCCCTCACGCAGCAATTCAGACAGCATTCCGGTCAGCCGGTCATGCTGGCTGTGGTGGATGTGGTCGGCCTTGGTGGCGGCAAACAGGATGCGGTCGATCCGGCGCGCGCCCAGCATCCGCGCCAGCCAGCTGGCGTCACCGGGGCGAAACGCCTCAAGGATCCGGCCCAGCGCCTGGCGCAGATCCTCAAGCGCACCAGGTCCGGCATCCAGCGCGCCAAGCACGTCCACCAGCACCACCTGCCGGTCAAGCCGCGCGAAATGATCGGCGAAGAACGGGCGGATGACCGCTGATTTATAAGCCTCAAAGCGTTTGTCGAATTCTGCGGCCAACGACCCGCGTGGTGCCCGTCCGCCGGGCAGCGGCGCAAAGGTCAACGCAGGCGATCCCTCAAGATCCCCCGGCATCAAGAAACGCCCGGGTGCAAGGCCCGACAGCCCCGCCGTCTTGGCCGCTTTCAGATAGCCCGCGAAGGCCTGCGCCAGATGCTGCGCGGCCGCTTCATCATACGGCGCGGCGGGATCAACACCGGCCAGCGCCGCGCGCCAGCCCGCCGCATGGGGCGCGCGGACCGGGGCCTCCGCATCGCCCAGCGCGCGGGTGGACCAGTCGGGGAAGCGCTGGTTCATCAAGGGCAGGTCCAGCAGCCATTCGCCGGGATAGTCCACGATGTCCAGATGCACCGCCCGCGGCCCCGACAGCCCCGAAAACCACCCTGAGGGCCTGACCCGGAACGAGATCCGAAGCCGTGAGACATGGCGCGTGCCTTCGGGCCAATGGGGGTCCTTGGCGCGCAGGGCGTCCATATGCGCCTCCCATTCGAACCGAGGGGCGGAGCGGTCAGGATGGGGGCGCAGAGCGGCGGCCTCAATCCGGCCCTCAGCGGCGGCAACCAGACCGGTCATCCGGCCGCGGTCCAGCAAGTTGGCGACCAAGGATGCGATGAACACGGTTTTGCCCGCGCGGCTCAACCCCGTGACACCAAGGCGAAGGGTCGGTTCGAACATCTGCGACGCCTGATCCTGCACGCCTTCGGCCATGCGGGTGATGTCGTCGACGATGTCCGCGGCGATGTCGGCGATCCTCACGGGGGGGCGTCTCCTGAACGATTGGATGGGCGTTTCGGGCGGGGCGGCCTTTCCATATAGGCAGACCTGGCCCTGAACCGAAGGGGCAAAGGGCGAATGCTGCATCCAGCAGGGCCTTGCGCGCCGCGCGCGGCCTTGCGATAGGAAGCGCCATGCCAAGATACCGCTTCACCATTGAATATTTCGGCGCGCCCTTCAAAGGGTGGCAGCGCCAGACCGACCTGCCAACGGTGCAGGGCGCGATCGAAGACGCGCTTGCGCGCATCGATCCAAGCGCGCCACTTTGCTATGGATCAGGGCGCACAGACGCTGGGGTTCATGCGTCAGGCCAGGTGGGCCATGCCGATCTGGAAAAGGACTGGGACCCGTTCCGCCTGTCTGAGGCGATCAATTTCCATCTGCGCCCCAACCCGATCGCGATATTGGACTGCGTGAGGGCGGAAGATGATTTTCATTCGCGCTTTGACGCCAGCGAGCGGCGCTATGTCTATGCAGTGCGCAACCGCCGGGCGTATTTGACGCTGGAGGCCGGGCGTGCATGGCGCGTCAAGCAGCCGCTGGACGTGGAGGCGATGGACCGCGCGGCAAAGCAGCTGATCGGGACCTATGATTTCTCAACGTTCCGGTCTGCAGATTGTCAGGCGAATTCGCCCATCAAGACGCTGGATTTCTTTGACGTGCGGCGCGAAGGCGACGCGGTGATCTTTGACGTGCGGTCGCGCAGCTTTTTGCACAACCAAGTGCGCAGCATGGTCGGCAGCCTTGAGCGCGTGGGCGCCGGGGCGTGGCCACCCGAACGGATCGGTGCCGCGCTGGCCGCATGCGACCGCGCTGCCTGTGGGCCAGTGGCGCCGCCCGACGGGCTGTACCTGACCAAAGTGATCTTCGCGCGCGACACCGCTGACTAAGCGCCGCCCCGAAGCGCCCGCCCCCGGCCAATGCGGCACCCGCGGCGCGTCCGACCGGGGGCGCGGGCGGCTTGGCGCCCACGCCCGACCGTCAGGCCAAAAGCGGTGCCAGTTTTGGCCAAGCCTCGGCGTCTGCCACGGATTTGTCGCGGCAGAACCGATTGCAAAAGCCAATGATGCGGCCGTCGATTTCGGCCAACGCTTCGCGCACCACCGGTTTGCCGGAATAGGGGCAGTCGGCGTTCACCGCGTCGCTTGGCGCGGCCGCTGCCACCGCGATTGCGCGGGCCGGGATCGTTTGGGGCCCCGGCCAGGGCAGCCCCGGCAGGTCGAGGTCATAGCGGGTTGGCACCGGCCCCTCAGCCACGCCCATTGCGCGCCAACGGCGAAAGGCCGGGTGGGCGATGATGGCGGCGCAATAGGCCTGCGCGCCTGCGTCCGCCGTCAGCCCATAGGTCACGAACCGGGCGGCCACCGGGGCATAGAACGCATCCACCGCGGTGAAATCAGCGCCGAACAGCCATGGGCCACCTGCGCCAAAGCGTGCGCGGGTTTCGCGCCACAGGTCCTCAATGCGCGCGACATCGGCCTTGACCGCGGCACCGGGCGCAAAGCCGTCATAGCGCCGCGACAGGTTCATGGCGCAGGCACCGCGCAGGGCGGTGAAGCCTGAATGCATTTCCGCGGCCAAGGAACGTGCCCAGCCACGCGCCGCCTGATCTGCGGGCCAGACCGGGGCATCGGGTGCCAGTTCCGCCGCCGTTTCGGCCAGCGCAAGGCTGTCCCACACTATCAATCCGTCTGGCCCAACCAGCGTGGGCGCAGTGCGCGACGGCGGCGCCACACGCAGCATCGCAGCGGCGAAATCGGGTGTGCCACCGGGCGTCAGCCGGGCGGCATATGGCAGGCCCGCGGCCTCCATCACCAGATGGCCGCGCAGCGACCAGCTCGACAGCATTCGTTCTTGGATGAACAGCGTAAGATCCATGACCGATCCTTTCCGCGCAGCAGCGCATGACACCGGCGGCGATGCTGCCACGGGACCCTTTTCGCCGCGAGCGATGTTTCCCCATGGCGCAGATCACGCGCGGTGATGTGTGCCGTCATTGGATCTAAATCGGAAACGCTGCGTTTCATGAGATCTCATTCTGATCCGTTTCAGGCCCGGGCGCGTAAACCTCTCATAAGTAAACTAAGTCCCCTCTGCGGACAGAACGGAGAAACCGCCATGGCTCTCGTCTCCCCCGTGATCAACACTCTGGCCCGCGCGGCCATGTCCGCGGAACTTCTGGATGCAGAGACCGAGGCGGATCTTGCCCGGCGCTGGCGCGATCATCGTGATGAAAAAGCGCTGCACAGGCTGGTGACAGCATATATGCGCCTTGCCGTATCGATGGCATCAAAATACCGCCGCTATGGCGCGCCGATGAATGATCTGACGCAAGAGGCGGGTGTTGGGCTTATGAAAGCCGCCGAGAAGTTTGACCCTGACCGCGGCGTGCGCTTTTCGACCTACGCGGTCTGGTGGATCAAGGCATCTATTCAAGACTACGTGATGCGCAACTGGTCGCTGGTGCGCACTGGGTCCACCTCGTCGCAGAAATCACTGTTTTTCAACATGCGCCGCGTCCGGGCCAAAGTCGAAAGCGAAACGCGCGAAGATGGCTATCCGCTGACTGGATCGGAAATTCGCGCCCGCATCGCCGAAGATCTGGGCACCCCGCTGCGCGATGTTGAGATGATGGAGGGTCGGCTTGCAGGCTCGGACTTCTCGCTCAACGCCCAGCAGGCCGGGGATGAGGGGCGCGAATGGGTCGAAACCCTGAAAGATGACGCCCCCGGTTCGGAAGAAGTGGTGGAGCGCCGGCATGATCTGGGTTCGGCGCGCAAATGGTTGACCGGTGCCATGTCCGCGCTGACTGAGCGTGAGCGGATGATCATCATCGCCCGCAAGCTCGACGACCAGCCCGAGACGCTGGAAAGCCTTGGCGGCAAGCTGAGCCTGTCAAAAGAACGGGTGCGCCAGCTTGAGGTGCAGGCGCTTCGCAAAATGCGCAAGCACATCGAGGAGAATGTCGGCGACGAAGCCGGAGCGCTTGCCGCGACTATGTAAGCCGGAGCGCTTGCCGCGACTATGTAAGCCGGAGCGCGCTTGCCGCGACTATGTAAGCAGAAGCGCGCTTGACGCGACTATGTAAGCAGAAGCGCTTGCCGCGACTTTGTGAACCGCCCGCTTCGACGCTGACCTGACGCCCACCGGGACCCTCCCCCCCGGTGGGCGGTTTGCGTTTGGGCGGTGTGGACGCTGTTCCGCCGCCCGCCCATCGCCCCGAACACCTGCCCCGCGCACCCACACGCTTGGCGAAAATCGGCCGCATCTGCGCCGCGCGGGTTTGACGGCGCGGCGCGGGGGGGCCATGTGCAGCGCGACGCATGCCCTCATGGCCCCGGCACCCGGGCGCCTGCTATCGATGTTGCTGATACGGAGCGGATGACGGATGAACGAGATGATCAACCAGACCAAGATCGCCGCCGACACAGCGGCAGGCGCAATCGCGGCAGAGCTGCCCAAAGGCGTCTTCGCCGAGCACGTGCTGGAGGTCGAGCACTACACCGACCATCTGTTCCGGTTCCGCATCACGCGGCCGCCAGCGTTCCGCTTCCGGTCGGGCGAATTTGTGATGATCGGGCTGCCGGGGGCCAAACCGGTGTGGCGCGCCTATTCCATCGCCTCGCCCAGCTGGGACGACACGGTTGAGTTTTATTCGATCAAGGTGCCCGATGGTCCGCTGACCTCAGAGCTGCAAAAGATCAGGCCCGGCGACAAGGTCTGGATGCGCAAAAAACCCACCGGCACGCTGGTGGTGGATGCGCTGCTGCCCGGCAAACGTCTTTGGATGTTCTCCACCGGGACCGGGATCGCGCCGTTCGCGTCGTTGATCCGCGATCCTGAGGTCTATGAGAAATTCGATCAGGTGATCCTGACCCACACCTGCCGTGAAATCGCCGAGCTGAAATATGGTGAGGATCTGGTGGCCGCGGTCAAAGCCCATGAATTTCTTGGCGAGGACGCGACGGCCAAGCTGACGCTGTTCAACACCGTCACCCGCGATCCGTCCTTCCCGCGTCAGGGCCGGATCACCAATTTGATGGAAAGCGGCTCGGTGTTCGAACAGCTCGGCCTGCCCCCCCTCGATCCCGAAGTTGACCGCGGCATGATCTGCGGATCGATGGAGATGCTGAAAGACACCAAGGCGGCGCTGGAAAAGGCGGGCCTGACGGAAGGGTCCAACGCAAAACCCGGCCAGTTCGTGGTGGAACGCGCCTTCGTCGGCTGACTGCTGCCGCAGGGCATCGCTGGCGTGGGGCAAAAACTGGTGTGATCATCGAAGGGCGGGGGCAACCTCGCCCTTTTGCGTGGGTCGTCCGTGAAACGGCCTTTCGCAATCGGCGCTCCCGCGCCTATGCTGGCGCAAAGCGGCGCGCAGCACGCCGCGATCAGGGAGAGACCGCCACATGACCACCCCCGCCCCGCGCGAAGCCATCATCGAGCCTGACCTGCCGATCATCGACCCCCACCACCATCTGTGGGACCGGCGCCCCCTGTCGCAGACGCCGCCCGTGCATGGCTTTGACAAGGTGATCGCCATGTCATCGCGCTATATGCTCGATGAGCTGATGCGCGATCTGAATTCGGGCCACAACATCCGCGCCACCGTGTTCGTCGAATGCCGCGCCATGTATCGCGCCGACGGCCCCGAGGCTGAAAAACCGCTGGGCGAGACCGAGTTCGTCAACGGCATCGCCGCCATGTCCGCCAGCGGCCTTTATGGTCCCACGCGCGTGGCTGCCGGCATTGTCGGGCGCGTCGATCTGATGGCAGGCGATGCAGCGGGCGCGGCGCTTGAGGCCCATGTCACCCATGCCCCCGACCGGTTCCGCGGCATCCGTCATGCGGCGCCTTATGATGCCGACCCCGCGGTGCTTGGCCCCCTTGGTGGGCGCGCCACGGCGGGAACGCTGGCGTCGGATCAGTTCCGTGCAGGCTTTGCGCATATGGGGCGGCTTGGCCTCAGCTTTGATGCATGGATGCTGGAGCCGCAGATCCCCGATGTGACCGATCTGGCGCGGGCTTTCCCCGACACGTCGATCATCCTTGACCATGTGGGCACGCCCTTGAACATCGGCGCCTACGAAGGACGGTTGGAGGAGCGGTTCCCGATTTGGCAGGCCGCAATCCGCGATCTGGCAGCCTGCGAGAACGTGACCGTCAAGCTCGGCGGCCTTGCCATGCCGTTTTGCAACCTGCCAGGGTTCCTGAGCGAGCCGCGCCTTGGCTCTGAGGCGCTGGCCGCCGCATGGCGCCCCTATGTGGACACCTGCATTGAGGCGTTCGGCGTTGACCGCTGCATGTTCGAAAGCAATTTCCCCGTCGATCTGGGGTCATGCGATTACGCCACGCTGTGGAACGCGCTGAAGCGCATCGCATCGGGCGCATCGGCGGACGAGAAAACCGCGCTGTTCAGCGGCACCGCTGGGCGCGTCTACAAGATCGCGATCTGAGGAAAGGATCCCCCATGGCCCACACCTTCACCCCCGCCGCCGCCCGGTCGGGCGACAATCTCTCCGATCTTGATGCCCCTGAGGTGCGCGCGGCGAAAGAAGACCTCGCTGCGTGTTTCCGCATGGCCGCGCGCAACGGGTTTGAGGAAGGCATCGACAACCATTTCTCAGCCATGGTTCCGGGGCATGATGACCTGTTCATCGTCAATCCCTATGGCTATGCGTTCCGCGAAATGACCGCGTCCAAGCTGCTGATCTGCGATTTCAACGGCAACGTGTTGCAAGGCGATGGCGAACCTGAAGCCACCGCCTTTTTCATCCACGCGCAGATCCACAAGCTGGTCCCACGCGCCCGCGCCGCGTTTCACACCCACATGCCCTATGCGACCGCGCTGACCATGTCCGACGAGGAACCGCTGATCTTTGCCGGGCAGTCGGCGTTGAAATTCTATGGCCGCACTGCCTATGACCGCGATTACAACGGCCTCGCGCTGGACGAAAGCGAAGGCGCGCGCATCGCAGCGGCTTGTGGGGATGCCGACATCATCTTCATGAAGCACCACGGCGTCATGGTGCTGGCCCCGACCATCGCCGAGGCGTGGGACGACCTTTATTTCCTGGAACGCGCGGCACAGGTGCAGTGCATCGCCATGGCAACCGGGCGCCCGGTCAACCCGGTGTCGCCAGAAATCGCCGCCGCCTCGGTCGCACAGATGCGCGAAACCGACGCTGAGGCAGGGCGGATGCATCTGCTGGCCATCCGCCGGACCCTTGATGCTGAGGAACCCGATTACGCCGCCTGAACGATCGCGCGGGCCAAGCCTTCTGACTTTGCCGGGTTGGCCCGCGCTGCACGCCGCGCCTTAGCGGAAGGACGCGATGGCCCCCGCCACGGTTTGCATGGACACCGCCGCCGCGGCTGCCTGTTTCGACGCCGGGCCGCACACGCTTTGCTTGACGATATAGCCGCGCGCGCACTGGGTGGTAACCATCAGCTGCGCGGCATTGGCATCCGCTGCTGCCTTCCAGGCACCGAAACGCCCGACGCGCTGCAGACGGTCCACCGTGGACAGGATGTCCGCACAGTCGACCCCCTGCCCGCGCAGCGCCTCGCCCCGCTGGGTGGAGGCAAGCTTGCCCCCCGCCTGACACAGTTTCCACAGCACGTCCGCATGGACCATGGGAAACAGCCGGATCAACGTGCGATACCGCGCGCCGATGGCTGCAAAGCCGCGCGACACGCCATCCGGCGACCAGAACCCATAGCTGGCCAGAAACACATCCGGGTCCACCACCCGGTCGGCACGGTCAGGTTCTGACTGATACAGCTCAGGCTGTTCAGGCGGGCGCACGCCGTCGCGCAGGAACACCATGCGGCGCGACTGTTCAGCAATCGGGGTGCCTTCGTCGTCGAACGGCAGCGCAATCAGAAAGATGCCTGATGGTGCCTCAGTGATGCGGATGAACACTGCGCGGCGGGGAAAGCGCAGCATTGCCTCAATGCCAGTCCCGACCCAGCCGCCGCCAAATTCGGCCGCCAGCGCGTTGCTGTCGATGAACCGGCCGGCGGTGTCCTGCCCCTCAGCGCCCTTGTCGATTTCGACGCGCATGCCTTTGGCGTCGCCGATCCCGAAATATCCACCCCCCAGATCGAGCGCCCGCGCCGCCGGTGCCAGCAAAAGCACCAGCAGCACCGGCAACGCCAGACGCGCCAAAAGGGCCGCGCCCACCCGCGCAGCCGCGGCGAATCGCCCTTGAACCAGCTTTCGTGACGTCATGAAACTGTGCTCCGCCTTTACCGCGTCCAAACTTATCCCCATCTTATACTGCAAATGCAAAAGCTGCGACGCCCGACGCGCCCTGCCGCTGCGCCCATCCATGCCGCTTCGCGGTCCATCCCCCCGCGCGCCGACCAGCGTGCCTGAAGACAAAGGACCGAACCCATGGATTGGGACAAGCTGCGCGTGTTTCACGCGGTCGCAGATGCGGGCAGTCTAACCCATGCGGGCGAGACACTGCACCTGAGCCAATCGGCCGTCAGTCGCCAGATCCGCGGCCTGGAAGAAGACATCAAGGCCACCTTGTTTCACCGCCACGCCCGCGGTCTGCTGCTGACTGAGCAGGGGGAGATCCTGTTCGACGCCACCAAGTCGATGATGCAGCAGCTTGACGGCGCATCAGCACGCATCAGGGACGTGCGTGACGACGTGGACGGTGAATTGCGCGTCACCACCACCATGGGATTCGGCGCCATGTGGCTGGCACCCAAGCTGCAACGCCTGTTTGAGACCTATCCGCAGCTGGATTTCCACCTGATCCTGACCGAAAGCGTGCTGGACCTGCCGATGCGCGAAGCGGATGTGGCGATCCGGCTGAAAGAACCCTCGCAGGCCGATCTGATCCGGCGGCGGCTGTTCTCGATCAACTTCCGGTTCTACGCGTCACGCGATTATGTCGCCAGGCACGGCGCGCCTGAGACCGAAGAAGACTTGCACCGCCATCGCCTGGTGGCGTTCAGCCCCGATTTCCCCCAGGTTTCCGCCGGGCAGGACTGGGTTGCGCCGTTCTACGCCGCGCACAGATCGGCGAAGATGACGGTGAACACATATTTCGGGCTGTTTGAGGCCGCGCGCTCTGGCCTCGGCGTCTGCGCGCTGCCTGACTATCTGACCCGCAATTGCGAAGATCTGGTGCATGTGCTGCCGGAGCTGAAATCTGAGCCGACGACAGTCTATTTTGTCTACCCGACGGAGCTTCGCCGTTCCAAACGCGTCGCGGTGTTTCGGGACTTCATGCTCAAGGAACTGGAGCTTGATGGCATCCTCACTGGCTGACGACAAAGCCCCCACGACGCGCCATGCATCCCGCGCATGGCCGAGTTGCAGATTAAGACCTTTGTTGCACTTGCTCAACGCCAAGGGTGTCCCTATATCATCACTAGTGAGCGCGGGACTGCAACACTCTGTTGCAACAGTACCGCACTTGCATACCTCCCTGTTGGACTTGCCGAGCCTAGTGCTCGGCATTTTTTTTGCGCGATCGCCAAGCCCTTGTCCAGCCATGCGGCGATCATGTATTAGCCGGCGCAGCGAGGACGACCTCCCCCATCCGGGATGCAGCATCGAGGCGGCCCGAACACCCAGATCGGGAACGCCATGCGCACCGTGCCAGACCGCATCCGCCACGCCGTCAGCTTTGAAATCATCGCGCTGTTCGTCATCATCCCGCTGGCTGCTTGGGGCTATGGGATGCCGTTGGACGAAATCGGCGCAGTCGCCGTTGTCAGCGCGACCATCGCGACCGTCTGGAACTATTCCTACAACGTGATCTTCGACCGCGCGATGCTTGCCCGCATCGGGCACCTGCGCAAAACGCCAATGCTGCGGGTGCTTCACGCGGTGCTGTTCGAACTTGGATTGTTGACGGTGCTGGCACCCTATATCGCCTGGCATCTGTCGGTCGGCCTGATGCAGGCGATGATGATGGACCTGTCATTTTCGCTGTTCTACGTGGTCTACGCCTTCGCCTTTAACTGGGCGTATGACGCGGTTTTTCCGGTGCCGCTAACGGCCCCGTCCACCGCCCCAATCCGGCGCGGCTGACCACTGGACCGGGGCGGCGCAGGCTTTGCCGCGCCGCCCCAGAACGCGAGGGTCCAGAACGCTCAGGTCCAGAGCGCGCGGCCCAGATCCAGCTTGTCCTTGTAAAGATCCGCAACTTCAGCCCCATAGCCGTTGTAGATCTGGGTTGGGATCTTGTCGCCGTCGCCGCCCAGCACCCGCTCAGTCGCCTGCGACCAGCGGGCATGGGGCACGTCGGGGTTTACATTGGCCCAGAACCCGTATTCAGCGGCCTGAAGCTCCTCCCAGAACCCCACCGGGCGCTCAGCGGTAAAGCTGATCCGGGTGATGGATTTCAGCGATTTGAACCCGAATTTCCACGGCAGATGCAAACGGATCGGCGCCCCGAACTGCTTGTGCAGCGTCTTGCCATACGCGCCGACGACCATCAGCGGCAGTGGGTTCAGCGCCTCCTGGATGGTGATGCCTTCGGTGTAGGGCCACGGATACCAACGTTGGCGCAGGCCGGGCATGGTGTCTTTGTCGGCCAGCGTCTCAAAGCGCACATATTTCGCGTCAGAGGTCGGCTCCGCCAGCTTCACCAGTTCGGCAAGCGGAAAGCCGATCCACGGCACGACCATCGACCACCCCTCAACGCAGCGGTGGCGGTAGACGCGCTCTTCAATCGGCATCTTCTTCACCAGATCCTCAAGGCCGACGCTCTGCGGTTTGGCGCAGGCGCCGTCGATCTTGATGGTCCACGGATCGATGTTCATCGCCTGCGCGCGCGGGGCAATGTCCTTGGAGGACCCGAATTCGAAGAAATTGTTGTAGCTGCTGTTGATCTTCTCACCGGTCACCGGGCGGCCCGCATCGCGGTAGGCAGGATGCGCAGGGGGTGCGGGCGTCCAGGGCTGCTCAGACGGGGCGGCATCGGCCATGCCCGGCACCATGGCGGCCCCAAGCGCCAGCGCACCGACGCCTTTGATCAGCGACCGGCGGTTGAGAAACACGGATTCCGGCGTGGCCTCGCGCTCAGACAGGAACCAGGACGGACGTCGGATCAAATGCATGGGCGGACCTCACGGATAGAAACAAAAGATAAGGCTTTAGATTAGGTCGCGGCCCCGGTCCGGTCCAATCAAGCCGGGGTGAACGCGATGTAACATTGCGCCCGAACACGGGCTCGGGGGGCATCGAGCCCCCTCTCGCCCGGCGCGCCAAGACGGCGCGCGCGCCCCGCCCCCAACGTCGTGCAAACGGTGGATTGGGGCGCATTCCGCCCCTTGCGGGCGGGATCGGGCCGAAGGGGGGTCAACCCCCCCAAGGGCCGCACCGTGGATCAGTCGCGCACGATTTCAGCCTCGCGATAGCCTTGCAGATGCAGCAGCGCCGTCAGGTCCGAATGCTTCAGCGACGCTTTGGCACCGGCCTCAAGCGCCGGTTTTGCGTGATAGGCGACGCCAAGGCCCGCCGCCTCAACCATCGACAGATCATTGGCCCCGTCACCGACCGCGATGGCGTCCGCGGCGGTGATGCCACGCTGCGCGGCCAGCCGGTTCAGCGCCTCAAGCTTGGCGGCGCGGCCCAGAATGGGCACCCCCGGCGCGCCGGTCAGGCGGCCATTCGCCACCAGCAACGTGTTGGCCTGGTTCACCTGGAACCCCGCCGCCGCCGCCACCCGTTCGGTGAAAAAGCTGAACCCGCCGGAGATCAGCGCCGTCAGCGCCCCCGCCCGGTTCATGGTCTGCACCAGCGCGCGAGCACCGGGGTTCAGGTGCACGCGTTCGTCATAGGTCTGTTGCAACGCCTTAACCGGCAGACCCTTCAGCAGCGCCACGCGGGCTTTCAGGGCGTCGTTGAAATCGAGCTCGCCGCGCATTGCCGCTTCGGTGATGGCGGAGACCTCCTCCTTCACCCCGGCGAAATCGGCGATCTCGTCGATGCATTCGACCGGGATGATCGTGCTGTCCATATCCGCGATCAGCAGCCGCTTTTTGCGGTTGGCGATCGGCACACGGTTCAGATCAAACCCATTGCCCAGCGCGCCCCGCGCGCGGGCCAGCGCGCCTTCGTCGCCCGGAACCTCGACGGCCAGATCGTCAAGCCGCGCCGCAGGGGCGCCCGCCGCATCCGACAGCAGCGCCGCTTGGGCGTCCGAGATCCCCGCCGAGGCGGTCAGCACGATGATATGGGTCATGGATCGGTCCCCTTCAGGCAAGAAAAGGGGCCGTGCGCCCACGCGCACGGCCCCTTGGATGGTCGCGCCGCGTCAGCCGTTGGCGGCGGCTTCGGCCTCGCTGTGGCGCTCTTCAAGCTCCGCGGCCAGCAGGAACGCCAGCTCCAGCGCCTGCGCTGCATTCAGGCGCGGATCGCACGCGGTGTGGTAGCGGTCGCCAAGCGCCTCGTCGGTCACTTCGACCAGACCGCCGGTGCATTCGGTGACGTCGCTGCCGGTCATCTCAAAGTGCACGCCGCCGGGATAGGCGCCCTCTTCGCGGCAGATGTCAAAGAACTCCCGCACCTCCTGCAACACGCGATCGAAGGGCCGGGTTTTGTAGCCCGAGGCCGATTTGATCGTGTTGCCGTGCATCGGATCGCAGGACCAGACGACCTTTTTGCCCGCGCCTTGAACCGCGCGGATCAGGGCGGGCAGATGGTCCGCGACCTTGCCCGCACCAAAGCGCCCGATCAGCGTCAGGCGACCGGGGATGTTGGTCGGGTTCAGACGGTCGATCAGCGCCAGCAGATCCTCAGGCGTGATGCTCGGCCCGCATTTCAGACCGATCGGGTTGATCACGCCGCGGCAGAATTCCACATGCGCGCCGTCGATCTGCCGGGTGCGATCGCCGATCCACAGCATATGCCCGGACCCGGCCACCTGTTTGCCGGTGATCGAATCCGTGCGGGTCAACGCCTGTTCGTATTCCAGCAGCAGCGCTTCGTGGCTGGTAAAGAAATCAACGCGCTTCATCCGCTCCGAATTGTCGCCGTTCAGGCCCGCCGCGCTCATGAAGTCCAGCGCGCCGGAGATCCGCTGCGCCAGCGCCAGATACTGTTCGCTGCCGGGGGTGCCCTGGGCGAAGGTCAGGTTCCACGAATGCACGCGGTTGATGTCGGCATAGCCGCCCTGGCTGAATGCGCGCAGCAGGTTCAGCGACGCGGCTGATTGCAGATAGGCCTGCAACATGCGCGCGGGGTCGGGAATGCGGGATTCAGGGGTGAAATCAAACCCGTTGATGATGTCGCCGCGGTAAGATGGCAGCGTCACGCCGCCCTCGGTTTCATTGTCCGAGGACCGCGGCTTGGCGAACTGCCCGGCCATGCGTCCGACCTTCACCACCGGCACCTTGGCACCGAATGTCAGCACCACGGCCATCTGCAACAGCACGCGGAACGTGTCGCGGATGTTGTCGGCAGAAAATTCTGCAAAGCTTTCCGCGCAATCCCCGCCTTGCAGGAGAAATGCGCGTCCCTCGCACACTTCGCCCAACTTGGCGGTCAAGGAGCGTGCCTCACCCGCGAAGACCAGCGGCGGGTAGGAGGACAGCTTTTCTGTCACCAAGCCCAGCGCCGCGGCGTCCGGATACTCCGGCATCTGGAGGGCTTCATACGCGCGCCAGCTTTCGGCGGTCCAAGTCTGGGCCATGATGCAGTCTCCCAAAGCGTTTGCTTTATCGTTTGATCAGGGGCTTCGTATACAGGGTGACGTGCGCGCTGGCCAGATGCGGGGGCGGCGCGCGGCGCGAAAAGCCGCCCGCGGGGGCGGCGCGGGCACATTGCGCTTGACGCCTGTTCGCGACAGCATCAACTGTCGTTTTTTCTAACAGCGGCGCGGCGGGCGAGGAACATCGATGTCGAACGATCCGGCGGACCGGGACACGCGGCGCATCGTGTTCGTGCTGTTGGACAGGTTCACTTTCCTGTCCTTTGCCGCGGCGATTGAACCGCTGCGCCTTGCGAACCGCATGGCGGAGCGGCCGCTTTACGCCATCTCGTTGGTGTCCGAGACCGGTGCCACCGCCACCGCGTCGAACGGCGTGCGGGTGGAGGTGGACGGCCCCCTGCCCGAATGCCCCCACAATGCGACCGTAATCTTGTGCGGCGGCACTGACATCCATCAGGCGACCACGCGGCCGCTTCTGGCATGGCTCAGGCGCGAATCACGCCGCGGCGTTGCCATGGGCGCGCTGTGCACGGCTGCCCATGCGCTGGCCAAGGCCGGGCTGCTGGACGGCAAAAACGCCACCATCCATTGGGAAAACCGTGATGGCTTTTCCGAAGCCTTCGACGCGGTGGAACTGACCAACCGCATCTATGTGATCGACGGCGACCGGATGACTGCGGCGGGGGGGCTGGCCTCAGCCGATCTGATGCTGCGCCTGATCGCCGACGCCCATGGCGCGGATCTGGCCGCCGAGGTGTCGGACCAGATGGTTTACACCGCACCGCGCGGCGACACTGATCGCCAGCGCATGTCGGTGCCCGCGCGAATCGGCGTGCGGCATCCCAAACTGTCCCGCGTCATCGCGTTGATGCATGAACATATCGAAGAACCGCTGTCAGCGGCCGCGTTGGCCGAAGCGGTTGGCATGTCCACACGCCAGTTGGAGCGTCTGTTCCGGCGGTATCTCAACCGCTCTCCCAAGCGCTATTACCTTGAGATGCGGCTGGAAAAAGCCCGGCGCCTGCTTTTGCAGACGGATATGAGCGTGATCACCGTGGCGCTTGCGTGCGGTTTCACCTCTCCGTCGCATTTCTCAAAATGCTACCGGGGGCATTACAACCGCACGCCCTACCGTGAACGCGGCGTGGCAGATGCGGCGTCGCGCGGTGCGGTCGTGGCTGAGGCGCGATTCGATGCCCCCTATGATGAGGGCGCGTCATATGATGAAGGCGTGGCAGCAGGCGAGCTGCACGAAGCGCCCAAGCTGTACGACGATGGTGAATTTTATGGCGATGGCGATCTTGAAGATGAGGGTGATCTTGAAGATGACGATCTTGAAGATGAAAAGTGGTCGGGGCGCACAGATTCGAACTGAGGACCTTCGGTTCCCAAAACCGACGCGCTACCAGGCTGCGCTACGCCCCGACACCGCCCTGATACGAGGGCGCGGCGCGCTTGCCAAGGGCCTGTCGACACCCGGCCCGCGCAATCAATCGTCGCAGGGCCAGACCGGACCGGCACCGGCGAAGGATGGATGGCGCGCCTCCGCCCCCTGAACGATGCCAAACCGGGCGGCAAGCCCGGCGTTAATCTCCAGCACTGCGGACACTTCGGCACCCGACGGGATCGCCGTTTCAGAAAACGGCACCGCATTGGCACCAACCCGCGCGACCACGCCCGACGGCGCAATGAACACCAGATCAAGCGGCAGCGGCGTGTTGCGCATCCAGAACGCCACCTCACGCGGCGGATCGAACACAAACAGCATCCCCGCGCCTTCGTCGAGATGTTCACGGAACATCAGCCCGCTGGCACGTGATGTTGGCGTGTCAGCGATTTCCAGGGCGAATCGCACGACCCCGCCCGGACCGCGAATGTCGATGACATCCCCGCGGCACGGGCCAGCGACCGCCTGCCCCGCCAGCGCGATGCAAAAAGCGGCAATGGCAAATGAGGCCGCCCGACGCCAGACAGCTTCTTTTGTCACGCAGATCTTGCCACGAAGCGATGTCACTGCGGGAACAGATCTTCCCAGCGGCAGATCTCTCCCGCCATTGCGCCACGCGGTCCGGTCACAAGACGGACGCCGACCGCTTCTCCCGGCTGAAGATCGGTGATGCCGAACCGCCGGAGCGTTTCCATATGCACGAAAATATCCTCAGCATTGCGAAACACGTTCACAAAACCGAAGCCTTTCTGCTTGTTGAACCATTTCACACGAGCGGGAACGAAATCCCCCTCAGGCTCCGCGCGGGCCGCGATTTCCGTCGGACGATCCACACGCGGTGCATCCTCCGGCGGCGCAGTTGTCACGCTCACCAGCTCTGTGGCCTGCAATCCACGTTCGCCTTGAACGACGATCATGGACACAACGCCTCCCTCATCCAGTACGGTCAATCCGGCGGTACGGACGCACTGAGCATGCACCATCACATCCGGGCCACTGTCGGCCGGTGTGACAAATCCATAGCCCTTTTCGGCGTCGTACCACTTGACACGGCCGGTCACCAGGCGAGAGACCTTGACAACTTCTACAGTCAACACGCCCCCCGAAGAAAAAATCTCATGAACTCGATCATAGCCCGTTCACATATATGTCTAACAGACGACTTCCTGCAAGACGTTGCAGTCACGTTCACTTTCTACCCCGCAAGGAGATGATGACAGAAGTGTTACGCCACGAAAAGACCCGAGCGGTCCGGCAACGGCTTCGATGGCGCCTCGTGGCGACGCTGATGTCCCTATCTGCCTGTACAAGCATAACAAATAGTGAACCCAAGCTGAACGTCCAGCGCCAATTGCTCACGTTTCGCACGGTGCCAGACTTCGTTGCCGCGAATGCAGGCGAAATCGGGGCGACGATCGAAGCGCTCAACCGATTCGCGGCACGGATTCCACTACGTGGACGCGAAATCCGCAAGGCGATGCCCGCCCAGGTTGCGCTGCTCCACGGATCGCCAGACGGGCGCGCCTATCTCTCGGTCCCTGACCCGCGCGCCTTTGTGATCGGCGCGCCGCCCGCGATCTGCCCCGCCCGCGTCACTGCGGCGGGCGGCAAGGACCAAAGCGATGCGACCGGCGCCGCGCTGCGCGGCTGCTTTGATGCGCTGGCCGCCGCAAAGGCCCCGGACGATTGTGGCTGCCGGGTGATGGCGGCTGGTGCAGCGCTGCTCGCGCCCCTGCCCGATTTCGCCTATGCGCCCGGCGTGTCTGGCTGGGTGGTGGCGCCAACGCTGGATCTGGATCTTCATCTTGCGGTGCGCGAAGGCACGAGCCCTGAGGGGGACCGCAAGCTCACCTTTCTGACCGGCCCCGGCGCCGACATCCGCGCCCTGCTGCGCCGCGACGGAACCGCGACCATGACCGTGCGCCGCCGCGGCCTGCCGGATCTGGCGCTGGCCGGCATTCACCGCCCCGAAGGCCTGCGCCGCGGCCGTTTCGCAGACCGCCTGCGCCTGACCGACGCCGACGGGCATGAAACCGTTGCGCTGATCGGCTATGAACCGGTGGAATATGCCATCCGCCGCAAGGAACTGCTGGGCTGGCGCTGATTTCACCCCACGCGGCGAACTGAGCCCTTTCACGCCCGCCCCGCCCGGCTTAGCCTGCGCGACCGCCCGCGCTTTGGGCGCCCTGGCCTGAGGAGCACGCCCCGCGATGACCGCCAAAGACGTTGAGCCGACCGATCGGCGCATGCTCCAGGGTTTCGACGCGCGCGCTGATGGTGCGGCAGGCCCCGGGCGTCTGGCGGCCTTGCGTGCACAGATGATTGCAACGGGCGTGCACGGCTTTCTGATCCCGCGCGCCGACGCGCATATGGGCGAAAACGTCGCTCCCCGCGATGAACGTCTTGCCTGGCTGACTGGCTTCACCGGATCGGCGGGGTCCTGCATCGCCACATTGCGCGAAGCGGCGTTGTTCGTCGACGGGCGCTATACGCTGCAGGCCGCCGATCAGGCGGATGCCGGCGCGTTCCAGATCCAGGCGCTCGCCAAAACCTCGCCCGAGGCATGGCTGTCCGCCGCGGTGCAAAAAGGTGACCGCATCGCCTACGACCCGTGGCTGCATCCGCGCGCGGAAATCGACCGCCTGACCAAAGCCGCGACCAGCGCGGGCGCGGTTCTGGTCGCGGTGCCCAACCTGATTGACGCGATCTGGGCCGACCAGCCCGCGCCGCCCGCAGCCCCGATGACCATCCATCCCGACGCGCTGGCCGGTCAAAGCCCGGCGGTCAAGCGCGCGCGCATCGCCGCCGATCTGCGCACCAATGGCGTGGCCGCTGCGGCGCTGACGCTGCCCGACAGCATCGCGTGGCTGCTGAACATCCGCGGCGGCGACATTGACCGCACCCCCACCGCGCAGGCCTTCGCCCTTCTGCACGATGACGGGCGGGTGGATCTGTTCGTGGATCCGGCCAAAATCGACACTGCCATGCGCCGCCATCTGGGCAATGAGGTCGCGCTGGCCCCCATGGACCAGTTCGCCGCCGGGCTGCAGGCGCTGACCGGCACCGCGGTTTCGGTGGACCGCGACAGCGCGCCGGTGCAGGTGTCGGACCTGCTGACAGGCGCGGGGGCGCAAATTGTCTGGCGGCGCGATCCGTGCATCCTGCCCAAAGCGTGCAAGAACGCGGCTGAGCTGGCGGGATCGCGCGCCGCCCATCTGCGCGACGGCGCGGCGATGGCTGAATTTCTGCACTGGCTGGACACTGCCTTCACTGCGGGCACCCCCCTGACAGAAATCGCTGTGGTTGAGGCGCTGGAAAGCTTTCGCGCCGCCACCGGCCTGCTGAAAGACATCAGCTTTGAAACGATCAGCGGATCAGGCCCCAACGGCGCCATCGTCCATTACCGCGTGACCCGCGCCAGCGACCGCGCCATCGCGCCCGGTGATCTGCTGCTGGTCGACAGCGGCGCGCAGTATCAAGACGGGACCACCGACATCACCCGCACCATGCTGGCGGGCGGGACTGCGCCCGATGGCGCCGCACGCGCCTTCACCCTGGTGCTGCGCGGCATGATCGACCTTGCGCGCGCCCACTGGCCTGAGGGGCTGGAGGGCAAGCACCTGGATGCCATCGCCCGCGCGCCGCTATGGGCCGCCGGGCTGGATTACGACCATGGAACCGGGCACGGGGTGGGCGCCTATTTGGGCGTCCACGAAGGGCCCGCGGGCATATCACGCCGCTCCGCAGAACCGCTGCGCCCCGGCATGATCCTGTCTGATGAGCCGGGCTATTACCGCACCGGCACCTTCGGGATCCGGATTGAAAACCTGCTTGTCGTCACGCCCGCCTCCGTGCCCCATGGCGGAGAGCGTGAGATGCTGGGGTTTGAGACCCTGACCCTCGCGCCCATCGACCGCGCGCTGATCGACCCTGCGCTGCTCGGGGCGGATGCGCGGGTTTGGCTGAATGCCTATCACGCGCGGGTTGAGGCGGCGCTGTCGCCGCTGGTCCGCGCACCGACCCGCGCCTGGCTTTCCCGCGTCTGCGCGCCACTCTGACCCCCTCCCCGGGAGAGGGGGGGACCACAGCGGCCCGGACACATTTCGTTCACGACGTAAGGATGCAAACATGACCCAGACCCTGACCATCACGCCGACCGAGGGCATGATTGTGGTGCGCGCTGGCGGCGCGGTGCTGGCCGAAACCGCATCGGGACTTGCCGTGATGAACGAAGGCGTGCCGTCGCGCTGGTTGCCGCTGACCCATGCGAACGTGTTTCTGGATGCCACCGACAGCGTGCACCACATCCCCAACATCGGCAGCGCCCGCGCGTATAACATCATCGCCAAAAGCGGGCCGATCGCCCAAGCCGCCTGGGCGCTGGAAATCCCCGATCCGGGCGCCGAGGCGCTGCTGGGCCATGTCACCTTCGACGAAACCCGCGTGGCCGTCGAACAGCTTTAGGCCCCTCGCCGGGGGGGGGCGACGCGGGTGGGGGTGCGCTGGTTAAGGCGATGGAATGGGGGCGCCGGGCTTTGATGCCGGGTGCCCTTTTTCATGCCCCTGCCCCGGTGTCGGTCGCGCCGGGCATTGAGCCCGCCACAGCCGAGCGCGGCCCAAGCGCCGCGCGCGCGCCATCCCGGCGTCAGGAATGTTCTTCGCGGTGGGTGTCGACCAAGGCTCGGTTGAACGCCTTCAGCGCGTCCACATGAAAGACCGCACCAATCAGTTCAGGCGGGCCGTCGCCATCCGTTTCGACCACCGGGATCATTGAGGATTTGAGCTGGTCAAACATCGGCAGCGCCTTTTGCAACGTGTCGCTGCGGGTCAAGATCACGCCCTGTTCAACCAGCGCCCAGCACGCACTGTCGGACGCGCCCGCGTCGTCGCCGCGCACCCGCATCACGTCGCGCACTGAAATGGTGCCCGGCAGCCAGGCCTGCGCCCCGACCGCCAGCCGGATGCCGCGTTTCGCGAGCTGGGTGAGAAAAAAGCTCTGATCCACCATCCGCGCCGACACGACCGTCGCCATCGATACAGATGTCATCACCGCGATCCCGGCCTGCCAATCGCCGGTCAATTCAAAGATGATCATGATCGTGGACACCGGCGCGCCCAGCACCGCTGCTGCCACCGCACCGGTGCCGGCCAGCGCATAAAGCGCCTCAGACCCCGACACCGACGGAAAGATGGTGACCGACACATAGCCGAACGCCAGCCCGGTCAGCGCCCCTAGCATCAGGGAGGGAGAGAACACGCCCCCCCCCATCCGCCCCGCAAAGGTGATGGCGACCGCGATCACCTTGATGATGGCGAAGATGATTGCCTCATGCAGCCCGATGCCGGAGGTGAGCGCGCGCGACGTGGTTTCATAGCCCACGCCGATGATGTGCGGGAACCAGATGGCGATGGCGCCCAGCATCGCGCCTGACACGGCAGGGCGCAGCCAACCGGGCATGCCGGTGCGCACCTGCACGCGGTCGCCGACCGCCTCGGCAAAAAAGATCGCGCGCATCATGGCGACCGCCGCAAAGCCGCAGACGATGCCCAGCAGCAGGAATGCGGGCAGTTCCTGATAAAAGGCCAGCGAATGCTCCGGCAGTCGAAATTCGGTCACGTCGCCCATGTGCAGCCGCGAAATCGTCGTGCCCGCCACCGATGCGATAACAATGGGCGCAAAGGCGTGCAGCGCGAAATGGCGCAAGATCACCTCCATGGCGAACAGCGCCCCGGCGATGGGGGCGTTGAAGCTGGCCGACACCGCGGCGGCCACCGCGCAGCCCAGCAGATCGCGCCCGGTCATGTTGCTGGCGTCGATGCGCGTCGACACCCAGGACGCGATCAAGGATGCCAGATGCACCACCGGCCCTTCGCGCCCCGTGGACCCGCCGGTTGACAGCGTGATGATCGACGCTGCCGCCGACGCAAGGCCTGAGCGGATCGGCCCACGCCCACCCTTCAGGGCCGCTGCTTCGATGACGTTGGACACGGACGCCGCCTTGCCGTCATCGGTGAACAGCCACAGGATCAGCCCCACGGCCAGCCCGCCAAGGATCGGGACCGTCAGCACCCACATCCAGTCCAGCATTTCGATCCGGCTGTGCAGGTGCGGATCGTCCGCGCCATAGATCACTGTCTGGATTGAGGAAATCGCCACCCGGAACCCGATTGCAGCATAGCCCGCGACGATGCCGACCAGCAGCGCGATCAGCCAAAATTGCAGCGCCGACGGGCCGTCCCGCAGCAACGCATCGCGTGCACCAAGCATCCCGGACCGGGCGTAACGCATCGCCACCCGCAGGCGCGCAGCAATGCGCGGGGCACGGCGCGGCGCTGCGATGCGCGGGGCACGGGGCGCGGTGGCGCGGGCCGCATCGCGCGCCACGACTGCGATGTCTTTAGCTGCATTCTCGGCAGCCGAGGCAAGGCGCACCGCGTCGCGGGCGGCGCGGCTGACCTCGTCGTCGGGCGCGGTGCCGGACGGCTGATGGGGTTCGGGACGCTCGGCCACCACGCTCTCCCGGCCTGTTCCCGGTGGGAGGGCAGGCTGCATTCATATGTTCGCAGGCGCGCCGCCGCGGGCCCATCGGCCCGCGGCCAATGCAGTGCGATCAGACGCTGCCGCCCATATGGTTGCAACGCGCCCTCTTGGCGCGGGCGCCTCAGGCCCTGCGGATGCCGATGGTGCGGCCCACAAGCGCGGGGCGTGGCAGGTCCCTCTGGGCCATGCCCAAAGCGTCAATCCGCGCCAGCGCCCAGTCGGGATAGGGCGCGGAGCGCCGCAGTTCCAGATCCACGTTCATCATCAGCGCCTCGGCCGAGGCAGCGATGCTCCCGTCCGACACCCGGATCAGGTCGGACCAAGTGTGCATCCGCTTGGCGTCCCAGTCGAGTATCCGGAACCCGATGCAGAATTCGTCACCACGCAGCAATTCGCCAATATAATGGATCTGCTGCTGGATGACATAAGGGCCCATGCGCGACTGGCGCGCGTAATCAGCACCGATCAGCAGCACCTCGTCATAGATCTGATCCGCAGCCTTGTCGAAAGCCATGGTGTAATAGGACACGTTCATGTGCCCATTATAATCAATCCACGCTGACGGCACTGTCGCTGGCGCAGTGCGCAGGGGGCTTTTGGTGAACTCCGGGATCGGCGCCATGGGCGGCGGCTGGCGCACGCCGCTGATCAACCGTGCCAGCGAGGCGGCGTCCGACATGGCCTCAAGCCTCGCAAGATCGCGCGTGACGATTTCGGGATCAATCTGGGCTAACTTGGCAGTCATGTTTGGTCCCTCCGGATAACTCTACTTTCCGACAGATTGCACAAAACCTTGAGCGATGGGGTTAAAACATTCTCCCTCTGCGCTTTTGCTTCGCCGCGTATACCGATACTGTCAAATCAAACCGGACCTCGAGGGAGAGAGAGAAACGCCCATGACCATCGAAAACGCCCTGATCCGCCTTGCGGACGCGTTCGGCGACCAGTTCAGCACCGCCGCCGCGGTGCGCGACCATCATGGCCAGAACGAAAGCTATTTCCCCGTCACCCTGCCCGACGGCGTCCTGTTCCCCCGCTCAACTGAGGAGGTGTCCCAAGCCGTGCGCATCTGCGCCGACGAAGGCTGCCCGGTTGTCGCCTGGGGCGTTGGGACATCGCTTGAAGGCCACGCGCTGGCGTTTCAGGGCGGCATCAGCCTGGACATGAGCCGGATGGACAAAGTCCTGACCATCAACGACGCAGATCTGGACGCCGTGGTCCAGCCCGGCGTGACCCGTGAAGGGCTGAACACCGAACTGCGCGCCACCGGCTTGTTTTTCCCGGTTGATCCCGGCGCCAACGCAACGCTGGGCGGCATGGCCGCCACCCGTGCATCGGGCACCACCGCGGTGCGCTACGGCACCATGCGCGACAATGTGCTGGCGCTTGAGGCGGTTTTGGCCGACGGCCAGATCATCCGTGCCGGGTCGCGCGCACGCAAATCATCCGCAGGGTATGATCTGAAGAACCTGATCGTCGGCTCCGAAGGCACGCTGGCGATCATCACCGAACTGACGGTGCGCCTGCAAGGCACGCCCGAAAGCATCACATCGGCGGTGTGCCCGTTTGACACCGTAGAAGGCGCGGTCGCTGCGGTCATTGAAACGATCCAGATGGGCATCCCCGTCGCACGGATCGAATTTCTGGACCCCGGCGCCATCGACGCGTTCAACAAATACGCCGACATGGACATGGCGTTACAGCCGCACCTTTTCCTAGAATTCCATGGCACTGAGGCCGGAACCAAGGAACAGGCCGAACTGTTCGGCGCCATCGCCGCCGAACACGGCGCGGGCGAATTTCAATGGGCCGCATCCCTTGAAGACCGCAACCGCCTGTGGGCCGCGCGCCACAACGGCTATTACGCGATGAAGGCGCTGAAGCCCGGTTGCCAGGTGCTGACCACTGATGCCTGCGTGCCGATCTCGCGCTTGGCTGAGGCGCTGCTGGCCACCATGCAGGACATGCGCGAAAGCCCGGTGGGCGGCGCGGTGGTCGGCCATGTCGGGGATGGCAATTTCCACACCACCCTGCTGATCGACCCTGCAAAGCCTGAGGACCTCAAAGAAGCCAAACGCCTTGCGCACCGCATGAACGAGCTGTCGCTGCGCCTTGGCGGCACGGTCACCGGGGAACACGGCATCGGCCGCGGCAAGATGGAATACATGGAGGCCGAGCACGGCGCCGCCTGGGCCGTGATGGCGCAGATCAAGCGCGCGCTCGACCCGGCGAACATCCTGAACCCCGGCAAGGTGGTGCAGATCAACTGATCAACCCGGCGGGGCTTTGACCAGCCCCGCCACCGCGCGCGCCGCGATCGGGCATTTGCCATGGCGCTGCGGTGGCTTGGCCATGCTCCCCACCGTCACCGCCGAAATCCACGCGTGCGCAGGCGTGCGCTGCCGTGCATCATGAACCCCGAATTGGTGGAACATGGTTTCACAAGACGGCGCCGCCCCGGAGGGCCCTAAATGACCGACATCCACATCGACCCGACCCGCGCCCAGTTTGACGCGTTCAAGGCCCTGCCCCGCGACCAGCCGATCGAAATGCTCAACCTCGTCGCCTTTCGCCGCATCGCCGCCTATCCCGAGGATCACCCCAACCACGCCAAGGCAATGACCGGCGCCGAGGCCTACGCCGCCTATGGGCGCGACAGCGGACCAATTTTTGCACGCCTGGGCGGAGAGATCATCTGGCGCGGGACAATGGACGCGATGCTGATCGGGCCACAGGATGCGCATTGGGACGCCTGCTTCATCGCGCGCTATCCGAATGCGGGGGCGTTCCTCGCGATGGTCACGGACCCGGATTACCAAAAGGCCGTGGTGCATCGGCAGGCAGCGGTGCAGACATCGCGCCTGATCCGCTGCGCGCCGTCATCGGGCGGCAACGGCTTCGCCTAGGGGGGCGGCAACGGCTTCGTCTAGGCTCAGGACTCATAACCAGAATATGACGGTTGCAGCGATGCAGATGGCGCTCATGAACGTGTGGGCGCAGCGCCCACCAGCGCCAGTTCTTGAGCATGCCGAACATGCGCTCGACCAGATTGCGCTGCTTGCAGGTTTTGGCGTCATAGGGGGGCGGGGCTTTGCGGTTCTTGCGTCCAAGAATGCATGGTGAGATTTTCAGATCAGACAGGGCGTGGCGGAACCAGTCGCGCCTCGCAGCCCTTGTCGGCGATAAGGGCCCTGGCGTCCGGCAGCGCCTGCAAGACGGTCGCGGCGCCGCGGTAATCGCTGAACCGCTGCCCGGCAAGCGATGCGTGCATCGCCGAGAGGGTGCCCCTCGGTGAGAAGCAATATCAATGGCTTGCCGTCGCAGACGGCGTGCAGCTTGGAGGTCAGGCCCCATTTGGTCCGCCCGATGCGGCGGGGAACAGCCCCTTTTTGACCAAGCTCGCCTCGGTGCGGTACGCTTTGAGGTGGGTCGCGTCAATCATGACGGTCTCCGGCGCGGTGCCTTCGGCGGCCAGAGTTGCGAATATCCGATCGAACACGCCGATCCGGCTCCACCTGATGAACCGGTTGTACAGGGTCTTGTGCGGACCGTAGGTGGCGGGGGCGTCGCGCCTCATCAGCCCTTTGCGGATCACATGGACCATGGCGCTGATCACCCGCCGATCATCGACCCGAGGCACCCCACGAGGCTTACTGAGCAAAAGCGGCTACAGGCGCGAAAACTGGGCTTCTGTAAGCCAGAAGTGGGGATCAGACATGGCGAACCACCCAACGTTTGGGATGTTTGAATCATAACCGGCAGTCAAGGGAAATCCATTCTGTGGGTCCTGAGCCTAAGGGGGGCGGTAATGGCTTCGCCTAGGGCGAAACAACGGCTTTGCCTGAGAACGAAACACCAATTTTTGACTGGGACTTGCCGGGGGCCGATACGGGCCCTCGGCTAAAGGTGCCGGAAAAGGGGTGCAGGGTGGGCCAGATGCGGCCCCCCGAAGGGGCCGCGATGGGCCGCACCAACCCCGTCAGCCGGCCAGCAGCGCGCGCGCCGCATCACGCGCCGCCTCGGTGACGGTTTCACCAGCCAACATGCGCGCGATCTCAGCCTCGCGGGCCAGGCGCGCCAAGGGCATGACCTCGGTGCGGGTGATGTCGTTCTCCACCAGCTTTTCGATGCGGAAATGCTTGGCCGCCCGCGCGGCAACCTGCGGGGCGTGGGTCACCACCAACACCTGCGCGTCGCGCGACAGCGACTCAAGCCGCCTGCCCACCGCGTCGGCGGTCGCGCCGCCAACACCCCGGTCGATTTCGTCAAAGATCAAGGTCTTGGGCTCTCCGCGCCCGGCCAGTGACGCTTTCAGCGCCAGCAAAAAGCGCGACAGCTCCCCACCCGACGCAATCGCGCCAATCGCCCCCGCCGCGGCGCCCGGATTGGGGGCCACGGTAAAGGCGACGCGGTCCACGCCGTCAGGGCCTGGGGCCTCAGGCGTGATGGCGGTGGCGAAGATCGCGCGCTCCATCTTCAGGGGCGGCAATTCAGCCATCACGGCCCCGTCCAAACGCACCGCCGCATCGCGGCGCGCGGCGGTCAGCGCGCCCGCGGCGTCGTCAAATGCGCGGCGGGCGGCGTTGGCGGCATCGGTCAGCCCTTCAATCCGCGCCTCACCGCCGTCGATCTCAGCCAGTTTTGCGGCCATCGCAGCGGCCAGATCCGGCAGCGCCTCAGGCAGCACCCGATGCTTGCGCGCCAGCCCGCGCAGCGCGAACAGCCGCTCGGTCACAATTTCAAGGCGCGCGGGATCGAAGGAAAGCCCGTTCAGCGCGTCATCGACCCCCGCCTGCGCGTCCGCCACCTCGTTCAGCGCCCGCTCCAGCGCTGCCAAAGGCGCGTCCAGCCGCCCTTCGGCCGACGCCGCGGCATCGTCCAGCCAGCGCAGCGCGTCACCCAACATGCTCTCCGCGCCCTGCCGCCCCAGCGCCTGCGAAGCGCGTGAGATGTCCTCACCGATTTTCTCAGCGGCCTGCATCAGGCGGCGCTCGACGTCCAGCGCCTCTTCTTCGCGGGGCTCGGGCGCTAGGTCCTCAAGCTCCTTGACCGCGTGGCGCAGAAATTCGGCATCGGCGGCGGCGGCGGCGATCTCAGCCTCAGCCACGGCCAGCGCGGTCTCAGCCTCACGCCGCGCGATCCACGTCGTGCGGGTGGTTGCCAACAGCGCCTCAAGCCCCGCCCAGCGATCAAGGATGCCGCGATGGCCACGCGGGTTCAAAAGGCCACGGTCGTCATGCTGGCCATGAACCTCGACCAGCGTCTCGCCCAGCCGTGCCAGCGCATCGGCGGTTGCCCGGCGGTCGTTGATCCATGCGGCAGAGCGGCCCTCAGCCGTCACATGGCGGCGCAGGATCAGCTCCTCGCCCGCGACCTCCAGCCCGATCTCGGCCAGCACGGCGCGGGCCGGATGAAGGGCGGGCAGGTCGAACACCGCCTCAACCGATCCACGTTCGGTGCCTGCGCGCGCAGACGCGCCCCGGCCCCGCCGCCCCAGCGCAAAACCCAGCGCATCAAGCAAGATGGATTTGCCGGCCCCGGTTTCGCCGGTCAGCACGTTCAGACCCGGTTCAAAATCCAGATCGAGCCGCTCAATCAGAACGATGTCGCGAATGGCGAGGGTGCGGAGCATGGCGCCCGGCGATCCTTATTGTCGGAAAAAAACGGGGCGCGGGCGGAGGCAGCGCCCCCGCCCAAAGATCACAGCGTCGTGCCGGAGGTCACACGGCGGAACGCGCGGGAGATCCAGCTTTCCTGATCCTCCCACGGCGCAAGGCCTTCGCCCTGAAGGCGCGCATAGCTCGCCTCATACCATTCCGAGCCGGGGAAGTTGAAGGCCAGCACCGCGCCGGCGGTCCGCGCCTCGCCGGTGATGCCAAGGCTCAGATACGCCTCCACCAACCGGTGCAGCGCCTCAGGCGCGTGGGACGTGGTCTGGTACAGGGTCAGCACCGTCTTGAAGCGGTTGATCGCGGCGATGTAGCGGCCTTGGCCAAGATAGTAGCGCCCGATCATCATTTCCTTGCCGGCAAGCTGGTCGCTGGCCAGGTCGATCTTCAGGCTCGATTCGCGCGCATACTCCGAGGCCGGGTAGCGCTGGACGACCTTCTGCAATTCTTCAAGCGCGTTGCGCGTGGCACCCTGATCGCGGGCCACGTCAACGATCTGGTCATACCAGCTGAGCGCGATGAGGTACTGCGCATAGGGCGCTTCGGCGTCTGAGGGGAAAAAGTCGATGTAGCGCTGTGCCGCAAGGCGCGCGCGATCGAACTCCGTCGCCTGATAATACGCGAAAGCGGACATGATCATCGCCCGCTTGGCCCATTCCGAATACGGATGGACGCGCTCAAGCTCCTCAAGCATCTCGCCCGACGCGACGGCGTCACCGTCGTTCAGCAGCACCTCCGCCTCGGCATAGATCGAGGCGGCGGAACGGCCCGCATAGGGGTCCGCGAACGGATCGTCCTCCTTGCCGGAACAGGCGGCGAGGACAAGCGTCAGAATCGCAATTGGCGCAAGCCGGAGCATCAAGCGCATGGGCGGCGGTCTCCTGTCTCTCCGGCGCGGACGGGGCGGTCCCCTGCGCGTCGGCGGGTTCGGTTGGCAGGTTTGACACAGATCGGGGGGGCGCGCCAATGCCTCTTGCACTGTGGGGGCAAAGACGGTGGGCACGAAGGCGCATTTACCTAACCGCATCGCCCTACGGCAACGCCTCCCGCCCGTCGGCCACCGGGCTGCGCCCTGCGCCTCCCGTTGGGCCCAGCGCCGCGCCCGACTGTCAGTGCCAGCATCAACGGCGCGCCTGCGCGGCGATAGAAAAGGCGTCGCGCGGGTGGCCACATCGCGCATCCCCCGCCTGCCACCCCGCACAAAGCGCGGATCGGGGCACGGCGCGCACTGGCGCGCCCGGGCGGGCGAGCGGGGGCGCATGCCCCCCCGAGCCCGGCCGCGCCGCGCCACCAAAACGGGCACCCCCGGTTGGAGGTGCCCGTAATCTGCGGCATCGATCCCTGCGCGCTCAGCGCGCGGCAGTGTGGCGTGCGGGGACGTCCTGTTCGATTACATCGGAGCACCAAGCGTCGGGCGCGGCGAACAGGGCGCGCAGCAACTTGTTGGTCATCTCATGCCCGGCTTTGCGGCCGACATAGCGCCCGATGATCGGCGCGCCCGCCAGCGCCAGATCGCCAACGGCATCCAGCATCTTGTGGCGCACGAATTCATCGGGACGGCGCAGGCCGCCGGGGTTCAGCACCTCACCACCATCGACCACGATCGCGTTTTCAAGGCTGCCGCCCTGCGCGAGGCCCATTTTCTGAAGTGCGTCGACCTCAGCCTTGCGGCAGAAGGTCCGGCAATCCATCAACTGTTCAGCAAAGACGCCGGGACCCATTGCCAGAACTTTGGATTGGGCACCGATCGCCGCGTCCTCAAAGACGATTTCAAAATCGATCTCAAACTTGTCCGACGGCTCCAGCCGTGCGACGCGGCCATGGTCGATCACTTCGACGGGCTTGAGGATGCGGATCACCCGCGCCTCGCCGTCGACGTTGCGCAGACCGCGTGCCTGGATCGCCTGCACGAACCCGCGGGACGAGCCGTCCATGATCGGCACTTCGGGACCATCAAGTTCAATCAACGCGTTGGTCACGCCCATACCGGCAAGCGCCGCCATCAGATGTTCAACCGTTGAGACTGACACACCGTCGGTGTTGGACAAAAGCGTGCACATGCGCGTGTCAGTGACCCGATCCCACGCCGCGGGGATCATCGGGTCAAGGCCCACGACATCAAGCCTCTTGAACCAGATGCCATATTCGCCGGAAGCAGGCAGGATGCGCAGTCGGACCGGGCGGCCGGAGTGAAGTCCGATGCCGTCGAAGGTCAGCGCGCCGCGTAAAGTGGTTTGCATTGTCCTGCTCCGCCCGATTATTGCTTTTCATTCGTTGAAAAATTAATAGTCCCCGGACGCATTAAGGACAATTCAAGGTTTGTGTCGCTTTGCAACATCCGGGCGGCATGGAGGGGGGGGGAATCGCCTGCGTCGCCTCAGCCTGCGGGCCGGGGACGCGGGGGTTGGTGCTGCGACAGCGGCGCCGACCTGCGCCGCGAAATCCCGACCAAAGCCTGCTCATGGGGGCCAAGCGGCCGATTTGCGCCACAAGACGCAGCGTCACTGCGCTGCACCGCAAAATCGGGCGTCGCCACCCAAGGCAAATTCGTGGCCCAGATGGGGCCGCGCCCATGTTGCAGCGCAGCGCCCAAGGTGCACAATCCGCCCCAGCGTAGGCGATCACGTTTTGAAACATAGTGCTGAAATATTTCTGCCGCGCGCGGTCCCCGGCCATGAAAAACCCCGCCGCAGCACAGGGCCGGGCGGGGAAAGGTCAGTCCACGCGCCCCGCCCTTGAAGGGCCGGGCATCTGGTGGCCGCCGCCCCGGTCAGGGGCGGCGGCAGTCGGTCAGTTGGCCTGGCGGCGCAGGAAAGCGGGCACGTCGCGCAGGCGATCGTTCTCGTCCATCCGCTCCTGCCCCAAGGGGGAGGCAGGCTCAGCGCGCTGCGCTTCGGCCCCGCCACCCGCCATGCGGTGGATCAGGCTGTTGATGCCAAAACGGCCGCGCTCTGGGCCCGCGTCCTGCGCCGCGGCGGGGGCCGGGCGGGGCTGGGGGGCAGACTGGGGGGCAGACTGGGCCGGAGCATGCTGGGGCCGCGGCACCGGATGGGCCGAGGCACGCAGTTCCTGCGCCCCTTCGGGCTGGCGGCGCACGGCGGCCTGCAGACGGGCCATCACCTCGGGCGAGGCCTCGCCCGTCGTCATGGCCGGTGCGGGGGGCACGAAGGCACCCGCCTGCTCATAGGGGTTGGCGCGCGGACTGGCGACAGGTTGCGCGGGCGCTTGGGTCATCGGCAGGTCGTCGTCATACGGCAGCTGCTGCGCGGCAGACGCAGCGGCGGCGATCGGCGCTGCGATCGGCGCAGTGATTTGGGCGGGCGCTTCGATCAACGCATCTTCGGCGGCGGCGCTGGACGCCACACGGGCATGGGCCATCGCGTCGGCGCTGCGCACGGGGCGCGGGGCCTCGCGCATGCCGTCTTCGGCGTCAATGCCCGTGGCAACGACGGACACGCGCATCACGCCCTTGATGTCGGGATCCAGCGTGGAGCCGACGATGATGTTCGCCTCCGGGTCCACTTCCTGACGGATGCGGTTGGCCGCTTCGTCCAATTCGAACAGCGTCAGGTCGTAGCCGCCGGTGATGTTGATCAGCACGCCGCGGGCGCCTTTAAGGCTGATTTCATCGAGCAGCGGGTTGTTGATGGCGCGTTCCGCGGCCTGAATGGCGCGGTCCTCGCCCTCGGCCTCGCCGGTGCCCATCATGGCTTTGCCCATCTCGTCCATCACAGAGCGGACGTCGGCAAAATCAAGGTTGATCAGGCCCGGACGGACCATGAGGTCGGTGACCCCCTTCACGCCCTGATACAGAACATCATCGGCCAGCATGAACGCTTCGGCAAACGTGGTGCGTTCGTTGGCGATGCGGAACAGGTTCTGGTTGGGGATGATGATGAGGGTGTCGACCACCTTCTGCAGCTCAGCGATCCCCGCTTCAGCGAGGCGCATGCGCTTGGTGCCCTCAAACTGGAACGGTTTTGTGACGACGCCGACGGTCAGCACGCCAAGTTCGCGCGCCGCACGGGCGATGACCGGGGCGGCACCGGTGCCGGTGCCCCCGCCCATTCCGGCGGTGATGAAGCACATGTGCACGCCGTGCAGATGCTCCACGATTTCCTCGATCGATTCTTCGGCCGCGGCCCCGCCCACCTGGGGCTTGGCGCCTGCGCCGAGGCCCTGGGTCACGCCGATGCCCAGCTGGATACGGCTTCTGCAGCCGTTCTGCTGAAGCGCCTGCGCGTCGGTGTTCGCAACCACGAACTCCACGCCCTCAAGCTCTTTCTCGATCATGTTGTGGACGGCGTTGCCGCCGGCGCCACCGACGCCGAAGACGGTGATGCGAGGCCGAAGCTCAGTGGCTTCAGGCACAATCAGGTTCAAAGATGACATCGGTTCGCCTGTGGTTTGCGTGAACTGCTGCTCGAACGCGCCGGTTTGCCGGCGGCGTATCTTTTTATGTCTTATTGGCTTCAAAACCTATCTGACTCGGGGCCATCGGTCACGCGAAAAACCGCTTCAAATTCTATGTTTTCAGGCAAAAAACTGCCCTCAAAGTTAATCTTTCGTCAATCATGATGGATTTCGAAGGCCGGTTCACAGCGCAAAATCACGCGCATACCGTGCAAGGGCGCGCACTTGATCATCGGCGCGGGGGCGCGCGCCTGATCAGCAGCTAAGATCGTGCGCGCGCCCGCTAGTTAGCGGCGAAATTACCAATTTTCCGTAAACCACCGCACGGCACGTTTCAGCCGCGTGGCCCCGTCCATGGCGGCTGAGGCGTCAAAGTCCCAAAGTTCGTCATTGGGGCGCACCGCATAGGCACACAGCCCCACCAGCGACGAGAACGCAGGCCCCGCCGCCGATTGCGGCAGGCCGCCCAGCCGCAGGGGGCGCCCGATGCGCACCCGCTGGCCCAGCACTTTGCGCGCGACGTCCTCCAGCCCCGGCAACTGGCTGGCACCGCCGGTCAGCACGATGCGCCGCGACGGCAGACCGCCAAAGCCGGCATTGTCCAGCAGGCCGCGGACCTCCTCAAATGTCTCCTCAAGCCGCGGACGGATCACGCCGATCAGGGCAGCGCGGGAAATGTTGCGCTCCTCAACCAGATCAGAGCCGAGCCGCGGTGCCTGGATCAGATCACGGTCGTCAAGGCCGGTGGCGACCACGCCGCCATGCAAGGTCTTGATCCGCTCCGCATCGGCAAAGGGGATTGAGAATGCCTCAGACACATCGCGGGTCACATGGACCCCACCAACCCGGGCGCAATCGGCAAAGATCATCTGTTTTCGCATGAAAATCGACACCGAGGACGAGCCCCCGCCCATGTCGATGCAGGCAGCGCCCAGTTCCTGCTCATCCTCGATCAGCGACGACAGCCCCGACGCGTAGGAGGCCGAAACCACGCCCGCAAGTTCCAGATCACAATTGCGCACGCACCGCGCAAGGTTGCGCAGCGGCGCGTCGGCAATGGACAGCACATGCATGTCGACAGACAGCCGTTTCCCGGTCATCCCGCGCGGGTCTTTCAAAAAGCTCGCACCATCCAGCGCGAAATTCACCGGCAGGGCGTGCAGGATGGCGCGCCCGCCCTCCAACGGCGGCTCAGGGCAGGACGCCAGCGCGCGCGCCACGTCGCCTTCGGTGACCTCGGGGCCCATGACCTCAGTTTCCCCGACGGCGCCGAAGGATTGTGGTCGCCCGCCTGCGATGACGCCGATCACCTGATCAACGCGCACGCCAGCCATTTTTTCAGCCGATTGAAGGGCGGTGCGGATGGCGCGCTCAGTTTCCTCCATGTCCGCGATTTCGCCCAGCCGCACGCCGCGCGACTGGGTGACCCCGACGCCAACGATGCGCAGCGCGCCAAAGCCGCCCAGATGCCCTTCGTCGCGGGCGCTGGCCGCAAGGCGCGCAGGATCAACCTTGAGGATGAAACACGCGGTTTTCGAAGTGCCGATGTCGATGACGCCGAGCAGCCCGCGGCGCAGCGCCGAGCGGAGCTGTTCACGCATGCGCCGCTGCGCGGAAAAGGCGGCGTTTTTCATGGGCAATTTCCTGGGGTTGGGGCTGAAGTTGGGGCTGGGAAAAACGGGCCCACACCAAAGCGCCGCACGGGCACCGATGCGCGTATGGCGCCGTCATGCCTGCGCGGCGAGACCAGCCTTGGCGGGTTTGGGTGGTGGGGCGGGTTTGGGTGGTGGGTCATGCGTCTTCGCCCGCCACGATGGCGCGCAGGCGCAACAGCTCTGCCACCGCGCGGTCGGTGATGCGCAGGGTCGGGCGGCGCGGCAGGCGCATGTCGATCACCGACACCTCTCTGGCCAACAGATCTTCGGCGGTGTCGAGGGCGAGGACCCGCGCCAAGGCAGGTTCAGCGCCCTTGGCAGGCAGCATGATCGCCTGATCACGGTCAAGCGCGAGGGTCCAGCGCCGTTCCCCCACCCGCACCAGCGCGCGCAGCCGGCCGCGCAGCGGGGCGGCGCGGGCATGCAGGGCCAGCGCCTCGGGCACCGCGCGGTCGGCGCCCGCACCGATGATCAGCGGCAGCGCAGGGCGGTCGGCGCGCGCGGCGACGGGGCCGATCACCACGCCTTCATAGTCCACCAGATGCAGCTGCCCGTCCCAGCGCCACAGGGCGACGGGGATGCGTTCGGTCAGCGCAGCGCGCAAAATGCCGTCAGGGCCAATGGTCAGGCGGGCTGACGCGATGCCGGGCAGCGCCTCAATGCGTTTGCGCAAGGCGTCGAGGTCAAGCGCCAGCGACGAGACCGGGGCGCGCAGGCCGATTTCTTCGTGGGTCAGCGTGCGCAGACGTGGGCTGCCCCCTGAAATCGCAAGGCCGGTGACGGCAAATTCCGGGCGCGCCTCGATGGCTTCGCGCAGCTCAGCGACCTGCTGTTCACCCCACACCCAGACGGCCTGCTGGTTCCACAGCCAGACGCCAAGCGCCAGCACCGCCATCGGTGCCAACAGATGGCGCAGCGCGAACTGCACCGAGGCACGGCGGCGCAGACGGTCCAGCCGATAGCGCCAGAGCGACGGCGACGGGTCGGGCCGCCGCACAGGTGTGCGCGACAGCCGTGCACCCAGGCCCGCAAGCCCCGCGCCAAAAGCCGCCCCAAGCGCGCGGCGCCCCGGGCGTATTTGAGGTTGGCGTATATCGGGCTGGCGCGCTTCAGGGTCGCCGCGGCGCGGGCGGGTGGTTTGCGGGGGCGGGGCGGGGCGGGCCTCAGCCGCATGCAGAACCGGCGCGGCTTTGGGGGCGGCAGGTTCGGCGCGCGCGGCGGTGGGGGCGCTTGGGTCAGGGCGCAGGAACGGCGCGCCCAAGGACGGCTCCCGCCGCGCAGCGGTCGGCGCAGGGGCGATCGGCGCAGGGGCAATGGACGGCGCGGCGATTGGCACTGCGGCGATTGGCACTGCGGCGCTGGCCGCGGGCACCTTGGGGGCGCGCACGGGCGCGCGGGAAAGAGCGGCGTCAAGCCGGTCCATCATGGTTTCAGCCGCAGGGACCGGCAGCGCTGGGGGCGCATCCTCAGACGCCAGGGCCACGGGCGCGCAGACCGGCGGGTGCGCGCGGGCGCCGTCACCGCGCCCCACACGATTGCTGAGCGTGCGGGGCAGATCAACGGGCGCCTCAACACGAAACGGGGCCGAGGGTTCCACGTCAGGCACCAACATACGCGCCTGCGCGGTGGCCATGGCAGCGCGCAAAGCACCGCCAGACATCGCCGCGTCAGCGCGCAGGGTGGGCATTGCCGCGTCAGCGCGCAGGGTGGGCGGGTTCTGGGGGCGGCCAGCGCGGAACGCGTCACGCAGGGCGGCCGCGGCCTCAACCGCGCTGCGGCGGCGGGCGGCGGCGCGGGGGTCTGCCAAAGGATCAGCCGATGGGGCCGGGTGCCGATCGGGGCGCGACTCAGGCCCTCCAGTCAGCGAAGACATGAGGCGTCCTCCACCATCCAGGTCACCAGATCTTCGAACGAGATCCCGCAATGGGCGGCCTGTTCGGGTGCCAGCGACGTGGGCGTCATGCCCGGCTGGGTGTTGGTTTCCAGCAAGATCAGCCCATCGACCCCGCGCGTGTCATCCCAGCGCAGATCGGTGCGGCTGATGCCCCGGCACCCCAGCGCCTGATGCGCGGCCAGCGCATGGTCGAGGCACGCCTGGAACACATCGCCAGGAATGTTCGCGGGCACGGTATGGATGGACCCGCCCTGCTGGTATTTCGCGGCGTAGTCGTACCAGCCCGCCGTCGCCACGATGTCAGTGACCGTCAACGGGCGGTCGCCCATCACCGCGACGGTCAATTCCCGACCCGGCGCGAAGGCTTCGGCCATGACCATTTCGGGCATGTCCGCAGACAGCTGCGCGGGGCCGTTGGCGTGTTCATCGACAATGTAGATGCCGACCGAGGACCCTTCATTTACCGGTTTGACCACATAGGGCGGCGGCAGCGGGTGGGATGCCATCGCCTCAGCCTTGCTGATCACGCGGTGGGCGGCGACCGGCAGGCCGCGGGCGGCCAGCACCTCTTTGGCGCGAGCCTTGTCCATGGCCAGCGCTGAGGCCAGCACCCCCGAATGGGTGTAGGGAATTTCCATCAGCTCCAGCAGGCCTTGGACGCAGCCGTCCTCGCCCCACCGGCCATGCAGTGCATTGAACACCGCGTCGGGACGCGCAGCGCGCAGCCCGTCCACCAAGGCTGCGTCACCGCGGCCCGGATCAATTTCAATAACGTCATAACCCGCTCTGCGCAGCGCAGCGGTGCATTCGTGGCCAGAGGAGAGGGAAACCTCCCGCTCAGCCGAACGCCCGCCTTTTAGCACCGCAATGCGGGAGAATGCCCTGCTCGACATGCCCGCCTCAGTTCCGTTCGGACGATCTTTTGGCAGACCGCTCCGATAGATGCCGCTGCGCCGCGGATGCGTGCGCAGACCCTCTCGCCCCGACAACGCCGCACGCGTCGCCCATGAAAGACCCCCTGCCCCGGAGACCTTTCAAACGCCTGACCGCGCACGGGTTTTCCCGATGCAGCGGCGGCGATCCCGCCTCAGACCCGATGCCATCTTGCCGGGGTTGATCCGGTCCGGGCGTCGGGGTGGTCAGCGCGCCGGATCGATGCCGATGCGCTGTATTTCCCACATTAGCTCAATTCCGCTGGAAGCCGCCACCTTTTCGCGCACCTCCTCGCCAAGTCCTTCAAGGTCTGCGGCAGTTGCGCCACCGGTGTTGAGCAGAAAGTTGCAATGCTTGGCCGACATTTCCGCCCCGCCGCGGCGCAGGCCCCGGCATCCGGCATCGGCGATCAGCGTCCAAGCCTTCAGATCGTGCACATCATCGGCGCGGCCCGTCGATGAAAACCCGGCGGGGTTGCGGAACGTCGATCCGGCAGATCGCGCGCCGACGGGCTGGCTGTCTTCGCGTTTTTGCAGGGCGTCGGCCATGCGTGCAGTGATGGCGGCGCGATCACCCTGGCGGCCTTGCAAGATCACCTCAGTCACGATGCTGTCGGGCGGCAGGGCGCAGGCGCGGTAGTCAAATTGCAGGTCGGCTGCGGTCAGGGTGGTGATCTCGCCAGCGCGCGTGATGACCGTGGCGCTGACCAGAACATCGGCCATATAGGCGCCGTAGCACCCGGCATTCATGCGCACCGCGCCGCCAATGGCGCCGGGGATGGTGCGCAAAAATTCCAGCCCCGCGATGCCTGCCGCCGCCGCCGCAATGGCCGCGCGGGCGTCAAGCTGCGCGGCGCCGATGCGCATGCGCGACCCGTCCAGCGGATCAAGCGCACCGAACCCGCGCGGGGAAAGCCGGATCGCCACCCCCGGCAGCCCGCCATCGCGCACGATCAGGTTGGACCCGACGCCAAGCGGGGTGATGGGAATGTCCGCGGGCAATGCGGCCAGAAACGCCGCCAAATCGTTCGCATCGGCGGGTTGGAACAGCATTTCCGCCGGGCCACCGACGCGCAGCCATGTCAGATCCGCCAGCGGGCGCATCGGGGTCAGGCGCCCGCGAACAGCGGGCAGGCGCGCGGCAAGGGCTGCGGCGTGAAGATCGGTCATCGCGGCGCCTTTCATGGCCCGGGGGGAGAACGCGCTTTGTTTCCCCCCGAACCATGGCCGGGTCAAGGCCGCGCGGATCAGCCCTTGCGGCGGCGCGCGATCCATCCGGTCAGCCCCAGCGCGCCCAGCAGCAGCGGCGCGGCGGCGGGAATGGGCACCTCGGCGGCGGAGATGGTGAACACCTCAAGCGCGCCGACGGTGGCGGATTGAAACCCGGTGCTGCCAAGGACATTCGTGCCAGCTTCGCAGGACAGCGCGGGGTTGATGCAATAGCTGAAGGATGAAAAGTATACGATGGCGAGGTCGGAGTCGACATAGATGTCGTTCTCCCCGCCCATCACCGGCCCAATTGAGGCGGCGTTGTAGCTTTTATACTGACCGTTGTCCGAGGCCGCCTCTTGCTGCAACACCGTGCCGGAGATCAGGTTGAAGATGAAGGCGATGCGATCCGCCTCGGTCGGGGTGGTGACGAAGTCGTCGGTCGACATCCAGGACGCGGGATTGTAGCCGCCGATGATCTGGGTGGGGCTGCCGGCGACGATCACCTCCATCACGAAAAAGGTCGGGCCTTTGTTGTCCGCCGCGGCGTGGAAATTGGCCGGGGAGTCGCCGGGCGCCTTGTCGTAGATGTTGGTGAACGCGAGCGCCCCGCTATTAGGACAGCTGCGGGTCGGTGGTCAGCCACGTTTCCATCTGCGCGGCCTAGGCTAGGGTCAGCAGGTCCGACCCGCCGACAACCGTTGCGGCCTGCGCCGTGGGGAAAAAGGAGAGGAGCGCGGCGGCGGCAATCGTGGCTTTGGCGAGAGATGCGGTCGCGGCAACATCTTAATAAAATTGTGAACTGAATATTCACCTGAAATTCAACTGCCCATGAAACGACCGGCTCATCAAGCATGCCTGCGCCGACCCACCGGCCAATTGTTGAATTTATTGGTGAAATCAGATTGCCGATCGCAGGTGCGTTCTGCCGATGGCAGGGATGCGCGCCGCCGCTGCATGCGCGCGGCGCGACCGGATCAACCTTTGCATCCGCTGCATCCGCGCGCAGGCCGCCCCGTCAGCCGCCCGGCGCGATGGCCACCCACACCGTGTGCCGCGCGCCACGTTTGCTGCGGCCTGCGCGCACGGCGACCGCCTCGGCATCAAAGCCGCATTGGCGCAGGCGCTTGGTGAAGCGCGGCTCAGGCGGGGCTGCGGACCAGATTGACAGCACGCCGCCGGGGGCAAGCGCGCGGCGGGCCGCCATCAGCCCGCCCTCGCTGTAAAGCGCCTCGTTGCTGGGGATGGTCAGGCCGTCAGGGCCATTGTCCACATCCAGCAAAATCGCGTCCCATGCGTTCGGCGCCTCAGCAATCAGCGCGGTCACGTCACCAAGGCGAAGCGCCACGCGCGGGTCATCAAGGCAGCCGTCGAACACCGCCGCCATCGGGCCCTTGGCCCAACCGACCAGCGCGTCCGACAATTCGGCCACGGTCAGGCGCGCGTCAGGCCCTGCGATGGCCTGCACCGCGCGCAAGGTGAACCCCATGCCCAGCCCGCCGACCATCACCCGCGGCGCTTTGCGGTCTTTGATCACGGCCCATGACAGGGTGGCCAGCGCTTCTTCGGAGCCGCTGAGCCGGCTGCTCATGAGCACGGCGCCATCGGCCAACCGGATCGAGAATTCGGTTCCCCGGCGCAAAAGGCGCAGCGTGCCCCCGCCGGGGGTCTCAGCGGTGTCGAGAAGGACCCAAGGCAGCATCGCGTGTTCCTTTCGCAGGCGTCAAAGCCCGTCTTCAGCGCGTCCGTGCAGCATGATCGTGGCCAGCATCGCCGCGCGTTCCTGCGCGATGCCGTCGCGCTGGTCCGTTGCAAGGGGGTGGTCGCCGTCATCGAGCGTGATTTTCGGCCGCGCCCCGGCACCCCATTGCAAGGTGCAGGGCAGCTGGGCGACGTCTTCGTCGTCTTCGCGTTCGTCATAATCGGGCAACGTCACGGCAAGCATACCGCGGCAGGCGGCGCCACGGCGATCCTCGCCGGAGGCGTCCACATGTTCATAAAAATCATCCTCCGCGACCTCCGCCCAGACGCCCCAGGTGAAGGGGCGCTGTTCGCCATAGATCGGGATCGCAAGGTCGGCGCGGATGAAATACATCGCCTCGCCGAACGGGTTTTCATCGTCGGGGCGGATGATGCACAGCTCGCCCGACAGCTCCACCCGCTCCGCATGATCGGCGGGGGGCAGGATGTGGGCCTCAGCAGGCTGGGCGAACGCGAAAGACGGCGCGCCCTTATGGACCTCAAAGCAGTCAGAGCAGGTGAATTCAAACATCGTTCCCTCCCGTCGCGGCGCCGCGTGCGGCCAGAGCCGCAGGAAGCGCGCGCGCCCATTTGGTGATCGACCCGGCGCCCAGACACACGACCATGTCGCCGGGCCGGGCCTCAGCCGCGACCAGATCGGCAAGCGCGTCGACCACGGCGTCATCCCCCCCCGACGGCAACGCGGCGGCGCGGCGGTGGCCGCGGGCGCGCAGACCGGCGACCAGATCATCCTTGCCCGCGCCCTCAATCGGGGCTTCGCCAGCACCGTAGACATCGGCGATGGCGACCAGTTCGGCGTCGTTAAAGCAGCGGCAGAAATCTTCGAACAGCGTGTGCAGGCGCGAATATCGGTGCGGCTGGTGCACCGCAATCACCCGCCCGGTCGTGCCCGACAGCGCCTGACGCGCGGCGGTCAGCACCGCGGCGATTTCAACCGGGTGATGGCCGTAATCGTCGATGATGGTAACGCCGTTCCAGACCCCGACTTTGGTGAAGCGGCGGTTGACGCCTTCGAATTTGGCCAGACCTTCGCGGATCGCGTCATCGGGCAGTTTCAGCTCCAGCGCCACGGCGACGGCGGCCAGCGCGTTCGCGACGTTATGGGCGCCGGGCATCGGCAGCGACAGGTTTTCAATCCGCCGGTGGCCTTCGCGCAGGCGGGCGAACACGTCAAAATGCGCGGCCCCGTCCTTCCACCGCAGATTGGCACCGCAGACATCGGCCTGCAGGCTGAACCCATAGGTCAGGGTGCGGCGGTCATCAATGCGGCCCACAAGGCTTTGCACGTTGGGATGATCAATGCAGCACACCGCGACGCCGTAAAACGGCAGGTTGGACACGAACTGGTCGAAGGCGGCGTGCAGCGCTTCTTCGGATCCGTAATGGTCCAGATGCTCAGGGTCGATGTTGGTCACGACCGCGATGGTGGCGGGCAGCTTGATGAAGGTGCCGTCCGACTCGTCCGCCTCAACCACCATCCAGTCGCCGGTGCCCATGCGGGCGTTGGAGCCATAGGCGTGGATGATCCCACCATTGATCACCGTCGGATCCACGCCGCCCTTGTCCAGCAGCGCCGCGATCATTGACGTGGTGGTGGTCTTGCCATGGGTGCCCGCCACCGCGACGTTGGACCGAAGGCGCATCAATTCGGCCAACATCTCCGCGCGGCGCACCACCGGCAGGCCCATGGCGCGGGCGGCGTCCAGTTCAGGGTTGCCCTTTTTGATGGCAGACGAAATCACCACCACCTCAGCCCCGGCCAGATTATCAGCGTCCTGGCCGATCATGATCCGCGCGCCCAGATCGCGCAGCCGTTTGACGTTGTCGCTTTCGGCCAGATCAGACCCCTGCACGTCATAGCCAAGGTTCAACATCACCTCGGCGATGCCGCTCATGCCAATGCCGCCGATGCCGACAAAATGGATCGGGCCGATATCCTGCGGCAGGCGGGTGGCGGAGCGTCGAGCTGCGTTCACGAGATAGGCTCCTGTCGGGCGATTTTCAGGGCGAGGTCCGCAAGGTCAGACGCCGCTTGCGGACGGCCAAGACCGCGCGCAGCGGCGGCCATGGTCTCAGCGCGGGCCGGATCGGTAAGAATTTCGCGCAATTGGACCGAAAGCGTGGCCGCGGTCAAGGGATGGGGCCCGGTCTCAGGCGCGACGATGGCGGCGCGCGCCTCAGCCAGCGGTGCGGCATTGGCGGTCTGGTGATCGTCCATCGCCGACGGATAGGGCACAAGGATCGAGGGCCGCCCGATCGCCGTCAGCTCCGCCAGCGTTGACGCCCCGGCCCGCGCCACAACCAGCTGCGCGCCAGCGATGCGCGCGGGCATGTCGGCGAAAAACGGCGCGATCTCAGCGGTCACATTCATGGCGGCGTAGGCGGCCTGAACCCCCATGACCTCAGCATCGCGGGCCTGTTGGGTGATGCGCAGCCGGGCGCGCAGATCGCCGGGCAGCAGCGCGATGGCGGCGGGCAGCACCCGCGCAAACACCGACGCGCCTTGGCTGCCGCCGAACACCAGCAGATCAATCGGGCCGGCGCCGGGCGGGGCATAGGGGGTCATCGCTGCCTCCAACGCAGCGTCGCGCACCGGGTTGCCCATGCGGATCAGATGCGCGCCGCCGGGCGGATTGGTCACTGGCCAGGTTCCGCAGGCCACCGCCGCCACCCGCCCGGCAAAGCGCCGGTTCACGCGGCCAAGCACGCCGTTCTGTTCATGGATCAGCCGCGGCACGCCGGTCAGCATCGCCGCTGTCAGCGCGGGCAAGGACGGATAGCCCCCAAACCCTGCCACCACCGACGGGCGGTTCTTGGCGAACCACAGCGCGGTTTGCACGACCCCCGCCGCGATCAGAACCGGGGCTGCCAGCTTGGCCAGAATGCCGCCGCGCGCAAAGGTGGCGGCGCGGGTCTCGCGCCGCACCACCGCATCCGGAAAACCCCCGGCATACTTCGCGCCGCGTGCGTCGGTGGACAGCGTCACGCGCCAGCCGCGGCGCAGCGCCTCCTGCGCCAAGGCTTGGGCGGGGAACATGTGTCCGCCAGTGCCTCCGGCGGCGATGATCAGATGCAAGGCGGTCATAAAGCCTCCGGTCAAAGCGCCCCCGCGCGCCGGTGCGGCGGCGCGAGGGTGGGCGGGTGGGGAGCGACGCCGGATCGGCGCGCGGGGGCGCGGCTCAGCGTCCCGATCCCAATGCGTCTGTCACATCGGTCTGCGGGCGCTTGCGGGTCAGCGCCAGCAGCGCACCCATCGCCACCCCCGCCGCCAGCATCGAGGACCCGCCATAAGAAATAAACGGCAGCGTCATCCCCTTGGCAGGCAAAAGCCGGATCGCAACGCCAAGGTTCACGAAGGCCTGCAACCCGAACAGCGCCGCCAATCCGGCGCCCGCCAGCCGGGTGAAGGCGTCGCGCTCCGCCGTCAGGCGCCACAGGGCACGCAGGGTCAGGAACAGGAACAGCCCGATCACCAGCAGGCACAGCACCAGACCGTATTCCTCAGCCGCCACGGCGATGATGAAATCGGTATGGGCATCAGGCAGCGTGTTCTTCACTGACCCCTCGCCAACGCCGACGCCAAAAAACCCGCCCTCGCGGATCGCGTCCTCGGCATAGCCGAGCTGGGTGCGTGGATCGACCTCAGCAGCCAGATACCCATCAATGCGGCGGGCGAAATGCTCAGACGACTGATACGCGAACATCCCCGCCGCCCCGATCGCCCCAACCAGCCCGGCGATCAGCGGCACTGAGGCCCCGGCCACGAAATACATCACCCCCCACGTCGCCAGCACCAACGTCGCCTGCCCGAAATCGGGCTGCAGCGCCAACAGCAGCGCCACCCCCACCGCGGTCATGAACGACAGGAACTTGCCCGGAGGACCGTTCTTCTCCAGACTTCCCGCCATCAGCCAGGCCGAGAACCCTACAAAGCACGGCTTCACGAATTCCGACGGCTGCAACGAAAAGAACCCCAGCGAATACCACCTGACCGCGCCCTTGCCGAAATCGGTGCCCAGCACCGGCAGCAGCAACAGCGCAACCACGCCGCCCGCGAACCCCACCACCGCCCAGCGCCGGATGGTTTTGGGACTGCACAGCGACACGGCAAACATCATCCCCAGCCCCATCACCGTGAAGATGGTCTGGCGGATGACGTAATAGAACTCCGACAACCCGTTCTTTTGCGCCAGGGGCGGCGAGGCGGCCAGCCCCAGCACCAGCCCCAGCACCGCCAGCAGCAGCACCGCGCCCATCAACCAGCGGTCGACGGTGCGCCACCAGCGGGTCAGCTCCGGCTCAGCATTGCCGGGATCTGCGCGGCCGGGGTCGAAACCCATCTCGGTCACCCTTTCCCGACCGCGCCGATCAGGCCGCGGGCCAGATCGCGAAAGGCATCGCCGCGGGCTTCAAAGCTTTTGAACTGGTCGAAACTGGCGCAGGCAGGGGATAGCAGCACCACGTCCCCGGCCACGGCATCTTCGGCCGCGCGGCGGGTGGCTGTGGCCAGATCGCCGCAGATTTCATGGGGAATGTCGCCCAATGTGGCGGCGAAAGCATCCGCCGCCTCGCCGATCAGATAGGCCTTGGCGATGCGCCCGAACAGCGGGCGAAGCGCGTCAATCCCGCCAGCTTTGGGCACGCCCCCCGCAATCCAGCGCACCGCGTCATACATCAGCAGCGCCTTTTCGGCGGCGTCCGCATTGGTGGCCTTGCTGTCATTCACAAACACCACGCCATTGGCCTCACCCACCCGCTCCGCCCGGTGGGGCAGGCCGGGAAAGGTCATCAGCGCCGCTTCGATCACCTTGGGCGCAAGACCCATGGTGCGGCACACCGCCCATGCCGCGCAGGCGTTTTGCCAATTGTGCGCGCCTTGCAGCCCAAGCGCGCCGCGCAGATCCACCGAGGCGGCCTGCTTGGCGTGCCGCGTCTCTGACAGGAACCCTTTGCGGGCGCTGATCTCCCAGCCCAGCCCCGAAGGTTTGCGCCCGGTTGAAACCCGGATGATCCGCCCGCCCTGCCCTTCAAGCCGGTCGGCGAGGAACCGTCCCTCGTCCTGATCAGTGCCGATCACGGAAACATCGGGCGCACCATGGGTGAACAGCCGCGCCTTGGCGGCGAAATACCCGCCGCGCCCGGCATGCCGGTCCAGATGGTCGTCCGACAGGTTCAGGAACACCGCGATGTCAGGCGCCAACCTGCGCGCCAGTTCGGTCTGGTACGACGAAAGCTCCAGCACCACGACGCCGCCTTCGTCGGGTTCTTCAAGGTCGAACACCGCGCGGCCAATGTTGCCGCCCGTCTGCGCATGGCGCCCGACATGGTTCAGGATGTGGGCGATCAGCGCGGTGGTGGTGCTTTTGCCGTTGGACCCGGTCACGCAGATGACGCGCGGCGGCTCATCATAGGGCTCGCTGTCTTCCTCGGCCCAGGCCTCAAAGAACAGGCCCACATCATTGTCCACAATTGCGCCCGCCGCCCAGGCCAGCTGCACCGCGGGATGGGGCGCGGGGTAAAGATGCGGGATGCCCGGCGACATGATCAGGCGTTTGGGGGCGTCATCGCCCTGCCACGCGCGGTCACGCCCCAGATCGGCCAGCGTCAGGCCCAGACCCTCAGCGCCCGCGCGCGCGGCCGCATCATCGTCCCAGACCACGACCCGCGCGCCCGCATCCCCGAGCACGCGCGCCACCGCGAGGCCTGAGCGCCCGAGACCGAGCACCCCGACCGTCACACCATCGACTGAGGGCAGTTGCACCATGGTGCGGATACCTTTCGGGTTATCGCAGCTTCAACGTCGCAAGACCGACAATCGCCAGGATCATTGCGATGATCCAGAAACGAATGACAATGGTCGGCTCCGCCCAGCCCAGCTTTTCGAAGTGATGGTGGATCGGGGCCATCAGGAACACCCGCTTGCCCGTCGCCTTGAAATACAGCACCTGGATGATGACCGACAGGGCCTCAACCACAAACAGCCCGCCGATGATCGCCAGCACGATTTCATGCTTGGTGGCCACCGCGATGGCCCCCAGCGCGCCGCCCAGCGCCAGCGATCCGGTGTCGCCCATGAACACCATGGCCGGCGGCGCGTTGTACCACAGGAACCCCAGCCCCGCGCCGATCAAAGCTGAGCAGAAAATCGCAATCTCGCCCGTCCCCGGCACATAGTGCAGGCCAAGGTAATCGGTAAAATCAGTACGCCCGACCACATAGGCGATGATCCCGAAAGACCCCGCCGCGATCATCACCGGCATGATCGCCAGCCCGTCCAGTCCGTCGGTCAGGTTCACCGCGTTCGCGGCGCCAACAATCACGATCATCACAAAAGGCACGTAGAACAGGCTGAGGTTGACCAGCGTGTCCTTGAACACCGGCAACGCCAGCTGCCACGACAGCGCGTCGGGCTGCAGATACGCCGCCCAGACCGCGGCGCCTGCGGAAATCACAAAGCCAAGGCCCAGCCGCACGCGCCCGGACACGCCCTTGGTGTTGAACCGGGCGACCTTTAAATAGTCGTCGGCAAAGCCGATTGCGCCAAAGCCCAGCGTCACCAGCACCACGATCCAGACATACCCGACATCAAGCCGCGACCACATCAGCGTTGAGAATATCAGCCCCCCAAGGATCATCACCCCGCCCATGGTCGGCGTGCCGGCCTTTTCGATGATGTGCCGCTCTGGCCCATCATTGCGGATCGGCTGGCCGCGCTTTTGCATCTTGCGCAGGCGGTTGATGATCGGGCGCCCGAAGATGAACGCGAACAGCAGCGACGTGATGAATGCCCCTCCGGCCCGGAAGGTGATGTAGCGGAACAGGTTGAACATATCGCCGCCATCCGAAAGCGGTGTGAACAGGTGATAGAGCATCAGATCGCCTCATCCGCGGCATCGGCGGGGCGCGCGGCCCCAAGCCGTTTAATTCCATCCACGACGCGCGACATCCGCGCGCCGAGCGAGCCCTTGACCATGACCACGTCGCCCGCGTCAAGGAGGCGATGCAGCTCAGCAGCCAGCTTGTCTGACGTCTTACGCCATTTGCCCCTACGCTCAGGCGGCAACGCGTCGTACAGCGCCTTCATCCGCGGGCCCACGCAATGGACCTGATCAAACGCCGCCATCGCCGGGTGATCGGCCAGCCCCGCATGCAGCGCGGTTTCGAGCGGCCCCAGTTCCAGCATGTCACCCAAAATCGCGATCCGGCGCCCGCGGCGCACGCGCCCGACCCTGTCCACCGGATCCGACGCCGCCAGCACGTCGAAAGCCGCGCCCATCGACACCGGGTTGGCGTTGTAGCTTTCGTCGATCAGTTCGATCGCGCCGTCGATATCGGGGTCCGGGCTGCCGCCCGCAAAATGGGGCTGCAGGGTGATCGACCAGCGCGCGCCGCGCCCGTCAGGCGCCGTCCAGGTGCCCAGCGCGATGGCTGCACGGGCAATGTCGCCGCCCACCGCCCCGACCGCCAGCAGCGCAGCCAGCGAATTCATCGCCAGATGCCGCCCCGGCGCCGCGATCTTGTACAGCACACGCCGCCCCATCAGCCGCGCGGTGACCATCGTGCCCCACGGCCCGACTGAGGCCTGCAGCAACCGCCCATGGCTGCGCGCCGTGGCGCCAAACCTGAGGATATGCGCCGCCCCACAACGCCGCGCACGCCGGGCAAGCCGGTCAAAATGCAGGTTGTCACGAGGCAAAATTACGACGCCGCCGGGCATCAACCCCTCAAAGATCTCGGCCTTGGCAAAGGCGATCTCGGCCTCATCCTTGAAATGCGCCATATGGACCGCGGCGACCGTGGTGATGATCGCCGCGTGCGGGCGCGCCAGCTTCACCAGCGGGCGGATTTCGCCGGGATGGTTCATGCCAATCTCGATCACCGCGAAATCGACGTCGCGGGGCATGCGCGCTAGGGTCAGCGGCACGCCCCAATGGTTGTTGAAGCTTTTTTCGGCGGCATGCACCGCGCCTTGGGCCCCGAAACAGGTGCGCAGCATTTCCTTGACGCCGGTCTTGCCCACCGACCCGGTGACCGCAACCACCTTGGCAAAACTGCGCGCGCGCGCAGCAGCGGCCAGCGCGCACAGCGCCTCCAGCACGTCAGGCACCACCAGCAAGGGTGCATCGGGCGCGACCCCTTCGGGGATGTAAGACACCAGCGCGGCGGTGGCACCGTTTTCCAGCGCGCTCGCCACGAATTCATGGCCGTCGCGCTGGTCCTTCAGCGCCACGAACAGATCGCCGGGCCTGACGTCCCGGCTGTCGATCGACACCCCAAGCGCGATCCACCTGCGCGTGACCCGGCCATGGGTGGCAGCAGCGGCTTCTTCGGAGGTCCAGAGCGGGTCGATCTGCAACGGCTTGGTCTCTCTCTCTGGCCTCGGGCAAAGGGCCTCGGGCGGTGGTCGGTTGGGGCGGCGGGCGGCGGCGGCAAAGTGCGCGCAGGTCGGCAAGGCAGCGGCCAGGTCGAGGTCTAGTCGTATCCGATGCCGTCAAGCGCTGCGGCGGCCGCGCGCGCCTGTTCTGCGTCGTCGAACGGAATGATGGTATCGCCGACGATCTGGCCCGTCTCATGGCCCTTTCCGGCGATCAAAAGGTTATCTTGGGGCCCAAGCATGTCCATGGCCGTCAGGATCGCCGCGGCCCGGTCCCCGATATCATGGGCCTCGGGGCAACCGGGCAGGATTGCGGCGCGGATCGCAGTGGGGTTTTCCGATCGCGGGTTGTCGTCGGTGACCACCGCGATGTCGGCCTTGGCCGCTGCTTGGCCCATCAACGGGCGCTTGCCCGGATCGCGGTCGCCGCCCGCGCCGAACACCACCACGACGCGGCCTGCGGTGTGAAGCCTCAGCGCCTCAATCGCCGCGCGCAGCCCGTCGGGGGTGTGGGCGTAATCCACAAAGGCGCGCGCGCCGTTGGTGCGGGTGGCGGCCAGCTCCATCCGGCCTTTCACGCCGACCAAAGCGGGCAGCGCGGCAAAGACGTCGCGCGCGTCTTCTCCGCAGCCAATGGCCAAGGCGGCGGCGCACAGGGCGTTCATCGCCTGAAACCCGCCCATCAACGCCAGATCGGCGCGGTGCTCGCTGCCCTCCCACGCAAAGCGGATTGTCTGGCCATCGCCGTGATAATCAGCCCCCAACAGGCGCAAAGCGGCCTGATCGCTTTGGCCCACGCCAATCACGCGGATCGCGCGCGACGCGCAACGATCGCGCGCCTGGTCCCACACTGGGTCATCGGCGTTCAGCGCGGCCGCCGCGCCCGCTGGCAGCACCCGCCCGAACAGCCCCAGCTTGGCGGCGACATAATCTTGGTGGTTCGGGTGATAATCCATGTGGTCGCGGGTGATGTTGGTCAGCCCACCGGCGCGCAGGGAAACCCCGTCCAGCCGCGATTGCGCAAGGCCGTGGGACGACGCCTCCATCGCCGCATGGGTCACGCCCTGCCCTGCCAGATCGGCCAGCAGCGCGTGCAGCGTGATCGGTTCGGGCGTGGTGTGCGACAGGGGGGCCTCCACGGCGCCTTCGACGCCGGTGGTGCCGAAATTAACCGCCCGGCGGCCCAGATGCGCCCAGATCTGGCGCAGAAAACTGGCCACAGATGTTTTGCCGTTGGTTCCCGTCACCGCGGCCATCACCGCGGGCTGCGCGCCATAGAACGCGGCGGCGGCATGGGCCAGCGCGCGGCGCGGGTCGTCCACGATCACCAGCGGCAGATCATCAAATGCAGGCGCGCGGTCCCACAGGGCGCGCAAGGTGGCGGCGCCAGCGGGGCTCAGCACCACTGCCGCCGCTTTCTGGCGCAAGGCGAATGGCGCGAATTCGGCGCCGTCGGCGCGCACGCCCATCAGGCCAAAGAACACCGTGCCGGGCGCGACGTTGCGGCTGTCGACGCTCAGCGCCGACACGACGGCATCGGCGCGCGCGGACCCATGCAGAGCCGCGGCTGGGAACCCCAAAGCGCCCAGCGTGCGGGCACCGGGGGTGTGGTCTGGTGCGAATGGGGGTCGGGTCATGGGCGCGGCTCCTGGCTCAGGCATTCGGTTGGGCGCCGCCGCGGCGCTGCATATCTCGCTTACAGCGCCCCGGCGCCCTGCGCCACCCGCTGCGCACCGGGGCCGGGCGCCTGCGCGACCGCTTCGGGCGCGGGGCGCATCCCCAGCAGCGGCGCGATGCGGGTGATCACCGCGCGGGTGGTCGGCGCGGCGGTCCAACCGGCGGTCCGGCGGGTTTGGGTTCCGGTGCGGTCTTCGGCTTCGTCCAACGTGACCACGATGACGTATTTGGGGTCGTGGATCGGGAAGGCCCCGGCAAAGGTCGCCACGATCTTGGTGCGGTCATAGCCTTTGCCATCGCGGCGCGGCTTTTCCGCCGATCCGGTCTTGCCGCCAAGGAAATATCCCGCGGCCTCCGCGTTGCGCCCTGTGCCGCTGGTGACCACCGCCCGCATCATGTCGCGAATGCGTGAGGACGTGAGCGCTGAGATCACCCGCGCGTCTTCGCCCGGCGGCTGCGCGTCCACCAGCAGCGTCGGGTTCACCTTCAGCCCGCCATTGACCATCGCCGCATACGCCGCCGCCAGATGCAGCGGAGACCCGGAGATCCCGTGCCCGAAGCTGATGGTCATCGTTGAGATGTCGCGCCATTTGTCGGGCAGCAGCGGGGTTGCGCCCGCGGCCTCCGGCAGTTCAACCGGCGCGGGGACCAGCAGGCCAAGCGTTTCGAGAAAGTCGCGCTGGCGCCGCGCTCCGGCAATCATCGCAAAGCGCGCCGTGCCGACATTGGAGCTTTGGATCATAATATCGCGCAGCGACATTTCGGGATCCATACGGTGGCCATCCCGGATGCGGAACCGGCCTGAAACCAGCGGCCCACGGGTGTCCATCATGGTGTCGGGCGTCGCGATCCCGGCATCCATCACCATGGCGGCGGTGAAAATCTTGTAGGTGGACCCAAGCTCATACAAGCCCTGGGCGGCGCGGTTGAACAGGGGGCTGTCCTCAGCCCTGCCCTGCCGGAAAAACGCGTTGCGGTCGTTGGGGTCAAAATCAGGCAGCGAGACCATGGCAATGATCTCGCCATTGGTTGCGTCCAGCAGCACCCCGGCGGCGCCCTTGGCGTGATATTGCTCGACCGCGCCTGCCAGCACTTCGGCAAAGGCGGCCTGCGCGCGCTGGTCGATCGACAGGCGCAGCGGCGCTGCGGCCAGCGCCGGGTCGCGCAGACGGGCGTCGAACCAATGCTCCAACCCCGCGACGCCGACGATTTCGGCGGCCAGCTCACCCTCCTCGCCATAGGCGGCACCGCCCAGAATATGGGCCGCGAGCCGCCCCTTGGGATAGATCCGCGCGTCACGGGGGCCAAAGCGCAGGCCCGGTTCCCCCAGATTGTGCACTTCGAGCCGCTGGGACGGGGTGATCGTGCGCCGCACCCACATGAATTTGCGCCCGTCGGTGAACTGGCGCAGCAGGGCCTTTTCATTCTCGTCGGGGAAAATGCGGGCCAGCCCTTGGGCGGCGGCGACCGGGTCGATCATTTCATCGGGGCGCGCATACAGCGAATGCACCGGCAGGTTCGCCGCCAGCAGGCGCCCGTTGCGATCGTGGATTTCGCCGCGCACCGCCTCGACCGGCCCGGCTGAGGACGCCCAGCCGCGGGGTTCACGCGGCTCCGACGCGGCCATGAAGGCCATTTTGCCCGCCACCGCGCCATAGGCCAGCATGAACGCAAAGCACAAAAGCCCCAGCCGCCAGCGGGCGCGCTGGCGCAGGTCAGAGTCGCGCCGCCCGGCGGTCTCAGCGCGGCGTTGGGCCGCTTCGGCATTGGGGTCAAGCCCGCGGGCCCGCTGGTCAATCACCTCAGTCAGTCGGGCGCCGGAGGCACGGATCACCCCCGCAGCGTGGGCCTTATCGCCACCCGCCAAAGGGGCGTCATCGGGCAAGGGTTCAGGCGCATCCCGGGTCAGCGCGTCCGGGTCGAACGCATCGGTGGGCGCAGGGGTTGGTTCAGGGGCAGGTTGGGGCGCAGCGGTGGGGGTTGGCGTGGGCGCTGGCGTGGGCGCTGGCGTGGCGGCTGGCGTCTCCGGTTGCCCCTCAGGCACATCAGCGCCAAGCGGCACGCGCCAGGGGCGGTCCGTCGCGCCATTCTGCGCGGTCATTGTGGCACCGCCATGCGCGCCGGGCGCGGCATCGGCATTGGAATCGGCAGCGCTGAGGCGAGGGACAGCGGTGCCTCTGGCGGTGCGATCACGACATCTTCGGGCACGGCAATCGGGGTCATCGCGGCCATGGCAGTCATCGCGGCGGCTTCCAGCGCATCCGCACGCCGCTGCGCCGCGCCCATGGGCGGCGCGGTGGCCACCAAGGGCGGCGGCACGGGATAGGCAACCATGGCGCTATCGGCAAAATGCTCAGGGCTGAGCGGCACCAGCCCCAATTGCGGCAGATGCACCGCCGCCAGCCGCGACAGCCGTGCGGGCGCGTTCAGATAGGCCCATTCCACCCGCAGGATGTCGATCGCCTCATGCTCTGCCGCGATGTCCGCGCGCAGGGTTTCAACACGGTCGAGCGCGGCCAGCGTCCGGTAATTCACCCGATAGGCCCACACCGCCACCGCGGCCACAAGGCCGAGCGCGAGCACAAAGAGCAAACCTCTCATCCGCTTCTCCGGTCCATAAGCCGATCAATCGGTGCCTGAAGCGCGGGAATGTCGGGCGCGCCAAGGGTGCGCAGCACGTCGCGATCCATGGGATCGCGCGGATCGGCCGGGGCCTCGGTGCGGATCGCGGCGCGCAGATGCGCCGAGCGCGCGCGCGGGTTCACGGCGATTTCTTCGGCTGAGGCGGTGACCGCCTTGCGGGTCAGGCGGCGGAACGCGGGCGCGGCGGTCTCAGCGACCGGCGCATGGCGCGACCCGGTGGGCGCATCATCGGACCGCATCTGCATGAACCGCTTCACGATCCGGTCCTCAAGGCTGTGGAACGTCACCACCGACAGCCGCCCGCCGGGTGCCAGCACGCGTTCAGCGGCGCACAGACCGCGGACCAGTTCGCCCAATTCATCGTTCACCGCGATGCGGATCGCCTGAAAGCTGCGGGTCGCGGGGTTGATCTGGCCCGGCTTGGGCCGCGGCAGCTTGGACGCGATGATCCGCGCCAGCTGCGATGTGGTCACGATCGGCGCTTTGATGCGTTCTTCAACGATCGCGCGGGCGATGCGGCGCGATGCGCGTTCTTCGCCATAATGGAACAGGATCGCGGCCAGATCTTCTTCGGACGCCGTTGCCACCAGATCGGCGGCGGTGGGGCCGTGGGCCGCCATGCGCATGTCCAACGGCCCGTCGCGCATGAACGAAAATCCGCGCAGGTCCTGATCAATTTGCATCGAGCTGACGCCGATGTCCATCACCACGCCCGACAGCCGGTCCGCGCCCGCAGCGGACCCGTGCAGATCAAGCGCCGAAAACGCGCCATCCACCAGCACCAGCGCATCGCCCCAGCCGGGTGCCCATGCCGCCGCGGCGATATGGGCGCTTGGGTCGCGGTCAAGCGCGATCAACCGGCCGCCCGCTGGCGCAATGCGCGCCAGGATCGCGCGACTGTAGCCGCCCGCGCCCATGGTGCCGTCCAGCCAGACGCCCGCCAGCAATTCAGGGGATACATCATCAAGCAGCGCGCCCACGGCCTGCCCCGGCATGACCGGCGCATGGCCAGCCGCAGTCGCAGCGCGTGCGGCATCAATCAGGGGATCAGATCCGGTCATAGCCCAAACTTTCCGGTCGCGGGTCCGCCCGGCAGCATCGCAAACGGATCATGATCGGGGCCGACCTCAGCGCGCAGGCGCGCCTGATGTGCGGTGCGGTTTTCGGGGCTGCGGATCTGGAAATGCCGCCCGCTGCCGATGAAGATTGCCGTGTCGGTGATGCCGTTTTCCTCACGGATGTCTTTGGGCAACAAAATGCGGCCGTTTTCATCAAGCGAAAGCGGGAGCGCCTTGGCGATGAATTCTTCTTCGAGCATCTCACGCTGTGGCGAATAGCGCGGCATTTCTTCGATGTCCGCATGGATCGAGGACAGCTCATCAAGGGTGTAGCCTTCGATGTAGCCCTTGTTGCGGAAGTTGGAGATGAGGGCGAGACCGGGTTCCTCAGCTTGGTCGAGCACACGTCGAAAGCCCGCGGGGACGGAGACCCGTCCCTTGTTATCCACCTTGTGGACCGAGCTTGACGTGAAGCGCTGCCGCATGGGCCGCCCCGCCTTTCACTGTCCCTCGCCCCGATCCGCAACATCGCGAAAAATGCAGAACGGGCCGCGCCATCATCTGGCGCGACCCGTCCGCGTCCCTCGGAAGTTCCGGCGTCTGGCGCGCGTTTCTTTCCGGACCGGTAGTTTCTCCGGCCTTTTGGCTCAGTCCTGCTCGACCTTGCCGATAGGAAACCCGACCGCTGTTTTCAGCTGTGTTTCGGGTCATTGCCTCGTGAGATTTTGTAGCATGGGAAAATATGGACAGCAAAGCGATATGTTGAAGATTGGATGGAGCAAATATGGACCCTTGATGGGAAAATATGGAGCGGGTCTGAGAATTTTGGCATATGTAGATCAAACCCCGACATGCACACGCTAGATGTAGAGATCGGTCAGATCCTGAGTGAGTGGAGAATTTTCCCATGATCACCCAAGAGGGATTATAAATTATCCACAAAAACGAAACAATCACGCAAAACTTTATCACAAACATCTCAAAGTGAAGCCCATAGGGGATTCGCAGTCCAGCCACTCTCCTCAGGGGTGATTCGTGATGATGGCGTGCAATCAAGGGTCGCAACATGGCCTTGGCTGAAATCAGTGCGAGCTTGGCCCGATGAACGCCCAGGCAATCAAGGCGGATGTCAGTGGATGGGGCAGCGCATCAGATGCGTGAGGATCGGCGCGCCGATTGCCCAGCACGCAAGAAACGCGAACAAAAGCCCCAGCCCCGCCGCCCAAGGCAAAAATCCGATGACTGGCAGACCAAAGACGGGTCCGACGAACACAGCCAATCCGGGCCGCGCAGCGATATTTGACCGCCCGCGCCCATGCTCCTGCCCCGATCCTGCCCAAGCGGCATGATCTGGGCATCGGGACGTTTTCAACCAGGAATGGCTGCGAATAAAGCGTGCGAACGGCCTGTAAGCCGGGTTCTGTCCAGGGCCCGAAGACCCTTGGACGGCCATTCATCTGGACCCCCGGTCGCCCGGAGGTTCTCGCGGTCCACCACGGAGGGCCGGGCGCAGACACCCCGGGGCCGCGCGAAGCGGCGCCCCTCCTAACTTGACCTTGCACCCGGCGGGGCTTGCCATGCCGTCTTCGTTGCCGAAGACGCGGTGGGCTCTTACCCCACCGTTTCACCCTGACCGGCCCGAAGACCGGCGGTTTGTTTTCTGTGGCGCTGTCCCTCAGGCTCTGGGCCGAAACCCTTCCCCCGGCCGGGCGTTACCCGGCGCCGTGTCTGCGTGGTGCCCGGACTTTCCTCAGCCCCCCGAAAGGGCGCCGCGACCGTCCAGCCGTCCACACAATGCGCGGTGTAGCGCGCACCGCCCCCCGGGTCCAGCGCGCCGTTGCATGCCGGGGGCCGCCGCCCGTCGAGCCGGGCACACGCGGCGGGCGGCGCGCAGGCGGCGGTGCCAGGCCGGACGCCAGGCGGCGGCGTCGCAGCCGCCCACATCAGGCCAGCCCACATCAGGCCAGCGCATGCGCCGGGTGGCCTGCTTCGGGTGCCAATGGGAACCGTGCCGCCAGATCGGCGCAGCGCGCGCGCAGGCGCGGCGCGGGGGCACCACCCGGCGGGGTCGGCGCGGCGGCGGGGTCAAGCCTGAGGCGTGCGGCCTCAAGCAACGCGTCCTCAGCCCCCATGGGGTCCAGCCCTACAGGCAAGCGATATCCGATGCGCACGAGGGCCGACACTGCGCGGGCGCGAGCGGGGCCAGCGCCCTCAGCCTCAGGCCCCAGCGGGCTGCCCGGACCGGACTGGCCCGGTCCATCGACATCCGAGACCACCGCATGCCCCGCCGCCGCCAGCGCCGCCCAGTCAAAGCGCGGGCCGGGGTCATTTTTGCGCCCCGGCGAGATGTCGGAATGGCCCAGCACCCGCTCAGGCGGGATGCTCCACCGCCGCCGGATGCTTTCAAGCAGCGCGCACAGCGCCTCCATCATCGGGGCAGCGAACGGGGGCTGATCGGGGCCAAACAGCGGGCCGGGGTGGTCAAGTTCAATGCCGATGGAATGGGAATTGACGTCAGTGATCGGCCCCCACGCGCCAACGCCCGCATGCCATGCGCGCCGGACCTCTGGGACCAGACGCAAGGCGGTGCCATCGCGGCCGATCAGATAGTGGCAGGACACCTCAGCCATCGGATCGCACAGGCGGCGGCGCGCAAGCTCAAGCCCGTCCATCGCGGTGTGGTGGAGGATGATCAGGCTGGGCTGCGCATCGCCCCTGCGCGGGCCGTGATTGGGCGACGGGCTGTCAGTGATCAACAGGGCGGCGATCATGAGGGGCATGGGCGCTCCGGGCCGGTTGCATGGAATGGCGCGCGGGCGCAAGGTGGCTGGCCATGGCACAAGATCACCACGACAGCGCGCAGATGTCGACCCGCCCCCTTCAGAACCGTGTGACCCCTTGGGGCGCGCTAGAGGCGGTGCCCGACCGCGGCCTGATGATGGGCAATCGCGGTGGGCGCATCCATCGCGGCGACCGCACCTTGCACACCCGGCGATGGGCGTCAAAGCAGTGGATCATCTGCGTGCTGGAATTTCGCGGGCGCCAACGACAGGTCATGGGGCCGGGATATACTGAGCTGTTTTTCCTCGACGACGCGGTGGCGGCCGCGGCGGGGCATCGGCCATGCTTTGAATGCCGCCGGGCGGATGCGCTGGCCTTCGCCGAGGGTTGGCGCGCCGCAGAAGGGGCGGCGGTGCGCCAGCGCGCGCCCGAAATGGACGCGCGCCTGCACGCCCAGCGGCGCGGGGCACGGCCATGGGGTCTGGCCCACGATCTGCCCGTTGGCGCGATGTTCACCCAAGGCGGCGCCGCGTTCCTGCGGGTGCCCGGCGGCGCGCGGGTCTGGGGCTGGCAGGGCTATGGCCCCGTCAGCCCCCTGCCCGCCGCGCAGGTTGAAACCCTTACGCCCGAGGGCGCCGTGCAGGCCCTGCGCGGCGGGTGGCGACCGATCCTGCACCCTTCGGCGCTGATCGGCTGAGACGCCTAGATCTGCTAACGCCCCGATCTGCTAACGCCCAGACTTAGCCGCGGCGCTTGGGACCGCCCTTGGGGGCACCGCGCGGCGGCCCTTTGGGCGCGCCGCCGGGGCCGGACCGCGGGCCCGACGGTGCCGGGCGCCCGCCGGGAGCCGCGCTGCCAGGGCCGCGCCGACCGGCACCGGGACCGGGAGCAGCAAAGCCCCGGCCAGCGCCGCCTTTTGATGCAGGCGCTGCATCGGCCCAGCCGCGCGCGGCGGCTGGCTTGGGGGCCCCTGCCTTTGCGCCTGCGCCTGCGCCGGATCTGGCGCCCGCGCCCTCGCCGGAGCGGCCTGCGCCTGCCGGGCGCTGGAAGCGGCTTTCCTTGCCCGAGGGGCCATCCCCGCGGCCCGCCATACCCGGGGCCGCATTGCCGCGCCGCATGGGCCGCGCGCTTGCGGGCCGCTGATCTGCGCCCTCAGCCCCGCGCTTGGCACCGCCCGTCGGGGCGGGGGCGCTTTTGGCACCGCGCCGCAGGCTTACGCCCGCATCGCCAGCCGGGGCGCGGCCGCGCATGGCGGGGCCTTCTTCGTCTTCCCATGCCTCAAGGCCAAGCTGATCGCGCAGCACTTTGGCGCGGATTTCATCAACCTCGCCCGCCTTCAACTCGTTCAGCTGGAACGGCCCATAGCTGACCCGGATCAGCCGTCCCACATCAAAGCCCAGCGCGCCCAGCGCACGGCGGATTTCGCGGTTGCGGCCCTCGCGCAGCGCGACGGTCAGCCAGGCGTTGGCACCCTGCTGGCGATCGATGCTGAAGGTCATCGGCTGGAACCGCTCACCGTCCACGATCATGCCTTGCGACAGGGGTCTGAGGTCGTCTTCGGATGGGCGGCCATGCACGCGCACCCGGTATTTGCGCAGCCAGCCGGTCGAGGGCAGTTCCAGCCGCCGCTTCAGCGCGCCATCATTGGTCAGAAGCAGCAGCCCCTCGGACGTCAGATCCAGCCGCCCGACCGACATCACCCGCGGCAGATCCGAGGGCAGGCTTTCGAACACCGTCTGGCGCCCCTCTTCGTCGCGTTCGGTGGTCACGAGGCCCGCTGGCTTGTGATACCGCCACAGGCGCGGGCGTTCTGGCGCGGACAGCGGCACGCCGTCCACCTCCACCAGATCGCGCAGGGTCACGTTCAGCGCGGGGCTGTCGATGATCTTGCCGTTCACGCGCACGCGGCGGTCTTCGATCATGCGCTCAGCCTCACGGCGCGAGGCGACGCCCGCGCGGGACAGGCGGCGGGCGATGCGCTCAGCCTCAGGGGCGGCGGCGGGGGGCCCAGCGGCGGAGGGCGTTTTCGAATCATCTTTGCTCATGCGCATGGGAATACGCCTGAGTTCGCGCGGGGGGAAGGGGCGCGCGGAGCGGGGGCCAGCGGGCCGATCAGGCGGCCACCGACCAGGGTGGCAATTGGCACGTTTTTGAAGCCCAATCTCGGGCAGATTCAGCTTTGGTCAAAGACTGAGCCCAACGAGGTTGGCACTAGGATCAATTACTTCCTTTTCACCTCTATCGTCTTGCGGCTCCACCCGCCACCTGAGCGTTCCAGCGCAAGTGCACTTGCGTCTTCAGCGACATCGATCACTTTGTAGCTGACTGCCTCGACGATCAGGTCATCGCCGATCGCGCTGACAGATCCGCGGACGAAATTTGGCGGCCCGTTGACAAAGCTCTCACAGCGATACCCCCGATACTCATACTTCTTCAAATCGCCGTTATCGCCGAACTCGAAGCTCGCACAACCATCTGGATCTGATGCCGACGACTCGGATCCAAAATAAACGCCAGAGGGCTTGACCTTAAGATCCTCCGCAAAGGCATTCTGCGGAAACGATAAAAAATACAAAGCCATTGCCGCAAAGAGATATGGGATTACATTTCTGTTCACTTTATGCCCCGCATCGCGCACGGCCCGGCAGCAAGGCGTCCTTCCCGCACGCCCGCCCCCGCGCTATGCACACAGGCATGACCAGCCCGTTCCGCACCCATATGGACGCCGCCCTGTCGCAGGCCCGCGCCGCCGCCGCGCGCGGTGAAACGCCTGTGGGCGCGGTGATTGTTGATCCCGCCACCGGCACCGTGCTGGCCGCAGCGGGCAACCGCACCCGCGAATTGCACGACCCCACCGCCCATGCCGAAATCCTCGCGATCCGCGAAGCCTGCGCCAAGCTGGGGTCAGAGCGTCTGCCCGGCATGGAATTGTGGGTGACGCTGGAGCCATGCCCGATCTGCGCCGCCACCATTGCCGCGGCGCGAATCGCACGGGTGATCTATGGCGCGGCAGATCCCAAGTCGGGCGGTGTGGAGCAAGGCCCGCGCATTTTTGACCATCCGCAAAGCCATCACCGGCCAGAGGTGATCGGCGGTGTCGCGGCCGGCGATGCAGCCACCCTTCTGCGCGCCTTTTTCAAAGCCCGGCGCTGACCGACACGCACGCCACGTCCGAAACTTTGCCAATTATTTTTTCTCATAGACGCGCTGTGTCACGCCTGAGTCACGCTCGATGATGCAAAGTCAGCCTTACGACCATTGCCTGATGGTCCGGTCTCTCCTGACGGGGATCCGGGGCGCCTGGTGCTCGATGGGGGCATCCGGTCGTCCGCGCGAAGGGGTCCCGTAACCCTTCGCAAAATTCCTGCCTGCGCGGCACCTCTGGGGAGGCGCCACGCAGGCACGTCCCCTCTGCCAGCTGCATCCTGCCCGTGGGGGGGAGGACGTGGCAGCGCGGCCCGCCTCGCGCCCAGACACCTGCCCAGGGGGGCATGTCGGGGCGCTTTGAGGCGTCGCGAACGCCAGTTCTTGCTGACTGGCGTTCGCGCAGGCCTGATCACAGCGCGGCGGGTGCCATCACTTCAAGCTCAAGCACGTTCACGCCCGGAAGCGCGGCCTTCATCACCTCGGCGCTTTGCGCCAGCAAAGGGAAGGTTTTGTAGTGGCACGGGATCACGGTCTTGAAATTGAAGAACGTTTTGGCCGCGAAGGCCGCCCGCTTCATGTCCATGGTGAAATGGCCGCCCGCACACAGGATGCCGATTTCGGGCTGATGCAGCGCCTCAAACACGCCCATATCCGCCATCACGTCAGTGTCGCCGGAAAAATAAATCGTGCGCCCGGCATGTTCGATCATGTAACCCGATTCCGTGCCAGCATAGCCAAATTCAGGCGCGGCCGAGGAATGAACCGCGTTGACCATGGTGACATTCACATCGCCCAGCGCCACCGTGCCGCCTTTGTTAAAGCCGATGGTGGCAACGCCTTCGGTACGTTCAAAGAACGCGGCCAGGTCATAGATGCAGACGATCTTGGCGCCGGTCTTTATGGCGATCTCGGTGGCCGATCCCAGATGGTCGCCATGCCCATGGCTGATCAGCACATGGGTGGTGCCCCGGATCGCGTCATCAAAGTGGGCTTCATCAAAGGACGGGTTGCCGCGCAACCATGGGTCGAGGATCAGAACCTGATCGCCGATTTCAATGCGGAATCCCGAATGGCCGAGCCAAGTGATGTTCATGTCGCTGTCCTTGCCCTGTTCGGACGGTGCCGTGCGGATCGCACGGGGGGCCGTCTGCGCCGGGCGCATCCATTGCGATCACCCGGTCTCGGCCTATGTTCTAACGCGGTGCGCGTCCGGTGACAGCCCGGGTGTCGCGGCCCGGCGCCGCGGCGAGGCGGCGCGCGCCAGGCCGATTGCAGACGACCGAAGGGGCCAGCGTGCCCGCGCCGCGGTTAAAAGGACAAGCCTGCCATGGATTTGATGCGCGCCATCGACAGCTATTGCGAACGCCTTGACCCTAGCTTTTGGGCTGAGCCGCTGAACGCGCTGTCCAACGCCGCTTTTTTGATCGGTGCCCTGATCGCCTGGCGCATTGCGCGCGCTGACGGGCGCGCAGGCGATTGGGCAGTCCGCGCGCTGGTGGGCATGGGGGTGGTGATCGGCATCGGGTCGTTCCTGTTCCACACCTTTGCGACCGCTTGGGCGGCGATGGCGGATGTGATCCCGATTCTGCTGTTCATCCTGCTGTATATCCATCTTGCGACGGTGCGGTATCTGGCCCTGCCCGTCTGGGCGGGGCTGGGGGCGGCGGCGCTGTTCCTGCCATCCTCAGCCGGGATCAGCTGGACAATCCAGACCGCGCTTGGGCCGCTCAACGGATCTGCGGGATATGGCGCGGTGCTGGTGGTGATCTTGGGCTATGGCACGGCGCTGATCTGGTCGGGTCGGCAGGGCGCCGGGCGTGGGCTGCTGATCAGCGGCGCGCTGCTGTTCGTGTCGATCACCATGCGCACGCTGGACAATCAGGGCGGAGCGGTCTGCGCCGCACTGCCCATCGGCACCCATTTCATGTGGCATGTGCTGAATGGGGCGCTGCTGGGCTGGTTGACCGTGGTTATGATCCGCCACGGGCGCCCGGCCCACGGGCTTCGGCGCGACGGCAGCCATGTGTTTTCGGACACGGGCGGGCGGCATAAGGGGTGACGCGCTTGCGCCATTGGCACGGGCGCGCTACGACCGCTTCGTTCCAACGATCACTTCGCCAAAGATCACTTCGCCAACGATCACCTGGAAAGGCCCCGCCATGACCATCGACAAGGCCACCGCCGCGCGTGTCGCGCATCTTGCGCGCATCCGGGTTGAAGACGCAGATCTTGAACCGCTTGCCGCAGATCTGGGCCGGATCCTCGATTTCATGGAGCAGCTGAACGAAGTGAACGTGGATGGCGTGGAGCCGATGACCGCGGTCACGCCCATGGCGCTGCGCCGCCGCGCGGACGAAGTGACCGATGGTGGCATCCGCGACAAGATCCTCGCCAACGCGCCCGATGCGCGCGACGGGTTCTTCACCGTTCCCAAAGTGGTGGAATAACCGCCCCCGCGCGCGACGGGTCAAAAAACCCCGCGCGCGCCCTCGGAGCGCCCCATTGCCGCCCGCTTCGCCGACCACCTTGATCCTTGCAATGATCGCGCGCCTGCGCATCCGTGGCGCGCACCAATCAACGGATCAAGAGGCCAGCCCATGCACCGCATTCTTTTCGCAGCCCTTTTGGCGCTGATCGGCTTTGCCGCGCCCGCAAGCGCGCAGCAGGCCGACATCGCCTGCACATCCATCCGCGACGCGCGCATGGAATGCCCGCTGAACGGCGAGGTTGAGGAAATCCGCCTGCTGCGCCAGACCAGCGAGGCGCGGTGCGTGCTGGACCGCACATGGGGCGTGTCGCGCCGCAAGCTGTGGGTGGACCGCGGCTGCGCCGGCGTGTTCCGGGTGTTCTACGTGGTCGCTTCCCAGCAGCCGCCCGCATCGGCCGAGGGGCAGATCGTGGCCTGTTCCTCCAACAACCACCGGATTGAGCGCTGCTTGATCCCGCGTGAGGCGAAATGGATCCGGGTGCGCAACCGCACCTCCGACACGGCCTGCACATGGCGCAACACCTGGGCGACCGAAACCGGCGCAATCTGGGTGGATCGTGGCTGCGCGGCACGCTTTGAGCTGTCGTTCAGCCGCCGCGCGCCCGGCGGCGGGGACTGGCATGAAATCGCCTCAGGCGGTGGGCGCCCTGCCACGCCGCCGCCGCCCACGCCGCGCCCGAATGGTGGGTATGGCGACGGGTATGGCAGCAACGGGCATGGCGGCAACGGTCATGGCGGCGGGTACGGCGATGATCGCAGGGATCGGCAACAAGCCCGCGCCGCCATCCGTCTGTGCCGCCGCTATGGCGAGGATCGGCCCGATCTGTTCAATGCCCGCTGGGTGCAGGCACGCCCGGCAAGCACCTTTCGCGCCGACCGCCGCGGCCCCGACATGCTGGTCGAAGGCGGCTATGACGTGATCCGCCGCGGCCCCGACGCCGCAATGGGCGCCACGTGCCGCGTGCGCGGCGACCGCATCCTCGGCTTCTCCGTCCGTTAACGGTCCTGCCGGACGGGCGACGCGGGGGCCGGGGCGGGGGCCGGGGCGAGCGGTTGGGAACTGGGCACGCGCGCCCCACCTCACCTTGGCCCCCTTGCCCCCCAGTCTCGCCCCGCGGCCAGCGGTGGGTTGAAGCGGGGGGCGCGCGCTTGTATCACCCGGGGCATACCTTGCCGCCTTTTACCCGCGCGGCGTTCAGCGACAGGCGGCCTCCGATGTCAGACCTTTCCCGCACGACCATCGCCGAAGCCCGCGACCGCCTGCGCGCGGGCGACATCACCTCAGCCGAACTGACTGAGGCTTGCCTGACCGCGATCGACGGCGCTGATGCCCTTGGCGCGGTTGTCACCAAGACGCCAGAGAAGGCGCGCGCCATGGCCGCCAGCGCCGATGCGCGCATCGGCGCTGGAGGGGCGCCGGACCTGTGCGGCATTCCGCTGGGCATCAAGGATCTGTTTTGCACCGACGGGGTGCGCACGCAGGCCGCATCAAAGATCCTGACCGATTTCATCCCGCCCTATGAAAGCACGGTCACGCAAAAGCTGTGGGATCAGGGCGCAGTGATGGTCGGCAAGCTGAACATGGACGAATTCGCCATGGGATCGTCGAATGAACATTCGTGCTACGGGCCTGCGGTCAGCCCGTGGCGCGCGACCGGATCGGACAAGGCCCTGACGCCGGGCGGGTCTTCGGGCGGGTCGGCGGCGGCTGTGGCGGCCGATCTGTGCCTTGGCGCCACGGGCACCGACACCGGGGGGTCAATCCGCCAGCCTGCGGCGTTCACCGGCATTGTCGGGATAAAACCGACCTATGGGCGGTGTTCGCGCTGGGGGATCGTGGCGTTCGCGTCCAGCCTGGATCAGGCCGGGCCGATGACCAAAACCGTGCGCGACGGGGCGATCATGCTGAAAGCCATGTGCGGCATGGACCCCAAGGACAGCACGTCCTCAGACCGCGCTGTGCCTGACTTTGAGGCAGCGCTGACCGGCGACATCCGCGGCAGGACCATCGGCGTGCCGCGCGAATACCGCGTTGACGGCCTTGACCCGCAGATCGATGCGCTGTGGCAGACCGGCGCGGACATGCTGCGCGATGCGGGCGCGGCGGTGCGGGAGATTTCACTGCCCCACACCAAATACGCGCTGCCGGCGTATTATGTGATCGCCCCGGCTGAGGCGTCGTCGAACCTCGCGCGTTATGACGGGGTGCGCTATGGCCGCCGCGCGCAGCTTGAGGCGCGCGATTCCATCACCGATCTTTATGAGAAATCGCGCGCTGAGGGTCTGGGCCCCGAAGTGCGCCGCCGCGTGATGATCGGTGCCTATGTGCTGTCCGCAGGCTATTACGACGCCTATTACCTGCGCGCGCAGAAGGTCCGCACCCTGATCAAACGCGACTTTGAAACAGCGTTCGACACCGGCGTGGATGCGATCCTGACGCCAACCACCCCGTCCGCCGCGTTCGGGCTGGGCGATATGTCGGACGCCGATCCAATCCAGATGTATCTGCAGGACGTGTTCACCGTGACGCTGAACATGGCGGGTCTGCCGGGCGTGTCGGTGCCTGCGGGGCTGTCCTCGGACGGGCTGCCGCTGGGGCTGCAACTGATCGGCAAGCCCTGGGGCGAGGCTGACATGCTGAACATGGCCAGCGTGATTGAAAGCGCCGCAGGGTTCACTGCCAAGCCCGACCGCTGGTGGTGACGCAGGGCCTTTGACGCTGTTGCGCGCCCGGCGGGATGATCCCCACCGGGCGCGTTTGTGTTGAAGGGGGGCCGCCGCAGGCACCGTTGCGCCCGGCGCGGCCCGCACGCCCGCGGCGGCGGCTGGCGCGGCACGAGGTGCACAGGGCCGCGTGCCGCAAGCGTTCAGCGCAAAATCGCCGACCACAGCAGCAGCGGACCGAGCGGTGTCTGCGTTCCGCCATGGGCCGCATTGGCCTGCGTGATCGCGGCGACATCCCTGCCCACGGCATCCACACACACGACGATGCGCCCGGGGCGCCTGAGCGCAGCGCTGCACGCGTCGATCAGATGCGCGGCGCCTGGGCCGAGGAACACGGCGTCCGGATCAGGCACGGCAACCATCGGATTGGGGCACAGGACCAGTTGCGGCGCGCCGAGGGCCGCGGCCTCATGCTTGGGTGGGGCCATGTCGGGTGGGATCATGTCGGGTGGGGCCATCTCGGGCGGCACCGCGCAGGCCGACATGTCACGCGCCGCGCGGCACCAATCGATCGCCACCCCTGCCGCCCCTCGCCCCATCGCCGCCAACGACGCACCCCGGAACGGGCCGAGCCGCGCGAGGATCACCGCGCGCGCCGCCTGATCCAGCCCCTCAGCCAGATCGGGGGTGATGCCGGGCCGCGGCGTGGGCGCGGACGGGTCCGCATCAGGCAGTGCCTGGCCTGCGGGCAGCAGATGCGCATCCGGGCCGGGGATGCACAGCACAGCCAGCGCGGCAAATGGCAGGTTCGTCGCCGGGAAATTGCTGGCGGGCGCGTCCACGCGGTCTTCGTGCGCGCCGCCGATGGCGGAGAAAAGGCTGAGGCGGCTCTCCCCCCACCCTCGCGCGGTCAGCAGGCGTGCGATCCGGCCCGGGGTTTCAGCCCCGGTGGCGATGATCAGCAACCGCGCGCGGGGGGCGACGAAGGGCAAAATACGCTCCGCCGGTTTGCGGTGGCATGACAGGGTTTCGGCATCGGCCATCGACCAGCCCAGCCGCGCCGCAACCAGCTGAAAGGTAGAAAGGTTGGGATGGATCGCCACATCATCCGCCCCCAGCGCCACGGTGATCTTGGCGCCGAGCGAGTACCAAAGCGGATCGCCATGGACCAGCACGGCCAGCCGCCGGGTGCCGCGGGTCCGCAGCATCTGCATCAGGCGCTTGCGGTCATCAGGCCAGGGCAGACGGGCACCTGTCACGGGCAGATCGGGATGGCGGTCGCCGCCCAGGACCGCGTCGGCACCCAGCAGCGCAGCGCGCGCGGCGGGGGAAAGGCCGTCAAAGCCATCCTCGTTGATGCCGATGATCGGGAGGGGCGTTTTGCGCCGCCTTGCTGCCACCGACAGGGCTGCCACCGACAGGGCTGCTGCCGCTTCGGCTTCGTCCGACAAGGCTGGTGCGGCGATGCGCAGCGCCGCAATCTTGCGGATCCGGCCTGCGGGCGGCATCGGTGCCTGAAGGCCGAGGATCCAGCCTTCTTCGCGCGCGGCCGCCGCCAGCGCCTCAGGCGCCAGCCAGTCAGGGGCGGCGAACAGGGCCGCCAGCGCCCCGCGCCAATCAAGGGCGGCAAAGGCATCGGCCAGCACGCGCACCTGCGCGGCATCAAGGATTTCATCGGGGGCGCAGGCGGCGTCCACGGCTGGCTGGATCAGCGAGGGGTAAATCTCAGCCAGCGTGACCGGCGCGTCGGGCGGCGCAAAATCGGTGTCGAAAGGCCAGATCGCAACCTTGCCTGCCAGACCGTCGGCGCGGCGCAAACGCTCCAAGGCCGGGATGCCAGTCAAGGCCTGGCTGCCGACGGCGCCGACGCCCAGCAGCTGCCACAGTGTGCTGGCGCCGCGGGCGGCAAGCTCAGCCGCGCGGCGCTCAGGCGGGTATTCCGGCAGGTGTGGGGGTTTGTGCGCGTCCAGCCCCTGGATGCCGTGCCCTACCGGGCGGCCCCAGAACGGCCCCTGCCCCACGAACCGGGCGTTGAGGTCTGCGGCCAACGCGAACCGCCCCGCGGCGGCGCCCTGCGCGTCGCCCATCCGGGCAGCCAGATGGGACCAGAGGGCGAATGCATCATCCCGCCCGGTCAGCGCGCGGGCGGTCCCAGTGGGATAGCCGAACGGGAAATCAAAGCCGATCAGCATGCGCCGCCCATCCTGCACCGCCGCCTGCGCACGCGCGGTCAGATCGGCCAGCGCGCCCACGCGGGTGCGGTGATAGACCGGCGCGGGGCCGCCAGCCTCAGCAATGAAGATGTTGTCTTTTTGCGGCCGCGCAGGCCCCGGCGTGGCCTTGGCGGACCAGTCGACCATCACGATGGCGTCGAAAATTGGCATAAGTTTCAAGCTCAACTCATAAAAAAGGGGGCGGCGCATGCGCCGCCCCCTTGATCATTGCATTTGATCAGATCAGTCGGCCAGACCCCATTTGACGGCCGTCTCGTCGAAGAAGCCTGCAGCCTCTTTGATCTTGATCCAGTTGTTCACGTAGTTGATCCAGACCTGATCGCTCTGCGGCAACAGCATCGCGATGGGCGAGGGCGCGCGCGGCGCATCCACTGTCACCGGCGTGACCTGCGGGAATTTTTCCATCAGCGTCGCGCCTTCGATGTTCGACGTGATGAACACATCCGCGCGCCCCGCCAACACTTCTTGATAGCCGCGGGCCGGGGCCTCTACGACCTTGATCTCAGCGTTGGGGAACCAGGCCTTGGCGTATTTCTCAAAAGTGGTGCCAAGGGTGGTGGCGACGGTGACGCCAGCCATGTTCACGCTGTCCCAACCGTCAAACCGGCTGGCGGCGTCCTTGGTGGTGAAGGGCAGAATTTCGACGGCGATGTAGCTGTCCGAAAAGCCCGCGACCTTCATGCGCGCCGCGCTGATCGAGGCCGAGCCCGTCATGTGGTATTTGCCCGCAACCACGCCATTCACCAGCGTTTTCCAGTCGGTGGGCACGAATTCCAGCGTCACACCGAGGTCAGAGGCCAGCGCCTCCATCACGTCGATGTCAAAACCCTTGTACGAATTCGTCGCCGGGTCCTTCATGGTCATCGGGTTCCAGTCACCGGTGGTGCCAACCCGCAGCACGCCCCCGCTGAGGATGTCATTGAGCGCCGATTGCGCTGACGCCGGCAGCGCCGAAAGCGCAAGTGCGGCGGACAGGGCGAGGGCAGAAATACGTTTGATCATCTGAGGTCTCCGTTTTCGATCGACGGCGCCACGGCACATCCGCGGTATTGCACGTCTGACCCAACATAGCATCTGAGGGCCGAAAGTCGCGTCGCAATCGCGTCATGCCGCACCGCGGGCGGCGGCTGCGGGTTGCCGCGCGCACATGATCCGCTAGGTTGCACCGCTGTACTGAGCGCCCGACCGGGGGCCCGCCGCGCGTTTTCGCGCCCCTGACTTAGGATATGACCATGCGCCGACGCCGCCTGCCCGCCATGGGCCACTTTCGCATGCTCGCCGCCCTCGGGGCGCTTCTGGCGCTGACCGGCTGCGGCGCAGGAACCGGGGGCGGCGGCTGGGGCTGGTATGTGGTGTCGCCCTTCACTGAGGCGGGCCGCATCAATCTGTGGTTCCTGATCGGCGGGCTTGGCGACACCATCTTGTTGTCGGCGGTGGCGATGGCGATCTCAGTGACGCTGGGGCTGCTGGTCGCGCTGCCCGCGATCACTGAGAACAAATGGGGCCGCCGGTTCAACCTCGGCTATGTCGAAATCGTCCGCGCGGTGCCGATCCTGGTGCTGATCCTGTGGGTCTATTACGGGCTGCCGGTGGTGGCAGGCATCGCCATCAATGTGTTCTGGGCCGGGGTGCTGGCGCTGGCGATCTCCGACAGTGCCTTTGAGGCTGAGATTTTCAGGTCCGGCATCCAAGGCGTCGACAAAGGTCAGACCGAGGCGGCGCGCACCTTGGGCCTGTCATGGATCCGAACCATGCGGCTGGTGGTGATGCCCCAGGCGCTGCGGCTGATCCTGCCGCCCTTGGCCAACCAGTTCGCCTATATGCTTAAGATGTCAGCGCTGGTGTCGGTGATCGGGATGCAGGAACTGACCCGCCGCGCCAATGAACTGGTGGTCACCGAATACCGACCGTTGGAGATTTATACCGTGCTGGTGCTGGAATACACCCTGCTGATCCTTGCGGTCAGCCAAGGCGTGCGGTGGTTTGAACGTCGGTTAAAGGCGCGCTGGTGACGGGCAGGGCTGCAGATCAGCCCGCCCCACGGGTCCAGTCAATGGATTGCGCCACGGCACCCTTCAGCAACAATATGTCGAAGCCTGCGATGATGCGGTAGCCTTTGGCGATCAACGCCTCAGCCTGCGGGCGCGCCAGCGCAAGCCCGGCCAGCGGGATGCCGGCGGTGTTGGCCGCGGTTTCAATGCGCGCGACGGCGGCCAGAAAGTCGGGATGGTCGAACTGGCCCGAAACACCCAGATCAGTCGACAGATCGAACGGCGCGACGATCACGCAATCAACGCCCGGCACGCGGCAGATGTCCTCAATGCACGCCAGCGCCTCGACGGTTTCGATGGTCATCAGGGCCACGAGGTTCTTTTCCGCCTCGGCGCAATACTCCTGCATAGACATGCCCCATCGCGAATGGCCGATGAAAGGGCCCCAGCCGCGCGTGCCATTGGGCGGGTAATGCAGCGAGGCGACGCAGCGCGCCGCATCCGCCGCGCTGCGCAACAGCGGAAAGCAGATCCCCTCCGCGCCCGCATCCAAGGCCTTCTTCACCGCAATTTCGTCGATCGAGGGGATGCGCACGATCGGCGCGCAGGTCGTTCCTTGCGTCGCCGCGATCATCGCATGCACGGTTTCAAGCCCGGAGGGCGCGTGCTCTTGATCAATGATCACCAGATCCGCCCCGGCAGCGGCGATCGCCTGTGTGACCGTCGCCGACGGGATCACGCAGAGCTGAGCGTTCAGCCGCAAAGAGGGATCGGCAAGCTTGGCTTTCAACGTCATCGGCATGGCGTGGCTCCGGTCGCTGGAAATGAACGACTGATCTTGCCACGGGCTGGCGCGGTGTGAAAGCCGCGCAAGACAGTCAATGCCCGCCGATTTTCTTCTTCACCCGGCGCATAAAGCCCCAGACCGACAGCACCACCGGCACGACGATCAGCGCGACCAGCAGCGGCTTGTCCACCCCCAGCCCCTTGGCCACCGGCGCCAGCATATAAGCGCCCAGGCTGACCGCGTAATAGCTGATCGCCACCACCGACAGCCCTTCGACGGTTTCCTGCAGGCGCAGCTGCAAGGCAGCGCGGCGGTCCATGCTTTCCAGCAGCGCCTGATTTTGCGCGGTCATGCCCACATCGACCCGGGTGCGCAGCAGGTTGGCGATGCGCGCCGCGCGGTCGGACAATTCGGCCAGACGGCGCTCAGCCGCGCGGCAGGTGCGCATGGCAGGCTTGTAGCGGCGCAGCATGAATTCGCGCATGGTCTGGCGGCCGTGCAGGCGGGTTTCGCGCAACACGTCAATCCGCTCGGCCACGATCGCCTCATAGGCCTGGGCGGCGCCAAAGCGAAACGCGCTCTCGGCGCTCATCCGCTCGATCTCCGCGGACAGGGAGGTCAGCGCGTGCAATTGTTCCCGCGCGGTGGCGCCATCGGCTGCGATGCTTTGGGCCAAGGTGGACAATTCGCGGTCAATCTCCGCCAGGCGGCCGGACACCCGGCGCGCCACCGGCAGGGTCAGCATGGAAATTGACGCGTAGGTCTCCATCTCCATCAAGCGCTGCACCGAACGGCCGAGCCGCCGGGGGCCAAGCTCAGGCGATGCGATCACGAGGATGCGGCTCATCCCGTCCTCATGAATGCGGAAATCGCTGCCCGCGATGGTGTCGCCGTCAAGAATGCGCGCGACCGCGAGGCTTTCGCGCACGAAATGATCCTCAAGCCCGGCGACCAGCACCTCCTCAGGGTCCTGGCCCGGTGCGGCGGCGGCGATGTGCACGAGCGACGCTGACACCACCACCCCCGGCGCCTTGTCCAGCCAGTCGCGCGGCAACAGCGCCAGCGGCGCACCGTCAAAGGGAACCTCGCCCTCGCCATCCAGAAACAGGGTGTAGGTGACGAATTCGGTGTGCCGTTCCCATTTCAGCTCTGCACGCCCAAGCCGCCCCATCCAATGATCAGCCCCCGGCGCGGGGTGCTGGGCGCCGTGGCGGTCCAGCAGCGCGCGCAGATGGGCGCGGTCGGTTTCGGGGTCCCGCTCAGCCGCAAGGTTGGACTGCATGAACGCCAGATGCACGGCGCGGCAGGGCGCGCGCAGCTCCGGGAACGGGCGGGCGTGCAATTCGTTGGCGAGCGCGTGGCGGTGGTCATGCTGGGTCGGCAGGCTGGATGTCATGGCGCAAAGGCCTCCGGACGGACAGACGCCAGACGGCGCGCGGTGCAGTTGGCAAGGCTACGGCCCCGCGCAACAGGCGGCATGGGGGCGCAGCCGGTCGGGCCGGGTGCAGAATTTTAGCTAAAATTCTGGGCGCCGCTTGTCACCCGAATGTCACCCACGCGTGGCGCGGGCATCGGCCAGCGCGGGCGGCAAGGCTGCGGCAAGTGCCGCAAGGTCATCTTCCGTGCCTGCGGAAATGCGGATGCAGCGGTCCTGCGGCGCCACAAATGGCATGCGCGCGAACACGTCCCGCGCGATCAGTCCGCCCAGCACCGCGCGGGCGAAATCGCCATCGGACCCGCAATCAATCGCCACGAAATTGGCCGCCGACGGCAGCGGCGTCAGCCCGTTCGCGCGCGCGATGTCCCCGATCCGATCCCGCGCCGCGGCGATCTGCGCCACCGTCTGCGCCGCCCAATCGGTGTCCTGCAAGGCCGCCAGCGCGCCGACCTGCCCCACGCGGTTGATGCCGAAATGGTTCCGCACCTTGTCGAACGCCTTGATCATTGGTGCCGCGCCGATGGCATAGCCAATCCGCGCGCCCGCGAGGCCATGGACCTTTGAGAAGGTCCGCATGCGGATCACGCGGCTGTCCGCGACGTCGATCGGGGGCATGGTCCCTTCGGGCGCGCATTCGGCATAAGCCTCATCGAGGCACAAGATTGCGCCGGTGGGCACCGCCTCGATCATGCGTTGCACCGCGCCCGCGCTGTGCCACGACCCCATCGGGTTGTCAGGGTTTGAGAAATAGACCAGCGGCGCCCCGGTCAGCTTGGCCGCCGCCATCAGCGCGTCGGGGTCTTCATGGTCCCCGGCATAGGGGACCTTCACCAGCCGCCCGCCAAAGCCTGCCACATGGTAATTGAACGTCGGATACGCCCCGTCCGAGGTGATCACCGGCGTGTTCTGCCCCGTCACCAGCCGCACCAACAGGCCCAGAAGGCCGTCAATGCCTTCGCCAACCACGATGTTTTCCATCCCCACCCCATGGTGGGCGGCCAGCGCTTCGCGCAGATCATAGCTTTCGGGATCGGCGTATTTCCAGACACCGCTTTCAACCTCAGCAGCCATGGCGGCGCGGGCCTTGGGGGACGGGCCAAAGACGCTTTCATTGGCGCCGATGCGCGCGCGGAACGGCTTGCCGCGGGATCGCTCCTGCGCCTCGGGCCCCACGAAGGGGACTGCGGAGGGCAGGCTGTCAGCCAACGGTGTCAGGCGGGGGCCGGAATGGGGAGCGTCGGACATGGGCGAGGTTCCTTCGGGGCGCGTGGGGAGGGCAGTTTTGCGGCGCAGCGGCGCCCGCGTCAATCGCGGTCAGGCAAACTGCGCTGTCCCCTCCATCGCCAGCCCCCCGCCGGGGCCGCGCACCCAAAGCCGCGCGGCGTCAGTGCCATCGGGCATCCCACAGATGGCAAAACCGGCCCCATGGGTCACTGGCGACACGGCGCGAAAGCTGAACGCGGCCAACGGGCGGCCCTCGCAGGTGCGCGCCAGATCGGCCATGCACTGCGCCAGCAGCGGCCCATGCACCACCAGCCCGTCATAGCCTTCGGTATGGCGGGCATGGTCCAGATCGTAATGGATGCGGTGCCCGTTGAACGTGAGCGCGGAATACCGGAACAGCAGCGTCGGATCGGCGGCCCTCTCAGCCATCCACGCAGCATCCTGGGGCGCGGGCGGGGGCGCAGCACGGGCGGGGGCATCGGGGTCGTGCGCCTCACGGTAAACGATGTCCTGTTCCTCGCGGATCGCCAGCCCCGCGGGGCCGGTGATTTCATGCAAGACCGTCACAAAGGCCAGCCGCCCGCTGCGCCCATCCTTCAGCGCGGTTTTCAGCACCGTGGACCGGCGCGTCGCCGCATCGCCAACCAGCAGAGGCGCAAGGAACGTAAGCCGCCCACCCGCCCACATTCGCCGCGGCAGCCCAAAATCAGGAATGAACCCGCCCAGTTTGGGATGCCCGTCGCCGCCCAGATCGGATCGGGGCCGCGCCTCACGGAACTGAACAAAGTGCCACAGCGGCGGCAGCGGATCGCCCACGCCCGGCGCAGCGCCCGGCAGATCCAGCGTAGCGTGCAAGGCACCGATCTGCCACGGATCGATCCGGTCGTGCAGCACCAGCGCGGGGGCGTCTTTGGGGGGCGTGGTCATGAATGGGGTCTCCGGACGATCAAGGCGGGGGGTCACATATCGCCCGTCACCTTGAAGTGCATCAGTTCAAAATATGCAATCTTGCCGTCGGTCAGGCGCGGGGCCCGTGATGACGATTGGGACACGGCCTGCCACCGGCGCGCGGGTCATGCCGTTCAGCCAGACCAGCTGCTGGTCGCGGCGCTGGATCGCGCCGCCCCGCGGTGCTAGGCGAAGGGGCATGAACATCAGCGCACATGCACCCCATATCGGGCGGTTCGCGCCGTCACCCAACGGGCGGCTGCATCTGGGCCATGGCTATTCGGCCATGCTGGCCCATGACACAGCGCGCGCAGCGGGCGGGCAGTTTTTGCTGCGCATTGAGGACATCGACCGCGCCCGCGCCCGCCCCGAACATGAGGCCGCGATCCTCAAAGACCTGGCCTGGCTGGGGGTGCGCTGGGATGCGCCGCCCTGGCGGCAATCGGCGCGCATGGGCGCCTACGACGCGGCGCTGGCACGGCTGGGGGGGATCGGGCTTTTGTACCCCTGCGCCTGCACCCGGCGCGACATTGCAGGCGCGCTGGACGCCCCGCAAGAAGGCAGCGCAGACGCGCATGGCGGGCCCGACGGCGCCCCCTATCCCGGAACCTGCCGCCCCGCCGCCCCCGTGGGCCCGCCTTGGCCTAAGGGCGCCGCGCTCAGGCTGAACATGCCCGCCGCGATCGACGCGCTTGGCGGCCAAAAGGCCGTGCGCGCGTTGGAGTGGCAGGAGCTGGACCAAGGCCCCGAAGGCCAGACCGGCCCGCAGCGCCTGTGCCCCGACTGGCTGACCGATCGTTGCGGCGACGTGGTGCTGGCGCGAAAGGATGCGGGAACGAGCTATCACCTCTCGGTCACCGTCGACGACGCGGCGCAGGGGATCAGCCATGTCACACGCGGGCGCGATCTGTTCCACGCCACCCCGGTGCACCGGCTGCTGCAGGCGCTGCTGGATCTGCCGGTCCCGATCTGGCGCCACCACCGGCTGATCCGCGACGCAGGGGGACGCAGGCTGGCCAAACGCGATCACGATCAGGGGCTGGCGGAGCTGCGCGGCGCAGGTGCGACCCCGGCCGACATCCGCGCCATGGTCGGCCTGCCCCCGCCGGGTGAAACCGGGCGCAGATTATTCGCAGAATAATCTGGGGAGCGCCTAGGTGCCGCCGGGGCTCTCCTGCCCGATGAACCGGCCGAGCCACCCTGAGATCGCCGGCAGCGCGAACAAGATTGCGAAGATCCGCGCCATGTGATGCGCGGCCACAAAACTGGGGTCCGCGTCGATGGCGATGGCGATCAGCGACATCTCAGCCACCCCCCCGGGCGCAAAGGCCAGCAGCGCCGCAAAGATGTCCACCCCCAACCAGACATGTGCGGTCCAGGCAAACAGGCCCGACACCGCCATCAGCACCAGCGTCCCCACGAAGGTCCACGCCACCGTGCTGAGGAACAGCCGCGCCCCGATCCCACCAAACCGCGTTCCAATTGATGCGCCGCAGACCAGCAGCGCCAGCTCCACCAACCATGGCGGCAGGGTCCCTTCGACCACGCCGGGAAACCGCAGCATCGCCGACGCCAGCAGCGGCCCGATCATGTAAGGCAGCGGCCAGCCCAGCCGCGCCACCACCGCGCCCATCGCCACTGAGGCCCCGACCAGCAGCGCCGCATCGCCCACCCCGATGATCTCGGCAGGCGAAAACCCCTGCCCCGCGGGCGCCGAAAGCCCCAGCCACCCAAACGCGATGGTCGGTGCCAGCAGCACCACGAACGCCACCCGCAACGATTGGCTGAGCGCGACCCGCCGTTCATCCCCGCCCAGCGCTGAGGCGAACATCGCCACCGCCGTAATTCCCCCCGGCAGGCCGGACAAAAGCGCGGTGCCCCGCGGCATCCTCGCCGCTTTTCGAAACAGCAGGTAGCACGCCGCCGCCGCCACCGGGACATAGAGCACCGCCATCGCGATCGTCACCGGCCAGCGCGACAATTGCCCTGCTGCCTCAGCGCTGAAACTTTCGCCCAGGAACAATCCGATCAGCCCCATGAAGATCATGCGAAGCCAGATCGGCACCATGACCTTCTGGCCCGCCAGACTGAACGCCATGCACGCAAACAACGATCCCAGCATCCATGCCAAAGGCACGCCCGCGGCGGTGGCCAGCGCGCCCCCGGCCGCCCCGACCGCCAGACCATAGGCCAGCCGCCCCATCGCCTGGCGCGACAGGCGCGCGGCCCAGACCGCGCGCCAACCGGGGCCGATGGCGGCAAGGGTCTCGCCCTCAAAGCCCTTGGACCTGCGGCTCATTCGCCTTGGGGCGCGGTCAGCACGCGCTCAGTGCCGGCCTCAATGCCGGTGTAGAAACAGCTGCGGCGGTTGGTGTGGCAGGCCGGGCCGGTCTGATCGACCAGCATCAACAGGCAATCGCGGTCGCAATCCACGCGCAGGCTGATCAGCTTTTGCACATGGCCCGACGTCTCGCCCTTGCGCCACAGCGCCTGACGTGATCGGGACCAATAGGTGACTTGCCCGGTGATGAGGGTTTCGCGCAGGCTGGCTTGGTTCATCCATGCCATCATCAGAACCTCGCCGCCTGCGTGGTCCTGGGCGATGGCCGGGATCAGCCCGTCGGCATCGTATTTCAGGGTGGCTGGGTCGAAGGCAACGGGGTCGGTCATGGCGGGCTCCTCGCTGGGCGTGCGGCGCGAATTCGCCTCAGCGGCTTTTACACCCGCGCCGATGGAACTATCTAGTGGGTGACACGGATGATGCACCGCACTGCCGGGGAGAACAAACCGATGACCGACGCGACTGCCAAGGACGCCGAACAGAGCGGGGGCGACCTGATCGATCTCTACTCCAAGCGCATCCTCGCGCTCGCCGCCGACATTCCCCATCTGGGCATCTTGGCCAATCCTGACGGGCAGGCGCGCAAACGCTCACCTTTGTGCGGATCGACGGTGACGGCGCAGATCAAGGTGCAGGACGGGCGGATCGCGCAGTTCGCGCAGGACGTGAAGGCCTGCGCGCTGGGCCAGGCCGCGGCCTCAGTGCTAGGGCGGCAGGTGATCGGGCGGTCCCGCGCTGATCTTTCCACCGCCCGCGACGAATTGCGCGCCATGTTGAAAGACGGTGGCCCGGTCCCCGCCGCGCCCTTTGACGGGTTCGAAGTGCTGCTCCCGGCGCGCGACTACAAAAATCGCCATGCGTCGATTCTGCTGAGCCTCGATGCCGCCCTCGCCGCATTCGACGCGCTGGACATCGCCGAGGCCGATCAAGGCTGACCGCGGCCAAGCCACCGCACCAAACCCCCGCACCACGCCACCGCACCAAACCCCCGCACCACGCCACCGCACCGCGCCACCGCACAAAAAAAACGCCGCGCCTTCACGGGAAAGGGGCGGCGTCAGTCGGCGGTGTCAAAGCGCAGGCAGTGGTCCGGGGCCGAACGGGGAGAGGCAATCCCCCCAGCCCATCTTTCGCCGCCGCGAGGGACGTCGGCGCGAAAGGCATGGCGCAAAAGCGCGGTCAGACCGGCGAAGACACCGCGATGGGATGGATCAAAGACCGCTCACATCAGCCCGGTGGCCGCAAAGCCAACCCCGATCATGATGCAGATGAGCATAAGGCCCAGCGCGTCCTCAATGGCATGACGAGGCGCGAGGTCGGCTGAGCGGGCGAGGCGAATGAGGGTCTTCATAGCGGTTCTCCTGACATTCAGACGGCCGGTCCGCGCGGGGGCCTGAGCAGGGGCACCGGCGGGCGGCGCGGGCCTCTTGCCCGCTCTGTTGCCATGATGTTCTCATCCGAATCACAAAACGTCAAGAATTTTACGAGAACATTAGCGAACATGTCGGAACATCCCAGAACGTCGCGGAACAGACGTGGCTGGGCGCCGGGCGCGCCAGCGCCCGCGGGCGGCCGAGCGGGAGGGGTCTTCCCTCCCCGAGGCCGCCCGCAAACCCGGTCAGCCGACTGACAGCAGACGGATCGCGGCGTCGCGTTCGTGCAGGTACAAAAGCGCGCGCAACGCATCGCTGCGCCGCCCCTCCAGCCGCGGATCGGTGGCAATCACAAGGCGCGCTTCTTCCTGCGCGGTGCGCATCAGATCGGCCTGGCCTTCAATGTCGGCCACACGGAACTTGGGCAGGCCAGATTGCTGCACGCCCAGCAGATCCCCGGCGCCGCGCAGGCGCAGGTCTTCTTCGGCGATGCGGAACCCGTCTTCGGTTTCGCGCATGATCGCCAGCCGCGCCTTGCCGCTTGCGGTCAACGGCGCGTCGTACATCAACAGACAGGTCGACGCGTCGGCGCCCCGCCCCACGCGCCCGCGCAACTGGTGCAGCTGCGCAAGGCCAAAGCTGTCGGCGCCCTCGATCACCATGATGGTGGCTTCGGGCACGTTCACGCCAACTTCGATGACCGTGGTGGCGACCAGCAACAGCGCCTCGCCAGACACGAAGGCGGCCATGGCGGCGTCCTTTTCGGCCGGCACCATGCGGCCGTGAATCAGCGCCACCTTTTGCGCCATCGCCGGGCCAAGCCGCGCGCGCAGCTCACGCACGCGGTCCTCAGCGGCGGCCAGATCCATGGTCGCGCTTTCTTCGACCAACGGGCACACCCAATAGGCGCGCCGCCCCAGATCCAGCGCATGGGCCAGACGCGCGATCACTTCTTCAATGCGGTCTGATGGCACCAGCGCCGTGGTCACCGGCTTTCGCCCCGGGGGCTTTTCGTCCAGCACGCTGACGTCCATATCGCCATAATTCGCAAGCGCAAGGCTGCGCGGGATCGGCGTGGCGGTCATCACCAGAACATCCGGCCTGACCCCCTTGGACGACAGGTCCAATCGCTGGCGCACGCCGAAACGGTGCTGTTCGTCGATGATCGCAAGGCGCAGATCCCGGAACGCCACATCCTTTTGGAACAGGGCGTGGGTGCCGATCACGATCGCGGCCCCGTCCAGCACCTGCATCAGCTTGGCCGCGCGCAGCTTGCCCTTGTCGCGGCCAGTAAGCAGCAGCGGCTCTATCCCCACCGCGGCCAGCAGGGGCGCGAGGCTTTCGATGTGCTGACGCGCAAGGATTTCCGTTGGGGCCATCATCACCGCCTGCCCCCCGGCCTCAACAGCCGTAAGCATGGCAATCAGCGCCACCACGGTCTTGCCAGAGCCGACATCGCCTTGCAGCAGCCGGTTCATCCGGTCACCAGACGCCATGTCCGCGGCGATGTCGGTCACGGCGCGGCCCTGCGCCCCGGTCAGCGGCCAAGGCAGCGCGGCGCGCACCTTGGCCCGCAGCCGCCCATCGCCATCCGAGGGCCGCCCTTTGGTGCGCCGGTTCGCCGCCCGGCCAAGCGCGAGCGCAAGCTGATGGGACAACAGCTCATCATAGGCCAGCCGTTCACGCGCGGGGCTGCCAGCGCGCAGCGCGTCCGGGCCATCCGGCGCATGGGCGGCGGTCAGTGCGCCGCGCCATGCAGGCCATTTTTTGGATGCGAGCAGGCTCGGCTCAATCCATTCCGCCAGATCGGGCGCACGCGCCAGCGCCGATTGCGCCACGCGGTGCATCAGCCGCTGCGTGACGCCTTCGGTCAGATGGTAGATCGGTTCAAAATCAGGCAGCGCAGGCGCGGGATCAGCCCCAAGATCGGGTGCAGCATCGGGTGCAAAATCAGGCGCAGAAACAGGATCAGTAACGGGATCAGGCGCATCGGTGCCGTCATCAAGCAGCTCATAACCCTGTTCATCCACCGCGATCACATGGTCAGGATGGGCGATCTGCACGCGGCCATTCCACCGCTCCACCTTGCCCGACACCAGGCGGCGGGACCCGATGGGCAGCAATTTGTCCACCCAGCCCTGATTGGCGCGGAAATATACCAGATCTGCGCCGTCAGCCCCGTCATCGACTTTGACGTGCCACGGACGCCCGCGCGATGCAGGCGCGCGGTGGGCCAGCACGGTGACGATGGCGGTGGCCACCTCTCCGTCTGCCGCGTCGGCAAAGCTGTCATGCACGCGCCGGTCCACCACCCCGGTGGGCAGCCCGAACAAAAGATCCCGCGGCAGGCGGACATCCAGTTTTTCCAGCAATTTCGCAGTTTTCGGCCCCACGCCGTCAAGCGACGTGAGGTCTGCGAACAGGGGGAAAAGAATCTCGGGCCGGCCTTTTGACATGGGCCGGACCATGCAAGAACCGCGGCGGATGGGAAAGAGCGTTCAGCCCCCGATATGCGCGATCCACGCGTCTTCGGTCATGATGGTCAGGCCAAGCTCCTCAGCCTTTTTCAGCTTTGAGCCGGCAGCCTCCCCCGCCACCACGATGTCGGTCTTCTTTGAAACCGACCCGGAGACCCGCGCGCCCAGCGCCTCAGCCCGCGCCTTCGCCTCAGCCCGCGTCAGCTTTACCAGCGTGCCGGTGAACACCACGGTCAGCCCATGCACTGGGGATCCGTCGGCCTTCGGGGCCTCGGCAGGGCGCGGCGTCACCTGCGCGCACAGCCGGTCGATCATGCCAACCTGTTTTTCCACCGCAAAGACATCGCACAGCGACAGCGCGACCGACGGGCCGATGCCGTCACCTGCGGCCAGCGGGGCAACAGCGGCTTCTTCCTCAGCGACGATGCCCGACAGCGCGGCGGACGCGGCGGGCCAGCCGCCCATGGCCGTGAACGCCTCATCCCCCTCGCCCCAGCCATGGCCGCGGATCATGTCGCGCCACATCTGCGCAGCCCCCAGCGCATCCCTGCGCAGATGCGCAACAATCGCATCGCGTGCTCCGATAAGGTCTGGTCCCGCAGATTTCGCCGCCGCCTTCAGCAGCTTTTCCGTCTTGTTGGCCGGGTCCCCGTCGGCCAGTTCCTGCGCGGCCTGCAGCACCGACAGCCCGCCAACGCCCGGAAGCGCGGTCGCTTCGGGCCAAAGCGCCACCTCGCGCCCACGCAGGTCCCGCAGGGCATGCAGCAGCGCCAGCGGGTCGGCGGCGGGCAGCGCGAAGCGGTCCCGCCACGCAGCCCCCACCACACGGCGCCGGGCTGAGGACGCTTCAATCTCAGCCCTCAGCGCCGGGAAAACGCGCCATTCGGCGGCGAATTTCTTGGCCGCGGTTTCGCCAAGCTGGGGGATGCCGAGGGCGAACAGGAACCGCCACAGCTCAATGCTGCGCTTGTCGTCAATGGCGCGCAGCAGGTTGTCGGCAGATTTCTTGCCCCAGCCTTCGCGGAACTGGAGCTGCTGCACCCCGGCCCCATACCGATCACGCAGGGTGAAAATATCGGCCGGTTCCGTGATCCAGCCATCGGCATAAAACGCCTCTGCCTGCCGGGCGCCCAGCCCTTCGATGTCAAAGGCACCGCGGGACACGAAATGCTTCAGACGCTCCGTGACCTGCGCCGCACAGATCAGGCCGCCGGTGCAGCGCCGCGCGGCCTCGCCGTCTTCGCGCACGGCGGGCGATCCGCAGATCGGGCAAGTGTCAGGCGGGGTCCAGGGCTGGGCACCTGCCAGGCGTTTGGACAGGTCCACATCCAGCACTTTGGGGATCACGTCGCCTGCGCGGTACACAGTGACCGTGTCGCCAACGCGCAGATCGCGCCCGCCGCGGATCAGCTCACCCTTTTGGCCACGCCCGGCGATGTAGTCTTCGTTGTGCAAGGTTGCGTTGGACACCACCACGCCGCCCACCGTCACCGGCGCCAGCCGCGCGACCGGCGACAAAGCACCGGTGCGGCCAACCTGAATGTCAATCGCCTCAAGGATCGTGGTTGCGGTCTGGGCGGGGAATTTATGCGCCGTGGCCCAGCGCGGAGTGTTCGACCGGAACCCCAGCCGCGCCTGCAAATCCAGCTGGTCGACCTTATAAACCACCCCGTCAATGTCATAGCCTAATGATGCGCGGTCCGCCTCAATGCCCTGATAGACGCGCAGCATGTCCTCCGTCGTCTCACAGCGCGCGGCGCGGTCGTTGGTGACAAAACCCAGATCGCGCAAAGCGTCCATCGCCCCGGTTTGCGTTTCTGCCAGCGGCACCGACAGATCGCCCCAGCCATAGGCAAAGAACCGCAGCGGGCGCGCGCGGGTGATTTCTGCATCGAGCTGGCGCAGCGACCCGGCGGCGGCATTGCGCGGGTTGGCGAAGGGCTTCAGCCCCGCAGCCTCCTGCCTTGTGTTGAGGGCGGCGAAATCAGCGTGGGTCATATAAACCTCACCGCGGACTTCGAGGGTATCTGGCGCGCCGATCAGGGTCTGGGGAATGTCGGCGACGGTGCGGGCGTTGGCGGTGACATTCTCGCCGGTCTCACCGTCGCCGCGGGTGGCGGCCTCGATCAGCGCGCCGCCCTCATAGCGCAGGGACAGGGACAGGCCGTCGATCTTCGGCTCAGCCATAAACGCCAGCGGGGCGCCCGCATCCAGACCCAGAAAGCGGCGCACACGTTCGGTGAAATCAGCGACATCGGCGGCGTCAAAGGCGTTCGACAGCGACAGCATCGGCACCCGGTGGCGGATCTTGCCAAAACCCTCCGCGGGCGCGGCGCCGACGCGGGTTGAGGGGCCATCCGCCAGCTTAAGCGCGGGAAAGCGCGCCTCAATCGCGGCATTGCGGCGCTTGAGCGCGTCATACTCCGCGTCGGTGATCTCAGGCGCATCATCGCGGTGATACGCAAGGTCGGCTTCGGCCATGGCGTGCCAAAGACGCGCCAGCTCCGCGCGGGCCTGATCCTGATCCAACCCATCCGGGGCGATGTTGGCGAAATCTGGCATGGCGGCGCGCTCCTCGGCTTGGGCAATCGGGGTCTGAATGTAACGCCGCGCGCCCGCCGTCAAGCGCACGAAGTCCATCATTCGCGCATGTTAATCAACCCGAAACGCGGCATCCGGGACACTTGCACCCCGCGCGCCTGCGTCCCATTCATGGGCCGAACACGCACATGATTTCCGACTGAGGAGCAGACCCCCATGGACCACGCCCGCATTGAAGCCACGATCAAGCGCCTTTCCATCGAAGCAGGTGCCCTGATCATGGAGATTTACGAGAGCGCCGATCTTGGCGTGCGGTCCAAGGAAGACAACTCCCCGGTCACCTTGGCCGATGAGGCCGCGGACGCCCACATCCACGCAGGCCTGACAGCGGCGTTCCCCGAAATCGCCATCGTGACCGAGGAACAGGGCGACAGCCACACCGCCACCGCGCCGGATCTGTTCTTCATCGTCGATCCGCTGGATGGCACCAAGGAATTTGTCCAGCGCCGCGGCGATTTCACCGTGAACATTGCGCTGGTCCAGAACGGCAAACCGCTGCGCGGCGTGGTCTATGCACCCGCGAAGGGGCGGCTGTTCTACACCGATGCCACCGGCAAGACGTTCGAATCCAAACCCGACGGATCGAATGCCAAGGCCCTGACTGTCACCACGCCAGACAATGGCGCGCTGCGGGTCGTCGCGTCAAAATCGCACCGCGATCAGGCGACCGATGATTACATCAACAAATACAACGTGGCCGACAGCGTGTCTGCCGGGTCCTCATTGAAATTCTGCCTTGTGGCGGCGGGCGAGGCGGATCTTTACCCCCGCCTTGGCCGCACCATGGAATGGGACACCGCGGCGGGCCATGCGGTGCTGCTGGGCGCCGGGGGCGTGGTGGACCGGCTGGATGGAACCGGGCCGCTGGCCTATGGCAAGCCCGGCTGGGACAACCCGTTCTTCATCGGCTATGCGCCCGGCGTTGATCTGAAGGCGCTTTGACATGTCGGTCGCCATCGTCATCCCGGCGCGCTATGCGTCCTCGCGCTATCCCGGCAAACCGCTGGTGGCGCTGCGCGGCGCGAACGGCGTCGCCAAATCGCTGATCCGGCGCAGCTGGGACGCGGCCTGCACCGCGCGCGGCGTCGACCGGGTGGTGGTGGCGACCGATGATGACCGCATTGCCGACCACGCCCGCGGCTTTGGCGCCGAAGTGGTGATGACCCCGGACACCTGCCGCAACGGCACGGAGCGCTGCGCCGCCGCCCTGCCTGCGCTGGATGGCGTGGATTTGGTCGTGAACCTGCAAGGCGACGCGCCCCTGACCCCCCCGTGGTTCGTCGAAGCATTGATAGAGGGCATGGCGGATGCGAGCGGTTTCGCCGCCGCCACCCCGGTGCTGCGCTGCGACGCAGAGGCGCACCGCCGCTTTGTCGAAGACCGCGCCGCGGGCCGCGTCGGGGGCACCACCGCGGTGTTTGATCGCCATGGCCGCGCGCTATACTTTTCGAAAGAGGTTATCCCTTACACCGGGCGCATGTTCACCGATGATCAACCATGCCCGGTCTTTCACCATGTCGGGGTCTACGCCTACCGGCCCGACGCGCTGCGCGCCTATGCGTCTTGGCCCGAAGGCGGCCTTGAGGGGTGGGAGGGGCTGGAGCAGCTTCGGTTCCTTGAAAACGGCGCGGCGGTGAAATGCGTCGAAGTTGATGGCAAGGGCCGCGCATTCTGGGAGCTGAACAACCCGGTGGACGTGGACCGGGTAGAGCTTGCGCTGCGCGAGGCGGGAATAGACTGATCCGCCACATCTTTTCGAGGCGAAACTAAGTCGTTGCTCCGGCTGGGGCAGCGATACATGGTGCACCGCACAATCACACGCCCCAAGGGCCCGCCATTCGTTTGAGAAGGATACCTTTCATGTCCCAAAAAGTCACCAAAGCCGTATTTCCCGTGGCCGGGCTGGGCACGCGCTTTCTGCCCGCCACCAAGGCGATCCCGAAAGAAGTGCTGCCGCTGGTCGACCGTCCGTTGATCCAATACGCCATCGACGAGGCGCGCGCCGCGGGCATCGAAGAATTCATCTTCGTCACCTCCCGCGGGAAATCGGCGCTTGAGGATTATTTCGACAGCTCGCCTGAGCTTGAGCGCGCGCTGAAGGACAAAAACAAATTCGCCCTGCTTAAGGAAGTTGAACGCACCAACATGGACAGCGGCGCCATCGCCTATGTGCGCCAGACCGAACAGCTTGGCCTTGGCCACGCGGTGTGGTGCGCGCGCCGCATGATCGCGCCGGACGAACCGATCGCGGTTCTGCTGCCTGACGATGTGATTTCCGCCGAAACCCCCTGCCTTCAGCAGATGCTTGAGGCTTATGCCGAATTGCAGGGCGGCTGCATGGTCGCGGCGATGGAAGTGCCGCGCGAAAAGGCCAGCGCCTATGGCGTGCTCGACATCCAGGAAGACATGGGGCGTCTGGTGCTTGCCAAAGGCATGGTCGAAAAACCGCTGGCTGAGGAAGCGCCCTCCAATCTGGCCGTGATCGGACGCTACATCCTCAGCCCCTCGGTGCTCAAAACGCTCGATAACGGGCTGCGCGGCGCGGGCGGGGAAATCCAGCTGACCGACGCCATCGCCGCTGAAATCACCGCAGGCCGCAAGGTCTATGGCTTCAGGTTTGAGGGGAAACGCTACGATTGCGGATCGAAGGCGGGGTTCCTGCAGGCCACCGTCGCGTTCGGCCTGCGCCGCCCCGATCTGGGCGCTGAGTTTGAGCAGTTCCTGCGCGAAACCGTGCAAGGCGTGACGGCGGCCGAATAAGCCGCACACGAAGGGGAGGCCGCCATGGCCCGGATACTTGTGACCGGCGGCGCCGGGTATATCGGCTCGCATGCGTGCAAATTGCTGCGCGCGGCGGGGCATGAACCGGTGGCGTTTGATAATTTGTCGACCGGCTGGCGGGCCGCGGTCAAATTCGGGCCATTGATTGAGGGCGACCTGCTGGACCAAGCCGCGCTGACAGCCGCGTTCAAGGACGTGCGCCCCGATGCGGTGATGCATTTCGCGGCGCTGTCGAATGTTGGCGAATCGGTGAACGACCCGGCGCTTTACTGGCGCAACAATGTGGTCGGGTCGCTGAACCTGTTATCGGCCATGCGCGATGCGGGGGTGGATTGCGTCGTGTTTTCGTCCACCGCCGCCACCTATGGCGAACCCGATCAGGACCCGATCACTGAGGACGCACCGCAAAAGCCGATCAATCCCTATGGTGCCTCCAAGCTGGCGGTCGAATCGATGCTTGACGATTTCGGCCGCAGCCATGGCCTGCGCTCCGTCGCGCTGCGCTATTTCAATGTGGCGGGCGCTGACCCTGAGGCTGAGATCGGCGAAGATCACCGGCCTGAGACGCATCTGGTGCCTCTGGTGCTGGACGCCGCCGCTGGCGCGCGCGACGCAATCACGGTGTTCGGCCAGGACTACCCCACCCCCGACGGCACCTGCATCCGCGACTACGTCCATGTGATGGACCTCATTGAGGCACATATCCTCGCGCTCAACCATCTGCTGGCGGGGGGCGGCAATCTGCGCCTGAACCTCGGCACCGGGCACGGATTTTCCGTGCGGCAGATGATCGACGCGGCCGAGGCGGCGCTGGACATGGCAATCCCGCAGAAGATCGGCGATCGGCGGGGCGGCGATCCGGCGCGTCTGGTCTGCGACGGACGCCGGGCGATGCAGACGCTGGGCTGGGCGCCAAGCCGCTCTGACCTGCCGCAGATGATCGCGGATGCCTGGCGCTGGCGGGCAACTGGGCGCTACTGAACGCGCTTAACGCTTTCTTTACTTACGCAGGCGATAACCGTCCGGTCCCTTGAAGAACGGGACCGGGATCGCGGGTTTAACCCCGCGTATGGGCAGCGCCCAGATCCTCTCGCAGCGCCATGAATGGCGCCAGCTTGGCTGGCACGCGCCTCCGCCCGGCGCGTGCGTCACAACAGGGCGGGTGCGCCGCGCGGTTCAGGCTGATCAGGCCTGTCGTGCGGCGCCAATTTCGCCCCCCATATTTTGCCATCACGCCAGTTGCAGACCACATTCGCAGGCGCGCGACCGCCCGCGGCGCCTTGATCGCATCACGCCATTCGCCGCAAGCGACCCTCGCCGCAAGTGCCACGCCAAGTCTCGCCGCGCGGGCGCCCCGGTGCACCGTTGCGACAGTCGGCGCGCGGCACCTTCTGTTGGCCGGTCAGCCTTTGCGCGCCATCGCAGCGAAGCGGCGGGCGTAGGTCGCGGCCAACCCGCCATGGCGCGCATAATCAAAGGCCGCGTCCCAATCGGCCGCATCTTTTCCCGCCCGCGCCTCCAGCACCTCGCGCAGCGGGGCACCTGATGCAGCGGCCTCGTTGCACGCGGCCTTGACGATTGACTGCGCCTCTGGCCGCGGCATGGCGGCGGCCAGCGCAAAGCTCGCGGCTTCGGCCATCATCAGCCCGCCGGTCGCGTCCATGTTTGCGCGCATCCGCGCCCCATCGGGCTGCAGGCTGCCCGCCAGCGCCGCGGCATGGCGGGTGGCGGCGCCCGCGGCGACGCAAAGCTGCGGCAGCGACATCCATTCCAACGTCCAGGCGGCGCCGTCACGCTCATGCGCGCAAATCAGCGTCTCCTGCAACGTGCCCGACAGGCGCGAGGCATGGCGTGCCAGCGCCACCAGCGCCTCAGCCTCCACCGGGTTCGATTTGTGCGGCATGGTAGACGACCCGCCCCCTACGCCCGCCCGCACCTCGCCGACCTCAGATTGGCCCAGCAGGATCAGGTCCTGCCCGAATTTGCCCAAGGATCCGCACATGATCGCCAGCGCAGCGGCGAATTCGGCCAGCCCGTCGCGCCCGACATGCCAAGGCAGCTCAGGCGCGGTCAGCCCCAGTTCCGCGGCCATCAGGGGCGCGATCTGCTCTGCCCCCTCGCCCATCGCGGCCAGCGTGCCCGAGGCCCCGGCCAGCGACACCAGCGACACCTGATCGCGCGCCTGCGCCAGCCGCACACGCGCACGGATCAGCGGCGCGCCCCAGGCGGCAATGCGAGCGCCAAAGGTGGTGGGGGTGGCGATCTGGGCGCGGGTGCGCGCGGCCATCGGCAGCTCGGCATGGGCCTCAGCCGCATCGGCCAGCGACACCAGAATCGCGACCAGCCGGGTGTCCAGCTCCGCCGCCACCCGCTTCAGCCGCAGCGCCAACCCGGTGTCCGAGGCATCCTGGCTCGTCGCGCCCCAATGCACCCACGCAGCATGCTCAGGCGCGTTCATTTCCTTGCGGAACGCGGGCACAAGCGCTGGCACTACCACGCCCGCGGCAGCCACGCCTGCGGTCAGCGCTGACGGATCAATCTGCACCTCACGCGATGCGCGGTGAATCGCACCGGCGGACAGCGCCGGGATCATCCCCACCGCGCCCTGGGCTTTGGCCAGCGCGCCCTCGAACAGCAGGATCGACCGGATTTCAGCAGCGTCGGAGAACAGCGCCCCGATCTCCCGGTCCGACAGAAGGTCCCGCATCATGGGCGAATCAAACGGGGTGACAGCCATGGCTGGGTCCTTTCCGGCGCGCGAAATCAGATCGCCTTGGTGGCATGGCGGGGCACCGCCGTCCAGCAGCGCCCCGCCCCGCCTTTTTGGTCCTTGGCTTGATCAGGGGATCATCACGGTCGCGCCGGTGGTGGCCCGGCTTTCCAGCAGCCGATGCACGTCGCCGACATCTTCCAGCTTCAACTGCCGCGCGGCATCGATCTTCACAGATCCGTCTTTCACCCGCGCGAACAGCTCCGCAGCGCGCGCCTCCAGCTCAGCGCGTGTGGCGATGTGGTGGAACAGCGACGGGCGCGCGCAGGACAGCGAGCCGCCCTTGGACAGATCGCCGAGGGTGAACCCCTCGATCAAGCCAGAGGCCTGGCCAAAGCTGACAAACATCCCCCGCGGGCGCAGACACGCCAAAGACCCGCGCCAGGTCGCGTTCCCGACCCCGTCATAGACCACGTGGCACATGGCGCCGCCGGTGATTTCACGCACCCGCGCGACGAAATCCTCCGACGTGCTGTCGATGACATGGGCGTAGCCATGCCCGGCCGCCAACGCGCATTTCTCCGGCCCGCCCGCGACGCCGATGGCGGTGACGCCCAGCGCCTTCAGCCATTGGCCCAGCAGCAGCCCGACGCCCCCGGCGGCGGCGTGCACCAGCGCGATCTGCCCCGCCTGCACCGCAAAGGTGCTGCGCACGAGGTATTGCGCCGTCAGCCCTTTCAGCATCGCAGCGGCCGCATCAGCGTCGGACACGCCCTCAGGGATCACCGCGACCTTGTCCGCTGCGATCACGCGGGCAGAGCAATACGCCCCCAGCGGCCACGTATAAGCAACGCGGGTTCCAAGGGTCAGGGCCACGCCCTCGCCCACGGCCTCAACAACGCCAGCGGCCTCCGATCCGATGATCAGGTCTTTTTCCTGCGGCCAAGGATACAGCCCAGTGCGATGATAGGTGTCGAGGTAATTGAGCCCCACCGCCGTGTGGCGCACCACAATCTCACCCGCGCCCGGGGCCGGGACAGTGATCTCACGGCGCTCGAACAGCTCGGGACCACCGGGGGCAGACATCACCATGGCGTAATCAGACATTTGGGGGGCTCCTCGCCGGTCAATCCGCGGTGCGGATCCTTGGGGGACGAACCTTAGCCAAGCCGCCGCGCCGGTCCAGCCCTTCTGTGCGATCTTCCGCGCCATGGGGCCCGTCTGCCCCACGGCGCCCCGCCTGCAGCGCCGCGCGGGTGCCCCGGTCCGGCACATGCGACATCCGGCGCGCGGCCCGTCCCGCGGCAGAAAGACCCGGATGTTGATATCAAACTGAGGCGTTGCCTGAGGTGCTCACACACAGCGACATACTATGAAAGGCAGTGCTTTCATCTGGCATCCGGGCATTTGGATACGCTGCTTAAACATCATGGCCGCAATAATGTTGGCAAATTCATGCGCCGCTACAAAGCTGAGAATGGGGTGACGATTTGCCCGCCATCAGGACATTTTCATCAGATACTTTGATAAGATTTGGCAATTTTCGCTATTTTTTGAAAAAAAACTTACTTATCAGATCTATATAATGAAACTATCTATGACAAAATTTTTTATAATTGGCAGATTAGGAAAAATATAGGATCTAGCGTCAGACCTACGCCGCCAAAACAAAAACCTCACTTGCCCAAGCAACTTAAATTGGCACCCCTGAATGCAACCGCGCCGATCCGCACCCCCGCGCCCGGCCTGCAGCGCCGCGCGGGTGCCGCGGTTCAGCCCGCGCGATGGCTGGCGCGCGGCCTCCCGATGCCAAAACAAATTGACGCGAGCCGGGGAAAAGCCAAGTTTCGGGTCGAATGCGCGCTAGGGGCGCCGAAAACGGGAGCGGACACATGAATTTCAACGCACTGATCGTCGACAAGGACGCGGACGGCAAGACCCATGCCTCCATCCAATCCATCGACGAAAGCCGCCTGCCCGAAGGCGAAGTGACGGTGGCGGTGGATTATTCCACCGTGAACTACAAAGACGGGCTCTGCCTCGGCCCCGGCGGCGGGCTGGTGCGCAATTATCCCCATGTGCCGGGCATTGATTTCGCTGGCACGGTCGAGACGTCCTCGGACCCGCGCTATGGGGCTGGCGACAAAGTGGTGCTGACCGGCTGGCGCGTCGGCGAGGCCCATTGGGGCGGCTATGCGCAAAAGGCGCGGGTGAAGGCTGACTGGCTGGTGCCGCTGCCCGATGGCATCAGCGCCCGGCAGGCCATGGCGGTCGGCACCGCGGGTCTGACCGCGATGCTGTCGGTCATGGCCCTTGAGGACCACGGCGTGACCCCGGACAAGGGCCCGGTGCTGGTCACCGGCGCCGCAGGGGGCGTGGGATCGGTTGCGGTCGCGATTCTAGCGGCGCGCGGCTATGAGGTTGCCGGCGTCACCGGACGGCCCGAAACGGCGGACTATCTGCGCGGCCTCGGCGCCACGACGATCGTTGCGCGGACCGACATCAACGAAACCGTCAAACGCCCGTTGGAGGCTGAGACTTGGGCAGGCTGCATCGATGCGGTCGGCGGTGCCATGCTGGCGCGCGTTCTGGGGCAGATGAAATACGGCGGCTCGGTCGCCGCGGTCGGGCTGGCCGGGGGTGCGGGGCTGCCCACCACGGTGATCCCGTTCCTGCTGCGCGGCGTGAACCTGCTGGGCATCGACAGCGTGATGCAGCCCTACGCCAACCGCGTGCGCGCCTGGTCCCGCATCGTTGAGGACCTGCCGATGGACAAGTTGGAGGCGATGATCCGCCCCGCGACCCTGTCCGATCTGCCCGATCTGGGGCGCGCCATTCTTGCAGGCCAGGTGCAAGGCAGGGTTGTGGTCGACATCAACGCCTGAGACTTCCGCAATGCTGCCATCGGGCCGACGAGCGTTCCTCGTCGGCCCATTTTATGTCAACCAAGCCCCCTTTTTGGCCAACGATATCGGGCTTGTGCGGTCGAATGCCGACGGCGCTGACAAGTCTACGTTTGTGCTGCGCAAGGACATCGACGCCAGCACCGTGATCAGCTTCACCACGGCGGCGGGCTGGCCGCCGCTTCGTTCGGCATCGGGGACACCGGCGCGCTGGTGATCGGCAGCGGCGCGGCCAGGGCGGGTTTTTTTTGCTGGACGGCGCGATGATCGACACCATGGTTCTCAACATCTCAGGCGGCGCTGTGACTGCGTGGATTGGCTTCGTCGCCCGGTTCAATAGGCCGCGTCGTTGGGCCAATGGCGGCACGGCCTTGGTGCCTGACGGGTTTTGCGTTCATGCGCGAAGATATCATCATTGCCTGACGCAGGCCGCGCCGCCCGCCAAGCCCCCTTCCCAAGCGGGGCGAAGGGGCGTATGCGAGCGCCATGTTCGATCCAATCGCCCTCATGACCGTCCCGTTTGCGGACCGGATCATTCCCGCCCCCGACCCCGCAGGCCCCGGCATGCCGGTTCTGCGCGCGCGTCCCTCTGCGGCCATTCCACAGCTTCCGTGGCTGTGTGAGCAGGGCGCCAAACCCTTGCATGACGCGCTGGTCGCCCAAGGTGCCCGCGTCTGGCCTGACCTGACGGCCGAAGGTGCCCCCAAAGGCCCCTTCCCCGCCGCCGGTGTCGCCATGACCCGCCACAAGACCGAGAACCGCGCCAACCTCGCGCGTGCTTGGGACATGGTGGAAGCGGGCGGCTGGGTGCTGATCGCCGGAACCAAGACCGACGGCGTGGAAAGCCTGCAGAAAGACCTGCGCAAGCTGGTGGATCTGGATGGCGTTCTGCCGCGCAACCATGGCCGCGTCATGTGGATGCAGCGCACCGCCAACACGCCCCCCACGTTCGCCGAATGGCTGGCCGACGCCGCGCGCGCCCCGCGCATCGAAGATGAGGCGCGCCATTGGACCACCGAAGCGGGCCTGTTCAGCTGGACCGAGGTCGACCCCGGATCGCGCCTGTTGATCGAACACATGCCCCCGCTGTCGGGCCGCGTGGCCGATCTGGGTGCCGGCTGGGGCTGGCTGTCGGCCCATGTGCTGGGCCAGATCCCAGTCAAGAGGGTCGATCTTTACGAATCTGAGGCCACCGCACTGGCCTGCGCCCGCGCCAACATCGACGATGAGCGCGCGCATTTCGTCTGGGCCGACGTCGCCGCCCATGGTGCCGTGCCGCCCAGGACCTATGACCGCGTGATCGCCAACCCGCCTTTCCACGAAGGCCGCAATGTCGCCATGGGATTGGGTCAAAGCTTTGTGGCCGCCGCGGCGCAGGCGTTGAAACCTTCGGGCTCGCTTTATATGGTTGCCAACCTGCAGCTGCCGTATGAGCGCGAAATCGAAGCGCTGTTCACCGAAACCACGGTGCTGGCGCGCACGCCGCGCTACAAGGTTCTGCATGGTGCGCGACCACGGCGTCGCCCGGTCGAATCGGGCGGCGCGAAACGACGCTGACCGCGGCGTCCCCACTGGGGCGGGCCCGCGCAACGGGGACGCACTGGTACGATGATGATCCGCTTTTCTTATCTTGCGCTCATCGCGCTTGCGCCTTTTGTTCTGACGGCCTGCACCGGCAAGCCTGACACCTCGATTGAGGAGCTTCCCTTTGCGCGCGCGCAAAGCGCGGTTCCCTACGAGCCGGTGCTCGAAGGTGCACCGAACGCAGCGATTGAGGACCTAACCCGCCAGTCGCTGCGTCTGTGGCGGCGCCAAGAGGATGGGGCGAACTCAATCGCGCTGCTGCGCCGCCGCGCCGATCAGGACGTGGAGATCGCGGTGAAAATCCTGCGATCTTTCGGCTGGTATGAGGCGGCGGCTGAGGTCGAGGTGACCGCGCCCTCAATGACGCCCCAAGACATTGCGGCGCGCGAACAGGCCCAGGCGGCGTATCAGGCCGCGCTTGCCGCCCGCCCCACAGGTGGGCGCGAGGCGTCCGAAACCCCCAAGCCCCAGCCGCCCGCAGGTGGCCCTGAGGCCCGCGCCGTGCTGCGCATGATCCCCGGCCCGCGCTACACGCTGACTGAGCACCGGTTCATCATCGTCGATCAGGGCCGCGGTGCCGCACCCGAATTGCCGCCCGCCGCGGCGCTGGGATCCCCGATCGGCACACCCGCCGCCGCGGCCGCAATCTTGTTGGCGGAAAACGCCGCGCTGGCACGTCTGCGCGCCGATGGCCGCCCCTGGGCTGAACGCCGGTCACGCCGCGCCATCGCCGACCCGGACGCCAAGACCCTTGAGGTTGAGACCGTCATCGCATCAGGCCCTAGGGCCGTGTTCGGCGACATCACGATCAGCGGCGCGGAGGGCGTGTCAGACGCCTATCTTCGGTCCTACAAACCGTGGGAGGACGGCGCGCCCACCAACCCCGCCGATCTGCGCGCATACCAGCAGGACCTGTCGCGCACCGATCTGTTTGGCAGCGTGACGGTCCGCCTGCCCGCCACCCCGCCCGAAAACCCGGTCTATGCCGAAGACGGTGCCATCATTGCCCCGGTTTTGGCACAGGCGGAGGAACGCGCGCCGCGCACAGTGTCGGCGGGCCTGCGCTTTACCGAAGTGTCCGGCCCCGAGGCGCGGTTCGGATTTGTGCACCGCAATCTGTTCAACGCCGGGGAACGCTTTGAGGGCGAATTGCAGGGCGGCCTGACCGAACAGAGCCTGGACCTGAGCTTTGCCAAGCCCCAGTTCCGCCGCCCCAAGCAGGAATTGCAGCTGGCGGTCGGCCTGTTCAACGAAGAAATCGATGCCTATGAATCGACCGGCGTCAAGGCGTCAGCCGCCGTGCAGCGCCGCCTGAGCGACACACTGATCGTTGGTGCCGGGGGCCTGGCGGAATTTGCCCATGTCGGCCAGAACGGCCCGCGTGAGGAGGTTATCCTGTTCGGCCTGCCGATCTATGCATCCTATGACGGATCAGACGACAAGCTTGATCCCAAGGATGGCATCCGGTCGGCGCTGACGTTCACGCCTTTTGTGGGCATGATCGACAGCAATGTGGCACCGTTTTTCAAGATCGACAGCATCACCAGCGCCTATGTCCCGCTTGATGATGCACGCGACTGGGTGCTGGCGGGGCGGGTGCGGCTGGCCTCAATCTTGTCCACAAAGGTCGACGACGTGCCTGCGAACCGGCGTCTGTATTCGGGCGGCGGCGGGTCGGTGCGCGGCTATCGCCAGAACATCATCGGACCGCTGGATGATCAGGGCGCCCCAACGGGTGGGCGATCTGCGCTTGAACTTGGGGCCGAATTGCGCACGCCGCTTTATGGCGCGCTGCGCGGCGCGATCTTTGCTGAGGCAGGCGCCGTGTCAGACGAAATGGTCCCGGTCTTTGACGAAGGGATGCAGTTCGCCGCGGGCTTTGGCGTGCGGTATCTGTCGCCTGCCGGGCCGCTCAGGCTCGACATCGCGATCCCGCTTAACCCGCGGGAGGAAGACGATATTTTGCAATTCTACCTCTCCATCGGACAGGCATGGTGACCCATATGAGCCGTTTTCCCGCCCGACTTTTCACGGTCCTGATGCTGTCCTGCGCGCTGCTGCTGGCGAATGGTGCCGTGGCGCAGTTTTCCTTTGGCGGCATCAAAAATTCGCTGATCCAGTTCGCCCTGAAACAGATCAGCGTTGAGGGGGTGTTTGAAATCCGCGCCGCGGGCATTGAGCAGCCCGAAGACGGCGTCACCGATCTGGTCGGCGTCGAAATCATCGACCGCGATGGCGTGTGGCTGACCGCTGAGGCGCTGTCCCTGCGCTGGAACGCCCGCGCGATCCTGAGCGGGGAGCTGGACATCGAACGCCTCGCCGCCCGTGGGCTGAAGGTTCTGCGCCGCCCGATCCCCGCCGAAGTGACCGTGAACCCGGACGCCGAGATTGCCCAAGGCCCGTCGCGCGGGCTGCTGGATTGGCCGCGATCCCCGATCACGCTGAAGCTGCAGGAACTGTCGATCGACGGCGCGTTCATTGCCGCAGGCGTGGCCGTGGACGGTGCCTCCATCGCCTTTGACGCGCGCGGATCAGCGCGCGATGCGGGCGACGTGCAGGCCGCCGATCTGGTGATCACCCGCACCGATGACGTGGCCGGGCGGATTGATTTCGCCTTTGCGCGCAATTTCACCGACCAATCCTTGATGCTGAAGCTTAACGCGGATGAGGCCGCGGGCGGCATCGTTGCAGCGCTGATCGGGCTGCCCGCCAGCAGCGCCGCGTCGGCGCAGCTGAACGCCGACGGCCCACTGGCCGATTGGCGCGCGGCCTTCACCGCGGCGGCCCAAGATGTGCTGAGCATCGAAGGCGCCGGCACGTTCGACGTGACCGGCCCGCTGGATGCCGAAGCGTCGCTGACCGTGCGATCTGGCCCCCTGCTGGGCGCCGACGCCGCCGCTGTGATTGGCGCGCAGGCCAAGCTCGACATCAAAGTGTCCGAAGATGACAAGCGCGTGGTGACCGTGCAGGCTGGGCGGCTGCGCTCTCCCGCCATCAGCGCCGATGCGTCGGGGCGCTACGACAAAGCCACCGGCGCGATGGATTTTGACGTCAGCCTTGCAGTGACTGCGGCGATGGCCCGGCTGGCCGACGGGGTGGATTTTACCGCGCTCAGCTTTGACGGCAACCTGAAGGGCACGCCAGACGATCTGTCGGCGGTCGGCGACCTGCAACTGACCGGGCTGACCACTGGCCCGGTTGATCTGGGCACCGCGGCGCTGTCGGTGAACGTGGCAAAAACCGCAGACATCATCGTGGCCGCCGTGTCAGGTGCCGCTGAGGGCGTGCGCCTCGACAAGCTTGGCCCCGATCTGATGGGCGCGACCGATCTGTCGGTGACCGGCCGGTGGGATGGCGCGGCCCGGCGCGCAGATCTGGACATGGCGCGCATCGCCTCGCCGCTGCTGACCGTCACCGCGGCCGGCATGGCCGACATTGCCAAAGATCTGGCAGATCTGCGCTGGACCCTGTCGACCCCCGATCTGGCGCCAGTCGCGGCCGCCTACGGGCAAGACGCCGCCGGGCGCCTTTCGGCCCAAGGCCGGGCTGAGGGCGCGCTGTCCGCCCCCCATCTGATCGGCGCGCTGACCGCCCAGGCCCTGCGCGTGGGTGCGGAGCGTCTGGGCGAGGTCGCATTGTCGCATGACGTGACCCTCGGCGCCGCCCCCGCAGGCCGCATCACCCTGCGCGCCCGTGGCGGCCCCCTTGGCCCGGCCGACATCACCACCGATTTCGCGCTGGCAGACGGGGTGCTGATCGTCAGCGATCTGACCGCCAAGGTGCTGGAGGCGCAGGTCACCGGACGCGCCACCGTGGACACCGCAACCGGCCTGACCGATGCGGATCTGACCGTGAACGCGCCGCGCCTGTCCGCATTGGCACCGGTGTTCCAAGCGCTGAAGCTTGGCGCCCCGCCCCGCGGCGCGGTCCGCGGCGACGTGGCCTTGCGCCATGCAGGCGGCGCGCAGAACGCCGATCTGAAACTGACCGCTGAGCGGATAGACACCCTCGACTACGGGCTGTCGCGAATGGACATCGACGCCTCAGCCCGCGATCTGCTGGGCACGCCTGAGGCGACCGGCACCCTGCGGGCCGACGGGATATTTGGCCCGGACGGGCTGGCGGTCGCGCGGTTGACGGTGGATGGCGGCGCGTTCGATCTGACCGGTGCCCCCCAAGCCGAAGCCTCACTCACCGCCGACGGCATCACAGCCCCCGGCGGCATTGCGCTGGCGCGCCTGACGCTTAGCGGCAAAGGCACCGACCTGACCGGTGCGCCATCGGCGACGCTGAGCTTTGACGCCCAAGGGCTGACCGGCCCCGATGGCCTGTCGGTTGCGCGCGCATCGGGCGATGCGCGTGGCGCAGATCTGACCGGCGATCCTAGCGTGACCCTGAAAGCGGCGATCGACACCATCGCCGCCGCCGATGCCACCATCGCGCGCGCAGACATCACCGCGGATATGCGCGGGCTGACCGGCGGCGCGCCCCACGGAACTGCGCGCATCACCACCGGGGCCATTGTGGCGGGCGGCGCGACCATCGCCAAAACCGCGCTGGATCTGGACCTGACGAATGGCAGCGCCGGTGCCACTGATCTGCGCGCGACGCTGACCGCGCCCGGCCTGCGGTCCGGTGACGCGCGTCTGGGCGCGATCACCGTGCGGGCCGCTGTGGCAGACGCGCTAGGTGCCCCGCGGGTCGACGTGACGGCGGATGTGGCGGGTGGCAGCGTGGGCGGCGCGGCGCTGGCGCGGATCACGGCGTCGGCCAAAGGCCCGCTCAATGCACTGGCGCTGGCGCTATCGGTGAAAGGCGCCCTGCCTGACGGTCGCGCGGCGATGCTGGACATGACGGCCACTGCCGATGCAGGCGGCGAGACGATCACCGCCACCGTGCCCCGCCTGACTGCTGAGGTTGCCCAAGGCGCAGGCCGCGACCCCGACCGCGCGATCCGCGTGGCGCTTGACCGCCCGCTGCGCGTGACCTCGGGGCCCAGCGGGCAACGCTTTGACGACATCGCCATCAGCCTTCCGGGCGGGCGCCTGACCGGGCGCGCGGCGCTGGTCGGGGGCGGGGCGCGCGGCGCGCTGACCCTGACCATGGACGATCTGCGCCCGATTGCGCGCATCGCAAAGGCCCCGATTGAGGCCGGGTCCATGACCGCCTCGGCCGATTTTGACACCGCCGCAGGCCGCGCAACACTGGTCGCAACCGGGGCCAGCCTGCGCTTTGACGCGATTGATGCACGCGAGACACCGCTGGCGCTGGACCTGACCGGGATCTGGCGCGGCGGGCGCCTCAAGGCCACGGGCGCGCTGACCGGCGGCTTTGGCAACCCGATGGCCTTTGACGCCGATCTGCCGCTGGTCGCGAACGGGCTGGTGCCGGTGGTGCCGCAAAACGGGCGGCTGGACGCCGGCGTGAAATGGTCGGGCCGGATCGGGCCGCTCTGGGCGCTGGTGCCCGCGCCTGATCACATCCTCGACGGCCTGCTTGATATGGACCTGCGGGTGGCTGGCCGGGTGTCCGCGCCCCAACCGGCCGGGCAATTGCGCCTGAGCGACGGGCGCTATGAGAACCTTGAAACTGGCACCATCCTCACGGATCTGCGCGTGACAACCGGGCTGGCGGCGAACAACGCCATGACGCTGGATCTTGCGGCCCAGGACGGATCAGGTGCCCCTGTCACTGGCAAAGCGGTGATCGAAGGCGGGCGGATCGACGCGTCGCTGATCACGAAATCGGCGGTGCTGGTGCGCCGCGACGACGCCACCGCGGCGATCAGCATGGACATCACGGCTTCTGGGCCGCTTGCCTCGCCCGCGATCACCGGCAACGTGGTGATCGACAGGGCCGAGATCCGGCTGATCAGCACCACCCCCCCCGCCGTCGCCAGCCTGGGCGAGATTGAGATCAAGGGCGAGCCGCCGCGCAAGGCCGAAGAAACCTCGGCCAATGGCGGCCCGACGCTGGACCTGTCGATCCGCGCGCCGGGCAACATCTTTGTGCGCGGGCGCGGGCTGACCAGCGAGTGGGAGGCCGACCTGAAGGTGCGCGGATCGGCGTCGGCCCCGATCATCACCGGCGCGATTGAAAAGCGGCGCGGCCAGCTGGACCTGCTGTCCAAGCCGTTCATCCTCTCGCGCGGCAAGGTGTCGTTCAACGGCGGGGCTGAGATAGACCCCGAACTCGACGTGGCGTTAGAACTGGAACGCGACGGCGTCACAGGGCGGATCGCGGTGACCGGGTATGCCTCTGCCCCGGTGATTTCGCTGGAAAGCAGCCCGTCCCTGCCTGAGGAAGAAGTGCTGCCGCGCATTCTGTTTGGTCAGTCGCGCCAGTCGTTGACCGCCGGTCAGGCGGCGGAACTGGCCGGGGCCGCCGCACAGCTGGCCAGCGGCAAAGAAGGCGTGATCGGCAGCCTGCGCGAGGCGGCTGGCCTTGACGTGCTCAGCGTTGATCTGGGCGGCAGCGGTGCTGCATCGCTGTCGGTAGGGCGCAACGTGGCTGAGGGCGTTTATGTCGGCGCCAAGCAGCCCGTGAATGGCGGCCCGACCGAGGTGGAGGTGGAGGTGGAGCTGTTCGACAACGTCACCCTCGACGCCGCGGCGGGCGGCTCTGACGGGACGTCGCTGGGTCTCGACTGGAAGATGGACTTCTAAAGCGGATCGCAGATTCGGCCCACCCCAGTCCCTTTCAGGCCACCTCCCCTTCAGGCCCGCATCCGGCCCACCCTGCTCCCCCACCCCAAACGCCCATGCGGCGCGCCTGGCGGGGAGGGGGGTGCAGGGGGAGGGCGTCAGGCCCTCCCCCGCATTCCGGCGGGCGAGGGCAAGGCGCCCCGTCCACCCCCAAAATGCCCCGCCCCGTTCGCCCGCCCCGGCGAGGGGCCTCAGGCTTCGAATTCGACCAACAGATCCTTGGCATCGACCTGCGCGCCTGCCGGGGCGTGCACGGTTTTGACCACGCCTGCATGTTCGGCATGGATCGCGGTTTCCATCTTCATCGCTTCGATGGTCAGCAGCATGTCGCCCGCTGCCACCTTTTGCCCTGCCGTGACGGCGACCGACGCGACCACGCCCGGCATCGGGGCCGGGACATGCAAGGGGTTGGCGTCCTCGGCCTTAGGGCGGCGGGTGGCGGTGGCCTGAACGGCGCGGTTGGGGGCCGACACCACGCGGGGCTGGCCGTTCAGTTCAAAGAACACCTTCACATTGCCGTCTTCGTTGGTCTCTCCCACCGCGGACAGGCGCAGCTGCATGGTCTTGCCGGGCTCCAGCTCAATCTCGATCTCGTCCGCGACGTCCATGCCGTAAAGGAACACCGGTGTTGGCAGCGCCCGGACTGGCCCGTAATCGGCGTGGCGCACCATATAGTCGGTGAAGACCTTGGGATACATCAGGTAGCCGCACAGATCCTCGTCGTCGATCGCCACGCCCAGCTTGGCCGACAGGTCCCTGCGGGTTGCCTCCAGATCCACCGGGGCGGCGTGAAGGCCGGGGCGGTCGGTGAACGCCGGCTCGCCCTTCAACGCCTTGGTCTGCACCCCTGCGGGCCAGCCGCCCGGAGGTTGGCCCAGATCGCCGCGCATCATGCCGATCACCGATTCGGGGAACGACACGTCCTTGGCCGGGTTTTCAATGTCCGCCACGGTCAGCCCGCCCGCCACCATCGACAGCGCCATGTCGCCAACCACCTTGGAGGATGGCGTGACCTTCACGATGTCGCCGAACATGCGATTCACATCGGCATACATCGCCGCAACTTCGTGCCAGCGTTCCTCTAGCCCCATGGAGCGCGCTTGGGCTTTCAGGTTGGTGAACTGACCGCCGGGCATTTCGTGCAGATACACCTCAGAGGCACCCGATTTCATCTCAGCCTCAAAGGCGGCGTATTGGTTGCGCACCGATTCCCAGTAATCCGAGATCTGACGGATGCGCGCCGGATCCAGCCCGGTTTCGCGGTCGGTGAAGCGCAACGCCTCAACAATTGACCCAAGGCAGGGCTGTGAGGTCAGGCCGGAAAAGCTGTCCATCGCCGCGTCCACCGCATCCACCCCCGCGTCTGAGGCCGCCAGCACCGTCGAGGCTGAGATGCCGGACGTGTCGTGGGTGTGGAAGTGGATCGGCAGCCCGACCTCTTCCTTCAGTGCCTTGATCAGAATGCGCGCTTGGGCGGGTTTCAGCAGGCCCGCCATGTCCTTCAGGCCCAGCACATGGGCACCCGCGCCCTCAAGCGCCTTGGCCATGCCGACATAGTATTTCAGGTCGTATTTCGCGCGGTCAGGGTCAAGAATATCCCCGGTGTAGCAGATCGCGCCTTCGAGGATCTTGCCGCTGTCCAGCACCGCGTCCATCGACACGCGCATGTTTTCAACCCAGTTCAGGCTGTCGAACACGCGAAACACGTCCACGCCGGAACTTGCGGCGGTTTCCACGAATTTGCGCACCACATTGTCGGGATAATTGGTGTATCCCACGCCGTTCGCGCCGCGCAGCAGCATCTGCGTCAGCAAGTTGGGCATTGCCGCGCGCAGATCGCGCAGCCGCTGCCACGGGCATTCCTGCAAGAAGCGATACGACACGTCGAAGGTCGCCCCGCCCCAGCACTCCATCGAGAAAAGCTGCGGCAGCCAGTGCGCATAGGCCCCCGCGACGCCCAGCATGTCATGGGTCCGCATCCGGGTGGCCAGCAACGACTGGTGCCCGTCGCGCATGGTGGTGTCGGTGATCAGAAGCTGTTTTTGCGCCAGCATCCAATCCGCCACCGCCTTCGGCCCCTTGGCGTCCAGCAACTGCTTGGCGCCCGGCGGGGGGGCCATGTCGGGCAGTTTGGGGGGCTTGGGCGGGCGGGCATGGGCGGGCGGGCGGGCGCGGCCCGCGACCTCAGGGTTGCCGTTCACGGTGATGTCAGCGACGAAATTCAACAGGCGGGTGGCCCGGTCGCGGCGCGGTGCAAAATCGAACAGCGCAGGCGTCTCGTCGATGAATTTGGTGTGGTAGGTGCTGTCGAGGAACTCCGGGTGCTTCAGCAGGTTTTCAACAAACGCGATGTTGGTCGACACGCCGCGGATGCGAAATTCGCGCAAGGCGCGGTCCATGCGGGCGATGGCCTCGCTGGGCGTCGGGGCCCAGGCGGTGACCTTTTCCAGCAGGCTGTCGTAATAGCGCGTGATCACGGCGCCCGAATAGGCCGTGCCGCCATCAAGCCGGATGCCAAAGCCCGTCGCCCCGCGATAGGCGGTGATGCGCCCGTAATCGGGGATAAAGCTGTTGAGCGGGTCTTCCGTGGTAATCCGGCATTGCAGCGCATGGCCGCGCAGGCGGATTTCGTGCTGGCCCGCAACGCCGGTGGCTTGGGCAATGGTCGCCCCTTCGGCGATGCGGATCTGGGCCTTCACGATGTCGATGCCGGTGACTTCCTCAGTCACCGTGTGTTCGACCTGCACGCGCGGATTCACTTCGATGAAGTAGAACTTGCCGTCACCCATGTCCTGCAGGAATTCAACGGTGCCAGCGCATTCGTATTTGGCATAGCGGGCGATGCGCAGGCCCAGCTCACAGACCTCAGCACGCTGTTCTTCGGACAGATACGGGGCGGGGGCGCGTTCGACCACCTTTTGATTGCGGCGCTGGACTGAGCAATCGCGTTCAAACAGATGGACCGTGCTGCCTTGCTTGTCGCCGAGGATCTGCACCTCAACATGGCGGGCCTTCTTGATCAGCCGTTCAAGATACCCCTCGCCATTGCCAAAAGCGGCCTCAGCCTCGCGCCGGCCGGAGCGGACTTTTTCCACCAGCTCATCCGGGCCCATGATCGGACGCATGCCGCGCCCGCCGCCGCCCCAGCTGGCCTTCAGCATCAGCGGATAGCCGACAGCTTCGGCCATGGCGGCCACTTCGTCCATGTCGTCGCCCAGCACTTCGGTGGCCGGGATCACGGGGACATTGGCGGCGATGGCGGCGCGGCGGGCGCTGGCCTTGTCGCCCAGCATCCGCATGGTCACCGCCGTCGGGCCGATAAAGGCGATCCCGGCGGCGTCGCAAGCATCCACGAAATCGGGGTTCTCCGACAGCAGGCCATAGCCGGGGTGGATCGCGTCGGCGCCAGACTGGCGGGCAACGCGGATCATTTCCTCGATGCTCAGATACGCCGCGACGGGGCCAAGCCCCTCGCCGATCTTGTAAGCCTCATCCGCCTTGAACCGGTGCAGCCCGAGGCGGTCTTCCTCTGCGTAAACCGCGACGGTGTGCTTGCCCAATTCGGTCGCCGCGCGCATCACGCGAATGGCGATTTCCGACCGGTTGGCGACAAGAATCTTGGAGAAGGTTTTCATGGATGCGGGCTCCCTCGCAGCGACGATTGCCAGGAAGTGGTAGCACGGCACAGCCCCATCACAACGAAATGTTGCAGTGCGGAATAAAATTGCGTGCAGAGGCCCGTGGGGGTCAGATTTCCACCCTGCGGAAAGCCTAAATGATCAGAACCAGTCGACCTCGGTTTCAATCGCCGTGCGGTCCATCCGTTCCAGCAGATCGGCCTGCGGAAAAATCATCGGCAGATCCTGGGCAAAGAAGAATTTGGCCGCCGCCACCTTGCCCCGCAGATGGGACGCGCGCGGGCCAACCGCCCCGGCCGACAGACCGCGGCGCGCCGCGATCGCTTGGCGCAGCCAGATCCACGCCACCGTCACATGGCCGAGCATGTCGAGATAGACCGACGCATTTGCCAAGAACACGTCCGGCCCGACCTTGCCCGCGCGGCTCAGCAGAACATGGGTGACGCCAGTGGCGCGGTTGCGCGCGATGATCAGCTCTTCAGCCAGGCCTGCAAGTTCGGGATCGGCGTACGCCTCATCAGCGGTGGTGCCCATGTCTTCGATCAGCACTTTCAGCCCAGCGCCGCCCATGTGCGACACTTTGCGGCCCAGCAGGTCCAGCCCCTGAATGCCCTTGGTGCCTTCGTGGATCGGGTTGAGCCGGTTGTCGCGGTACATCCGTTCCACCGGATAGTCGCGGGTGTAGCCGTAGCCACCATGGATCTGGATGGCGATGTCATTGGCCTCAAGGCAGAAATCTGAGGGCCAGGATTTCACGATCGGCGTCAGCACGTCCAGCAGCAAGCCCGCGCGTTCAGCCTGCGCTGCATCGCCGGACCGAATGTCATCCACCAGCCGCGCGGCGGTCATGCACAGCGCCAGCCCGCCTTCGGCATAGGCTTTGGCGCGCAGCAACTGGCGTTTGACGTCGGGATGCTCGATCAGCGGGATCATTGGCGCGCTCGGGTCGCGCCCCTGCAGCGGACGGCCCTGCGGGCGGTCCTTGGCGTAATCAAGCGCGTGCAGATACCCGGTATAGCCCAGCGCCGCGGCGCCTGACCCGACGCCGATTCGCGCCTCGTTCATCATGTGGAACATGCAGGACAGGCCCTGATGCTCAGGCCCCACCAGCCAGCCGACAGCGCCGTCCTGCTCCCCAAATGACAGTGCGCAATTGGTGGTGCCGCGATAGCCCATCTTGTGGTTAAGGCCCATCAGCTGGACTTCGTTGCGCGCCCCATCAGGCAGGATTTTGGGCACGCAGAACAGGGAAATCCCCTTCACCCCCGCAGGCCCGCCGGGGATTTTGGCCAACACGAAATGGATGATGTTGGGGGCAAGGTCATGCTCCCCCCCCGAAATCCACATCTTGCGGCCCGTCACCCGATACGATCCGTCGGGCTGGGGGATGGCGCGGGTGGTGATGTCGGCCAGCGACGATCCCGCCTGCGGTTCGGACAGGCACATGGTGCCGAACCATTCCGCGCTGATCAGCTTGGGCAGATAGCGCGCCTTCAGGTCCTCAGACCCATGCGCGGCCAGCATTCCTGCCGCGGCAGAGGTCAGGAAGTTATACGCCGCGGTGGATACATTGGCCGCCGAAAAGATCATCTTCAGCGCTGAGGACGCGCTGAGCGGCAACTGCATCCCGCCCAGCTCCTCGGCAAAGCTCGCCATCGGATAGCCCGCATCACGATAGGCATCCAGCGCCTCTTGCACTTCGGGGCGCATATGGACGCGCGTTCCATCAAAATGCGGTTCATCAGCGTCAACGGCGGCAGCGTGGGGCTGGAACTTGTCCTCGGCCAGCTTTAGCGCGGCGTCGAGCATGGCACCGATGGTGTCCCGGTCGTGATCGCTGTAGCGGGGGCGCGCGAACAGGCCCTCAGTCTCCAGCAGGTCATACAGCAGAAAGTCGAGCTCTTCGCGGCGTGTGATGTTGGGCATGGAGGCCTCCCCCTGTGCGCCCGACCCGGCGCGCTGTAAGTTCCGCCGCGCACGGGGTGACACAAGGTCGCCAGTGCAGCGGGCGGATTGTTGCGAAATCTTGTTTCACAATCGATCCGGCATCGCAATGGGGCCAAGAATGACCAAGCCCCCCGCGCCCGTCCACACCACCATGCTGGCCAAGGCGCGGCACATGGCCAAGGGCGGCGGCGCGCTGCCCCGGTCAGCCGATCTACCGCGCTCAGGGTGCCAGATGCTGGAGTGATCCCGCCCAAAGTGATCCACGATCAGGCCCGGTTCTGCCCCGCCACACGCCAGACTGAACACCGCGGGATGATGCCCAAGACAGCAGGGCACCGCCGTCTCGGGCATTTCGGGGCATTCGCGCGGCGGGCCAAGGCGCTGTGGCCGATGATTGCGACCCGACGCCTTTCAGCGCGGTCCCGGCAGCAATTCGTGCAACCCAGAATTTTCGCAGAAAATTCTGCGACACCCGGATCTCAGCTCTCGATCACGAACACATGCAGCGCCACCGGCCCATGGGCACCCAGTTGCAGCGTCTGGCCGATATCGGCGGATCGCGACGGCCCCGTCACCAGATTGACCGTGCGCGGATCAAGACCTGACGCCCGCAGATGCGTCCAGACGTCATCCAGCCCGCCCTGGATTTCCGACGCGCGGATGGCGACAAAATGCGTCTCGCCAAGGAAGGTCAGCGTCACCGGGTTGTCAGGGCCCGAGAACAACGCCAGCGTCCCGGTCTCTGCTGAGGCGCAGCGGGCGCGCGACAGGGTTGCCGGTTCATCCAGCCGCCCAATGCCGTAGCTGGCATCAAGCCCCGCCCAGTTGAGCGCGGCGAGGTCCGGATCCGCGCCCATGCGCACCGCGGCGGGCAGGTTGCGTGCGCGCAGCGCCTCAGCCAGCGCGGCGGGCAGCGCTGCCATGTCCGGGACGGCGGACCATGTGGCATCCACCCCTTCCAGCTTGGCGGTGAACTGGGTGACGCGGTCTGCGCCCTCCAACTGCCCCGACGCGGGGGTTGGCGCGATCTGCGTGCCCGCCGTCGCAAGGCGCGCGGCCATGCCGGCAGCGCGGTCCACGCCCGGCGCGGCGGTGTCTTCGGCGCCCCGCCGGATGCGGGACAGGATGCGGTCGCGCGCGCTCATGCCCGGCGTCCTTTCTTCCACTGGTCCATGAAGGTTCCACCCTTTTCAGGCGCGGGGAAATCGCGGCTGCCGGTCCACCCTCCGGCCAGCGGCAACTTGGACGCTTTGCCGTTTTTCACGAACATGCTGATGCCTAGGCGCGCGGCACGCGTTGCCAGACGGTAAACGCCGGGGTTCTTGGCCAGCATCGCCCAGGCGCCCAGGCCCATGCGCGCGGCACCGGGCTGCAGGTTCTTTTCAAATTCGCGCTCACGCCAGCTGCGCATCATTTTGGGCAGCGGAATGCGCATCGGGCAGACATCGGCGCAGCGCCCGCAGAACGTTGAGGCATTGGGCAGCTGCCCACCCTTTTCCACCCCGATCAAGGACGGCGTCAGCACCGCGCCCATCGGTCCGGGATAGACCCAGCCATACGCGTGCCCACCGACGGCCTGATAGACCGGGCAATGGTTCATGCAGGCCCCGCAGCGGATGCAGCGCAGCATGTCCTGAAAATCAGACCCGATCATTGCAGAGCGCCCGTTATCGAGCAGCACCACATGGTATTCCTCAGGTCCGTCCATATCTTCGCTGCGGCGCGGGCCTTTGGAGAATGTGGTGTAGACCGACATCTCCTGCCCCGTGGCCGATCTGGCCAGCACGCGCAGGATGGTGCTGGCATCTTCCAGCGTTGGCACGATCTTCTCAATCGAGGCCATGACGATGTGGACCTTCGGGAGCGACTGGCTCAGATCGCCATTGCCCTCGTTGGTCACGATCACCGACTGGCCGGTTTCGGCCACCAACATGTTGGCACCAGTGATGCCGACCTCTGCCTCAAAGTATTTCTCACGCAACACTGTGCGCGCTTCGGCCAGCAGGGTGTCGATCCCGTCAAGGTTGCGATCTGCGGGCAGATGCGTGTGCGCCTTGATGAATTCAGCGCGCACCTGCGGGACCGTCACATGGACTGCCGGGCCGATGATGTGGCTGGGCATCTCGCCGCGCAGCTGGATGATGTATTCGCCCAGATCCGTCTCAACGGCCTTGATGCCGTGTTCGCCCAGATGCTCGTTGATCCCACATTCTTCGGAGATCATCGTCTTGCCTTTGTTCACCGTCTTGGCATCGGCCTTGCGGCAGATCTCCAAAACAATGCGGCGGGCGTCTTCGGCCGTTTCGGCCCAATGCACATGCCCGCCTGAGGCGATGACCTTGCGCTCATACTCCTCAAGGTAAAGGTCGAGATGCGCGAGCACATGATCCTTCAGATCGCGGGCCGCGTCGCGCAGGGTGTCAAATTCGGGCACCAGCGCCTTGGCCTTGGCGCGCTTGCCGACAAAGCCGACGCGTGCGGTGCGCAGCGCGCTTTGCAGGTCGGGATTGCGCAGCGCATCGTGGGCGTTGGCGTTGAATTTGTCAGATGTGGGGTGATGGACGTTCATGACCGGTCCTCTCCGATGGCGGGGATGTCGGTCATCCCGGCCAGAACCTCAACAATGTGACGCGCTTTCATGGGGTGCCCTTCGCGGGACATTTTCCCGGCCATGTTCATCAGACAGCCCAGATCCCCGGCCAGCAGCAGGTCTGCGCCGGTGTCGGTCGCGTTGCGGGTCTTGTCGCCGACCATGGCGCTGGAAACCTCGGGGTATTTCACGCAGAACGTGCCGCCAAAACCGCAGCAGACGTTGGCCTCATGCATTTCGCGCAGCTCCAGCCCTTCAACGCTCGCGAGCAGCGCCCGCGGCTGGTCGTGGATGCCAAGGCTGCGCAGCCCCGAGCAGCTGTCATGGTAGGTGTAGCTGCCGTCGAGCCGCACCTTGACCCCGGTCACACCGCGCACATCGGCCAGAAAGCTGATGATCTCATGGGTCTTGGCTGACATCGCCTCGGCCCGCGCGCGCATCGGATCGCCTTTGCGGAACATCTCGGGATAGTCCTTGGCCAGTGTGGCGCCGCAGGACCCCGATGGGACAACAACATAGTCATAGCCCTCGAACGCCTCGATCACCTGGGTCGCGATCGCCTTGGCGGTTTCGCGGTCGCCGGAGTTCCAGGCAGGCTGGCCGCAGCAGGTCTGCTCCGCTGGGACATGGACCTCGCAGCCCGCGTCCTCCAACAGCTTGACGGCGCCAAAGCCGACTGAGGGGCGGAACATATCCACCAGGCAGGTGACGAGTAGCGCGACGCGCGGCCGCTCCGCTTTGTGGGTCATGTGACCTCCCGTGGTAAATTGGTCATATTTTCATGCCAATTTGCGCGCCAATACGCAAGCGCGGCATTTGCGCTTTGTCAGGGTCACGATGACCGCAGCCAGCCCCGCGCGCAACCGGGCGCGTCTGCGCCGGCGGATGACGGAGCGGGGGCGCAGCCCTCCGACGGCGGCCGCTGCGCCGTGGAAAACCCCCTTTTCCCTTGCATTCGCGCCCGCCCCCGCGTAATGCCCGCCGCGCGGCGCTTACACCCCTGGAGGATCGCCGCGCTTGAAATTCAAAGGAGACTGCACATGGCCGAGATGCCAATTCTCGAAGCCACGCGCCGCGAAGGCACGGGCAAAGGGGCTGCCCGCACCGCGCGTCGTGAAGGTTTTGTTCCTGGCGTGATTTATGGTGGCGGTGAAGACCCCGTCAGCATCAACATGAAGCACAACGAGCTTCTGAAGATGTTGAAGAAGGGCCGCTTCATGTCGACCCTTCTCAACGTGATGCTGGACGGCGTTCAGACCCGCGTGATCTGCCGCGCTGTTCAGCGCGACGTTGTGCGCGATATGCCGACCCATGTCGACTTCCTCCGCCTGTCGGAAAAGTCGCGCATTTCGCTGTTCATCCCCGTTGAGTTCATCAACGAGGAAATCGCGCCCGGCATCAAGAAGGGCGGCGTTCTGACCACCGTCCGTCAGGAAGTCGAACTGCGCGTGACTGCTGGCAACATCCCAGAGAAACTGGTCGTCGATATGACCGGTCTCGACATCGGTGACGTGATCCACATCTCGAACATCACGCTGCCTGCGGGCACCCGCCCGACCATCAGCGACCGTGACTTCGTGATCGCCAACATCTCGGCCCCGTCGGGTCTGCGCTCCTCGGGCATTGCCGACGACGACGAGGACGACGAAGAGGGCGGCGAGGAGTGATCCTTCCCCCGCCGGCGATTTCGCCGCGCACCTGACATCGACGCCGCCGCGCGAGCCTATCGCGCGGCGGCGTTTTCTTTTCTGGCCAGAGAAGCAACCGCGCCCTTTGCCCGCGCCGCAGCCGCCACCACGCTTTTGCTGATCCCCCGCCCGACAGTGCGGCTGATGATCCGCCCTGCGCGCCGCGCCGCATTGGGCGATCTGGTGCAATGACCGCGTTGCAGGCGGCCCTGCCCGCCCGCCCAAATGTCGCGCTTGGGGGCATTGAGCCCCCTTCGCCCGAGCCGCCGCCCCCAGAGGGCGCCGCGCGCCCCCTGTTCAACCACGCGCCAGGACGGTATCACGCGGGGGATTTTTGGGGCCGCGTGGCCCGGTGCGAACAAAGGAGGCTCCCATGCAGCTTTGGGTCGGACTGGGCAATCCGGGCGCGAAATACGCCGCCAACCGCCACAATATCGGCTTCATGGCCATGGACCGCATCGCGGCTGATTTCGGCGTTGCCCCATGGCGCGCAAGGTTTCGCGGCGAGATGGCTGAGGGCCGCTTCGGATCAACGCGGGTGATGCTGCTGAAACCGACAACCTTCATGAACCTGTCGGGGGACTCAGTCGCTGAGGCGCTGCGATTCTTCAAGCTAGAGGTCGACGTCCTGACCGTGTTCCACGATGAGCTGGATCTGGTGCCCGGGCGGATCAAGTTCAAGCAAGGCGGCGGCCACGCGGGCCATAACGGGCTGCGGTCCATCCACCAGCATCTGGGGCCCGATTACGCCCGCATCCGCATGGGCATCGGCCATCCCGGCGACAAGCGGCTGGTGTCGAACTATGTGCTGCATGACTTTGCCAAGGCGGACGACGTCTGGCTGGACGACATGTTGCGCGGGATCTGCGACGGCGCGCCCAAGCTGGCGGGCGGGGATGCGCCGGGCTTCATGAACGCGGTTGCCCTGCGCATGGGCCCCCCGAAGGCTGAGAAAAAGCCCCCCCGCGACACGGTGCCAAACCCGGCCACCCGCCCCACCGGTGCCCCGAAAAACGTGGATGCGGAGGCGCACGGCAAACTGACCCATGCAGAATTCGCGGCCCTTTCGCCGCTGGAGCGCCTGAAACGCCGCTTCCGCTAGCGCGCCCCTTGACCCTTGGAGCCTGCCATGCGATCCGCTGCCCGCATCATTCAGCTGGTTTTTCGGAGGGTCCCATGGGCTTCAAATGCGGCATCGTCGGCCTGCCGAACGTCGGCAAATCCACGCTCTTCAACGCGCTGACGCGCACGGCCGCCGCGCAGGCGGCCAATTTTCCGTTCTGCACCATCGAACCCAATGTCGGCGAGGTCGCGGTTCCCGACGCGCGGCTCGACACATTGGCCAAGATCGCGGGCAGCAAGCAGATCATCCCCACGCGGCTGACCTTTGTGGACATTGCTGGCCTTGTGAAAGGCGCCAGCAAGGGCGAAGGGCTGGGCAACCAGTTCCTAGCCAACATCCGCGAAACCGACGCCATCGCCCATGTGCTGCGCTGTTTTGAAGATGATGACATCACCCATGTCGAAGGTCGTGTGGACCCGATTTCGGACGCCGAGACCATCGAGACCGAGCTGATGATCTCTGACCTCGACAGCGTTGAGCGCCGCCTGACCAACCTGTCGCGCAAGCTGCGCAGCGGCGACAAGGAGGCTCTGATTCAGGACCGCCTGCTGCGCGCCGCCAAGGAAGCGCTGGAAAATGGCTGCCCCGCACGCACCGTCGCGATTGACGATGACGACCGCAAGATCTGGGACATGCTGCAGCTGCTGACCGCCAAACCGGTCCTGTTCGTGTGCAATGTTGAGGAAAGCGCCGCGGCCACCGGCAACGCATTTTCCGCAAAAGTCGCCGAGATGGCCGAAGCGCAGGGCGCGGGTCATGTGGTGATCTCAGCCGCGATTGAGGAAGAGCTGAGCCAGTTGGCCCCAGCAGAGGCCGCCGAATACCTGTCGGACATGGGGCTTGAAAGCCCGGGCCTGGATCGCCTGATCCAAACCGGCTATAAGCTGCTCAAACTAAAGACCTATTTTACCGTTGGCCCGAAAGAAGCCCGCGCCTGGACGATTTCTGAAGGCACCAAGGCACCCCAGGCTGCCGGTGTGATTCATGGCGATTTTGAACGTGGATTCATCCGCGGTGAGACGATCGGCTATGACGACTACATCGCCTGCAATGGTGAACAGGGTGCCAAGGAAGCCGGCAAGATGCGTGCGGAAGGCAAGACTTACGTGGTAAATGATGGGGATGTCCTTCACTTTCTCTTCAATGGGTAACAAAATCTGAACCGAGTTGTTTATCTTTCGGCAATCTCTCTGACCAATTGTGGTCGCTGAGGGTTAGAGGGGGATTGGCAATGCAAGAATCTATCGGACCGCCGCTGATGTTCGGTCTTGCGACCGGATTGGCTGCAGGTGTTGCAACTGCGGCCTCTGGCGGCGGATTTCTTCTCGCGATAGCCGCGTATTCGGTTGGGGGCGCTTCGGGGCTGGTTATCTCGGCGGTGGCCCGTGCAGCGCCACGCACCGACGGGGCGAAAGACGCCGCCGCCCGCGCCGCGAACCAGTATTGGGCCGACGTGGACGCGGTGCAAAAGGCGGCCGCAGCATCGGGTCTGGCCACCGCTGATCTGGGCGCGACGTCAGGCAAATAATCTGCGAAGGCGCGGCAAGGTCATTCTGTTGGCGCGGGATGCGCGTGCCGCTGAATTTGGCCGCTGCATTTGGCCGCGCACACGCTGACCCACGGGTGCCCGCTGCGGGCGACCTGCCACGCAACACTGTGCGGGCCACCCCTGATCATCACAGCGACGCGGCGTCGCGCACCGGATGCGATCCTGGCCCTGCCACCGCGCCGTCTTGCACGACCTTTTCCTGCGTGCGGCCCAAATCGCCCGGCCTGCTGACTGGCCCGCCAACTGGCCCGCCAACTGGCCCACTGCCCGGTCCCACCGCCTCCGCCGCCTCCGCCGCCAAGGCCCGCCCGCGCCAACGCACCCGCCAACTGCGCGGCGGTGCCAGACGCGCGCGCAACAGCTCCAACCGCCAGCGTGGGCGCAGCCGCCCACCATCGCCGGACATGCCCCCCGGGGCAGACGTCAGCGCCCAGCGCGTTTCCACCCCCTGCGCGCCGCCGGTCCCGGCGCTGAGCAGCAGCGCCAGTGGTGCCCCACCCACGGCACGCATGGCCTCGCTCCCCGCCTCCGCCGCCAGATGCAGCCGCCGCACGCGGGTCAGCGACGAAGGCGCGGCCAGCTCTGCGATCACCACCGGCACGACGCCTGAGCGCAGCGCCTCCTCAGCCAGCCACAGCACGTCCGCCTCTCGCTGCGGCCGCGCCAACACCAACCGCCCCGGATCGAAGAACGCCGCAAGCCCATCGGGGTTCAACCGCCCTTCAGCATGGGCGGGGCGGATCCACAGCACCGGACCGCCAGCACCCGCCGCCTCAGCCCGCCCGGCAATCATCGCGGCCAAGATCATGCGCGCCGGCCCGCACAATTCATGCGCGCGGCCCAACGGCAGGGCGGGGGGGCCCGACGGCCCATCACCAAGGCTCAGCGACGGCCGTGCGCCGACACGGCGGCGGGTCAGGCGGACAAGCTCCTCCGGCGGCATGGGGCGGGGTCTCCGGCAAAGTGGAACCTGATTGTTCCGTATTTGTTCTTACTCGATTCGCATGTTTTTCTCAATCGCCACCCGCGCGCCTCCTGCCTCTCGCCGCGCAGGCGCGCCGGTGCCGCCCGCGCCGTCCGCCGGGCGCGGCGCCCCGGCCAAGCAAACGCTGGACCCGGGCGGGAAAGCGCCCCTCAGCCGCCCAGCAGCGCCCCTGCCGCGCGCGCGATCACGCCCTCCTCATCCGTTGCGATCACCCGCACTGACACTGGCGCGCTATCGGTTGAAATCACCGCCGCGCCTGCCATGTTCCGCGCCCGATCCACGCCAATGCCCATCCAGCCCAGTCCGGCACAGACGCGCGCGCGGATTTCGGCCGACCGCTCGCCGATCCCGGCGGTGAACACCAGCGCGTCCACCCCCTCCATGGCCGCGGCCATGGACGCGATCTCCTGCCGTGCGCGCAAGACCCAGACCGACAGCGCCTGCGCGGCCGCCGGCGCGTCCGAGGCCAGCAGCACCTGCATGTCCCCGGTCTCGCCGCTCAGCCCCTTGAGGCCAGAGCGCCGGTACAGCAGATCGGTGATCGCGGCGCCGTCCATGCCCTCGTTCTGCATCAGGTGCAGGATCACGCCCGGGTCCAGCCGCCCACACCGCGTCGACATCACCAACCCGTCGAGCGGCGAAAACCCCATCGTCGTCGCCACTGAGCGCCCGCCCTTCATCGCGCACAGGGACGCGCCAGACCCCAGATGCGCCACAATCACCTGCCCCCCGGCAAGGTCTGGCGCGGCCTCGGCCAGCTTGCGGGCGATGGCCTGATAGCTCAGCCCATGAAAGCCATAGCGCTTGATCCCGCGGTCATGCATCGCCTGCGGCAGGCCAAAGCTTTCGGCCGCAAACCCCATGCTGCGGTGGAACGCGGTATCAAAGCAGCCGACCTGCAGCGCGTCCGGAAAGGCCGCCGCCGCCACGCGCACCCCCGCCAGATTGTGGGGCTGGTGCAGGGGGGCGAAGTTTTCATATTTCGCCAGCTCCGCCATCACATCGGCGTCCAGCGCCATGGGGGCCGCAAACCGAGCACCGCCATGCACGATCCGATGGCCGACCGCCGCCACCACCGCGCCTTGCAGCAGCGAAGACACCGCGTCCCACACCCGGGCCATGGCGTCGGTCTGGGTCGCCGCCTCAGGCGCCGCCAGATCGCGGGCCTGCACGCGGCCCGCATTCAGCGTCAGGCGCGGGGTCGGGCCGCCAATGCCCTCAACCTGTCCGACCGCCAAGGGCGCGCCAGTTCCGGGCACGGCATAAAGGCCAAATTTCAACGACGAAGACCCGGCATTCAGGGTCAGGATGCGGCGATCGGGCATCAGCAAGGCTCCATTTTCCACCGCAGCGGGCGCGTTGCCGTCATCGCCCAAGGCAGCGATGACGGCAACGAAAATTTCAGACGATCACAAATCATGCTGCGAAAAGCCTATGGGATGATTGCCTGTCGTCAACCAAGCCGCGCTGTGAACGGTTTTTTTGGTGCCATTTGGCACCGTCCCTTTTGCCCCCAGCCATAATATGCTGATCGTCGGGACCAAGCATGGATCTGCGCCACACACCAGACAGCTGCACCATCATCGCAATCATTGACCCGCGGCAATACAACGCCGCCGCCCAGCGCCAAGGCCATGCCCCCAAGGCGACACAGCGGGCCGGATCAGGGCGATTTCCCGCCGATCCGCTGCAAAGCGCCCTGCTCCCATGGTTGCGCCGCGGGCGGGGATCGGGCAAAGAATGCGGCTTATTCCTGCGCTGGCTCACGCCGCGCGCACGCGAACGGGAGCCTTTGCGCGCCATGACCGACATTCTTCACCGCATGCTCGAAACCCGCGACTGGCTGCTGGCCGACGGTGCCACGGGCACCAATCTGTTCGCCCGCGGCCTGCAAAGCGGCGACGCGCCCGAATTGTGGAACCTGCATGAGCACGAGAAGCTGCGCGCCCATTACCGCGACTTCATCGAGGCAGGTTCGGACATCGTGCTGACCAACACGTTCGGCGGCACGGCGAACCGGCTGAAGCTGCACGATCTGGATGGTCAGGTGCATGAGGTGAACCGCCTCGGCGCCGCCCTGCTATGCGAGGAAATCGCCGCCGAAAAGGCCCGCAGCGGGCGCGATGTGGTCTGCGCCGGGTCTGTCGGGCCGACGGGCGATCTGTTCCAGCCGATTGGGCCGCTCAGCCATCAGGACGGCGTGACCGCGTTCGCGGCACAGATGCAGGGCCTGAAGGATGGCGGCGCGGATCTGGTGTGGATCGAAACCATGTCCTCGGTTGAAGAAATCAACGCCGCCCTTGCCGCCGCCGATCAGGTGGGCATCGACGCGGTGATGACGATGTCGTTCGACACCAACGGGCGCTCGATGATGGGCGTGACACCGACGCAGCTGGGGCGCCTGGCGCACACCTGCGATCACCCGCCCAGCGGCTGGGGCGGCAATTGCGGCACCGGCGCACCGGACCTGCTGATCGGGCTTTTGTCCGCGGATGCTGAGATCACCGACGACGATATGATCATCTGCAAGGCCAATTGCGGCGTGCCTGAATGGGCCGACGGAGAGATCCGCTATTCAGGCACCGAGGCGCTGATGGCCGATTACGCCTGCCTTGCGCGCGATCTGGGCGCATCGGTGATCGGCGGCTGCTGCGGCACCACCCCGGCCCATGTGAAAGCCATGCGCACGGCGCTAGAGTCGCGCCCCCGCGGCCCCAAACCCACGCCCGAGCAGATCATCAAAACGCTGGGCGACGTGACCGGCAACACCATGGAGCTGCTGACCGGCGAAGGCCCAGGCGGCGCTGGCCGCCCCTTGCGCCGTCGCCGCCGCGGCTGACGGTCCCGGCCCCTCGCGCGCGACCCCCGCGCGCGACCCCCGAACGCCCCGCCCCCACCGGCGGGGCGTTTCGCGTTCCCCCCCATCACAACCGCTGCGCGTGCTGCCGCGCTCAGGGCCATCGAGGCCCCTCGCCCGGCCACGGTCCCGGTCGCGCGCCGCCCCAGCGCCGCCCAATAGCAGCGCCCACACACACCAATCGCCGCGGCCACACGGGCCGTGCAGCGCGCCGTCCCAAGCCGCGAGGCGGGAGGGGGGCGCCGGGGGGAGGGGCCGCTTGCCCCTCCCCCCGGCAAAGCGGCGGCACGAGCGGGGGCGCAGCCCCCCAAGCCCGCCGCCATGCGGGCGATCAGGCCGGGGTCAGCCCCCCCCATCGCGCCATCAGGCCGGGGTCAGCCCGCGCGCTTCCAGCAGCGCACCGGGTGCCGGGTCGCGGCCACGAAAGGCGCGGTATGCCTCAGCCGGGTCCTGGCGCCCGCCCGCCATCAGCACATGGACCGCGAGGCGGGATGCCGGGTCAGCGGCGAAGACGTCGCCTTCGTCCTGGAATGCGGTGAAGGCGTCGGCGTCCATCACCTCGGCCCACAGATACGAATAATACCCTGCGGAGTATCCATCGCCTGAAAAGACGTGCAGGAAATGGGGTGCCGCGTGCCGGGACATGATGGCCCCGGGCATGCCCATGCGCGCCAGCACCTGCTGCTCGAACGCCGCCGCGTCGAAATCCTCCAGCGCCTCGGGTGCCAGCAGATGGGCCTCAAGGTCCACATAGGCGCTGGCGAGGTATTCGACCGTTGAAAAACCCTGCCCGAAATTCTCCGCCCCGCGGATGCGCGCGGCCAGATCTTCGGGCATGTCCGCGCCGGTTTTCCAGTGCTTCATATGGGCGGACAGGATTTCAGGCGTCAGCAGCCAACGCTCAAACAACTGGCTCGGCAATTCCACGAAATCGCGCGCGACCGAGGTGCCGGACACGAACGGGTGCTTCACATCCGACATCAGCCCGTGCAGCGCGTGGCCAAATTCATGGAACAGGGTGTGCGCGTCGTCCAGCGTCAGCAGGGACGGCGATCCCTCAGCCCCTTCGGCAAAGTTCATGGTGTTGTTGACCACTGGGCGGATATGGTCGTTGCCCATCCGTTCCTGCGAGGTCAGCGCGCTCATCCACGCGCCGGAGCGTTTGGAGGACCGGGCGAAATAATCGGCGACGAAGGTGCCGATTTCCGCGCCGTCCCTGAGCACGCTGAACGCCTGGGCTGACGGATGATGCAGCGCCGCGTCGTCAATCCGCGCAAAGGCCAGCCCGAACAGGCGCGAGGCGGTGTCAAAGGCGGCTGCCTGCACAGCGGCAAGCGGCAGATACGGCTTCACCTCAGCCTCATCAACGTCATGGCGGCGTTTGCGCAAGATTTCGGCGTAATGGCGCCAATCCCACGGTGCGATGTCTCCGGTGGGCGCGCCCATGTCGGCGGCCAGCGCGCGCAGGTCGGCCTCTTCCTCAGCCGCGCGGGCCAGCGCGGGGCCGCGCACGCGGTCAAGCAGGTCGCGCACCGCGGCAGGGGTCTTGGCCATCTGCGGTGCCAGCTTGAAATCGGCAAAGGTCGCAAAGCCCAGCAGCTGCGCCTTTTCAGCCCGCAGCGTCAGGATGCGCGCGATCAGGGGGCGGTTGTCGGTGGCCGCATCGAAAATTGGCGCGCCAGTGCCGCGGCTGGTCCAGGCGCGCCATGCGGTTTCGCGCAGGTCGCGGCGCGTCGAAAAGATCAGAAACGGCGAAATCAACGACCGCGACAGCGTCACAACATGGCCCGGCACGCCCCGATCAGCCGCAGCGCGCGCCGCGGCGTCGCGCACGAAATCGGGCAGGCCGGCCATGTCGCCCTCACCGGTCAGGGTCATGTGCCATTCGGCCTCGTTGGCCAGCACGTTCTGGCCGAACCGGGCACCGAGCTCCGCCAATTCGGCCGCGATTTCTGCCATGCGCACACGCGGCGCCCCGGCCAGCGTGGCACCTGCGCGCGCGAACCCGTCGCGGTAGAGCTTCAGCACCCGGATTTCTTCGTCGTCGAGCCCATCATCAGCGACCGCCCCGGCGCGCGTCGCCAGCGCTTCGTCCATCCACACGGCGGCGGAATGGCGTGCCAGCTTGGGGGCGACCTCCCGCTCAATCGTGCGAATGTTGTCATCTGAGCAGCTGCCCGCCAGCGTCCAGAACGCTGACGCCACGCGGCCCAGCATGCGGCCTGACCGCTCCAACGCCCGGATCACATTGTCAAAATCGGGCGCGGCAGGGTTGGCGCAGACCGCGTCAACCTCCTCACCATGGGCCTTGATTGCTGCGTCGAAGGCGGCGCGAAAATCAGCGGACCTGATTGCATCCCAAGGCGGCAGGCCATGGGGGCGCACGGTCCAGTCCTGGGCGAACACGGATTGAGAGGCGGCGTCGGGCATGCGAATTCTCCGGACGGGTGCCGGCTGGGCGGCGATGGGGTTGCCAGCCTTCGGGACATATGCGTCTGATGCCCATCGGACAACCAAGATGGCGGAGTGTGACGCGTGACGGCGGGCGTACAGGATCACGATAAAGCGTCGCATGGCGTGACAAGCACCGCGCCGGTCCTGACCATCACCGCCATGGGGGCGGCGCTGGTGCGTGGCCCCGGCGGCGCGGCGTTCGGTGCGCTTGGCGCAAAATCAGTGGCATTGCTGGCTTTCGTGGCGCTGCAGCCCGGTCAGGCCGCATCGCGCGACGTTCTGGTGGAATTGCTGTGGCCGCGCAGCGACGCAGATCAAGGCCGCGCATCGCTGAGGCAGGAGCTTCGGCGCATGAAAAAGGCCATGGGCCCGGTGTTCGAAGCCGCCATCGACGCGCCCCCGGGCCAGGTCGCGCTGCGCCCCGGCGCCGTCCTGATCGATGCGGCCACGCTGGAACAGGCCGCTGAGGCACGCGATTCGGGCGGGCTGACCACCGTGCTGCATCTGTATGGTGGACCGTTTCTGGCGCCTCTTGCGGTGAATGAAAGCCCGTTTCAGGATTGGGTGTCGATCCAGGGCACGCGGCTCGAAGAATTGACGGTGGACGCGCTGCTGCGGCTGATGCTGCTGGACGAGGCGGCGGGGCGCCTTGATCGCGCGTCGGTGGCGGCGCGCAAGCTGCTGGGCATCGACCCGTTTCAGGAAGACGTGCACGCCGCGCTGATCCGCATCCACGCCGCATCGGGGCGCATTGGTGCCGCGCGCCAGCAGTTGGAACGGTGCCGCGCCCTGTTCATGAAAGAGCTTGACGAAGACCCCGGCCCCGCCCTGTCGGCGCTGATCCCCGACGCGCGCAACAAGCGCAGGATCGCGGCGCGCCCTGCCCCTGCGCCCACCGGGCGCCCGGCGCCTGACGCCAACGGCCCGCGTCGCCCGCTTGCGGCGCTGTCAGTGCGCGCAGCCGCAGGGGCTGATCCCGAACTGGCGGCGGCGGCGCATCAGGTGGCCGCATCAGTGATGGGGCAGCTTGGCCCCGGGTGCTGGATGAACTTGACCCTGCCCGAAGGGCTGACCGCTGGCGGAATGCCCGGCGAGGCGCTGTTTGAACGCGCAAGCTGCATCGCCGACGTGGCACTGTCCTGGGATGGCGACGCGCTTCGGGCCGATGTGACCTGCGCCCGGCGCCCCGACGGGGCCATGACCGACAGCCGCGTGCTGCTGGCCCCGTCCAGCGCTGAGGTCGCGCCCACCGTCGCCATCGCGCGGCAGGTGGCAGCGGCGCTGGGCACCGCCTTTCTGGCCGCCGCTGAGGCCGAAGCCGCCGCCCATGTCGCCGTGGACGGAGAGATCGAGGCCGATGGCTGGCTGACCCTGATGCGCGCCCACCGCCTTTATCGCGACGGCGGCGCGGCCGAACTTGCCCGCGCCCGAAAGATGCTGGACGACGCGATCGCCCTTGATCCGGGCATGTGCGAAGGGCTGTGCCTGTTGTCGATGACGCATCTGGCCGACGTAAGCCGCGGCCTTACCAGCGCCCCGCGCGAAGCGATGTTCCGCGCGCGCGAACTGGCCCTGCGCGCCGTGCGCCGCAGTCCCGAAGCCGCTTGGCCCCATTACGCGCTGGGCGCCGCCACGTCGCTGGCAGACGATCCGCTGGCGGCCCAAAGCCAGCATCTGCATGCCCTGCGGCTGGCGCCCGGCTTTGCGCCCGCGATGGGGGAAATCGCCCGCGGCCTCGCCTTGGCTGGTGACAGCACAGAGGCTGAGGGATGGGCCCGCCGCGCCATGGAGGCCGGACCCGCGGACCCCGCATTGGCCGATTGGCTGCACACCATTGCCATGGCTCGGTTTGCGGCCGCGGACTGGCAAGGTGCCGCGCAGGCGGGGGCTGAAGCCGCCGCCGCACGGCCCGGCTGGGCACCGCCTGCGCTGCTGCGCGCCGCCGCCCTGCGCCAGTGCGGCGAGGACCAGCAGGCCGACCGCGCCATTGCCGCCTGCGACAACGCTGCCGCGTTCGCCCCGGAGGCGCTGCGTTTTGCGCACCCGTTCTCAGACCGGACACTGGCCGACGCGCTGTGCGCTGAGCTGGACCGCCTGTTGGCTGGCTGCGCGGGCTGATCAGTCTTCTTGTTCGGCACCGGATTCGTGTTCAGCACCGGCCTCGCCCCGGCCCCGAAAGCCTGTGGCGACCAGAAACATCTCAGCACTGTCCTTGCGGCTGGCCGGGGGCTTCATGTGGTAGACCTTGGCGAAATCACGCTTGAGCATATTAAGCAGATCCCCCTCAGCCCCACCCTGCAGCGTCTTGGCCACAAAGGACCCGCCGGGCGACAGCACGTCATGGGCCAGCAGGGCCGCGGCCTCGCACAGCATCATGATGCGCATATGGTCGGTGGCGCGGTGCCCTGACGACGACGCCGCCATGTCCGACAGCACGATGTCCGCCTCGCCGCCCAGCGCCTCTTTCACCACGTCGTCGGCACCTTCGTCGAGGAAATCGAGCTTCAGCAGCCGGGTGCCCGCCAATTCATCGGTGTCCTGCAAATCGATGCCCAGCACGGTGCCGGTCTTGCCGCGCTGATCGCCCAGCGCGTTGACCCGCACCACCGCGATCTGCAGCCAGCCACCGGGCGCACAGCCCAGATCAAGCACCCGCATCCCCGGCCGCAGAAGCTGGAACTTGTCGTCGATCTCCATCATCTTGTAGGCCGCGCGTCCGCGATACCCCTCGCGCTTGGCGCGGATCACATAGGGGTCGTTCAGCTGGCGCTGCAACCACGCGGTTGAGGACGTCTTGCGCCCCTTGGCCGATTTCACGCGCACTGTCAGGTCGCGCTGTCCGCGCCCCGACGTGTTCTTGGCCGCGCCCGACTTGCCGCCACGCCCCGCACCTGAGCCAGCGCCTGAGCCTGAGCCTGAGCCACCGCCCGCGCCGCCGCCTGATTTTCCGTCCGCGCCCGCGCTCATGCCCGCTCCATTCTTTCCGCCCACATCAGCGAATACAAAAGACCTTCACGCAGGCCCCGGTCGGCCACACGCAACTGATCAACCGGCCAAAGCCGCAGGATGGTGGTCAGGATCGCCGATCCTGCAATCACCAGCTGCGCGCGATCAGCCCCGACGCCGGGATGGCCCCGACGCCCGTGCGGGCCCAGATCGATCAGCCGGCTCACCATATTGTCCACCGCATGACGGCCCAGCCACATGCCGTCAACCTTCGATCTGTCATAGCGCTGCAGCCCCAGATGCAAGGCACCCAGCGTGGTGACCGTGCCGGAGGCGCCGATAATCTGCAATTTGGGTAGCCGGGTCTGCGCAGCCTCGTCCGCATAGGGCTTGAAGCCCTGAATATGTTCTTCGAACAACCACGCCATCAGCGCGTAGCGCTGGCGATCATCTGTCACGTCTGCATAGGCATCGTTCAGCGTCGCAACCCCAAGGGGGGCTGAGATCCAGTCCACCACCCGCGCCCGCGCGCGTTTGCGCAATTCGGCCCGCCCACGCCCACCGCGCCCCGGTGCCAGCGCCATGATCATCGATTGGCGTTCATCCAGATCAACACCGGACAGGTCCATCCAGATCAGTTCCGTGGACCCGCCGCCGATGTCGAACACCATCAGGTGCTCGGCCTCAGGGTCCAACAGCGGCGCGCAGCCTGCAAGGGCAAGGCGCGCCTCCTGCTCAGGGGTGATCATCTCCATCTCAAGCCCGGTTTCGCGGCGCACGCGGCGCAGGAACGCGCGGCCGTTCTCAGCGCGGCGGCAGGCTTCGGTGGCGATGATGCGCGACCGGATCGGGCCGTGGCGGCGGATTTTTCCGGCGCAGATGCGCAGGGCCTCAATGGTGCGGTCCATGGCGGCAACCGACAGGGCGCCGGAATGCTCCACCCCCTCACCCAACCGGACATTGCGCGAAAACGCATCAAGCACCGCGAAATGCGCGCCGTCGGGTTCGGCCACAAGCAGGCGGCAATTGTTGGTGCCCAGATCCAGCGCCGCATAGCGCGCCTTGCCGCCCCGACCGCTTTGCGCGGCCGGGTTGCGGGCCTGCGCCGAGCTGCCGGACAATGTGGACACCTGAAGTCGCCTTGTTTTCCGGCCCATGGAAACCGGGCCTCTCTCACAGGTATCCGACGCGGGCGGGAGGGGCAAGCACCAGCGGCGCGTCAGCCCCTGCGCCGCCACCCCCAGATCAACAACCGGCGCAGGCCGCAAGCGCCTGCGCCGGTTGTTGCGCGGCAGGCCTATTTCACCGGCATCGCCATTTCCGCCAGCCGCACCCAATACGAGGTCCCGTAGGGGATCGCCTCATCATCGAAATCATAGGCCGGGTGATGCACCCCCGCCGTGTCACCGTTGCCGACAAAGATATAGGCACCGGGGCGTTTGTTCAGCATGAAGCTGAAATCCTCGGCGCCCATCATCGGCGCGGTGTCGTCATCGACGGCCGCATCGCCTGCCACGTCGCGCGCAACGCGGGCGGCAAAGGCCACCTCATCATCGCTGCTGATCGTGACGGGGTAATTGCGGTGGTAATGAACCTCAGCGGTGGCACCATACGCCTCAGCGGTGCGCTTGACGATCAGGGGCAGGCGCTCCTCGATCAGGTCCTGAACGCTGGTGGACAGCGTGCGCGCGGTGCCCTTCATGGTCACAGTCTGGGGGATGATGTTGTAGGTGTCATTGTCGGTGTGGACCGCGCCGATGGTGACCACCGCATTGTCGATCGGGTCCACATTGCGGCTGACGATGGATTGCACCGCCAGCAGCACATGGGCCGCCACGACCGCAGTATCAATGCACGCATGAGGGCGCGCGGCGTGGCCACCATGGCCGGTGATGCTGATGTCGAAATGATCCGCTGCGGCCATGATCGCGCCTTTGCGCATCGCAAACGCACCAACGGGGATGCCGGGCATGTTGTGCATGCCGTAAACCTCATGAATGCCAAAGCGGTCCATCATCCCGGCTTCGACCATCTCACGCCCGCCGCCACCGCCTTCTTCGGCGGGCTGGAAGATGATCGCAACGGTGCCGTCGAAATTGCGAGTCTCAGCCAGGATCTGCGCGGCGCCCAGCAGCATGGTGGTGTGGCCATCATGGCCGCAGGCATGCATCTTGCCCGGCGTGGTCGACGAATGCTCGACCCCGCTGGCCTCATGGATCGGCAGGGCGTCCATGTCGGCGCGCATGCCGATGACCTTGCCGCTGGTGTTGGTGCGACCCTTGATGATCGCCACCACGCCGGTGCGCCCGATGCCCTCATGGACCTCATCGCAGCCGAAATCGCGCATCTTCTGCGCGACGATCCCGGCGGTGCGGTGCACGTCGAAATCAAGCTCCGGGTGCATGTGGAAATCGCGGCGGATCGCGGTCAGTGCCGGGTGCAGATCAGCGATGCGGTTCAGAACGGGCATGGGGAGGGCTCCTGCGATGCGAATTTGGGTGCAGTCTGATCGCCCCGGCGGCGGGGTCAACCCCTGCCAAGCCGTGCGACCGGGCGCCAGCTGGCGCCGCGGCTGCGCGAGCGGGAGGGGCCTTTCCCCTCCCCGAGCGCGGCCGCATCCTCGGGCGGGCCTTATGCGGGTGCCGCCAGCCGTGCCTGCGCGATGCGTGCCAGCAACGTGGCGCCCAGCGGCAGCACCGCATCGTCGAACAGAAATCCCGGGTTGTGCAGCGGCACATCGCCCCCGTGCCCAAGCGTGAAATATGTGCCCGGCGCCACGCGCAGCATGTCCGCAAAATCCTCAGACCCGGTGACGGCCTGATCGCTCATGCGCACCAGATCGGCGCCGACCACGCCTTCGGCCACCGTGGCCATTACCGCCGACAGGGCGGGGTCGTTCACCAGCGGGGTAAATACGTGGCGGATGTCGATCTCGACCTCCATCTCAAAGCTCTGGGCTACGCCTTTGGCGATGGCGGTCATGCGCGCGCGCATCCGGTCGCGCCACACATCATCAAAAAACCGCATGGTGCCTGAAATCACCGCATCGCCGGGGATGACATTGTACGCAGCCCCGGCATGGAACTGGGTGACCGACAGCACGCAGGCCTCATGCGGTGCGGCGTTGCGGCTGACGATGGTCTGCAGCGCCTGCACCAGCGCAGCGCCCGCCACGATCGGGTCGGCGGCATATTGCGGCGATGCCCCGTGGCTGCCGCGCCCCTTCAGCTTGATGTCAAAGAAATCCGCACCTGCCATCGCCACACCGGGCTTGATCGTCACCACGCCGGGATCGGTGTAGGGCGAATTGTGCAGGCCGTAGATTTCATCCACTGGAAAGCGGTCAAACAGCCCGTCAGCGATCATGGCGCGGGCGCCGCCAAGGCCTTCCTCTGCGGGCTGGAACACGGCGACCACGCGGCCGTCGAAATCGCGGGTTTCGGCCAAATGCCGCACGGCGCCCAGCAGCATGGTGGTGTGCCCGTCATGGCCGCAGCCATGGAACACGCCGGGGGTGCCGGACCGGTACGGCAGGTTGGTTTCTTCGTCCATCGGCAGGGCGTCCATGTCGGCGCGCAGCCCGATGGACCGGCCGGGGCCGCGCCCTTCGATGATCCCGACCACGCCGGTCTTGCCGATGCTGCGATGGGTCTCAATGCCCCAGCTTTCCAGCAGGTCCGCGACGATGCCACTGGTGCGGACCTCCTGAAACCCGATTTCGGGATGGGCGTGGAAATCACGGCGGATCGCGGTCAGCTCCTCGCCGCGGGCGGCGATGGCATCGATGAGGTTCATTGGGCGGGCTCCTGCAAAACGGGCGTTGGCGGCAAAGCTAGCGCGCGCCTGCGCCGCCGTCAGCCCCCTTCGGGCAGCACATGAACCAAAGGAGGCTTTGGCGAAATGCGCGGGGGCAGCGCCGCGGCGCGGATATTGCTGGGCAGGTTGCGCACCAGCACGTCGCCGATTTTGGCATGGTGGCGGGCGGGGCTGCCCCTGGCCCAGACCAACCGTTGCAATCGGTGGCGATGGTCCCCCCGCGGGACAGGGCGCGGATGCGCGGGCGAAAGGGGGTCATGGCGGGTGCCAGCCTGCATCCGCGCGCCGCATTTGAACGGACACGTTGCGCAAACCAAAGCCAGCGCATGATTGGTCGCTTGCGTGCAACCTAGCCACGCGTCAGATTACTTAAACCGGCACGCAGGCGCGTCAAATGTGTGCTTGCCAGACGCTGTGTCCCGGTTGACGCGACCGCCCGCCCGGTTTCTAACCGACGTTGAAATGGCAGGTCCGCACCTGTGCGCCCGACCACCACCCGATGCCGGACCCAGGAGCACGACAATCATGGCCAACCCCGAATTTGAAACCGTGCTCTACCGCGTCGACGGCCCCGTGGCGCTGGTGGCGCTGAACCGCCCGGACAGCCTGAACGCCATCAACAGCGGTCTGCGCCGCGACCTGCCCGCCGCCTTCGCCGCCGCTGAGGCCGACGCGGCGGTGCGCGTCGTCGTGCTGGCAGGCGAAGGCCGGGCGTTCTGCGCAGGTGCCGATCTTAAGGACAGCAAGCTGGGCGCTGATGTGACGGCGATGCTGATGGATGAATACAAACCCTCGATCGACGCGATCGCGGCGTCCACCAAACCCTATATCGCCGCGATTCACGGGGCCTGCGCGGGCATCGGCGCGGCCTACGCGCTCAATTGTGATCTGGCGGTGATGGAGGAGGACAGCTACCTCTATCAGGCGTTCGCGGCGATCGGGCTGATCCCGGATGGCGGCAACCATTGGCATCTGGTGCGGGCGCTGGGATACAAACGCGCCTATGCCGCCATTGTCGGGGCGCAAAAGCTGCCTGCCGCCGATTGCATGGCCGCGGGCATGGTCAACCGGGTCGTCCCCTCAGGCGGTGCCCGCGCGGCGGCGATGGACTGGGCCGCGCAGCTGGCAACCGGCGCCCCGCGCACCATGCGCCACGCCAAGACCGTGCTGCGCGCCGCCCAAACGCAAAGCTTTGATGAAAACTTCCTTCTGGAATCGCAGCTGCAGGCCGATTGTGCCCAAAGCCAAGACGCCGCCAACGCCATCACAGCGTTCCTGAAAAAGACAAAACCGGTCTTCACGGGCGCCTGATCAGGGCCATGGCGCGCATGCCCCTCATCCGCCTGGCGACACATGCAGCACGCGGCGCCCTGCCCGGCATCGCGGCGCAGGTATGCGCATGAGCAGCATGCCGGACATGTCCGACCGCCCATCGCAGATGCCGCGGCGTGTGCAGATCGTCGGTGCCGGGCTGGGCGGTCTGGCAGCGGCCATCGCGTGCGCGCGCGCCGGGGCTGACGTGCAGGTGACCGAACGCGCGCTGGTGCTGGGCGAGGTGGGCGCAGGTATCCAGCTGTCGCCCAACGCCATGAAGGCACTGCGCTGGCTGGGCGTGGACGTTGCTGCGGCAAACCCGTTTCGGCCCGACGCGCTGGAACTGCGGATGTTCGACAGCGGGCGCCGGGTGTACCGCGCCCCGCTCGACACAGCGGCGGAGGCACGTTGGGGCGCGCCTTATCTTCAGGTCCACCGCGCTGATCTGCATGCAGTGCTGCTGGACGCCGCGCTGGCCGCGGGCGTCGATCTGCGCCTTGGCATGGACGTGGCGGGGTATGAGCGGCTCGCCGAGGGCGGCGCACGCCTGATCGTGCGCCCCACGGCCGAACCCGCCATCCTGCTGCCCACCCCTGTGATTGAGGAACGCCGCCAACGCCCCCGCGCGGTATCGCTGCACCCACTGGGCGAGGCGTCCGTGCCGATCCCTGAGCCGTTCAAGGACGCGCCGTTCGACCTGATCCTGGGCGCTGACGGCATCCGCTCCGTGATCCGTGAGAAGATGTTGCCGATGGCCGGCCATGTCGGGTTCTCGGGCAATGTGGCGTATCGCGGGACCGTGCCCGCCGCGGCGTTGGCGCCCGGGCTGGTGCGGCCGGTTGCGTCGGTCTGGATGGGGCCACAGCGCCATTTTGTGCATTACTATGTGCGCGGTGGCGCGATGGTGAATTTCATCGCCGTGTGCGAGCGCGCCGAATGGACCCCCGAAGGCTGGGGTGCCCAAAGCGATATTGCGGCCCTGCGCGCTGAATTCGCCGATTGGCACCCCACCGTGCGCGGCATTCTGGCAGGCGCCGAGACCGCCTATGAATGGGGCCTGTTCCACCACGAACCCTTTGAGACCTGGCATGATGGTCCCGTCGCGTTGATGGGCGACGCGGCCCATCCGATGGCACCGTTCTTGGCGCAAGGCGCCGCCATGGCCTTTGAGGACGCCGTGACGCTGGGCCGCGCGCTGCCGATCTATGGCGTGCGCTATGGGCTGGAGGCCTATGAGAAGCTGCGCGCAGGCCGCTGCGCCCACATGCAGCAGGCCGCCGCCCGCACCGGCCGCAGGTTTCATTCGCGCAACCGGCTTGATCGGTTCGTGAAAGCCACCGCGATCGAGGCGCTGGGGCATCTGTCGCCCCGGACCGCCACCGGCTTGAACGATTGGATCTATGGCCACGACGCAGGCCGCGCCCCGGTCTGAGGGCAGGTGCGGCCGCGCTCGGGGAGGGTTCCCCTCCCGCTCGCACAGGCCGCGGCGCGGCAAGCGCGCCGGCGCCGCACCGCTGGCGTTGCACGGGGTGTCAGGCGTCTGTCACCACCCGCATCGTCAGGTTGATCCGCCCGCCACCCGGCAAGAGGGTTGAGCCGCGGAACCTGATCCGATCCACCCCATGCCACACCAGCCGCGCCGCGCCGCCGATCAGCGCCGCATCACCACTTTCAAGCTGGATCGACCGCGACGGGCTTGGCGCATCGACGCCCCCCACCCGGAACATGGCCGGATCCCCGAGGCTGAGCGACAGGACCGGCGCGGTGAAATCGCCCTCGTCCCGGTCCTGGTGCATGCCCATGCGCGCGCCCATCCCGTACCAATTGATCAAGCAGCAATCGGGCGGATCGGGCCAACCTGACAGCGCCTGCCACGCGGCCAGCGCCATGGGCGGGATCGCGGGCCATGGCGCGCCCGAAGGGTGGCGGTCCTGATAGCGGTATCCGCGCCGGTCGGTCACCCAGCCAAGGCGGCCAGCCGCGCTCATCCGCACGGACATCTTGCGCCCGCCGGGGGTGATCGGGGCCAGCAGCGGCGCCTGGGCCAGCGCGGCGCGCAATTGCGCAACCAGCGTCTCCTGCTCAGGGCGGGTCAGCGCCTGCTTCCAGATCTTGACGCCGTTAAGGTCGAGCGGCCCGGCCATGTGGTTCCTTTCGTCGCAGATCCCCGATGTGTCGGGCACCGGTGGGCGAGCGGTCAAGCGCCGCAATCCTTCGTAAACCCATTCGCGGCCCATATAGCCGCGCACGCAGGCGAAAAAGGACGCATCCCATGACAACAGGCTGGATCAGGCACCGCTGGCGCGCTGGGGCTGATATGCGCCGGGCTGGCGGTTCCAGGGCTGATCGCGGCCGCAGCATTTCCGGCGCTTATGCCAGCTGAGCGCCGCCAATTGCGCGCCGATCCGTGACCGCGCCGCACTGCTGCGTCCATCGGCGCGGCGGCAAAGCGGCAAATCTCCGGTCCGCCACGCTTGCGGCATCGGCCTTGCACGCTTATATCGCCCTCGAAGCCGCATGACGCCTGTGGCAGCCAGCCAGATCCGCTTTCGATTGGCCCGGCCGCCCGGTGGAGTGCATGGGATAGCAGGACGGGGGCCGCAAAAGCGGACCCGCCTGCGGACATCGCCGAACGCAAAGGAACGCCGCATCATGTCGAAAGTCATTGGCATCGACCTCGGAACCACCAACTCCTGCGTCGCCATCATGGATGGTGCCACGCCCAAAGTGATCGAGAACGCCGAGGGCGCGCGCACCACCCCCTCGATGGTCGCGTTCACCGAAGATGAGCGACTGGTTGGCCAGCCGGCCAAGCGCCAGGCAGTCACCAACCCGGAAAACACGCTGTTCGCCGTGAAGCGCCTGATCGGGCGCCGCTACGCCGATCCGACTGTTGAAAAAGACAAGGGCATGGTCCCGTTCAACATCGTTGATGGCGGCAATGGCGACGCGTGGGTTGAAGCCCGCGGCCAGAAATATTCGCCCAGCCAAGTGTCGGCCTTCATCTTGCAGAAGATGAAGGAAACCGCCGAGGCGTATCTTGGTGAAAAGGTGGAGAAAGCGGTCATCACCGTGCCCGCCTATTTCAACGACGCCCAGCGCCAGGCCACCAAGGATGCTGGCAAGATCGCCGGGCTTGAAGTGCTGCGCATCATCAACGAGCCGACAGCCGCCGCACTTGCCTACGGGCTTGAGCGCAAGGAATCCAAGACCATCGCGGTCTATGACCTTGGCGGCGGCACGTTCGACATCACGATCCTTGAGATCGACGACGGGTTGTTCGAGGTGAAATCCACCAACGGGGACACGTTCCTTGGCGGTGAAGATTTCGACATGCGCATCGTCGAATTCCTCGCGGCTGAATTCCGCAAGGAAACCGGCATCGACCTGAAGAAAGACAAGCTTGCGCTGCAGCGCCTGAAGGAAGCCGCTGAAAAGGCCAAGATCGAACTGTCGAGCGCGAGCCAGACCGAGATCAACCAGCCGTTCATCTCAATGGATCCCAAATCGGGCCAGCCGCTGCACCTTGTGGTGAAGCTGACGCGCTCCAAGCTGGAGTCGTTGGTTGAGGACCTGATCGCCCGGTCGATCAAGCCCTGCGCCGCAGCGCTGAAGGATGGCGGCATCGCCAAGTCCGAGATCGACGAGATCGTTCTGGTTGGCGGCATGACCCGCATGCCCAAAGTGATCGAGGCCGTGACCGAATTCTTCGGCAAGACCCCGAACAAGGGCGTGAACCCGGACGAAGTCGTGGCCATGGGCGCCGCGATCCAGGCCGGCGTGCTGATGGGCGACGTCAAGGACGTGGTGCTGCTGGACGTGACGCCGCTGTCCTTGGGCATCGAAACGCTGGGCGGCGTGTTCACCCGCCTGATCGACCGCAACACCACGATCCCGACGAAAAAGTCGCAGGTGTTTTCAACCGCTGACGACAACCAGACCGCGGTGACCATCCGCGTGTTCCAAGGTGAGCGTGAGATGGCGGTCGACAACAAGATGCTCGGCCAGTTCAATCTTGAAAATCTGCCCCCCGCACCCCGCGGGATGCCGCAGATCGAAGTCGGGTTCGACATCGACGCCAACGGCATCGTGCAGGTCGGTGCCAAGGACAAGGCAACCGGCAAGGAACAGAAGATCACCATCCAGGCCTCGGGCGGTCTGTCGGACAGCGACATCGATCAGATGGTCCGCGACGCCGAAGCCAATGCTGAAACCGACAAGGCCCGCCGTGCCGCTGTTGAGGCTAAGAACCAGGCCGAAAGCCTGCTGCATTCGACGGAAAAGTCGCTGAAGGAGCACGGCGACAAGGTGTCCAAGGAAATCCGCAAGGAAATCGAAGACGCCATGGCGGCCCTGAAGGAAAAGGTCGAAGGCGACGACGCCGAGGCGATCAAGGCCGCGGCTCAGACCCTGACCGAAGCGGCCATGAAACTGGGTGAGGCGATCTACAAGGCCCAGGCCGACGAGACCGCCGCCGAGGACAGCGCCGAAGCCGAAGCCGCCGCGAAGGCCGACGCCAAGGCCGATGGCGACGACGTGATGGACGCCGACTTCACCGAAGTGAACGACGACGACCGCAAAGCGGGCTGAGGCGCGGGGCGCAGATCGCCCCGGATCCCCCGCGCACCGCACGGCCCCGCCCCGCAAGGGGCGGGGCCGCTGCATGCCGGGCCCGGGCGGGCGGTGCCCCCCTTTTTCCGCTGGTCCACCTGACGCCGAGGGTTCGCCCCCGGCCCCGGACGGAGACGATGCGAACATGGCCAAAAAAGACTTTTATGAGGTTCTCGGCGCCGCGCGTGACGCGGCGCCCGAAGACCTGAAGAAAGCCTATCGCCGCAAGGCGAGGGAATTTCACCCCGACAGCAACCCCGACAATCCTGACGCCGAGTCCCGGTTCAAAGAGGCCAATGAGGCGTGGGAGATCCTGAAGGATCCGCAGAAAAAGGCAGCCTACGACCAGTTCGGCCACGCCGCGTTCGAAAACGGCATGGGCGGCGGCCAGCGCCCCGGCCAGGGCGGACCGGGCGGACCTGACTTTGCCTCAGCATTCTCGGACGTGTTCGACGACCTGTTCGGTGATTTCATGGGGGGCCAGCGCGGCCGCGGCCAGGCACGCCAGCGCGGGCGGCGCGGCTCAGACCTACGCTACAACCTGCGCATCAATCTGGAAGACGCGTTCAGCGGCAAGACCGCGCAGCTGAACGTGCCGACATCAGCGCGCTGCGAGGGATGCAATGGGTCCGGCGCTGAGGGCGGCGCAGAACCCGTGGCCTGCCCGACCTGCGCGGGCCTCGGCAAAGTGCGCGCCCAGCAAGGGTTTTTCACGGTTGAACGCACCTGCCCCACCTGCGCCGGACGCGGTCAGATTATCAAGAACCCCTGCAAATCATGCGCAGGCGCAGGCCGGGTGCAAAAAGACCGCACCCTGTCGGTGAACATCCCCGCAGGCGTCGAAACCGGCACACGCATCCGGCTGGCGGGCGAGGGCGAGGCAGGCTTTCAGGGCGGCGGCCCCGGCGATCTCTACATCTTCATCGAGGTTGAAGATCACCAGATCTTCGTGCGCGAAGGTGCCGATCTGCACTGCCGCATCCCCGTGCCGATGACCACCGCCGCCCTTGGCGGGGAAATTGAACCCCCGCTGATCGATGGCGGACGGTCACGCGTGAAGGTGCCCGCAGGCGTTCAGGCCGGCAAACAGCTGCGCCTGCGCGAAAAGGGCATGCCAAGCCTGCGCGGTGGACGGCGCGGCGACATGTATCTGGAGCTTGCCGTGGAAACCCCAGTGAACCTGACCGCCCGCCAGAAAGAACTTCTGAAGGAATTTGATGAGGCGGGACGGGAGAACTCTCCCCACACCTCCGATTTCTTCAGCAAGGTGAAATCGTTCTGGGACGGCATGACTGGCTGAGACCGCGTAACTGTCAGATCTGAAAACCGGCGCCGGGAACCTCCCCTCGGCGCCGGTTTGCGTTTGGGGCGCTGGCGTGCGCGGTCGAGGGGCTGGCGCCCCCGCTCCCCCACCCTCCGCCTACCGCTTCGCTTCGGCAAGTGCGGGGGAGGGTCCTCCCCCATCACCCCCTCCGGGGCACGGATGGGGAAGGGTGCGCGCCAGATCCTGCACCGGGACGGGCCATCGCCAGCGAGCCGCAGACTGCCATCAGGCGCGCGCGGGCTGCCGATGGATGGCCGGGGGCCATTCAGGCGGCACGAAGACGCAAAGGCAGCGCCCATGCGGCGTTGACGATCATGATTAGCACCCGATTTTCAGCCTTGAATCGCAGCGTGCACCTTATGGGAGTTCCCTTTTTATTGACCGAGATGTGAGTCTCCATGCTGTGTTGGCGTGGATTTTTACGGGAAAAATCTGATTTTCGCCCAAACGTCTCAGAGATTTTTCCACCGTAGTTTTCCATTTTTCGCCCTTCCGCTTTCCAGCGTGACTGCAGGCGTCCAGAATGTTGTGCAGATGCCGCATCAGCTGCGCGTGGCCAGCGATGGCATTCTGGACAGACCAGTCATCTGTCCGTGGATGTCAGGCCTGCGTCCGTCAGTGCGCGATCCTCATATCCGCGCAGATTGCATCGAACGGAGGGGCCCAGACCATGTCCCATATCTCCTCCATTGACGGAGCTGCACAACGCTCCTCGGTACAACATCTGGGGATCGCGAGCAGCCGCTTCACCGCTGGGGAAAAAGGCCCCAACCTCATCGGAACGCCGATGGTGAAGGCAACGCTGTTGAGCGTGGTCACCGCGGACGAGACGTTGATCCGCGTACTGACCGGCGTGTTCACGCCGCCTGACAGCGTCCACATAAAGCCGAGATTAGATGTGGCAGGTGCGGCGGCGATGGGCGTGGCTCGCAGGAATGGCCAACCAACTGCAAGTCCAGTGCGCTGTCATCAACAATCGTCAATAATTTAATGCATGAACTGCCTGTCGCAAACATCAAAATCTGATCAGCTTGCCACAAACATAAAGGCCGGGCTTTTCCACCCGGCCTCCATTTCATCATCGCCACTGATCTTATTGATCGAGGAAGCTGCGCAGCTTTCTGGATCGCGACGGATGCTTGAGTTTCCTGAGCGCCTTCGCCTCAATCTGGCGAATACGCTCGCGGGTGACGCTGAACTGCTGGCCAACTTCTTCCAGCGTGTGGTCGGTGTTCATGCCAATGCCGAAACGCATGCGCAACACGCGTTCTTCGCGCGGGGTCAGGGATGCCAGAACCCGGGTGGTGGTGTCCTTGAGGTTGGCCTGAATGGCGCTGTCCAAGGGCAGAACCGCGTTCTTGTCCTCGATGAAGTCGCCGAGCTGGCTGTCTTCCTCGTCGCCAATCGGGGTCTCAAGCGAAATCGGCTCCTTGGCGATTTTCATCACCTTGCGGACCTTTTCCAAAGGCATCTGGAGCTTGGCCGCCAGTTCCTCAGGCGTCGGTTCGCGGCCGATTTCATGCAGCATCTGGCGCCCGGTGCGGACCAGCTTGTTGATCGTTTCGATCATGTGCACCGGGATGCGGATGGTGCGCGCCTGGTCCGCAATGGACCGGGTGATCGCCTGCCGGATCCACCAGGTGGCGTAGGTCGAAAACTTGTAGCCGCGGCGGTATTCAAACTTATCCACGGCCTTCATCAAGCCAATGTTACCCTCTTGGATAAGATCTAGGAACTGCAGGCCGCGATTGGTGTATTTCTTGGCGATGGAGATGACGAGGCGCAGGTTTGCCTCAACCATTTCCTTTTTCGCCATGCGGGCTTCTTTCTCGCCCTTCTGCACAGTCTGCACGATGCGGCGGAATTCGGGGATGTCGACGCCGACATGCTGGCCGATTTCACCAACTTCGTCGCGGGTTTCCTCAATCTTTTCGCGGTGTTTGGTGCCGAACAGCGTCCAGCCCTTGCCCTTGAGCTTGCTGACACGCTCAGTCCAGCCGGGGTCGAGTTCGTTGTCGCGGTACTGCTTGACGAACTCCTGCCGGTTGACCTTGCACAGATCAGCGACTTTCACCAGCTGGCCTTCAAGCGTCATGAGGCGGCGGTTGATGCCGTAAAGCTGATCAACCAGCGCTTCGATGCGGTTGTTGTGGAAGTGAAGGTCGTTCACCAAAATAACAATTTCAGAGCGCAGGCGCTGGTATTCGCGCTCTTGCCCTGAGGAGAAGGTCTTGCTTTCCGACAACGCCGCGCCGATGCGGTTTGACTGCATGTCCCGCAGGCGCAGGTAATCATCGGCGATTCGGTCGAGCGCTTCGAGAACGCGCGGCTTCAGCGCGGCCTCCATCGCAGCGAGCGACAGGTTCGCCTGCTCTTCTTCTTCCTCGTCGTCATCATCGTTGGTTTTGGCTTTGGCTTCTTCACCACCCTCAGGCTCAACAGCAGGCTTTTCGTCATCCTTGGCCTCGGGCGCAGCGGCGGCTTCGATAACCTCTTCGTCCTCGGCGTCGTCGACAAGCGCTTGGCCAAAGGTGGTTTCGAGGTCGATCACGTCGCGCAGCATGATCTTTTCTTCAAGAAGCTCATCACGCCAGATGGTGATCGCCTGGAAGGTCAGCGGGCTTTCGCACAGCCCTGAGATCATCGTGCTGCGGCCAGCCTCGATGCGCTTGGCGATGGCGATCTCGCCCTCACGCGACAGCAACTCAACCGAACCCATCTCGCGCAGGTACATGCGCACTGGGTCATCAGTGCGGTCCAGTGTCTCAGAGGACGAACTGGTGGTGGCGATTTCTTTGGATTCTTCGGGCTTGTCGGGATCATCCGCCTCGCCCTCTTCCTCCTCAACGACGTTGACGCCAAGCTCAGAGAGCATCGCCATCACGTCTTCAATCTGTTCCGAGGACACTTGGTCCTGCGGCAAGGCTTTGTTGAGCTCATCATACGTGATGTAGCCCTTGGCCTTGGCCGTCGCGATCATCTTCTTGACCGCGGTCTGGCTGATGTCGAGCATCGGGCCAGCGGCTTCGGTCTGATCCTCGTCCTTCTGGGCGTCGTCGATGTCCTTGGCGGCCATGCACATCTCCTGTCGGCCAGATCCGGAAGGCCCTGATGGGGATCAGGGACAACGGTCGGGCCTGCCCCAGCACGGGCTGAGGCAACTGCGCGAATTCTATCCGACATCATATAGGTGATTCGTTTTACGAATCACCCCTAGGCCGGAGGATTAGTTACCCCTTATTGCCGGAGTTTGGCGCGATGTTAAAGGCCCACAGGCGACGTGACGCCTCCGCATCGTCATCAGATGATTCGGATTTTCGCCCAACGGTCGCCGCGCCGTCGCGCGCGCGCATCGCTGCCGCAAGCCGATGGGTGATGTCCTCGCCTGCGCCGTCCTCCAGCAATGACCGCGCGGCATCCTCAGTTTCGTCGAGCGCCGAGACAATCGCGCTGTGGCGATCAAGCACTTCGCCAAGCGCGAGGGCGGCTGCCTCCGGATCGCCATCCGGGCGCAGCGCGCGGGTCAGCGCCACCGCCGCGGGCGCCCCGGCGGCGCGCCACGCATCGCCCCCCAGCCGCGCGTCGATTAACTTGCGAAAGGCAGCGGATCCGCAGCCCTCAGGCGCGTCAGCCAGCGCGTCCAGCAGGTGATCGCGCAGCCGCGCCAGATCAACGTTCACAAAGGGTGCCCCGGCCAGCGTGTCCTCCAACGCCGCGGCGGCGACCGGATGGGCCATGGCACCGGCGAGGATGGCCGATTCGCGCACACGCGCGGCGTCCTCGGCCGCGACCGACAGGGTCACGGTGCTGCGCGCCCGACCCGTCCGCGCCAGAACGCTGGCGCGGGTTTCGGGCGACGGCCCTTCGGGCGGGGCGTCGCGGCCAAACCCGCCTTTGCGCCATTTGCCGCCGTCTTTTTTCCAAGGCTTGAACACCTCACGGCGCGGCGACGGCTGGGACGGGGCACCAAAATCGGCCCCCGAATAGCTGTCCATTTCCGGGCCCGGCGCGCCGTAATCGGCGTAAGGGTCGTCCATGGGCGGCGGCCCAGCATCCCATGGCGCATCGCGCGCGAAATCGGGGGCGGGCGGGGCGGCAAAGGCCTGCGGCGCGGCGTCCCACCCAGGATCGGAGGCGGTTTTTTCGATGCCGAACAGCGCGCAGCGCCGGGTCATCAGCGCATCGATATAGTGGCCGCGCAGCCGCCGGTCTGGGATTTTGCGCGCCAGATCCCCCAACGCGACGTCCAGCGCCGCGCGCTGTTCCGGCGTGTCAAAGGTTTTGCCAATCGTCTCACGCCGCCACATCATGTCGATCAGCGGCAGGGCTGCAGTCAGCGCGGCCTCCATCGCTGGCGCACCGCGCTGGCGGATCAGATCGTCGGGGTCCAGCCCCTCGGGCATGATGCAAAAGCGCAAAGTGCGCCCGGGGCCCAGATGCGGCAGCGCCAGGTCAATCATCCGGTTCGCCGCCCTGATCCCCGCCGCGTCGCCATCCAGCGCGATGGTCGGTTCTTCGGTCAAGCGCCACATCAGCTGCAACTGGCTTTCCGTGACCGCAGTGCCCAGCGGGGCAACCGCGTCCGCGAACCCGGCCTCAGCCAGCGCGATCACGTCCATATACCCCTCAGCGACGATCAGGCGGCCTGATTTCCCGGCCGCCTCACGCGCCATGGCGACGTTGTAGAGGCTACGCCCCTTGTCAAAAAGCGTGGTCTCCGGCCCGTTCAGGTATTTGGCCTTGGCGTTCGGGTCCATCGCCCGCCCACCAAAGGAAATGCAGCGCCCGCGCCCGTCGCGGATCGGGAACATGATCCGCCCGCGAAACCGCGGATAGACCCGGTCGTCATCGGATTTTGCCAGCACACCGCAGGCGATCATGTCATCGAGGGGGATATTTTTCCCAGCCAGATGATCCTGCAGGCCCGACCGGTCGTCGGGCGCATAGCCGATTTCAAAGCGTTTCGCGGTCGCCCCGGTCAGCCCACGACCCTTGAGGTAGTCGCGCGCGGCCTCAGCCTTGATGGTCTGCAATTGCAGGCGGAACCATTTCACGCACAGGTCCATGACGTCGGACAGGCCTTTGCGCTTTTCTTCCTGTGCGGCGGCGCGGGGGTCCTGATCGGGCATTTCAACGCCCACTTCGGCCGCCAGCGCGCGCACCGCTTCGATGAAGCTCATATTCTCCAGCTCACGCAGGAAGGTGATCGCATCGCCGGAGGCACCGCAGCCGAAGCATTTGTAATAGCCCTCGCGGTCCATCACGTGGAAGGACGCGGATTTTTCTTCGTGGAACGGGCATGGCGCCCACCAGTCGCCGCGCGCAGCGTTGGATTTGCGCCGGTCCCACGTCACCTTCCGGCCGACAATGTCGGCCAGGCTTGCGCGGGTGCGCAGATCTTCAAGAAATCCGGGGGTCAGGGACATGACCCATCATATCCGCCCGCTGGCGGGGATTCGCAAGCGCTGGCGGCGTTAACTTTTGCCCCTCAGGTCCAGTGCCAGGCGTCACCGCCGGGCAGCATGGCGCGGGCCTGCATCGGGGCCCCGTATTTGACCCCGACATCGTCGCAGAACGCCATCAACGCCGCCTCATCGCCCAGCAGGAAATCGAGCACGAAGCCAAGGAACTCAGGCTCTTTCGCCCTAATGCGCAGGTCCTCTGGCGCGCAGCCCGCGGCCCCGAGGAACGATTCAAGCGTGTCGTCACGCCCGGCCAGCCAGCCCAGCGCCTGCACGCCAAGCGTTTCCGCACCATCCCGGGAGATCATTGCGCACCTTTCGATTTTAGTTCGCGTCCAATTTTCCTCAATGGAGATAAATCCTTCGTTAAGGGTTTGCCGGTTTAGTGGACCTGCGCAGCGACGCGGCAAGGGCAAAGTTCCCTCTTTCTGGCAGGCTCAATCGGCTTTGTCATCGCCGCGCGACAGCCCGCGACGCGCACCGCGTTCGGGCAGTCTGCGGCGCAGGTTTCGCGTCTGGGCGCCCCGTGAGGCGCGGTAGATTGTTGTGCAGAAGGACAACCGCATGTCAGGTCGCATCCTGATCGTGGACGACGTGGCCGCCAACCGCATGCTGCTCGCAGCGCGGTTGAGCTCAGCCTATTACGAAGCTTTCACGGCGGCCGACGGTCCCTCCGCGCTGACTGAGGCGGTGGGCGAGCAGCCTGACCTGATTCTTCTCGACATCCGCATGCCCGGCATGGACGGCTATGAAGCCTGCCGCCTGCTGAAGGCCGATCCGCGCACCGCGCATATTCCCGTGGTCATGCTGACCGAACGCAACACCGCCGAAGAACGGATCAAGGGTCTGGACGCGGGCGCCGATGATTTCCTGTCGCGGCCGATCTCGGATCTGGAATTGTTCGCGCGGGTGCGCAATCTGGTGCGCATGAAGATGATGGTGGATGAATTGCGCCTGCGCGATGAAACCGCCCAGGCGCTTGGCATCGACGCGCCCAGCCCCTGCCCCCTGTCAGGCGAAGGACCGCGCGCCGATGTGATGCTGCTATGCGCCGACCCCGCCCATGCCCGTGCCCGCGCCGCATTGCTAGAGGCAGAGCTGCACGTGCGTGTGCGCCTGCCCCGCGACGACCGCGCCGCCTTGGCCGACGCCGAACGCGACCCGCCCGACGCGCTGGTGCTGGAGCGTGATCTGGGCCAGAGCCGCGACGGCCTGCGCCTGATTTCCGCCCTGCGCGCACGGCCAGCCACCCGCCATGTGGCAGTGATCATGCTGGTCCGCCCGGGCGATCTGGAAGGCGCCGCAGCGGGGCTGGATCTGGGCGCGAACGATTACCTTTCAACGCCCTGCGACGGCAACGAACTGGTCGCGCGCCTTGCCAGCCAGTTGCGCCGCAAACGGTATTCGGACCGGCTGCGCGACGCGCTGCGCGATGGGCTGATGATGGCGATCACCGACCCGCTGACCGGGCTTTACAACCGCCGCTACGCCGAAACGCATCTGAACCGCATGATGTCCCAATGCGCCGCCGCGGGCGTGCCGCTGGGGGTGATGCTGCTCGATCTTGACCGGTTCAAGGATGTGAACGACACCCACGGCCATGGCGCAGGGGATGAGGTTTTGTCGGAATTCGCCCGCCGCCTGCAGGCCAATGTCCGCGGCGTCGATCTTGTTGCGCGCATGGGGGGGGAAGAATTCCTCGTTGCAATGCCCGACGCGGACGAAGACGGCGGCGCCATCGTCGCCGAACGCGTGCGCCGCGCAGTAGAGGAAGAGCCCTTCACCATCGGCGCCGCGCCGGGCCAGATCCGGGTCACCGTGTCCGCGGGTCTGACCGTCGCGCACCCGCCGAGGCCCGAGGCTGAGACATCCACCCCCGAACAGGCCACCGGCATGGCCGAAGGCGCCGCGCCACGCATCTCGGGCGGTGCCCCGGTGCCCCCGCCTGCTGACACCGCGCGCAGCCTGCTGAACCGCGCGGATGAGGCGCTGTACGCCAGCAAAAATGCCGGCCGCAACAAGGTCACCACCACCCGCGCCGCCTGATCACCCCATCCGGCCCATGAAAAAGGGGGCGATGCGCCCCCCTCCCCCAAGCCGTCCAGCCACCGGATCAATCGCGCTGGCGCCAATGCCCGCCATGGCCGTGTTCACCATCGCCGTCGCGGCGGCGCCCGCCCCAACGGCGCGCTTCGCGGACTTCCTCGGCCAGCTTGCTGCGGGCCGCACGCGGCAGCCGCGCCACGAATTGCACGAAGGCATCGTCGATCACCGCGCGCCCCTCCGCCTCAGATCGGCGTGCGGTGTTAAGCGCTGCTGCCAGCGCGGTGCCATCCATCGGGTCGGCCTCCAGCGCATCGGCAATCGCCAGCCGCGCTGCGATGCGCGCGGGGCGCAGCGCCTCAAATTTCGGGCGGTGATCGCGCAGGATCTCAAGCGCCTCGTCGCGCCGGTCTTCGGGCAGGGTGCGCATCACCCGCATCAGCGACACCGGGTCGATCCCGGCGGGCGGCGTGGGATGCGGGCCGCCATGGCGCAGCACCGCCCCGCCGATGATCCCCACCAGCAACAGATTCACACAAAGCGAGCCGGCCAACACCCAGCCCACCCAGGCGCGGGGCCGCTTGGCGGCCTTGGGGGCCGTGGCAGGTTCGGTCGGGTCGATCATGGGCGGGGGTCCTTGGGCAAAGGCAAAAGCGGCGCGGTTTTCATTGGGCAGCAAAGGGATCGTCGCTCGACATCAGATCGGCGGACATAAACGTCTCTCCCTGCCATGCGATCGCGGCGGGCGCGCCCCCATAGGCCGAGACAGCAGCGAGCGGCGCGCCCAGATCGCTTGGCGCGCTCCATCCCATGAACACGCCAATCGCGGCGCTGGCCGCAAGCGCGAGCGGCCCGGCAAAGCGCGCCCTGCCAAAGACGGGGCGCAAGATCTCAGCGCCTGGCACATCGGGCACCGCGCGCCGTTCAGCCAGCGCGCGGTCAGCATCGCCAAGGATGCGCGCGATCAGCGCGTCAGGCACCGGGGGCGGCGCCTCAGCGGCCAGGTCGGCCAGCGCGGCGTCCAGCACGCGCGCATCTTCAAGCGCGGCGCGCGCGGGTGCGGACCCCGCCGCGAAGGCCAGCGCTTGGGCCTGCCGCGCCACGGGCCAGTCCACAATCGCTCCGCCATGGATCAGGGCGAGCCTTTCGAACGTCTCGATGGTCATGTCGGTCATGCTCTCGCCTCCGGTCTCATGCGCCGAACCCCAGATCGTGCAGCCCCAGCGCGTCGCGCCGCGGGGTCAACACCTTTGACAGACCGCGCCGGGCGCGCGCCGTCAGGCTTTCGACTGCCTCAACGCTCAGATCCATCTGCGCAGCGATCTCCGGGTTGGAGAGATCGACGAAATGGCGCAGAACCAACGCTTGGCGCTGCCTGTCGGGCAGATTTTCAAGGGCGGCGCGCAACGCAGCACCGCGTTCCTCAGCCGCCAGCCCGGCCAGCACTGAGGGCGTCTCATCCGCCAGATCAGGCGGCGCGTCGGGCGACATCCGGCGGCGGCGGCGAATGCGGTCGATGCACAGATTGGCGGCCACGCGGTGCAGCCATGTGGACAGTTTCGCCTCGCCGGGGCGCCAATCGCCTGCACCGCGCCACAGGCGCAGCATCGCCTCCTGCGCCACGTCCTCGGCCTCGGCCTCGTCGCGCAGCATCCGGCGCGCGAGGGCCAGCACCCGCGGCGCGTGCCGATCGGCAAGCACGCGCGCCGCCGCCCCGTCACCCGCGGCGAAACGGGCGACCAGCGCATCATCATCGGCCGCGCCGACATCATCGAAGGGCATCACCATGCGCCTTTCCGCAGCCATCGGTCAGCGTGCACCACGCGCGCGTGAAAAGGGAGCCGCACGCGCGCGGCGCGCCCCCGCCGCGTCATCGGCGACGAGGGCGTTCGATCACTTGTCGTCCGACATCGGGCAGTCGCCAGACCCCATGCCCATGCCGTGGCGCATGCCGTCATGATCGCCGCCCCCACCGTGATGCATCATGGCGCCGCGGCCTTCGCCGCCCTTTCCATGATCATACCCGCGCCGACCATGCTTCGCCATGCTGGCCGCGCCTTCCTGTGCCTCCTGAAGCGAGACGAACCCATCATCATCAGCGTCCATGCGGTCGAACATGCGGGCATGGTGCTTTTCGGCTTTGCGTTCGGCGCGCCGGCCCATGCTCATTTCCACGGCTGAGAGGGTGCCGTCGCCGTCATCGTCCATCTCAGCGATCATGCCCGCAACGCGGGCTTCGACATGGGCGCGCATCCGGGCGACGCGGTGTTCAACCATTTCCGTGGCCGACACTTTGCCATCGCCATCGGCGTCCATAACGTCAAAGCGGCGCTGGGGCCCGGCAGCCATTTCCGCGGCTGACACCTTGCCATCGCCGTCGGCGTCGAGGGTCGCGAACATCTGCTGAACCATCTGCGGGTTCGCGCCATGGGACGAGTGCATGCCTTTGTCCTGGGCGATTGCGGCGCCTGTCAGGCCAGACATGATCAACGCGGCGGCGACGGAGGCGGGGATCAGGGGACGGGTGCTTCGCATTTTTTTTACTCCTGAAGTCTGCTCCCGGGCGGGGGTCTCCGCCTCGGGCTTCAATCATGTAACGCCGGATGCGCGGGCTTCCGTCGCACCGCGGGGGAAAAAACCTCAGGGGGCGCGAAATCAGGCGGCAAGCGACACGCTGCCGCAAGACGCTTCGCGCACTGGCGCAGGGGCGCAGCCGGCATATTTTGGAAACATGCACATAGACTCAGACATTCACGCCGCGGACCTTCGCTCCGCCGCCCTCCCGATGCCGCCCGACGCCGACGGCCAGTCACCAGATGGCGCGCGGCCGGTCAGCCTCGCGCTGCGCCGTGGCTGGCGCTGCCGCTGCCCCAAATGCGGCGGTGGCCCGGTTTTTGACCGATATCTGCACGTGCGCGACGAATGCATGGTCTGCGGCGAAACGCTGAGCCACCATCGCGCCGACGACATGCCCGCATGGATCACCATCCTGGTGGTTGGCCATCTTCTGGTGCCGATGCTTCTGCTGGTGAACGACGTTTGGGCCCCGCCGATGTGGGTGCACATGGTGATGTGGCCGGTGGTGGTGCTGGGCTTGACGCTGCTGTTGCTGCCGCGGTTCAAGGCGATGGTGGTCGGCCTGCAATGGGCAACACGGATGGGGGGCTTCGACGACGCCCCCCGCGCCGCCAAACCCGACTGACGCGCCCCCGGTGCATCTAAACCCGACTGACGCGCCCCCGGCGCGGGCTTGGCGCACCGCCGGTCCGCGCCGCGGGCGCCCCGGTCATGCCAGGCGCATCAGCGATGGCGGCGCGCCCCCCGCTGGACAGCTTCGCGCGCCGCGGTCCATAGTCCGCCCGACAGGGAGAGACCGCAGATGACCGACACCGCACACCCCGACACACCACGCCCCGGCCTTGCGTCCCCGCCACCGCGCGACGCCGCCACGCTGATCCTCGCGCGCCGCGACGGCGAGGAGCCGCGCGTGCTGATGGGTCTGCGCGGCAAGGGCGCCAGCTTCATGCCGTCCAAATTCGTGTTCCCCGGCGGCGCGCTGGACCCTGAAGACCACGCGCTTGGCCTGCTCGCCGACCAGCTCGACGGTCCTGCCGCCGCGTGCATCGCGCGTCTGGCACAAAACAGCCCCGGCGGTCTTGCCATCCCTCTCGCCCTCGCCGCGATTCGTGAGACGTGGGAGGAAACCGGCCTGCGCATCGGGCGCCCGGACGATGAAATGGCCCCAAAGCTCGCCGCCCAGGCGCCCGAAAGTTGGCGCGGGTTTTTCGACACCGGCGTGGTGCCGACCATGGATGCGCTCAGCTTTGTGTTCCGCGCCATCACCCCGCCCTTCCGGCCCAGACGCTTCGACGCGCGGTTCTTTCTTGCGGATGCGGCGGTGGTAATGGGTGATCCCGATGATTTCGGCGCCGCATCGGGTGAGTTGTCGCATCTCACCTGGGTCACGCTGCACGAGGCCCGCAAGCTCGCGCTGCCACTGATCACCGAGGTGGTGCTGGCGGAGATCGAAGAAATCCTCCACGCCCCGGCCGCTGACCGCCCCGTCCCCTTCTTCCACCACACCGGAGAGCGGTCCTACTTCGACGCGCTCTGACCCCCGGGGCCCCGACACGGGCGCGCCGCACCGCCCAGAGGCCTCATGACCGACACGCGTCCCCCGGCGTTCCTGCTGCGCGGCATCGCAGCCCCGATCGCGGCGATCTCGATCACCGGGTTCGCCACGTCCATGAGCTATCCGCTCTTCGCCCTGTCGCTGGAGCGGATGGGCGCCAGCAACACCGCCATCGGCATCAACGCCGCGGCACCCGCGATCGCGATGCTGATCGGGGTGCCGCTGATGCCGGCGATTGTGTCGCGCATCGGGCTGCCGCAGCTTTTGATCTGCGCGGCGCTGCTGATCGCGATTCCCATGCTGCTGCTGCGCCTGATGCCGGACATCGCGGTCTGGACAGTGCTGCGATTCGTGCTCGGGCTTGGGGTCTCAGCGGCGTTTTTTGGGTCTGAGCTGTGGATCGTCGCGGGTGCCCCCCCTGCCCGGCGCGGCCTGCTGATCGGCATCTATGGCGTGTTTCTGGCGCTGGGGTTCATTGCCGGTCCCGCTGCCTTGCAACAGATGCAGGTCGACAGCTGGACGCCTTTTGCGGCAAGCGCGGGCATGGCGCTGCTCGCCACGATCCCGGTGTTTCGCGCGTGGCATGACGCGCCCCAGGGCCTTGGCGGCCCACCCCGGCCGATCCGCGACTGTTTTGCGTATTTCCGCACTGACCCGACAATCATGGCCGCGGTCTGCGTGTTCGGCATGATCGAATCGGGTGCTTTCGCGCTTTTGCCCGTCTGGGGTCTCGGCATCGGCATGACTGAACGTGCGGCCATCGGCCTCGCGGTCTGGATCGCGGTCGGCAATCTGGCGCTGCAGATCCCGCTGGGCCTTGCTGCCGACCGCGTGAACCGGCGCATGGTGATCATCGCGGCGGGGGCGGTCTGTGCGCTCGGGGCACCGGCGATGGCGCTGCTGCCGCCCGACGGCTGGGCGCTGACGCTGGTGGTCACGCTGGTCGGGGGCATGGCGGTGGCGCTCTATTCGGTGTCCCTGACTAAGATGGGCGCGCGCTATGAAGGCGACGCGCTCAGCCGCGCGACGGCGGGGTTCCTGTTCTCATACGGGGTTGGCGCGCTGATCGCGCCTCCGGCGATGGGCGTTATGGCTGACGCGTTTCCGCCCCATGGCATGTTGTGGGTGCTGGGGGCTGCGGGGGCGGGCGTCGCGATCCTTGCCGGGCTTCGCGCAATCGCGCGAAGCCCGGGTTGACAGCGCCGCTGGCCCCTGTAGAAAGCGGCTTCCAGTTTAACGAAACGGCGCGCATTCCGCACGTCGCATGCGGGGCAAGACCCCGGCAGGAGAGCGAGACCATGGCGAAACCGACCACCGTCAAGATCCGCCTGAACTCCACCGCGGGCACCGGGCACTTCTACGTCACCAAGAAAAATTCGCGCACTATGACGGATAAAATGGTGGTGAAGAAATACGACCCGGTTGCACGCAAGCACGTGGATTATCGCGAAGGTAAGATCAAATAAGACGCCTCTTCTTGTTGGCGTGACAATGGCGAACCCTCAGGTTCGTCCAGGGCGGACTTTCGGGTCCGCCCTTTTTACGTTTGCCCCCCCGCGCCAACGCTACGGAGCGGGGCGCGCGCCGCTCTCGGGCGGCGCCGGGCCGCCGGGGGGTCAACCCCCCCAAGGACCGCACCACGGCCACGCCGCAAGACGTGATTTGCCCTGTGCGCAGAATGCCCTAGGATTGCCCCTATGATTACCCTCGACATCATCTCCGATCCGATCTGCCCGTGGTGCTACATCGGCAAGACGCAGCTTGATCGCGCGCTGGCGCTGCACCCTGATCACCCGTTTGATTTGTTCTGGCGGCCGTTCCAGCTCAACCCCGACATGCCGGCGGGCGGCATGGACCGGCAGGCCTATCTGGAACGCAAGTTCGGCGGCAAAGACGGCGCGGCACGCGTCTACGGTGCCATTGACCTCGCCGCGTCGGAGGTCGGGCTGACCATTGATTTCGCCCGCATCCCGCGCACCCCCAACACCATCGACGCGCACCGGCTGATCCGCTGGGCACGCCTTGAAGGCATGCAAGGCCCGGTGGTGGACGAACTGTTCCGCCGCAATTTTGAGGGGGGGGAAGACATCTCCGCCCACCCCGTGCTGCTCGCCGCTGCTGAGGCCGCGGGCATGGACCCCGATCTGGTCGCCAATCTGCTGCGCACCGACGAAGACCTCGCCGACGTGCGCGCTGAGGACGCCCAGGCCCGCGAAATCGGCGTGACCGGGGTGCCGACCTTCATCGTAGACCAACAATATGCGCTTCAGGGCTCGCAGACGCCTGAGACCTGGGCCAAAGTGATCGCAGAGCTGAACGAAGCCCCCTGACAGGAGACAGCCATGACCGCAATGACCAGCATGAACGGACTGACCAACATCCTCCACGTTCTGGGGTCACACCCGGCTACGAAATGGGTTGTGCTGGCGCTGGCATTGCGGGCGCTGTGGACCGTGGTCGCGTGGCGCCGCTGCCCGCTGGTCCGTGGCAGCGCACAGATCGACGCCGCGACCGCCGCCAAGGCCGCCGACAGCGACGGGAAAAAGCTGCGCTTCGTGGCGGTGATGCTGGTTGGCATTGCGCTGGCCGTCACTGGTCTGTTCCGCCTTGCAGCGGGGGGTGAGGCCGCGCCCTTCGCGTTGTTCGTGCTGACCGGGGGCATCTACCTGTTCACCACCGAGCCGGTGCGCCGCACCTTGATCAACGCCCAGAACCGCGTGATCGCCGCCACCGCCCAAGGCGCCGAGGCGCAGGCCCTGAGCGTCGCAATGCTGCGCGACACCCATGTGAAACTTGTGGCGGTTGAGGTCGGGATCTTCGCGCTGATCGCACTGGGCATGACGGTGACCTGACGCGGTCGCGCCTTGCGCGTGGCATTAACAGATTGTTCATGCTAAGTATAGATCCCAGCCAAGGACTGTGCGGGTCCGATTTTGGATAACCGCATGCGATCAATCTGACATTTCGGAGCAAATCATCATGGCAATTTCATCCTCCGCCACGCGCCCCCTGTAGATCATAGCGGGCGCCATGCTGCTTGGCGCGGCGCTGAGCGCGCAAACCGCGCAGGCGGCGGTCGTGCCGACGCCGGTGGCGCTGCAGAACGCCACCGCGACGCTCAGTCAAAGCGGTGGTTTCAACATCAGCGAGACGATCGATGGCTCTGCCTCAGCAGTCAATGGCTGGGCGATCTATGACGGGTCAGGGACCGACCCGCAGACCGCGGTGTGGGAAACCGCGGCGGATCTGAGCGCCTCGTCCCTCACCGTCCGATTGATGCAAGTATACGGGAACCACCTTCTGGGCCGGTTCCGCCTGTCGACCACCACCGATGATCGCAGCACGTTCGCCGACGGGCTGCAAAACGGCGGCGACGTGACCGCCGCTTGGACCATGCTGGAAAGCCCGACCGTCACCAGCATCGCGGGCATGGTCTTCACCACCCTTGTCGACAATTCGGTGCTGGTCGGCGGCACGCTGCCGGCCACCGCGGTCTATGAGCTGACCTATAACGTCAATCTTGTCGGCGTCACCGGCCTGCGGCTTGAGGGGATGAGCGACCCCAGCCTCCCCGACGATGGGCCGGGCGCTGGCAACCTCGGCGGCAATTTCGTGCTAACGAGATCCTGGTCTCCGCCACCGCCGTTCCCGTCCCCGCCGCGCTGCCGCTGCTGGCGGGCGGGCTGGGTCTGCTGGGCCTGATTGGCGCGCGCCGCCGCGCCTGATCAGCGCCGCCCGCCCTAGCGACGCCAGGGCGGGCGGCCATCGCCGTAAGGTTTCTTCGCGCCGAACCGCCCCGGCTGGCGGATGCTGCGCGGGTCCAAGGGCTTCAGCAGTTTTTTCACCGGCGGCGCGGGCGGGGCAGCGGAGGGCGGCGGGGCTTTCAGCACCATGTCCGCCGACCAGCCCTTTTTCGCCACCTGCGCCAGATCGCGCACAATGCCGAACGCGCCTTTGATCTTTTCGGCATCAGTCTGCCAATCGCGCATCACCACGACCTTGTTGTCGCGGATTTTGGCGAACCCGTTCTGCGCCTGCAGCCAGCCCGCCAGCCCGTCGGGCCGCGCGAATTTATCATCGCGAAACTGCACCGTCGCGCCCTTTGGCCCACCGTCGAGCCGCGAAATCCCGGCCCGGCGGCACATCGCCTTGACCCGCACGACGCGCAGCAGCATCTCAACCTCTTGCGGGGGTTTGCCGAACCGGTCGTGCAATTCGGCGGCAAAGCCTTCCAGTTCCTCGCGCGTTTCCAGCGATGACAGGCGGCGGTAAAGCCCCAGCCGCACGTCCAGATCGGGCACGTAAAGCTCCGGAATCATCACCGGAACGCCCAGGTTGATCTGCGGGGCCCAGGTGCCGTCATCGTCGTTCAGCCCCTCGCCCTCACCCGATTTCATGCGCGCGATCGCTTCTTCGAGCATGTGTTGGTAAAGTTCAAACCCGACTTCTTTTATGTGGCCGGATTGTTCTTCACCGACGATGTTGCCAGCACCGCGGATGTCCAGATCGTGGGATGCCAGCGTAAAGCCCGCCCCCAGCCCTTCAAGCGACGCCAGCACTTTCAGGCGCTTTTCGGCCCCCAAGGTCAGCGGTTTGCGCGGCTCAGTGGTGAAATAGGCGTAGGCGCGGGCCTTGGAGCGCCCAACCCGGCCGCGCAACTGGTAAAGCTGCGACAGCCCGAACATGTCCGCGCGGTGCACGATCAGCGTGTTGGCCGCCGGGATATCAAGCCCAGATTCGACGATTGAGGTCGCCAGCAGTACATCCTGTTTGCCGTCGTAGAACGCGTTCATGCGGTCGTCCAGCTCGCCCGCCGGCAGTTGGCCATGGGCGACGACATAGGTGACCTCAGGAAGCTGCTCGCGCAGGAACTCCTCCATCTTTGGCAGGTCTGACAAGCGCGGGACCACAAAGAACGACTGCCCTCCGCGATACCGCTCGCGCAGCAGCGCCTCGCGCACCGTGACCGGATCGAAGGGCGCGATGTAGGTGCGCACTGCAAGGCGGTCCACCGGGGGCGTGGCGATCAGTGACAATTCGCGCACCCCGGACATGGCCAGCTGCAAGGTGCGCGGGATCGGGGTCGCGGTCATGGTCAGCACATGGACGTCGGATCTAAGCTGCTTGAGCCGTTCTTTGTGGCTGACGCCGAAATGCTGCTCCTCGTCGATGATCAACAGGCCGAGGTCTTTGAACTTGACCGTCTTGGCCAGCAGCGCATGGGTGCCGATCACGATATCCACCGTGCCAGCCGCCAGCCCCTTGCGGGTTTCAGTCGCGTCTTTGGCGGTGACAAAGCGCGACAGTTGCCGGACCTCCAGCGGCAGTCCGCGAAAGCGGTCTTCGAACCCTTTGGCGTGCTGGCGCGCCAGCAGCGTGGTCGGTGCCACGATGGCCACCTGCGTCCCGGCCATGGCGGCGACAAAGGCGGCGCGCATGGCGACCTCGGTCTTGCCAAAGCCGACATCACCGCAGATCAGCCGGTCCATGGGTTTGCCCGACGACATGTCCGCCAGCACATCTTCGATGGCGCCAAGCTGGTCTTCGGTTTCCTGATAGGGAAAACGGGCGCAGAAATCTTCCCACAGGCCCACCGGCGTGGTCAGGCGCTGGGCGGTGCGCAGCGCGCGTTCGGCGGCGATGCGGATCAGCTTTTCCGCCATCTCGCGGATGCGCTGCTTCATCTTGGCCTTGCGGGCCTGCCATGCGCCGCCGCCAAGCTTGTCGAGCATGCCATCATCATGGCCATAGCGGCTCAGCAGCTCGATGTTTTCCACCGGCAGATACAGCTTGTCGCCGCCCGCATATTCCAGCGCCACGCATTCATGGGGCGCGCCCATGGCGGTGATGGTTTCAAGCCCCAGATAGCGCCCGACGCCGTTGTCCACATGTACGATCAGATCGCCGACCGACAGGGACGCGGCCTCAGTCAGAACGTCCTCAGCCTTTTTGCGGCGCCGCGGCGCGCGGATCAGCCGGTCGCCAAGCACATCCTGTTCCGAGATCACCGCCAGATCATCGGTCTCAAACCCGTGCTCCAGCCCCCAGACCGCCAGATGGACGGGGCCGTTGGGGCCTTCGCTCACGTCCGACCAGCGGGCGACGTTGCGCACGCCCTCAACCCCGTGATCGCGCATCATCGTGCCGACGCGGTCACGCGCGCCGTCGGAATAGGTCGCGAAGACCACGGTCTTTTGCCTGCGCTTGTGGCGCAGAACATCGGCCAGCACGTCAAAGACGTTGACGCCTTCCTGCGCGCGCTCTGCCGCAAAAGTGCGCCCGAGCCGCCCGCCATGATCAACGCAGTTCGGCCCCGGTGGCTGCGGCATTGGCGACAGGCGCCGCAGATGGCGCCCGGCCAGCGCGGCGGTCCACCCGGCCTCATCCAGATACAGCATTTCAGGCGGGATCGGCTTGTAGACCGGGGCGCCCATGGTGCCCTTTTTGTCGGCCATCGCCTCGCGCCGGGCCTCATAATGGTCGCGGATCATGTCCCAGCGGGCGGCGCGGGCCTCCTCAATCTGGTGATCGAGGGACACCGGCGCGCCGGGCAGGAAATCAAACAGCGTCTCCATATGCGTGTGGAACAGGGGCGCCCAATGCTCAGCCCCTTGATGCTTGCGCCCCGCCGACACTGCCTCATACAGCGGATCATCAAGACCCGCGGCCCCGAACAATTCACGGTATGCGGTGCGAAAGCGGGTGATCGATGGATCATCCAGGATGATCTCAGACACCGGGGCCAGTTCGACCCGCCCGATCTTTTCAACGGTGCGCTGGGTCTGCGGATCAAAGCTGCGCGCGCCGTCCAGAATGTCGCCGAACATGTCGAGCCGCACAGGCAGATCCGCGCCCGGTGGGTAGATGTCCACCACACCGCCGCGCACCGCAAAATCGCCGGGTTCGGTGACGGTGGACGACCGGTTGAACCCCATGCGCGCCAGGAACGTCTTCAGCGCCTCAAGGTCCAGGGGTCCGTCCACCTCAGCGGTGAACGACGCGCCCTGCACCAGATCGCGCGACGGCGTGCGCTGGGTGGCCCCGGCAAGGGTGGTCAGAATCACGCCCCGCTTGTCCTTGCCCGTGCCCCCCGGCCAGCCATCGGCCAAAGCGGCCAGCGCGCCCATGCGGGCGGCGCAGACATCGGCATTGGGCGAAATCCGGTCATAGGGCAGGCAATCCCAGGCGGGAAAGCGCAGCACCGGAATGTCGGGGGCAAAAAAGGCCAGCGCCTCGGCAAAGGCGGCCATGCGCACCCCGTCGCGCGCGACATGGATCACCGGTCCGCCCGCCCGTGCGGCAAGGTCGGCGATCAGGCGTGCGTCAAGCCCCTCAGGCGCGCCGCCCGCGAGGGTTGCGCCGACGGGCGGCTTGGTCGGGGTGGGGGATGTCCGGGCCATGCTCGCGAGGTAGCGCGGTGCGGCCCCGCGTGCAAGCGCGCTGGTTGGTGCGGTGCGGCCAACAGGCGGAAATGGATGTGCCCGCCAGCCCATTCACTGCCATCACGCCGGGTGTCGGCGGTCAGATCGGCGCGAAGAACATCAGCCGGTCCTGATGCATAAGAACCGCGATCAGCGCCGTCAGCGCCAGCGCGCCGCCACCCACGCTCAGGTTCATGCGGCGGCGCGAAATCATCACCTCCAGCAGGACCTCGGCGCGGGGCTGGTGGGTGTGGACCAGCAGCGCCTCATGCATCGAAAGCCCGGCCAGCGCCGCTGCGGGCCCAGCGATCATCAAAAGGCCCAGCGCCGCTTCGGACCCAGCCACCAGCGCCAGCACCATAAGGGCGGTCAGCACAAAGCTGGTTCCCGCGATTGAGGCCAGCCCCCAGCGCGGCCAGAACGCTGCTGCCCGTGCGGCGAAATCACGGGCAATGCGGTCAGCCATGGCCGCGTCGTCAGCGCCCATGCGTGCAGCGCGGCGCATCAGGCCATGCGGCACGCCATAAGTGCCCGCGCCAATCGCGACCCAGACCGACATCGCCAGCGCCCAATACCACGGCGAGAAAAAAGTGGTGGTGTCCAGCATGCTTCATCCCGGCTGAAACGCGCGCCGCAAGGCCATAGCCCCGGCGTTCGGGTTCGCGCCCACGCACGGCGCGGGCAAAGCGCGCGGCGCGGCTTCGGGCCGACTATACGGGTTTTGCCGCGCTTGGCGAGACCCGCCCGCCCTGCGGCGTCGTCGCCCGGGGACTTGCCCGCACCGCGCGCGCGTGGCACGCAAGGATCCCGCCCCAAGGGAGACCCGCTTCATGACCCATCCCCGTTTCGCCGCCTTTCCCCATGCCCGCCCCCGCCGCCTGCGCCAGGCAGGCTGGATCCGCGATCTGGTGCAGGAAACCGCGCTGTCGCCAGCCAACCTGATCTGGCCGATGTTCGTGATGGAGGGCGACAACGCCGCGGCGCCAGTGACCTCAATGCCCGGCGTGGACCGGTTGACCGTGGACCGGATCGTTGAACAGGCGCGCCTCGCGGTGGATCTGGGCATCCCGTGCATCGCGCTGTTCCCCTACACGCCCGATGCGAAAAAAACCCCCGGCGCTGAGGAAGCATGGAACCCCGACAATCTGGTCAACACCGCCACCCGCGCGATCAAAGCGGCGGTGCCCGGTCTGGGGGTGCTGCTGGACGTGGCGCTGGACCCCTATAATTCCGACGGCCATGACGGGATTGTGGAAAACGGACGGGTGCTGAACGACGCCTCACTGATCGCGCTGGAAAAGCAGGCGCTGGCGCAGATTGAGGCCGGGTGCGACATCCTTGGCCCGTCGGACATGATGGACGGGCGCATCGGTGTGATCCGTGCGGCGCTGGAAGCAGCCGGCCACCATGACGCAATGATCATGTCATACGCCGCGAAATATGCGTCGGGCTATTACGGGCCGTTCCGCGATGCCGTGGGGGCCGCGGGCGCGCTGAAAGGCGACAAGAAGACCTATCAGATGGACCCCGCCAATTCCGATGAGGCGCTGCGCGAAGTGGCGATGGACCTCGAAGAAGGCGCGGACATGGTGATGGTGAAGCCCGGGCTGCCCTATCTGGACGTCTGCCGCCGGGTCAAAGACGCATTCGGCGCGCCGACCTACGCCTACCAGGTGTCCGGCGAATACGCGATGATCGAAGGTGCCGCCCGCCAAGGCTGGATCGACGGCGACAAGGTAATGATGGAGACGCTGATGTGCTTTCGCCGCGCCGGCTGCGACGGGGTGCTGACCTATCACGCCCCGCGCGCCGCCGCGCTGATGGCCAAGGGCTGACCCCCGCCTTTGCCACCCGCCCGCAGAACCGGGCGCCAAGCGCGCGCGTGAGCGGGGGGCTCGTCCCCCCGAACGCGCGCGCATCGCGCCGCACGGCCTTGAGCCTGCCGCTTTCGATTGCCACACTGTCCTGCGTTACCCCCTTAACGACTTCCGAAGCGGAGCGCCCATCATGAGCAACACCATCCTCACCCGCCGCCGCGCGATGGCCGGCCTCGCCGCCCTGCCCGCAGCCGCCGTGCTCGGGTCCACCGTGCTAGGATCTGGCCAGGCCAACGCCGCGGACGCCACGGTGATTGAGGCGCGCACCGACCGCGCGATGAACATTCTTTACAGCCAGGTGCGCGGCTCACGCGAACTGGCGGCGCGCGCCAAGGGCGTGCTGATCATGCCTGAGATCGCCAAGGCAGGCTTTGTGGTCGGCGGCGCTTATGGCGAGGGTGCCCTGCGGATCAATGGCGCGACTGTGGGGTACTTCTCGCTCGCGGCTGCCAGCTTTGGCTTTCAGGCCGGGATTCAGAAATCCTCGCAGGCGCTGTTTTTCATGACCACCAACGCCCTGGAGCAATTCCGCCGCGCCGATGGGTGGGAGCTGAGCGCCGGCGCCGAGGTGACCGTGCCGGACGAGGGCCTGAACCTTGAGGTCAACACCACCGTCACCAACCGCCCGGTGATCGCGATCACCTTCGGGCAGGAAGGTCTGATGGCGGGCGTCAGCTTTGAAGGTGCCAAATATTCACGGATCGTGCGCTGAATGCCGCGCCGCCGCCCGGCTTTTGGCGGCGGCGCGGCCAGTTTCGCATGACGGCCAGTTTCGCATGATCGAGTGGTTGCAAAATGGCGTCCAGCAAGGTTAATGTGTTCGTATGTGTGGCGGGGTCTGAAGATACCGTATCTGGCCAGCGCGCGTCCAAGGCGAATGCCCGTCGCGCACTGACCGCGTAAGTCGGGCGGCGTGCAAGCCCCCTGCGCAGCGAGGCTCAATGTTCAACTTCAAAACCTTCGCCGCGACGTTTGGCGTCGTCACTGTCCTGAGTGCGCACGCCACGCTCGCGGCAGGGTTTGCGATTTCGCTCAATTACGTGAACGTGTTCAGCGCATCGCAAACTGATGTGATCAACGCCGCCGCGGCCTATTGGGAATCGGCAATCGTTGATTACAAGTCGGGCGTGTCGCTGAACGGCATCACCATCAACGTCGAATCCGTGACCAGCGACGGCTCCGGCGGCGGTTTGGCCGCGGCCGGGGTCACCGGCACCGCGCTGCGCAAGGGCACGCGTTACGCCACCACAGGCGTGCTGCTGTTCGACGAGGCGGATCTGGGCACGCTGGAAAGCCGCGGCAAGCTGATCGATGTCGCAGTGCACGAAATCGCCCATGCGCTGGGGTTCGGCACGCTGTGGCAGACGAACGGCCTTTATGATCCGAGCACCGGCGTCACCGGCACCGCGACCTCCGGGCACTATACCGGCGCCGCGGCGCTGGCGGCGTATCAAAGCGAATACGCGCCCGCCGCGACCTTCGTGCCGGTGGAGAAAAATTTCGGTCCCGGGTCAGCCGACGCCCATTGGGATGAAACATGGGCCGGCGGGGCCGCGGCGCTGATGACAGGCCGCCTGGCGATCGGGAGCACGGCACCGCCCAGCTACATCACCAGAACCACGATCGCGTCCTTTGACGATCTGGGCTATCAGGTGGCGCTCAACAGGGCGACCTTGACGCCGAACATTCCCATCGGCGCGGTGCCGCTGCCGCCCGCCGCGGTGCTGTTGTTCGCGTCAGTGGCGATGCTGGGCGCGGTGCGCTGGCGCAAAGCGGCCTGATCGCAGGCGGCGTGCGCAGCAAAAGGGCCCCCCCGCGGGGCCCTTTTGCATGTCCGGGGCCCGCGCAGGCCTCAGCGCAGGCGCTTCACCAGGCTTGATGTGTCCCAGCGCCCGCCGCCCATGCCCTGCACTTCGCCATAGAACTGGTCCACCAGCGCGGTGACCGGCAAGGATGCGCCATTGCTGCGCGCCTCAGCCAGGCAGATGCCCAGATCCTTGCGCATCCAGTCCACCGCAAAGCCGAATTCAAATTCATCGTCAGCCATGGTGGCATAGCGGTTCTCCATCTGCCACGACCCGGCGGCACCTTTGGAGATCGCCTCCACCACCTCTTTGGGGTCAAGCCCGGCCTTTTGCGCAAAGGCGATGCCTTCGGACAGGCCCTGCAGCAATCCGGCGATGCAGATCTGGTTGACCATCTTGGTGATCTGGCCCGACCCCGATCCGCCCATCAGCTTGCTGGCCTTGGCAAAGGCCATGATCACCGGCTCTGCCCGATCATATTCGGGCCTGTCGCCGCCGCACATCACCGTCAGCTGCCCAGCCACCGCGCCCGCCTGCCCGCCCGACACCGGCGCGTCGATAAAGCCTGCGCCATGCGCGGCGGCATGGGCGTGCATCTCTCGCGCGACTTCGGCGGATGCGGTGGTGCAATCGATGATCACCGCGCCGTCATGCAGCGCCTCCAGGGCACCACCATCGCCCAGCATCACCTGGCGCAGATCATCGTCATTGCCGACGCAGGCAAAGACGAATTCAGCGCCCTCAGCCGCGGCGGAGGGGGTCAGCGCCGCCTTGCCACCATGCTGGTCCACCCAAGCATGGGCCTTGGCCGCGGTGCGGTTGTAAACCGTGACGTCGTGACCCGCAGCGACCAGATGGCCCGCCATCGGATACCCCATCACGCCCAGCCCGATGAATGCGCATTTCGCCATGACGTTCCGTCTCCTCAGCTTTGCCTTCGCCGCCGATCACGTTGACGCAGGCACATTTTCGCCGCATGAGCGGCCTTAAGGGGTGGAAACTGACGCGCACCAATGGTCAGGTCAAGCGTGCGGATCGGCTGCTGCATCCCTTGATCCGCGCCCCCGGAGGTTCCACGCATGTCGCTTTCCTTGATCTTCACCTGGCTGGTGCGGATCTTCGCAGCCCTCGCCGCATTGGCGGTGGTCGGACTGGCGCTGGCCTGGACGCTGGTTGCGGGGTCCCTGCCTGATTATGACCGGGATTTCGATCTGGCCCCCGGCGCGTGGCCGACCGCCGATGTGCGCATCGTGCGCGACGCCGCCGCGACGCCGCATATCAGTGGGGCGACCGATGGCGACGTTTTCTTCGGCCTCGGGTTTGCCCATGCCACAGACCGCCTGTGGCAGATGGAACTGGCGCGCCGCGCCGCCCAGGGACGGCTGGCAGAGCTGTTCGGCGCCGCGGCCCTGCCGTTTGACCGGCGGATGCGCGCCCTTGATCTGCACCGGCTGGCGCGCGCGGGGATCAAGCATCAGACGCCCGCAATGCAGACCGCGCTGATCGCCTATGCCGCCGGGGTGAACGCGCGCATTCAGGCCGTGCAGGACGAGGCATTGGGCCGCGGCGCCCCTGAATTCTTTATGTTCGGCGGCGCGCTGACGCCCTGGACCCCGGCTGACAGCCTGTCGATCGGCAAGCTGATGGCCATGCGCCTGTCCGATCAGGCTGAGGCCGAGGTGCGCCGCGCCGCACTGGCCCTGCGGCTGCCAGCGGCGCGGCTGCGCGACATCCTGTCGGACCCGCCCTCGCCCGCCTTGATTGAGGCGACGGAGTTCGCCGCCCTCAACATTCCGGGCGTCGATGTGGCGTCGCGTGCGCCGACCCACGACCCGGCATTGGCGTGGCTGTCGGCGCTGATGGCCAGCAGCCCCGCACCGCAAACCCACCCCGACGATGCCCGCAGCGCGGTGATGCCCGGCCTGTTCCCGCCCGTCGATCAGGCAGGCGCATCAAACGCCTGGGCCTTGGCGCCTGAGCGCGCGGCAGCGGGCGCGCCGATTTTGGCGAACGACCCGCATATGCCGTTCTCAGCCCCGACCATGTGGTATCTGGCGCATCTGGACTTTCCGCGCCCCGACGGCCCGTTCGGCGTGATCGGCGCGACCATTCCCGGCATGCCGGTGCATTTGATGGGCCGCAATCCCGACCTCGCCTGGGGGCTGACCGCGGCCTATATCGACGACGCAGATCTTTATATCGAAAAGATCGACCCTGCCGATCCGTCCCGCTACCTGACGCCAGACGGATCGCAGCCCTTCACCACGCGCCGCGAGGTGATCGCCCTGCCCGATGGCAAGTCCGAGGAAATTGAGCTGCGCGCCACCCGCCACGGCCCCGTGCTGGCGCCCGATCATTTCGGGGTCGGTGTGGTCACGCCTGCGGGCCATGTCGCTGCCCTCAGCTGGACCGCGCTGTGGGAGGACGACACCAGCCTGTCCGCCGCGCTGGCACTGATGATGTCGCGGTCGATCGATGATGGCGAGGCCGCGGCGGTCATGCTGACCGCGCCGGGCATGAACGTGACCATGGCCGACGCGCGCGATGTCGGGATGGTGGTGGCCGGGCGCGTGCCGCTGCGCAGCCCGGACAGCCCATCCCAGGGGCGGCTGCCGACGCCGGGCTGGATCGCGGCGGGCGATTGGCAGGGCTGGATCGCGCCCGCGGAAAACCCGCGCGTGATGCGCCCCGCCTCAGGCGCCGTGGCCAACACCAACAACCGCACCACCGACGCGCCTTTTCCGCGCCACATCACCCATCGCTGGGGGGATGCGTACCGCATCGTGCGGCTGGACCGGCAACTTTCGGCGCGCGAATTTCACACCCGCGACAGCGCGCAGGCGCTGCAATCGGACGCGGTGTCGGAAATGGCCCGCGCGGTCCTGCCGCTGATTGCGCGCGACATGTGGTGGGCGGGGGGGGCGGCGCCCTCAGACCCGGCGGCGGCGCTGCGCGACCGGGCGCTGGACATGCTCGGCGATTGGAACGGGGAAATGTCGGCCCATGCGCCCGAACCGCTGATCTTTGCCGAATGGATGCGGCGCCTGACCATCAGGCTGGCCGAGGATGAGCTTGGGCCGCTGATTTCCTATGTGGAGGGCCCCCAGCCGGTGTTTGTGGAGCGGGTGTTCCGCAACATCGACGACGCTGGCATCTGGTGCGACGTGAACAAGACGCCCAAGGTCGAAACCTGCGGCGACATCGCAGCCCTGGCGTTGGATGACGCGCTGGCGCGGCTGTCGGAGGCTTACGGTGCCGCCCCCGAAGGCTGGCGCTGGGGCGAGGCCCATCGCGGCATCCACCGCAATGACGTGCTGACCCGCAACCCGATCGCACGGATCGTCTCGGACATCGAGCATCAGATGTCCGGCGGCGATTTCACCCTGCTGCGCGCCCAAAGCCGCGGCAAGGGCGAGACCCCGCACGCCGCCATCCATGGCGCAGGCTACCGGATGGTGGTGGATTTCGCGGACCCGGACGCCTCAATGTTCATCACCGCGACGGGGCAAAGCGGCCATCCATTGTCGCGCCACTACGACGATCTTTCAGAGCTGTGGCAGCGCGGCGATCTGGTGCGCATGTCGCTGTCCCCCGGCCATGCGGCGGCGGGGGCGCTGGGGGTGTCTGTGCTGCGCAAGGCACCCAAATAGGGCGCAGCGCCCACAACTGGGCGCGCGTCATTTTCTTCGGCGAAGAAAATGGGCACGTGGCAGGCGGCCGGGTTCAATGCCCGGGCCAGCGCGGGTGGCCAATGGCGCCGCGCCAGATTGCCGCCCGGCGAGGGCCTATTTGCGGCGCAAGTGTTCCTCAAGCCGGGGCATGATTTCAACGAAATTGCAGGGCATGTGGCGGTAATCGAACTGCTTCACGAGGATTTCATCCCACGCGTCCTTGCAGGCACCCGGGCTGCCGGGCAGCGCAAAGATGTAGGTGCCTTTGGCGACGCCCGCACAGGCGCGGCTTTGCACCGCCGAGGTGCCGATTTTTTGATAGCTGACCAGCGCGAAAATCGTGGCGAAAGCGTCGATTTCCTTTTCATAGACGTCGCGATGGGCCTCAACGGTCACGTCGCGGCCGGTCAGCCCGGTGCCCCCGGTGGAGATGATCGCGTCGATCGCGGGATCCGCCGCCCAAACCCGCAGCTGATCCGCGATCAGCGCGCGGTCATCAATCACGATGGCACGGTCCGCCAGACCATGTCCCGCGCCCTCAAGCCGTTTGACCAGCGTGTCGCCAGAGCGGTCATCCGCCAGCGCCCGTGTGTCCGAAACCGTCAGCACCGCGATGCGCATCGGTTGGAATGGGCGGGATAGATCGATGCGGCTCATGATCGGCTCCGGTCAGGTTGGGGCTCAGGCGTTTGGCGGGGTCTCGCCGCCCAGGGCTGCGCGCAGGCGTTGCAGGTCCAGCCATGCCTCGCGTTTGCGGGCCGGGGTGCGCAGCAGATCGGCGGGGTGGAAGGTGGGCATCAGCGGGATGCCGCGCCACCGGGTCCAGCGGCCACGGGCGCGGGTGATGCCGACATCGGTCTGCATCAACGCCTTCCACGGGCCGCTGCCCATCAGCAGCAGAAATTCAGGCCGCGCCAGTTCGATATGGCGCACAAGGAACGGCACCAGCATCGCGGCTTCTTCGGCTGAGGGCTGGCGGTTTTCCAGCGGGCGCCAAGGCGAAAGGTTGGTGAGATAAACTGCCTCGGCAGGGTCGGCTGCGCCGCGTGACAGCCCGATCGCCGCCATCATCCGGTCCAGCAGCGCGCCCGGGCGACCGACAAATGGCTTGCCCTCACGGTCCTCATCGCGGCCCGGTGCCTCGCCGATGATCATCACCCGCGCGCCGGCCAGCCCGTCGGCGAAGACGGTGGATTTGGCCCCCTCACGCAACGCGCAGCGTTCAAACCCCTGAACGGCAGCAAGCAGGGCGGGCAGGTCATGGGCGCACGCGGCCAGACCCGCGGCGACCTTGGGCGCGGGCTCAGGCTCCGGCGCGCGCATCATTTTGGCGGGGGTCTTGATGGCGGCGGGCGCGCGCTGATCGGCGCGGGCACGGGCGGCCTCAGCAGCTGCATCGCTGGCGGCGAACCGGTCAATGGGCGCGCCTTCGAGCGTGTCGAACACGCCCGCATCGACCTGCTGCGCCAAGGCCGCGAGCAACGCGTCGCGGGGCCACAGGTCGATGTCGCCGCGAAAGGGATCAGTGCCGGTCATGGCGCGCAGTCTACAACCCAGCGCGGCGGCGTCGAGGGTGCGTGGCCCCTAGGGCGCGGATGGCAGGCGATTGCGGCGTCTGGTCGCTGGCGTAAGATATTTACGTTGACGTAAGCGTAATGTTGATCCATATTTTGAACTGCATTGCTTTATGGCGCGTAGATATGTTGCGTGGTGCCGATCTTGGATTTAGTGAAACAGCGTTCCGCACGTCACCGGGATCGACGGCCAAGCCCCCCGTGCCGCCACGCTGGCGCATTGACGGGCGGGCGCGCGCCGTCTAGGTCCAACTGTGACGCACTGCATCAAACTTCCCTTGGGAGGAGGCCCGGCCCATGTCTGAGACCCAACGCGAGTCGATGGAATATGACGTTGTGATCGTCGGCGCGGGCCCTGCGGGGCTGAGCGCTGCGATCCGCCTGAAGCAACTGGGCGGAGACGATATCTCCGTGGTTGTGCTGGAAAAGGGCTCCGAAGTCGGGGCGCATATCCTGTCGGGCGCGGTTCTGGACCCCTGCGGGCTCAATGCCCTGATGCCCGACTGGAAGGAAAAAGGCGCGCCGATCAAGACTGAGGTCGTGAGCGATGATTTTCTGATCCTGGGCGAGGCTGGCGACATCCGCATCCCCAACTGGCCGATGCCACCTTTGATGAACAACCACGGCAATTACATCGTCTCCATGGCGAATGTCTGCCGCTGGATGGCTGAGCAAGCCGAGGAAATGGGCGTTGAGATTTTTCCGGGCATGGCGTGCTCGGAACTGGTCTGGGGCAAGAACGGCGAAGTCAAAGGCGTGATCGCTGGCGAATTCGGCCTGAACCCCGACGGAACCCCCGGACCGGGCCATGAGCCGGGGATGGAGCTTCACGGCAAATACGTGATGCTGGGCGAAGGCGTGCGCGGATCCCTGGCCAAGCAGGTGATCGCGAAATACGATCTGAGCCGCGACACCGATGTCCAGAAATACGGTCTGGGCATGAAGGAAATCTGGGAAGTGAAGCCCGAGAACCACGACCTTGGCCGGGTCGTGCACACGATGGGCTGGCCGTTGGGGTCAAACGCTGGCGGCGGCGGCTTCATGTATCACCTTGAAAACAATCAGGTGTATGTGGGCTTCGTGGTCCATCTGAACTATCAGAATCCGCATTTGTACCCCTACATGGAATTCCAGCGCTGGAAGCATCACGCAGCCATCGCCAAGGTGCTGACGGGCGGCAAACGCATCGCCTACGGCGCGCGCGCGATTGCTGAGGGCGGGCTGCAAGGCATGCCCAAGCTCGCGTTTCCCGGTGGCGCGCTGCTGGGCTGTTCTGCGGGCATGGTCAACGTGCCGCGCATCAAGGGCAATCACAACGCGATGCTGTCGGGCAAAGCCGCGGCCGAGGCGGCGTTTGCCGCCATCGGCGCGGGACGCTCTGGCGATGAGCTGATGGATTACGACGCCGACGTGCGGTCGGGCCCGATCGCCAAAGATCTGGGGCCGGTGCGCAATGTCAAACCGCTCTGGTCACGGTTTGGCCTGGTGGGCGGGCTGGCGCTGGGCGGGCTGGACATGTGGTGCTCCACCATCATCGGGCGCCCGCTGTTTGGCACGCTTTCCCACGGCAAGACCGACGCTGAGTCCACCGGCAAGGCCGCGAATTTCCCCGTGCTGGACTATCCACGCCCGGACGGCAAACTTTCCTTTGACCGGCTGACCAACGTGGCGTTCTCGTTCACCAACCATGCCGAAGCGCAGCCCTGCCATCTGCATCTTGAAGACCCGTCGCTGCCGATCTCCCGCAACCTGAAGCGGTTTGCCGAGCCGGCGCAGCGCTACTGCCCGGCGGGCGTCTACGAGGTGCTGCGCGATGCGGACGGGTCGAACCCACGCTTTGTGATCAACGCGCAGAACTGCGTTCACTGCAAAACCTGCGATATCAAGGACCCGAGCCAGAACATCACCTGGCGCACGCCCCAAGGCGGCGAAGGCCCAAACTACCCCAACATGTGACCGATCCGCCCCGACGGGCGCGCCGAATAAGACACACACGCCGCGCGGAGCCATGCTTCGCGCGGCGTTTGCATGTTTGCGCTTCGCGGCGGCGCGATTCTGCCGCCCAAACCCGCAAAATGGCTGCCCACCGGGCCTGCGAGGCAGCTTCTGGCTGCGACCAATTCGCCTTGAGAGAGAATCAGCAGATCGCTTTTCGTGCTGCAAATTCGCCTCAATTCGATTGAATTTCGGCCCATTCGCCACGAACCCCAAGGGAAAACGTGCAATTGGGCGCGTTCTGGGGATAATCTGATTTTCGACGGATCGGGTCCCGGCTGGGAAGTGTTGTTATTGCGTGACTAATCCAGTTGGGGATGGGCGTCCGGCCAGCATCGCTTATGCATGATGTTGATGCGCTGGGCGTTTCATGCAATTCCTTGGCTTAGGCTAGCTTTCCATTCGAGCGGAAGCTGAGCGGAACGAGAACTTGAGGCGCTAAGGCGCCGGAAATAAAGACGGAGAGTGGGATGAAAACGGTTTCCCGTATGTTCATGGCGGTTTCGGCGCTCGCCGTTGCCGGCTGCACGGCACTGCCGGGCGCCAACCTCGGTGGCACCTTCAGCGCAGAAAACTACCTTGGCTCGTCGATCACGGGCGGCGACTTTAACTCCGCCCTTGCGCGTGAGTATCAGGCGCTGGCCACCCGTTCGGCCACCAAGGATGTGAACTGGCTGGACGCGACCGCGTACATCGCCAAGTCGCAGGCTGCGGCTTCCGGCGGCGTCGCGCCGTGGTCGCCCGCCGATCTGGGCGTGTCCGCGGACGGTCTGGCTGAGCTTCAGAATGCCATCGCGATGCATTCCTCCGCCCGCCCGGCTGCTTGCGCCAAGGCGCAGGCCTATTGGGATCAGTACCTCGAGTCGCTGTCTGAGGGTGCGCTCGCGTGCATCTCGGCCGACGACGCCAAAGCGATGTACGACGACGCACTCAGCGCCTGCATCGGTGTTGAGGGCGACTACGTGGTCTACTTCGGCTTCGACAAAACCAACATGACCACCGCCGCCATGGCTGTGGTTGATGATGTCGTCGACGCGCTGAAGTCGTTTGCGCAGCCGCTGGTTTCGATCGTCGGTCACACCGACACCGTGGGCTCCGCCGCCTACAATCAGGGCCTGTCGGAACGCCGCGCCAACGCTGTCGAGGGCGCGCTGCTCTCGCGTGCCGCCACTGCCGGCGTGCCCGTGGGCAACGTGACCAAAGCCGGCCGTTCGGAAACCGAACTGGCCGTCGACACCGGCGACAACGTTCGTGAGCCGCGCAACCGTCGCGCCACGATCGCCATCTCCGAGTGATCGGCTGACACTCCGGCGCAGACCTAACGGTCCGCGCCGGCGTTGAACTGGAACCGCCCCGCGCCCTAAGCGCGGGGCGGTTTCGTTTGCGCCCTACCCCACAGCCCTACCCCACAGCCCTACCCCACAGCCCCACCCCACAGCCCTGCCCCCGGCCCCAATCCTGCCCGGCCCCGGCCCCGGCCCGCG
>JBLGAC010000002.1:0-209511 GCA_047610385.1 Paracoccaceae bacterium | reverse complement strand
ACAACGGCGCGGGCAAGACCAATGTGCTCGAAGCCCTGTCATTGCTGTCGCCGGGCCGTGGCCTGCGCCGCGCAGGGGCTGAGGACATGGCGCGCCGTCCCGACATGATCGGCTGGAAGGTCGCCGCGCAGCTTCAGGTTCCCGGCGCGCTCCATGACATTGAAACCTCGGTTGATCTGACCCGTGGCGCCGGGCGCAGCGTGCAGATCGACGGGAAATCCGCGCCGCAGACCCGGCTTGGCACGTTGGCACCGGTGCTGTGGCTGACCCCCGCGATGGACCGGCTGTGGACCGAAGGCGCAGGGGAACGACGCCGCTTTCTGGACCGCATCGCACTGGCGTTTGATCCCGGGCATGCCGATGCGGCGCTGGCCTATGAAAAGGCGATGCGCGACCGCAACCGGCTGCTGAAGGACGATGTGCGCGACCCGGCCTGGCTTGGCGCGCTTGAGGACCGGATGGCTGAGGCGGGCACCGCCCTCGCACTGACGCGCGCACGCGTCGTGGCGCGGCTTGCGGCGGCACAGGAAAACGCGGCCACCGCATTTCCCACCGCGACCTTGGCCCTCGATGGCGCGCCCGAAGACCGCTTTGCGGCTGCCATCGCCCAAGGCGAGACCCCGGACCCGGCCGCTGCCGCCGAAAGCCTACGCCGCGCCTTTCAGAACGGGCGCGCCCGCGACGCCGCCGCCGGGCGCACCCTGACCGGCCCCCACCGCACTGACCTGACCGCCATCTACGCCGCCAAGGACGTTGAGGCAAAGCTGTGCTCCACCGGAGAGCAGAAGGCGCTGCTGATCTCGCTGATCCTCGCCGCCGGGCGGGCGATGACCGCCGATGCAGGTGCCCCGCCGATCATCTTGCTGGACGAGGTCGCCGCGCATCTGGATGAAAACCGCCGTGCCGCGCTTTATGATGAGGTCTGCGGCCTCGGCGCCCAGGCGTGGATGACCGGCACCGGGGCGGAGCTGTTCGAGGCCCTCGGCCCCCGCGCGCATATGATCGAGATCTGCGAAACCAAGGCCGGATCCACCGTCGGCTAAGCCGCACCACCCCTCGGATCGGGGCACCCGCGCCCCCTTGGGCGCGGCGGGCGGATGAGCGGGGGCATTTTCGCCCCCCGAGGCCGCCCGCACCCGCCAAAAAGCGCCCTCAGCCCGTGACACCAATCGCGTGTCCAGATAGGGTGTGGCGTCATAAGAAGAACATGGGATCCACACGCATGTCGGAAGATCAGTCCACGAGCGCCGACGAAGAATATGGCGCTGGCTCGATCAAGGTTCTCAAGGGCCTTGAGGCGGTGCGCAAACGGCCGGGAATGTATATCGGCGACACCGATGACGGGTCAGGCCTGCATCACATGGTGTACGAGGTCGTGGACAACGGCATCGATGAGGCGCTGGCCGGCCATTGCGACACGGTGTCTGTGACGCTGCACGCCGACGGCTCGGTGTCGGTGCGCGACAACGGCCGCGGCATTCCGGTGGACATCCACAAGGAAGAAGGCGTCTCGGCGGCTGAGGTCATCATGACCCATCTGCATGCGGGCGGAAAATTTGACAGCAATTCCTACAAGGTCTCCGGCGGTCTGCACGGCGTCGGCGTGTCCGTGGTCAACGCGCTGTCGGATTGGCTGGAGCTGCGCGTTTGGCGCAACGGCAAGGCCCATTACGCCAAGTTTGCCCATGGCGACACGGTCGAATCCCTGCGCGAAACCGGCCCGGCGAACGGCGAAAAGGGCACTGAGGTGCGTTTTCTCGCGTCGCTGGACACGTTCTCCAACCGCGATTTCGTCTGGAAGACCTTGGAGCATCGCCTGCGCGAGCTTGCGTTCCTGAATTCCGGCGTCAAAATTCATCTGCGCGATGAACGTGGTGCTGAGCCGCGCGAAGAACTGATGGTCTATGAAGGCGGCGTCGAAGAATTCGTGCGCTATGTTGACAGGTCTAAGACCCCGCTTATTTCTGCGCCCATCGTGGTACGCGGTGAAAAGGACGGGATTGGCGTTGAAGTCGCAATGTGGTGGAACGACAGCTACCACGAAAATGTTTTGGTCTTCACCAACAACATTCCCCAGCGCGACGGCGGCACGCATCTGTCGGGCTTTCGTGGGGCGCTGACCCGGACGGTGAACGCCTATGTCGGCTCCTCCGGGATTGCGAAAAAGGAAAAAATCGTCCTGTCGGGCGATGACAGTCGCGAAGGGCTGACCTGTATTTTGTCGGTCAAAGTGCCGGATCCCAAGTTCAGCTCCCAGACCAAAGACAAGCTGGTGAGCAGCGAGGTCCGCACCGCCGTCGAATCGCTGATGAATGAGAAGCTATCCGACTGGCTGCAGGAAAACCCCGCCGAAGCGAAGAAGATCGCCGAAAAGGTGGTCACCGCCGCACTGGCCCGCGACGCCGCCCGCCGCGCCCGTGAAATTGTGCAGCGGTCGAGCAAGAATGACGTCGCCAATCTGCCCGGTAAGCTGGCCGAGTGTCAAGAAAAGGACCCGGCCAAGTCCGAACTGTTCTTGGTGGAGGGTGACAGCGCTGGCGGGTCGGCCAAACAGGGCCGGTCGCGCCACAATCAGGCGGTGCTGCCGCTGCGTGGCAAGATCCTGAACGTGGAGCGCGCGCGCTTTGACCGGATGCTGGGCAGCCAGGAGATCGGCAACCTGATCACCGCGCTCGGCACCGGGATCGGCCATGACGAATTCAACATCAACAAGCTACGCTACCACAAGATCATCGTGATGACAGATGCTGACGTTGACGGCGCCCATATTCGCACGCTTTTGCTGACGTTCTTCTTCCGCCAGATGCCGGAACTGATCGAAGGCGGGCATCTTTTCATCGCACAGCCGCCGCTTTACAAGGTTGCGCGTGGCAAATCTGAGGTTTACCTGAAGGACCAGCACGCGCTTGAAGATTACCTGATTGCACAGGGCCTCGAAGGCGCGCTGCTGACGCTGGGCGATGGCACGCAGCTGGCCGGCCCCGACCTCGCGCGCGTGGTTGAAGAAGCCCGCTCAGCCCGCCATGCGCTGATGTCCTTTCCCACAAACGTCCCGCGCTTCGTGATCGAACAGGCCGCCATCGCTGGCGCGCTGGACCCCGAAGCGTTGCAGGGTGACCCTGCGGCACTGGCGCAGCGGGTGGCCGAACGTCTGGACATGATCGCGCCGGACACTGAGCGTGGCTGGACCGGCGAGCAGACCGCAAATGGCGGCCTGCGCCTGACGCGCGTGCTGCGCGGCGTGGCGGAGGTCCGCACCCTCGACGGTGCCGTGCTCGGATCGGCTGAGGCCCGCCGCCTTGGGGCCTTGTCCGGGTCGTTGAAGGAAACCTACAGCACCCCCGCCGTGCTGCGCCGCAAGGAAAAAGACGAGCGCATCCATGGCCCGCAGGAGCTGTTGGACGTGATCCTCGCCGCTGGTGAAAAAGGCCAGTCGCTGCAGCGCTACAAAGGCCTGGGCGAAATGAACCCCGGCCAGCTGTGGGAAACCACCCTCGACCCGGAGGCGCGCACACTGCTGCAGGTGCGGGTCGATCACATGGATGAGGCGGATGAGATTTTCTCAAAGCTGATGGGTGACGTGGTCGAACCGCGCCGCCAATTCATCCAAGACAACGCGCTGCAGGTTGCCAACATCGACACCTGAGGCACTGCACGGATGGCTATGGAATTGCACGGCGCCCATGAAATTGGGCGTCGTGTTTGGTTTATGGGTAGGTGTATTTTATATATCAATTATTTATACGGAGATATCATAACACGAACAGTAATATCCCCCATCACTTTCAGACTCCATAACCCAAGGATCCACTTCTGTCTGGCTAAGGCACCTTCGATATAGGCCAACCACTGCGCCAAGGCCCATATTATGGCTGCCCTGCCAAAGGCGGCGTGTCCGTGGCTGATTTGGCGCCACGCGCACAGGATGACGCCACTGCCCGAAAGGAAGGGACTTCGAGGTCAGTAAACCGTGTTTTCGCTTACCCCAAAGCCGTACCGCAAGAAACAAGCCAATTGCATATCCATAAATTGGGCTGATGTGGCACAAAAAAGCGCTGGGAAGTTGGCCTGCGTGTTCTGCAGAGGTCCATCCTTTGAAGAAAAAGAAATTTTATCCAACTAATTCTTAGATAAAACTCTGACTCTACTCACCAAATTGAGTGAAACGCTTCTAGTAAATTAACTACTGATAAATTATATTTACAATGTTTTGCTAAAAAATTGCAATTATTACAATGAAGTACTCATATAAATTACTTTATCGATGAATTTGAGGTCGCTTTTGATCTCCATGATGACGAGGCCTCTGGGCCATTTAATTCAGCAAATTCAATGGCAAACCGAGCGCATCGCGGCCCAAATGCAGATTTAGACTCAACGCACCGTTGGTCCGTCCAATCCGGCGGGGAACAACCCGTTTTTTATGCAGGCTCCCCTTGGTGCAATGTATTTTAAGATGGGCGGTGTTGATCATCACGGTGTCGGTTCGTGCTTTCGGCGGCCAGCGCCTGAGGCGATTTTACAGGGTCTTGTGCGGGCCCTATGCAGCAGGCATGCCGCGCCACATCAGCCCACTCAGGATGACATGGGGAATGCCGCTGATCACCCGCTGGTCATCGCCCTGCGGTACTCCACAAGGCTTTTTGGGCAAAAATGACTGCAGGCGTGCAAACTGGGCTTCGGTGAGACATAAGCTATGACCTAAATTGGCAAAAATCTCAAATTAGAGTTGATTTTGTAGGGTTATAAAACCAATAATTATTTCAATTACAGCTGAATATTCAAATTTTTTTATGATATTATCCAACTTCATTACTTTAATATTGCACTATTGAAAAACTTATCAAGATATCACCATGAGAACGTTCGCCGTCAGAGCTGTGCTACAGTGATCGCAGGTTCCACTCGCACAAGTTCGTGCATGGCATCGGGAAATACACCAAATACGATGACCAAACGGTAAAAGAGAGCCACTGTTGACTATTTAAAGATTGAGACAAAATAATTATTACTTGCTTTCCTGAAATATTTCAAATAAAGTACGTTCGATGTATTCTACATGACATATGCTGTTAAATTTTGATTATTGTATCTGCGCTCTGCATCCATATATTGCGCAGCAGAAAAGTTTGTCGCTGTATATTTGACTGAATCAGCATGACGTTTTACGATGTGTCTTGTAAAAAATTGTATTACCAAATATTCAAGTTATATTTAATTTAATCATTTTCATATTTTTAATGCAGTAGCACAGTTAGCCCGGGGCAAGCTCTCAAAGTTTGTTGGAACTGACCGCATGCGTGAATTTTTTTGACCAACCGCGCTGAAAAGGTTAACAGGCGCACCGCCTGAGAGTTCCTGTTGCACATGCGAAAAGTCGTGTCCCGCCAAGTCCACACTATTCTCACCGACAATGGCGTCCAAATCCCCAAAAATCCTCCCAACTAGAGCACCATCTAGCTCAAAACAATGCGCTTAGATATGAATCGTGAGATAAAAAGATCGTGCATTGGCTAATCAAGCCAAAAAGTCAGTTGTATAAATGAAAAATCCAAATTAATTATTTTCGTCTGTGGTAACAGATATCGCCATACAATTTAACTGTATGACAAATTATGCCATTTTTAAACGATGTCACTGTGAAATTTGTGATGTCTTGAAAACACATCTCATCGACTTATTGGTGGATTAAAATTTCACATAAAAGTTGAGGGCTCTGAATGTCCTACGAATATATCTGTAAGATATGGATATCAGAACCGGAAACGATTCACCCTCGCCCCTATCCACCAGATGCCAGAACTGAACACCTAGGTGCTTGCCCCCCAGTTTTGATGGTGCAACATCACCACTCAAATTGAAGGGCGCACTATCGGCCAGATCCTGCACGGAAGCACACGACGACGGGGGCCGTCAGGCGCGTGATCCAGAAAAAGCTCGGACAGTCTGAGAGCACTGTCTAAGAGCTATGGAATCAATCCAAAGATGGCCCTAAAGTGACAGACGCGCACCGGTGCCAGCGGACTTTCCCACAGATTCGCGGGCGCTGGTTCTCAGCGTCGAAGACGAGGCGGTGATTGTCGCGTTTCGCCGTCACTGAGCGCGGCCGCTGGACGATTTCTTGCACGAGCTTCGGCCGACCATCCCGCATCTGGGCCGCTCAGCCCTGCATCGCTGTCTGCAACGCCGCGCCATCTCGCGCCTGCCCAAAGCCGGCGGCGACAAGCCCGCCAGGCAGCACTTCAAATAGTATCCGATCGGGTATTTTTAAATCTCATGCACCGCAGGCACCTGACGATGACTGCATTCATCTGGAGCTGTCGCGCTTTCGTTTCCGATCATATGCTCACTTAAGCGGCCTTTCGTTCATAGACCAAGGGGCTTTTCCAGCCTAAAAACCCGCCTCATAGTTCCACCGGCTCTGCGTTAAGCCGCGCCAAGCGTCTGTTTAGAATACGGATATGGGTGAGCAGGAGCCACGCCTTGGCGCTTGAGATGGCGGCTTCCCAGTCTTTGGCGAGGCGACGGCATCGGATCGCTTGATGATCTTGATCCGCCAGTCACGCTCGCCCTTGAGAGCGTCGCGCTGCTTCGGCCCGGCATAGCCGCCGTCCGTTGCCCGGCTGGCGATGCATGGCAGCGCCGAGAGGAGCGAAGACATGGCGCAGCCAAGGCCAGCTTTTGCGGATCGAGCGGAGCACCATCAGTGCCCCGTCACGATCCTGCACGTCGGCCGAATGCACCACGGCGCCGACCATCAACCCGAGCTTTCCGACCGTGATATGCCGCTTGCGGCCCTTGATCAGTTTTCCCGCATCAAAACCACGTGGCCCGCCACTTTTGATCATTTTTACGCATCGACTGTCGATAGCGCCAGCTGAAGGACTGGACCCGTCCTTCCAGTTCGCGCGTCGCCATCACCAGCCGATAGTTGATGGTGCGCAAAAGGCCGCCGTTGCGCCAGTCGTAAAAGTATCTCTGAACGATCGTGAAGGGTGCGAAGTCTCGCGGCAACAGGCCCCACTAACAGCCGGTCACGACGATGTATTGGATCGCGCTCACTACGTCCCGCAGGTTGGTCGTGCGCAGGCGGCCTAGGGCATCAGCGGCTCCATCCAGTTTCGTGAACAGATGGACTCAAAACCCGCTGAGATCGCTCAGCGCCTTTCAGGTTGGGGTTTAAGGCTGAAAATTAGCGCCGCGGATTTTAGAAGTCATTGATGTAGTCGAACAGTGCGACCTCTGCTGAGTAGCGTGTGGGTCAAAATCGACGCCAGATCATCTCTGAATTGATCATCCTTAATAAAGTCTAAGTGGTGAAAATTTGGTAATAATTTCACTTACCGCTCATTGTTGTTCGAAACCATTATGACGCGGGAGTTTTTATAGTTGTGCAAGAAATATTGGCCGCCCCTGACCGCATGATGGATGAGGGCTCTTAGCGGCTCGCGCAGGGAATTCTCCATCGTTAGAAAGCGGATTGCCAAGGTTTTCTAAAAAATTGCGGATCTAATATTTTTCTACCCAAAGGGAATTTTCATGCAATCACGTAGAGCAATGACGCGCTGGGAATTAATATTCAGCATGACAGCCAAATAGATCCAGCCTTCGTGGACCAAAATGTCGCCTGCCTGTAGCCTGTAATTTGACATGCAGCATCGATGATAGGATCTTTCTGGTTCGTCCAGATTGCCTGTAATTATTGGCTGATAATATCAGGTGATATGCTTATCAAATGATTAATATTAATCATAATTTATATTTTTTAATTATGATAATCAGATTGCATTCCGGCAAATCAGGTGGTCGATACCTCTATGCACCACAGTCAACCCGTTCTTATTTTGCTATTTTTTTCTGAGACTGAATATAGATGCCAATACTGGTAGAGTGATGGTCCTTGATGTGCGCCAGCAGAACCATGTCAGTGCGAAGGCGGCAGGGCGCAGGCCCCCTCTCATCGATTGCTTTGCAATCCGTTGGCCTGACGGTGAATGCATGCATTCACCGTCAGGCGACTGCCCGTTGCCTGGCAAGGCATTGAAAGTGCGCGAGAAAGAGTGCGTGAATTATCGCCTATTTCAGGACCTCCCTCTCCTCCTTGAGGATGCGGTTCTCGTGGCGCTGGCGGTCATTATCTCGCACCAGATTATGGCTGGGGCCAGCCGGCATCACTTTTTTTGAAAACGCGTTCACCCATTTGTTCAACGTTGAAAGCCCAACACCAAGATCTGCAGAAACCTGTCGACACCCCCTTTCATCGATACTGCGCGTTGACTGCCGGACAATGGTGCAATCAGCGCGATGCGCGCCGCATCCCTTATGAAGTCGTCGCTGTGTCTGTGTGCCATGTTTGGTCTGCTTGATGGCGAGCATCGCTCTCAAGTGACCGGAGCCAAATTGGCGCGGGTCCAGGCACACCCGATCAATCCGTGGAAACCCAACCGCAAGCACCCAGGCACGCTGGACCGGGTTCGCTACGCGAGGCCCAACCGCATCGAGCGCATGATAGGCTTTGCGACGCAATTTCGCCGCGTCGCCACCCGCTATGACAAGACCTCCACGACTTTCTCAGCTTCGTCCAAATCGACGCGATCCATCGCGGGATGCGCTTTGCCCACACTGCTCAGTGCAAAACACCAATGATCCAGACCTTGAATAAAAAAAGTATTTTTTGATTTCATAAATCAATCAGCCGTATGAATTTAATTCATGGCCCACGTGAGCTGCAGTGAGTCGAAGATTTACTACAAAATTGGAATATTTATCACGCCTCTATGACCCACATGGACAAGGCGCATCCAGCGATAAATGGCCGAGATGTGGTCGAAGCTTGGGAAGCTCGCGGCGGTGCTTTCACAGCGGGTGGCGGCGCGGCGAAGTTGGTTCAGGAGGCCAATCATGCGCTTGGGGGGGCTCGCAGGGCGTGTAGAATGTGGCCTACTGTGCCACGATTTATGGGGTTCAAAGTCACCTAGGCGTCTGACAGGACATGAATTTCGGCGCTACAGTCACCAGATAATGTCTATTAGGTGCTAAAATAATTACATATTTTTTATACCCTTTGCTTACAATGTTGCGCTTGAATAACCGCTTTATTGAACATCTCGATAACAGCGGCACCTATGCTAGGCTCAGGACTCATAACCAGAATATGACGGTTGCAGCGATGCAGATGGCGCTCATGAACGTGTGGGCGCATCGGTCATATCGGGTTGCGATCCTGCGCCAGTCCTTGAGCCTTCCGAACTTGCGCTCGACCAGATTGCGCTGCTGGTAGATTTTGGCGTCGTAGGGGGTCGGGGCTTTGCGGTTCTTGCGTCTTGGAATGCATGGTGAGATTTTCAGTTCGGACAGGGCTTGGTGGAATTAGTCGCGCCTCGACGCCCTTGTCGGCGATAAGGGCCCTGGCACCCGGCAGCGCCTGCAAGACGGTCGCGCCGCCGCGATAATCGCTGCCCGCTGCCCGGCAGGCGATGCGTGCATCGCCGAGAGGGTGGCCCTCGGTGAGCAGCAGAATCAATGGCTTGCCGTCGCCGTCGCAGACCGCGTGCAGCTTGAAGGTCAGGCCCCCGTTGGTCCGTCCGATGCGGTGGGGAACAGCCCCTTTTTACGCAGGCTCGCCGAGCTGCGGTGCGCTTTGAGGTGGGCCTGCGTCTATCAACAACGTGTCGGTTGCCGCGCTCTCGGCGGCCAGAGTTGCGAATATCCGATCGAACACGCCGATCCGGCCCCACCTGATGAACCGGTTGTAAAGTGTCTTGTGCGGACCGTAGGCGGCGGGGGCATCACGCCACATCAGCCCGCCCCGGATGACATGGATGATGCCACTGATCACCCGCCGATCATCGACCCGAGGTACCCCGCGAGGCTTATTGGGCAAAAGTGGCTGCAGGCGCAAAAACTGGGCTTGTGTGAGCCAGAAGTGGGGATCAGACATCGCGAACCTCCCAACGTTTGGGACGTTTGAAACATAACCGGCAGTCAATGGGAATCCCCTTTATGGGTCCTGACCCTAATCACTTTTAGGGCTTCGGGGATCAGCTCCAACACGCCAGAACGCGCCAGCTTTCGAACACCAAGCGGCGTGCGCGCCGACCCTCAGGCTGCAGGAACGGTGCGAACAGCGTGCAATTCGTATCGAAGATCAGGGCTGCGGCCCAAGTTAGGCGCCCGACTTTCAGCCCTGAATCACGGCGCGGGCCCGATAGGACTCCCCCTTGTTCCAGGCGCACCTAGGGACGCGTGGGCGGGCGAGCCGCGGCCCCCCTTGGGGCCGCGCTGGGCCGCGCCGCGGCAGGTCACCGAGGGGCAGCCGCCGCCATTGAGGCGAAGACCTCACGCAGGAAAGCGTTATTTGGGGGCGGCGGACAGCGCACAGATAGAAAGCGCCACATCTCCACGCTCGACCACAGGCGTTATCTATTAGACAATCACGCGCCCTGCATTTAATTTAAAAATATACAGACCGCCTGCGAATGATGCACTCACATTGATATTATGTTTAATATTAATAATCACATCTAAATAAGAAATTTTACAATCTACACTCACATATTTAACCTTTTAATTATTATTTAATGATGTAGATAAAATTCATTAAAATCAACGCTCTAAATCAACATCACAAATCTACTATAAACCTCGACGCACCTCACAACCTCATCATTACCCCCATCACTCTCTCAGCCAAAAATCTCAGCCAAAAACGCATGTGTCGCCGCATGCGCCTCACGCGCGATGGCCAGATCGAACATGTCGAACGCATGCACCCCGCCAGGATAGATCGCCAGCCGCGCATCCAGCCCAGCGCCAGCCCAGCGCGCCACCATTTGTAGACTGTCATCCATCAGCGGGTCCGAGGTGCCGATCTGGAACAAAGCGGGCGGCATGCCTGACAGCTCGGCCAGAAGGGGTGAGGCGATCGGGTCGCTGCGTATCGCAGCATCGGGCGTGAAGTTATCGGCGAACCAAGCCACCGTCGGTGTTGACAGGATCAGCGGGCGCGGGCCCCAGTTCTTCATTGACGCGGTCATCCGCAGATCAAAGCAGCCATAGTTGAACACCGCGCCGTGGATATGGCCCAACAGCCCCTCATCACGCAGGCGCAGCAGGGCAACTGCACACAGATGCCCGCCCGCGCTTTCGCCACCCATGGCGATGCGATCAGTGCCAAACTCAGCGTTGGCGTTTTCAATCAGCCAGCGCGCGGCGTTCATCACGTCGTCGGGGCCATCGGGCCAGGGGTGCTCGGGCGCCAAGCGATAGCGCACGGACACCACGGCAGCGCCCGTCGCCTTGGCAATCGCCTGGTTCTGGCGGTCGTGATAGGCGGGGCTGCCAATGGTCCAGCCGCCGCCATGGACGTGAAAATAGACACCCGTCGCCTTTGGACGCGGCGAAGGCGTCACCCGCACCATGCCGCCGAAATCGATCTCTCGCCATTCGGACCCATCGAGCGGCCCGTGCATGGGGAACAGGCCCTTGCCCTCTTCGCGCGCGCGACGAGTGACTTCGGGCGGGATCGTATGAGTGGGCGGCATGTCCTTCAGCGCGGCCTCCAGCGTCTCATTGAACGCGCGGGTTTCGTCTGAAACCGCGGATTTGGCGAACTGGGCGGGGTCGAGCTTGATCATCACGGCGTCCTCGGCTTCTGGGTCGCTGGGATTGTGGCGCGGCGGCGGGCAGATTGGCAAGCGCCCCGACCGGCTGGCGGGAACGGGCGGCCTCGGGGGGGCAGGCCCCCGCTCGGCCACCCGTGGCGCGACAAGCGCGCCGGCGCACCTCCTCGACTGCGGTGCAGGGCCCAGCGTCGCGGCCCCGCACCCCGGTTCGCATCGCGAGACTGGATTTCGCAGGCATGGCGGGGCAGGATCGCGCCGAATCCAATCAAGGACATCGGAGCTTCAATGACCGCCACCGCCCCCCTTCTGCCCGGCATGCCCAATTTCCGCGATCTTGGCGGCGCGCCCGCCGGTCCGGGCCGCCGCGTGCGCCGGGGCCTTTTGTTCCGCGCCCCGGCCCCTCGCGCCCTGCCGCCTGAGGACATGGCCCGGCTGGAGACCCTGCGCCCCGCGGTGATCATCGATCTGCGCGGCAAGCTGGAGGCGGCGGAGCGCCCCTCAGAGCTGCCCGCATCCCTGCCCATCCGCCGCGCTCCCCATCCGGTGGAGCCGCGCACCCGCGCCTTCATGGTGGAGCTGGTTGGCAGCGGCCCGATCACCCCAGCCCATGCGCATGAGGCGATGGTTCGGTCCTATCGCGGCTATGTCAATGATTTTGGTGACATTTTCGCCAGCGCCGTGCGCACCGCCGCCGAGGCCGCCATCAACGGCGAGGCGGTGATCTTTCACTGCACCGCCGGCAAGGACCGCACCGGGCTGACCGCGGCGCTGCTGCTGTCGCTGCTGGGCGCGCCGCGCGATCACATCTTTGCCGATTACCTGCGCACCAACGATCTGTGGCGTCCCGATCCGCAATTGTCCGGCCATGTGGACGAGGCCGCGCGCTCCGCCATGTTCTCGGTTCACCCGGAATATCTTGAAGAAGCGCTTGGTGTGCTTGAGGCCCGCCATGGCGGCCCCGCGGCCTTCGCCACAAAAGCGCTGGGGGGCGACGCCGCAGCAGCCCGCGCCATCGAAGCCCTGACTGAACCGTCCTAAGCCAAGGCGGGCCTAAGCCAAGGCGGGAGGGGGGTGTGGGGGGAGGGGGCGCCCGGAGGGGGCGCCCGCCCCCTCCCCCCACCCTTTGGCGGGCGGTCGAGCGGGGCAAAGCCCCCGAGCCCGCCCGCGATCACCCCCCGAATGCCGCGCCTTCGCGCCGCGGATCCGCCGCACCGATCAATCCCGCCGCGCCGATCATGATCGCCGAGAGGCCAGAGTTCAGGTCGCGCAGCTTCACCTCATGCCCCAGCGCCTCTAGCCCCGGTGCCAGCGCGGTGGCGGCGGTTCCCTCCTCAAGCTCCACCGGCCCGCCACGGCTGACCACATGTCCGGCGGCAACCGCATCGCCGGGGTCCATCCCGAAGTCCAGGATCCGCACCAGCGCCCCAGCCACATATTCAATGATCCGCGACCCACCGGGCGATCCGATCAGCAGCACCGGGGCGCCATCCTTCAGCACGATGGTCGGCGCCATCGAGGATCGGGGCCGCTTGCCGCCCTCCACCCGGTTCGCCACTGGCTTGCCGTCTGCTTCTGGCGTGCGGGAAAAATCGGTCAGTTCATTGTTCAGCAGGAACCCGCCGACCATCACCCGGCTGCCGAACCCGGTTTCGATGGTTGAGGTGATCGATGCCATGTTCCCCTGCCCGTCCACGATCACGAAATGGGTGGTGCCAGGCTTTTCCGGGTCGGTGTCGGGCGTGCGCGGCGCGGCACCCGGGGGCGTGCCGGGCGCGGCCTTTTCCATCGCGGTATCAGGGTCAATCAGGGCAGCACGAGACGCCAGATAGGCCCCGTCCAGCAGCCCCGCGGTCGGCATGTCCACAAAATCGGCATCGGCCATGTAAAGGCCCCGGTCGGCATAGGCGAGCTTGGATGCCTCGGCGAACAGGTGCCAAGCGGCAGGCCCGTCACCCAGCGCCGCCATGTCGTGGCCTGACAGCATCCCCAGGATCTGCCCCACCGTCAGCGCGCCTGAGCTTGGCGGCCCCATCCCGCAGACCTCATAGACCCGGTAGATCATGCACACGGGCGGGCGCTCAATGGCGCGATAGCCGCTCAGATCCTGCGTGGTCAGCGCGCCCGCGTTGGTTTCAGTGCGCACCGCGGCGACAATCTGCGCCGCCAGCACGCCATCATAGAACGCATCACCACCACCCGCGGCCAGCAGGCGCAGCGTGGCGGCATAGGCGGGATTGGTCAGCGTTGCGCCCGCCGCCAGCGGCGCGCCGTCGGCGTCAAAGAAATAGGCGGCGGCGGCGGGAAAGGTCTTCAGCCCTTTGTCTTCGGCCGCGGCGATTGAGGCAGCCATGCGCGGCGACACCTCAAACCCCACATCGGCCAACGCGATGGCGGGGGCCAGCAGATCGGCCCAGGCCATCCGCCCATGGGCCTTGTGCAGCGCCGCGAACGCCCGCGACGTGCCGGGAACCCCGACCGAGCGCCCGCCCACCACCGCCGTCCACCAGCCCACCGGCTTGCCATCCACATCCAGCCAATAGTCCGGCGTGGCAGCGGCCGGCGCGGTTTCACGCCCGTCGATGCTGGTGACCGTCCCGTCGGCGGCCCGGTGCAGGATGAACACCCCACCCCCGAGGCCAGAGCTCTGCGGCTCCACCAGACCCAACATCATCTGGACCGCGACAGCAGCGTCAGCGGCCGACCCGCCCGCCGCAAGCACGTCGCGCCCAACCTCAGCGGCCAGCGGGTTGGCGGCGACAATCATGAAAGACGGTGCCTCGGCGCGGCGCGCAGCCTCTGCGCGGGCATGGGTCCGCTCAGGCTGCACAGGTTCCTGCGCGGCAAGGGGGGCGGCCACGCATAGCGGGGCGGCCAGCGCGGCGATCAATCGGGGGATGAAATGCATGGCGGGTTTCCTCAGCTCCAACGGGGTTGATGGCACGATAGCGCGAAATACGCCGCACGTCCGACCTGTAAGCTGCGCCGCCGCGCCTCTTTCGCCGCGCGCGCCGATCGGGCACAACGCGCGCATCGCTCTTGGCCAAAGGATCGCCGCCATCACCCCTGCCGCCCGCATATCCGCCGCCATTGAGCTGCTCGACCGCCTGCGCACCGCCCAATGGCGCGGGACCGACAGGGCGCTGACCGCCTGGGGCCGCGCCAACCGTTTCGCCGGCAGCAAAGACCGCGCCGCCATCGCCGATCTGGTCTATGACGCGCTGCGCCGCCGCCGATCCTTGGGCGCGCGGCTGGGTCTGGCAGACCCGGACGGACGCGCGCTGATGCTGGCGCTGGCCGCTGAGGGTGGCGATCCCGCGGCGCTGTTCACCGGCGATCGCTTTGCCCCCGACGCGATGTCAGCGGCGGAGGGTGCCGCCCTTTCGGGTTCTGCCGCGCCGCTGGACGATGGCGCGCGCCTTGATCTGCCTGAGCAGATTTTGCCTGAACTGCGCCGCTCGCTGGGCGACGACCTCGCGGCGGTGGCGGGCGCGATGCAACATCGTGCGCCGCTGGATCTGCGGGTCAATCTGCTGCGCGCCGACCTTTTCGCCGCCCGCGCCGCCTTGGCTGAGGACGGCATTGACGCTGAACCCGGCCCCCTGTCGCCCACCTGCCTGCGGGTGATTGCGGGCGCGCGGGCCCTGCGCGGATCACGCGCCTATGCGGACGGGTTGGTGGAAATCCAGGACGCAGCGTCACAGGCGGTCGCCGATCTGGCCGCCGCCATGCCTGGCGAAACGGTGCTGGATTATTGCGCCGGGGGGGGCGGCAAATCGCTGGCCCTCGCCGCCGCGATGGGTGGCAAGGGGCGCATTTTTGCCCATGACGTCGATCCGCGCCGCATGAAGGACTTGCCCGCCCGCGCCACGCGCGCCGGCGCGAGTATAAAGGTGTCGCCCGACCTGCCCGCACAGCTGCGCGGTGCCTGCAATCTGGTGTTCGTGGACGCGCCGTGTTCCGGCACAGGGGCGTGGCGGCGCAACCCTGACGGAAAGTGGACCCTGCAATGGGCCGAGGTTGAGACGCTGGCCGCCCTTCAGCGCCGGATAATTGCTGAGGCAGCCCGTTTCGTCGCCCCCGGCGGGCGGATGCTGTACGCCACCTGTTCGTTGCTGCGCATCGAAAACGAAGACGCGCTGGACGCCGCCCCACCCGGCTGGCGGGTCGGTGAAACCCTGCGTCTCAGCCCGATAAAGGGCGGTGATGGGTTCTTTGGTGCGGTGCTGCACGCCCCTTGATCCGCTTTCAGGCGATCAGAAATGCAAGACACTCGACCTCAGGTTTACGGTTTCGTAGGTTTCTAAGGGTTTCATTCCCCGACAGGATGCCAAAGGGACTGAAAAGGTGAGGGTGACCGCGCAATGACGATTCAAGCAGACGTCCCATGGTCGCGGCGCGGTGGAATGGCCGTCGCAGCCTTGGGATTTGGGCTGATTGCGGCAATCGCAGCGATGGCCGCGATGGGCGGCGCGCCTCATCTGACCCCGGTCTCGCTGATGGCCGCGGCCACAATCGCAGGCGTTGTGACGGCGGGTGGGGCGGGATTCGCCCTGATCGTCCTGGCCCGTCGGCGCGAAGGGCGCGAAGAAGGCGCCTTTGGTGCGCTGCTGGATGCCGACCATTCCCCGGCCCTGCTGACTGACGCCTATGGCGTGATCATCGCGGCCAATGAAGCAGCCCGCAGCGGCGATTCGTCCGCCGCGCCGGGCACGCGGATCGCCGATCTTCTGCGCGGTCCGCGGGGCCGGGCCGAACAGGTCAGCTATGTGATGTTGCGCGAATTGCGCCGCGGTGGCGTGTCCCGCCGCCGGCTGCCCGGTCCGGGCGGCGTGTGGTGGGATGCGGTCGCGGCAGATATGGGGGCCGGGCGCGTGCTGTGGCGGCTGCGCCCCGCCACGATCGACGGCGCAGGGGTGGAGCTTTCGGACCTGCCGCCCGACATTGCCGCGCTGCGCCTGCGCGATGGCGAAATGCATCCGAACGCCGCGATGACGCTGCTGCTGTCGCGTCCGGGCGAAACCCTTGAGGAGGTGTTTTCCGAACGGCCCGAAGGTGAAATCTGCCTGCGCCGCCTGAGCAGCCCTGCCGCCGGCGTTGCCCCCTTGCGCCGCGTGGTGACACTGGGCCAACAACCAGGTGCCGACCCGAGCGCAGAGACCACAATCCTGGTGCTGCCCTGCGACGCGGACGAAGACGCCGCCGCGTTGGACGGCCCGCTGGCACGCACCCTTGACGGGCTGCCAGTGGCACTTGCGCGGCTGGATCTGACCGGCCGCCTGCTGACGGTCAATGCACCGGCGCGCGCGCTGCTTGGCGACAAGGCAGAAACCGGGGCCGAATTTGGGCTGATGGTCGAAGGTCTGGGCCGGTCGGTCAGCGACCGCGTGCAAGAAGCGGCGCGCGGGCTGTCCTCGGGCCGGTCAGAGGTTGCGCGCGCCCGGCGCGATGACAAGGAAACCTTCCTGCAGATCTCGCTCAGCCGGGTGATGCTGGACGGCGCGCCATCGCTGATCGCAGTGATTTCTGACGCGACAGAGCTGAAGACCCTTGAAGCCCAGTTCGTGCAAAGCCAGAAAATGCAGGCCGTGGGCCAACTCGCTGGCGGTGTCGCGCATGATTTCAACAACCTTCTGACCGCAATCAACGGCCATTGCGACCTGCTGCTGATGCGGCATGAGACCACTGATCCCGACCATGCCGACCTGACCCAGATCCGCCAGAACGCCAACCGCGCAGCGTCGCTGGTGCGCCAGATGCTGGCGTTTTCGCGCAAGCAGACCCTGCGCCCCAAAGTGCTGAGCCTGGTGGAGACGCTGGCCGAACTGTCGCATCTGCTGAACCGACTGCTGGGCGAAAAGGTGCGCCTGCATCTGGATCACGAAGATGATCTGGGCCTTGTGCGCGTGGATGAAAGGCAGTTCGAACAGGTGGTGATGAACCTCGTGGTGAACGCGCGCGACGCGATGCCTGAGGGCGGCGACGTGCGCATCCGCACCCGCAACGTGGATCTGGATCAGGAACTGCGCCGCGACCGCGCCGTGGTGCCCCCCGGCGCCTGGGTTCTGGTTGAGGTGAGCGATTCCGGCGAAGGCATCGCCCCCGACAAGATCGCCAACATCTTTGAGCCGTTTTTCACCACCAAAAAGGTCGGTGAGGGCACCGGGCTGGGCCTGTCCACCGCCTACGGCATCATCAAACAGACCGGTGGCTTCATCTTTGCCGACAGCCAGCCGGGGCGCGGTGCGGTGTTCTCAGTCTGGTTGCCGCGGCTTGAGGAAGAAGACGGCGAGATGCCGGTGATTGAGCGTGAGCCTGAGCCCCGCGCGCCCGCCCCCCTCACCTCCTCCGGCCCTGCCGGCGTGGTGCTGCTGGTGGAGGACGAGGCCCCGGTCCGATCCTTCGCCACGCGGGCGCTGCAACTGCGCGGCTGGGAGGTGATCGAGGCCGAGAGCGCGGAAATGGCGCTTGAACTGCTTGAGGACAAGGCGCTGGTGATCGACGTGATCATCTCAGACGTGGTGATGCCCGGCATGGACGGGCCGACATGGGTGAAGCAGGCGCGGTTGACGCGGCCGGACGTGAAGGTGATTTTTGTCTCCGGCTATGCCGAAGACGCGTTCCAGCGCAACCTGGAGGGGCTGACAGATTTCAACTTCCTGCCCAAGCCGTTCTCGTTGATCGATCTTGCCGACGCGATGGCGAACATCTGAACCGGCGGCGGCCTAGTGGGTCGCCGCCTCGTACCACGCGACGATCAGATCGCGCTCCGCGGGCGTCATCTCAGTGCGGTTGCCCGGCGGCATGGCATGCGACCGCCCCGCATTCAGATAGACTGCGCGCGCATTGCGCGCGACCTGCATCTCAGTCTCCAACATCATGCCCTTGGGCGGCGCGATCAGCCCCTCCCAAGACGGCTCCGCCGCGTGGCACATTGAGCACCGGCCAAGCACGGCGTTCGCGGCATCCTCAAACCCCTCAGCGGCGGCAAAGTGTTGCGCGATGGGGCCAGCATCCGCGGCGTCGACGCTACCTTCATGGGTCAGCGGTCCGCCCAACGCCGACAGCCAGGCCGCGCACAGAAACAGGATCACCGTGGCGATCCAGGTCCAGCGCGGCTCTGCCTTGCGGGCATGGACACTGTTGAAATAATGCCGGATGGTGACACCCATCAGGAACACAAGCGCCGCAATAAGCCACGAATATTCAGTGCCGAACGCCAGCGGATAGTGGTTCGACAGCATCAGAAAAATCACTGGCAGCGTCAGGTAGTTGTTGTGCAGCGACCGTTGCTTGGCCTGCGCGCCAAGGCTCGGGTCTGGGGCCTGCCCCGCCTTCAACGCCGCGACAACCTTGCGCTGGTTCGGCATGATGATCGCGAAGACATTCGCGGTCATGATCGTTGCGGTGAACGCGCCCAGATGCAGAAACGCGGCGCGCCCAGTGAAGACCTGTTGATACCCCCAAGCCATCACAACCAGCAGCACAAACAGCAGCAGCATCAGACCGTTCTGGCTGGCCCCAACCGGGGATTTGCACAGAAAATCATAAACCAGCCAGCCGATCGACAATGACAGCGCCGATATCAAAATCGCTTGCCATGCGGTCAGGTCCGCCTTGGTGGGGTCGATCAGATAAAGCTCCGCCCCCGCCCAATAGACCACAGCCAACAGCGCGGCACCTGATAGCCATGTGGAATAACTCTCCCATTTGAACCAGGTCAGGTCATCGGGCATGCGGTCAGGTGCCACCAGATACTTGCGCACATGGTAGAAACCACCGCCATGGACCTGCCATTCCTCACCATGGGCACCGGCTGGCAGATCGGGCGACTTGCGCAATCCCAGATCCAGCGCGATGAAATAAAACGACGACCCGATCCATGCGATCGCTGTGATCACATGCAGCCAGCGCACGGCCAGGGTCATCCAATCCCAAAGGATCGCGAAATCATGCATGCCAGTCTCCTGCGCGGCTGAGGGTGTCGCGACGCAGCATGGCACGATGGCGCGTCGCCGCAAACCGCGGGATCAGACGATGCGCTTTCAAAAAAATCCGAAAGGCGGCACACTGCCTCCATGGCATATCTCGACACATTGCGGGTTTTCGTGCGGGCGGTTGAGCTCGGCTCCATGTCTGCCGCCGGGCGCGATCAGCGGGTGTCGCCTGCGGTGGTCTCTGCCCGCATTGCGGAGCTTGAGCGGGGCCTGAACGCGCGGCTGTTCAACCGCACCACCCGCAAATTGCAACCGACTGAGCAGGGGCGGATCTTTTACACCGGCGCGGTCAAAATCCTAGAAACCGTTGCTGAGGCCGAGGCCGCCGTCGCGGACGTGTCGATGAACCCGCGCGGGGTGCTGCATGTGGCCGCCCCGCTTGGCATCGGGCGGCGGCTGATTGCGCCCGGCATCCCTGAATTCAAGGCGAAATGGCCAGAAATCGACGTGCGCCTGCGCCTGTCAGACCGCCATGTTGATCTGTTGGCCGAAGGAATTGACGTCGGGTTCGTGCTGGGGCGGCCTGAGGACAGCGCGCTGCGCCAGCGTCTGGTTCTGGATTGTGAGCGGGTGCTGTGCGCGGCCCCCGACTATATTGCCCGGCGCGGTGCGCCCCGCAGCGGCGCTGAAATCATCGCCCATCGCCATGATTGCCTGATGCTGCGGTTCCCCGGCTTGGCCGAACTCGGTTGGCCGCTGGAAACCGCTGACGGCGAAACCCGGTTCGACATTCGCGGGCCGTTCGAATCCGACGATGGCGATGTGCTGACCGATTGGGCGCTGGCCGGGCATGGCATCATCAACAAGCCGGTTTTTGAGGTGGCCGATCATCTGCGTGCCGGGCGGCTGATCCCGGTGGCCCAACAAACGCCCCCCACCCCGGTGCGGCTGGTGTGCCTTTACCCGCACAAACGCCATCAGGACGCAAAAAGCCGGCTTTTCATCGACTTTATGTCCGCGCGCTGTAGGGCTGCTCTCGACGCCGCGTTGGCAGGTGGCGTGGCGGCGGATGGTGCCCATTCGGCAGGCTGATCGCGCATAGTGCTGCCAAAACAGGCATCAATGAGGTCCACCCAGCGAAGATAGCTATCGGAATTTTTTGATAATCAAACGCATTGTTCCGACATAGGGTTGCTGCATCCGCGAACTTCCAAGGAACGATCGCCTATGCGCTATCCTCGCGACATGCTCGGCCACGCGGCGGCCCCGATCACGGCCGAGGTCTGGCCCGACCGCGCCGCCATCGCGGTGCAATTCGTGATCAACTACGAAGAGGGCGGCGAAAACTGCGTCCTGCATGGCGACGCCGCCTCTGAGGCGTTCTTGTCTGAGATTGTCGGCGCCGCGGCTTGGCCCGGCCAGCGGCACTGGAACATGGAATCCATCTATGAATACGGCGCGCGGGCGGGGTTCTGGCGTCTGCACGCCATGTTCACCGAACGCAGCCTGCCGGTCACGGTCTACGGCGTTGCCACCGCGCTGGCCCGATCGCCCTTGCAGCTTGAGGCGATGCAGGATGCGGGGTGGGAAATCGCGTCCCACGGCCTGAAATGGGTTGATTACAAGGACGCGCGTGCGGACGCCGAAGCCGCAGATATGGCGGAGGCGATCCGCCTGCACACCGAAGTCACCGGCACCCGCCCCCGCGGCTGGTACACCGGGCGATGTTCAGTACACACCGTCGATCTGGCGGCACAGGAGGGCGGTTTTGCCTATGTCTCCGACACCTATGCCGACGACCTGCCCTATTGGCATGAACATAACGGGCGGGCGCAGCTGATCCTGCCCTACACGCTCGACGCCAACGACATGCGTTTTGCCACGCCGCAGGGGTTCAATTCGGGCGATCAGTTTTTCACCTATTTGAAAGACAGCTTCGACACGCTTTACGCCGAAGGGCTGGCGGGCGCGCCCAAGATGATGAACATCGGGCTGCATTGCCGCCTTGTCGGGCGGCCCGGACGTGCGGCGGCGCTGGCGCGGTTCCTCGATTACGTTGCCTCCCACGATCGGGTCTGGGTCGCGCGGCGCATCGACATCGCCGAGCATTGGGCCGCCAACCACCCCCATCAGCCGATGGAGCGCCCGAGCGAAATGACCGAGGCCCGCTTTGTCGAAGCCTATGGCGGCATCTATGAGCATTCCCCCTGGATCGCGGAGCGCGCGCATGGGTTGGAGCTGTCGCCCGCCCATGATTGCGCGGCGGGGGTCGCGTCCGCGCTGACGCGGGTGTTCCGCAGCGCCTTGGCCAAGGAACGGCTGGGGGTGCTGAACGCCCATCCCGATCTGGCCGGAAAGCTGGCCGCCGCCAAACACCTGACCGCGGAAAGCACGGCGGAGCAAGCGGGCGCCGGATTGGACGCCCTGACCGACGCCGAGCGCGCGCGCTTCACCGCGCTGAACGACGCGTACAAAGCAAAATTCGGCCATCCGTTCATCATCGCGGTCAAGGGCCTGACCAAGGCCGACATCCTGACCGCGTTCGAAACCCGCATAAACAACGATGCTGAGACTGAGCTGGCCACCGCCTGCAAACAGGTCGAACGCATCGCCCGCCTGCGCCTGAGCGCCATTTTGCCTGAGAGGCCCGCATGATCCTGCCCGACCCGTCCCAGGGCGTCATCGCCCCCGCCCCCGACACCCTGCCCGATTTTGCACGGCTCGGCGTCAATCTTGCCTCTGCCGGTTTGGGGGCTGAGGCACTGTCGGCCACCGATGCCTTTTTCGCGCCCGCGGACCGCATGCTGGCCGATGCACCCGCGGTGTTTCACCCGACGCTGTTTGACGACAACGGCAAATGGATGGACGGCTGGGAAAGCCGCCGCCGCCGCGGGCCGGGGCACGACATGGCGGTGGTCAAGCTGGCCGCGCCGGGGCGGATCACGGGGTTCGACGTGGACACCGCGCATTTCACCGGCAACTACCCGCCCGCCTGCCGGATTGAGGCCGCGCGCTGCGACGGCATCCCTAGCGAGGGCGATTGGGTTGAAGTGCTGCCGCTCAGCCCCCTCAGCGCATCCGCGCATCATCTGTTTGCATGCGCGGTGGACGGGGTCTGGACCCATGTGCGCCTGCACATCCACCCTGATGGCGGGGTTGCGCGGCTGCGCGTCTACGGCCAGCCCGATCTGGGCGCAACGGCGGGAGAGGTGGAGCTGTCCGCCGCCCTCAACGGCGGGCGGGTTCTGGGATATTCCGATGCCCATTACGGCGATGTCTGGCGCCTGCTGGCCCCCGGTCGCGGCGTCAACATGGGCGACGGCTGGGAAACCCGGCGACGGCGCGAACCCGGTGCCGACTGGATCGTCATCGCGCTGGCAGGGCGGGGTGAAATCACCCGCGCGATCATCGACACCTGCCATTTCAAGGGCAACTTCCCCGACAGCGCATGGATGCAGGCCGCGGACATGACCGGCTTTGGCGCAGGCATGGACCGCGCGGTGATCACCGCCTCGATGTTCTGGGACGAATTGCTGCCCGCGCAAAAGCTGTCCGCCGATCACATCCATGACGTGTCAGGCGCGCTCAACGCCCTTGGCCCCGTGACCCATGTGCGGTTGAACATCCATCCCGATGGCGGGATCAGCCGGCTCAAGCTGTTCGGCGCATTGGCATGAGCCGCGACATCCCTCTGCGCGCCCTGACCCGGGACGCTTTCGCGCCGTTTGGTGAGGTGATCGACCGGGACGCGCCGTCCCATCCGATCAACGGGGGGATGTGCGACCGCCACCATGCGCTGGCCACGGCGCAGGTGATGGGCGGCGAGGTGATCCTATCGATCGGCCACGCGCGCCCCTATGCCCTGCCCCTGACCCTGCCGATGCTGGAGCGTCATCCGCTGGGATCGCAGGCATGGATCCCGCTGCACGATCGGCCCTTTGCCGTGATCGTGGCGCCCGATGACAACGGGCGCCCCGGTGCCCCGGTGGCGTTTCTGACCGCGCCGCATCAGGGCGTGAACTATCGCGCCAATGTCTGGCACGCGCCGGTCACGCCTTTGGACGCGGCGGGCGATTTTCTGATCGTCGATCGCGCAGGCCCCGGCAACAATCTGGAAGAACATCATTTCGATGCGCCTTGGCGTATCGTGGCGGGATCATAACCCAAGCGACGACGGGACCAACCCGACGCGCAGCACCAACAGGATCATGAGGGAACACACCATGGCAGACGCCTCCATCGGAACGCCCGCACAGCTGCGCGACCCCAATTACACGCCGCCATTGGCCAAGGCCATTCCGCTGGGCATCCAGCATGTGCTGGCCATGTTTGTGTCGAACGTCACCCCGGCGATCATTGTCGCGGGGGCGGCGGGGTTTGGCTTTGGGTCAAATTCGCCCGACTTTCCCTGGCTGATCTACATGATCCAGATGTCGATGCTGTTCGCTGGCGTCGCCACCTTGATCCAGACCATCGGCATCGGACCGATTGGCGCGAAATTGCCGATCGTGCAGGGCACGTCATTTGCATTCCTGCCGATCATGATCCCGCTGGTTGCCGGCAAGGGCGTTGACGCCATGGCGGTGCTGATGGGCGGCGTTCTGATCGGAGGCCTGTTCCACATGTGCCTCGGGACCGTGATCGGCAAAATCCGTTTTGCGCTGCCGCCTTTGGTCACCGGGCTGGTGGTGCTGATGATCGGGCTGGCGCTGGTCAAGGTTGGCATTCAATACGCTGCGGGAGGGGTTCCGATGATCGGCAAACCCGAATATGGCAGCTTGCAGAACTGGTCCGTGGCGCTGGTGGTGATCGTGGTCACGCTGGGGCTGAAATTCTTCACAAGGGGCCTCGTATCGCTGGCCGCAGTGCTGCTGGGGCTGATCGCCGGGTATCTGGTGGCCATGGCCATGGGCATGGTGAACTTTGGCAACATTGAACGCGCTGCGGTCTTTGCCGCCCCCAAGCCCTTTGCGTTTGGGGTGGAATTCACCTTTGCCGCGATCCTCGGATTCTGCCTGATGGGCGTGATTTCGGCCATTGAAACGGTTGGCGATGTGTCCGGCATCTGCAAAGGCGGCGCGGGGCGTGAGGCAACTGAGGCTGAGCTCAAAGGCGCCACCTATGCCGACGGCCTGGGCACCGCCATCGCCGGTGCGTTCGGCGCATTGCCGAACACGTCATTCAGCCAGAATGTCGGCCTGATCGCCATGACCGGGGTCATGAGCCGCCATGTCGTCACCATCGGCGCGATCTTCCTGATCATCTGCGGGCTGATCCCCAAGGTCGGGGCGGCGATTTCCACGGTGCCGATCCAAGTGCTGGGCGGCGGTGTGATCGTGATGTTTGGCATGGTCGCGGCGGCGGGCGTCTCAATGCTGGCGGATGTGGACTGGAACCGGCGCAACATGGTGATCTTTGCCATCGCGCTGTCGGTTGGTCTGGGCCTGCAGCTTGAACCGGGCGCGTTGCAGCATCTGCCGCAGACCGCCAAGGTGCTGATGACCTCTGGCCTGCTGCCTGCTGCGTTCATTGCCATCATCCTCAACCTTGTGTTGCCCGACGAAGTGGCTGGCGATCAGACTGAGGAAATCTCTGGCGGCATGTCCGGCCACCGCAACGACTAAGGCCCTCACCGGGCGGCAATCTGGGGGCGGGCTTTGATCGGCCCGCCCTTATTATTGAAAAGGAGCTGCGCGATGACCACCCTTGCGATCCGCAATGCCGATGTTCTGGTGACCATGGACGGCGCGCGCCGGGAAATTCCGGGCGGAGGCCTGTTCGCAAGGGATGGCGTGATTGAGGCCGTGGGGACCGATCTGCCCGCCGCCGACCGCACCATCGACGCGCGCGGCTGCGTGGTGACGCCGGGGCTGGTCAACACCCATCACCACCTGTTCCAGACCCTGACGCGCGCGGTGCCCGGCGGGCAGGACGCGCTGCTGTTCGGGTGGCTGCGCACGCTCTATCCGATCTGGGCGCGCATGACGCCCGGCGACATGGCGCTGTCGACAACGCTGGGGCTGGCCGAACTGGCGCTGTCGGGGTGCACGACATCTTCGGACCATCTGTATCTGTTCCCCAACGGATCAACGCTGGACGACACCATCCATGCCGCCCGCGATGTTGGCCTGCGGTTCCACGCCACCCGCGGATCCATGAGCATCGGTGAAAGCAAAGGCGGCCTGCCGCCCGACGCGCTGGTCGAAGACGAGGCGGCGATCCTGCGCGATTGCGCCCGTGTGGCCGATACGTTCCACGACCCCGCAGACGGCGCCATGACCCGGATCGGCTTTGCGCCGTGTTCCCCATTTTCCGTATCGCGCGAACTGATGCGCGACGCCGCCATTCTAGCCCGCGAAAAGGGCGTGATGCTGCACACGCATCTGGCTGAGAACGACGAGGACATCGCCTATTCACTGGCCAATTTCGGCTGCCGCCCCGGCGAATACGCCGAAAGCCTCGGCTGGACCGGCGATGACGTCTGGCATGCCCATTGCGTGAAGCTGGACGTGGCAGAGATTGATTTGTTCGCGCGCACCGGGACCGGGGTTGCGCATTGCCCGTGCTCCAACTGCCGCCTCGGGTCTGGCGTCGCGCCGGTGCGCGCAATGCGCGATGCGGGCGTGAAGGTGGGATTGGGGGTGGATGGCAGCGCCTCCAACGACGCGGCGCATGTGTTGGGCGAGGCGCGCCAAGCCATGCTTTTGCAGCGCGTCACCCTGGGCGCAGATGCCATGAGCGCGCGTGAGGCTTTGGAAATCGCGACCATCGGCGGCGCGGCCACGCTGGGGCGCAGGGATGTCGGCGCGCTGGCCGTGGGCATGCGCGCCGATTTTGCGGTCTGGGACATGACCAGCATCGCCACCGCGGGCGCGTGGGATCCGGTCGCGGCACTGATACTGTGCGGGCCGCACCGAGTGCGCGATCTGGTGGTCGAAGGCCGCATGGTGGTGGAGGGCGGGCGCATGGTCACCGTTGATCTGCGGGCCACGACCCGCGCCGCCGCTGCCACTGTTGCCCGTCTGGCGGGGTGAACCATGCACGGCGCATGGGCGGTTTCGCGGAACCACATGGGTGTTTGCGCACAGCGACACTCAATGACGCCAAGCACTTGGGCCAAATTCACCCCACGCACGGCACACCCGGCGCACGCGGCCCGCTTGACGCCGCGCCCCGCTTCGCGCTTCGGTGGTCCAAACCGGGAGAGGATCCGTCATGACCGACGCGCGCGACGCAGGCGAATTTGATTACATCATCGTGGGCGCAGGCACGGCGGGCTGCACGTTGGCGAACCGGCTTTCCGCCGATCCCGCCAACCGGGTCCTGTTGCTCGAAGCGGGGGGCGAGGACCGTTGGATCTGGTTCCACATCCCGGTTGGATACCTTTACTGCATCGGCAATCCCAAGGCCGACTGGGGCTTTAAAACCGCGCCAGAGGCCGGGCTGAACGGGCGGCAATTGCTGTACCCACGCGGGCGGGTGCTGGGCGGGTGTTCATCCATCAATGGCATGCTTTATCTGCGCGGTCAGTCGGCAGATTACGACGGCTGGCGCCAGATGGGCAATACCGGTTGGGGCTGGGATGACGTGCTGCCCTATTTCACGAAGTCTGAGGACAACTGGCGCGGCGCAGGTGAGATGCACGGCGCGGGCGGTGAATGGAAGGTGCAGAAGCAGCGCCTGAAATGGGACATCCTCGACCGGATCATGGACGCGTTCGAACAGGCGGGGGTGCCGAAAACCCCCGATTTCAACACCGGCGACAATCTGGGCGTCGGCTATTTCGACGTGAACCAGAACAAGGGCTGGCGGTGGAACACCTCCAAGGCCTATCTGCGGCCCGCGCGCCACCGCGCGAACCTGACCATCGCCACCCATGCGCACGCCGAAAAGCTGCTGTTTGACGGGCGGCGCTGCACCGGGGTGCGTTGGAAGGACCAGCACGGGTTCACCACCGGGCGCGCGCGGCGCGAGGTGATCGTGGCCTCAGGCGCCATCGGCACACCGCAGCTGTTGCAGCTGTCGGGGGTTGGGCCGGGGGCCTTGTTGCAAGACCACGGCATTGACGTGGTGGCCGACCGCGCCGCCATTGGGGCCAATTTGCAAGACCATCTGCAGATCCGCTGCGCCTACAAGGTGTCCAACGCCAAAACGCTGAACACCATGGTCGGCAGCCTGTGGGGCAAGGCCAAGATCGCCGCGGAATACGCGCTGAAACGGTCAGGCCCGATGGCGATGGCACCAAGCCAGCTTGCCGCGTTCGTGCGGTCCTCAGAGGCCGTCGCGTCGCCGGATCTGGAATATCATGTGCAGCCTTTGACGCTTGAGGCGTTCGGCGGCGATCTGCATGATTTTTCCGCCGTGACCATGTCAGTGTGCCATCTGCGGCCTGAAAGTCGCGGCAGTGTTCAGATCACGTCCCCCAATTTCACCGACCACCCCAGAATCGCACCGAACTATCTGTCGACGCCCGGTGACCGGGCGGTGGCGGCGCGCGCAATCAGCTTTACCCGCAATGTGATGGCGCAGGCGGCGCTGGCCCCCCACGCGCCCGAAGAATTCAAACCCGGCATGGATGCCCAGACTGAGGCAGAGCTTGTCCAGGCGGCGGGCACGATCGGGTCCACCATCTTTCACCCTGTCGGCACCGTCCGCATGGGCCCGGATGACGCGTCAGGCGTCGATCCGCGCCTGCGTCTGCGCGGGGTGGATGGCGTGCGGGTGGTCGATGCGTCTGTGATGCCGAGCATCACCAGCGGCAACACCAATTCGCCCACGCTGATGATCGCAGAAAAGGCGGCGGATATGATCTTGGAAGACGCGCGCGCCTGACACCAGCGGCGCCGCGTGTCGCGCTCGGGGGCATTGAGCCCCCTTCGCGCGAGCGGCCCGCGCCGGGCCGCGCGCGCCATCCCGGCGTTGGTGCGGGGGGTCAGTAACCGACGATGGCGTAGCGCACCACGCGGTTATTGTCGCTGTCTGCGAACCAATAGCGCGCACCTGCCGACGCGGCACCTTCGGGGTCGTCGAACAGCCCCGGCCCCATCCCCGGCATGCCCGTGCCAATCGCGCCGATCACTGCGCCATTGGGCCCGCCCTCCGGGTCGATCAGCACGATGCGGTGGCCGTCCTGATCGGCGACCGCCAGCCGCCCGGCCGAATCCATCGTCAGGTAGCGCGGGCCGATCAGCCCTGCCTCCGGCCCACCAACCCAGCCGAGATAGTCCAATTCGGGCGAGAACCGCAGCACCCGCCCGCCGCGCAGATCGGGAACCCAGATGGACCCATCCAGCCCTTCGGCCAGATCATGGCCACCGCAAGGGATGCGAATTGCGGCGACTAGATCCTCAGCATCATACGCGCCGATGGAACAGGCGGCACCGATCATCGCGTAGATGCGGCCGTTGGAATGGGCCAGCACGCCCTCAGTCCCCGGCGCCGCCAGTGTGCGGACCAGGACGGGCGGGTCTTGGGCGATGTCGAACACCAGCACCTGCCCGAGGCCCGAAACCGCCACCGCCGCCAATCCATCCGGGGTGAAGGACACGTCGCGCACCCCCGGCAGCGCGCCTCCGCCGAATGCGCCGACCAGCACCAATGTCTCAGGATCAAGGATCGCGACCCGGCCCGCCAGTTTGTCAGCGACGTAAAGCCGCCCGTCAGGGCCGATGGTCAGATCATGGGGGTCCGACAGGAACGGCGCGCTTGCCCCATCAAAGGCGGCGAACGGGGGCAGGCCTTGCGCTGCGGCGGGAGCAGCAAGGGCGAGCAGGACGGCGAGTGTGCGGATCATGGCGGCGTCTCCTTCGCCGCGAATGGTGGCAGAGGGCGCGCGCGGCGCATATGCGCATGTCGCCGCGCCGGTTCGATGCGCTCCCCCTCCCAAGGGGCGATGAACCGGTGCGGGAGGCGCACGGCCCATTCGGGCGTGCGCCATCTTGGGGCGGCACCAAGGGGCGGCGCCGCGATCTTTCAGCTTGCGGGTACGGGCATCGGGGCACCGCGCACCGCAGGGCCACGATCCACCAGCCGGTCCGTGGCGACCGCGCCGATCCACATGAAGGTCAGCGCGATCCATGCGGTCAGCGCCAACGCGGACACCCCGGTGACGCCCGCGCCGATGGCACAGCCCCCAGCCAGCATCGCGCCCATGCCCATCATCGCCGCACCAACCAGATAGCGCGGCATGCCGTGGGTCTGATCAAATCCCTGCCATTTCCATTCCCCGGCCAGCAGGGCCGCCAGAAACGCGCCGATCACCACGCCCGGCACCAGACCAACGTCGAAATCGAGGCCCGCATCCGGGGTCAGAAAAAACATCAGCGTGTCGGCGGAGGGGCCAGAGAAAGTCAGGCTTTCGACCTGCACCGGGTCAAATGTCTGCGTGGACAGGGTCTGGGTGAACCACCAGCCCGCCGCCACGCAGAACCCGACGCCCGACCCTGCGAACAACATCAGCGTCGACACCTTGCTGCGCGCCGCAATCACCAGCGCGGCCACCGCGAAGGCAGCGCCCAGCACCAGCCCGAACCGGGGCCCAAGGCCCAGCGCCGTGGACACTTCGATGTTGGTCGGCCCAGTGATCCACTGGCCCGCGAAATATTCCCGTACGGGGGCGAGCGCGCCACGAAGGCTCATCTGCGCGGTGACGGCAAAGACCAGCCCTGCCAGCAGCGCGCGCAGATTCCCGGTCGCCGACAGCACCAGCAGCCGCCCCGAACAGCCCCGCGCCAGCACCATGCCACAGCCAAAAATCAACCCACCGATCACCGCGCCAGAGATAGAGCCCGGCTGCGCCAGCATCCGCGCCTCGGTCAGGTCCAGAAGCTCAAGCGCGATCAGCAGATGGGTCCAGAACAGCGCGGTGGAAAACGTCAGCAGCCACACCGCCATGCGTGGGCCAAGCCTGCCGGACGCGAATTCCACCGTCGCCGCCCGCAGGCAAAATTGCGAGCGTTGCGCCGCGGCACCGAACACCGCGCCAATGACCAGCCCGCCGAGCGCCGCCGTGCCAGGTTCGCCCAGCGTCTCGATCATCGGTTCGAAATCCATGCCGTGTTGCTCCCCCGCGCGTACCTTCCTGCGCGTCTATGCGCGGGCGTATGTGCGAAGGCGGGGATAGCAGAGGCACCGAGCCACACGCCTTGATGCAGGTCATATGCGAAACCGAAATGCAAAACGCCCGGACCGCAGGGGCGATCCGGGCGTTGAAATCAGCTGTGTGGGCCGGTTATTCGGCAGGAACACCCGCCATGCCCGTGCTGCGGCCCAGAACCCCCAGCGCCCCATTGGTCGCCGCAGCGCCAAGCACGATTGCGCCCAGCGCGACCAGCGCCGAAAGGCCCAGCGTTGGCACACCCCCAAGGCCCGCGCCCACCGTGCAGCCGCCCGCCATCACACCGCCGACGCCCATGAACAGCGCGCCGGTCATGTAGCGCGCGGTCTGTCCGGGGGTGTCGAAGCTGGCGAACTGCACTTCGCCATTGACCCGCGCGGCCAGATGCGCACCCAGCAGCACGCCGCCCATAAAGCCGACGCCAAAGCCCGCTGGGATCGCCGTGCCCGCGATGGTCCAGAACAGGGCCTCCGCCGCCGGACGGGTGAAGGCGAGCGATTCGAACGCGATCGGGTCAAATTCATCAGCCAGCACCAGCCCGGTGCCGACCCAGCCCAGCGGGATCAGCGCACCAATGGCCGCGCCCATGATCAACGAGGACACCTTTGCGCCCGACCGCACCGCCAGCAGCGCGGCGACGATGGCCAACGCACCCGCGATCAGCCAAGGCGACACGCCCAGCGCGGCATCCAGCGTCGGGGCCAGCGCGGTGTCGCCACCTGCAAATGCCTGGGGAATGACGTTCAGCACGCCCTTCATGGTCGCATGCGCCGCGATGGCAAACACCACCACGCAAGCCGCCGCGCGCATGTTGCCCGACGCCGCCAGCACCGTCAGGCGCGACGCGCAGCCCCGTGACAGCACCATGCCCGCGCCAAACACCAGCCCACCAAGGATGATCGAGGTCAGCGCGACATCTTCGACCACGAACCGGGTTTCCCCCAGATCGATCCATTCCATCGCCGCCGCGCCCTGCACGCCCAGCGTCGCAACGCTGAGCGCAACCAGCCAGACCGCCAGCGCGCCGCGGCGGGTTGCGGCGTCTTCGCCCGCGATGGCGCGGCGCAGACAGAACCGCGACCGCTGCGCCAGCGTGCCAAAGGCGCAGCCCAGCGCCAGCCCCAGAACCACCGCCGCCTGCAGCGGCGTCCACCCGGAGAAACCGAGATCTTCGAACATGGATCGACCTTTCCAGACTCAGGGCGCAGCAAACAACACCGCTTAGTGTGGTTCAAATATAATTCACACACATTCACAACCAACGATTTATTTCACAAATTTTTCTGATATTTATATGCGCATCGCCACGGCCACGAAAATCCCGCTCGCCTTCAAACAGGTTCGGGGATAAGGGCCCCTTATGAATACTCAGATGATGACCATTGAAGACGCGGCCGCTTTGCCCCTGTGGCGCAGGCCCATCGGGCTGCTGATCTTGATGGCCGCGGGCTTGCCGCTGGCCTTCGCGACGTGGAACGCGCTGCTGAACAACTTTGTCATCGAAGCCGCGCATTTTGACGGATCAGACATTGGCTGGCTGCAATCGGTGCGCGAAATCCCCGGTTTCGCCGCCATCGGCGTCATCGCGATCATCCTGTTCGTGCGCGAACAGACATTGGCGATTCTGTCGCTGACAACGCTTGGGGTCGCGGTGGCGTTGACGGCGTTTTTCCCCAGCTTTGGTGGGCTGTTGATCACGACCTTCATCGGCAGTCTCGGGTTTCATTATTATGAGACCGTGAACCAGTCGCTACAGCTGCAATGGCTGCCCAAGGCCGTCGCCCCCAAGGCGCTGGGCTGGATCTTGGCCGCCGGATCGGCATCATCCTTGGTGGCCTATGCCCTGATCGTCGGCGCGTGGAAGGCCTTTGATCTGTCCTACGCCTTTGTCTACATGGCCGGAGGGACCGCGACCGTCGCCGTGGCGCTGGCGGCATGGCTGCTTTACCCCAAATTCCAGTCGCCGCACCCGCAGGAAAAGCGGATGATCCTGCGCAAGCGCTATTGGCTGTATTATGCGCTGCAGTTCCTTGGCGGTGCGCGGCGGCAGATCTTTGTGGTGTTTGCCGCCTTCATGATGGTCGAAAAATTCGGCTTTGCAGTGCATGAAGTCACGGCGCTGTTCATGATCAATTTTGCCGCCAACATGGTTCTGGCGCCGATGATCGGCGGGTTCATTGTGCGCTTTGGCGAACGCCGGGCGCTGGTGGTGGAATATACCGGGCTGATTTTGGTGTTCGCCTCCTATGCCGGGGTTTATTATTTTGGCTGGGGCGCGACTGTGGCGGCGACGTTGTATGTGATCGACCATCTGCTGTTTGCCATGGCATTTGCGCAGAAAACCTATTTTCAGAAAATCGCCGCGCCGGGTGACATCGCGCCAACGGCGGCGGTGGCGTTCACCATCAACCACATCGCTGCCGTTTTCCTTCCCGCGTCGCTGGGCTACCTTTGGTTGATATCCCCGGCTGCGGTGTTCACGCTGGCGTCGGTGCTGGCGTTCGGATCGCTGATCCTTGCGCTGCTTGTGCCCCGCCATCCAGACACGGGGAACGAGACCGCCTTTTGCCGCCCCGTCCTGACCCGACCAGCCGAATGAGCCGTTTATGACTGAGCAGAAGGCGCCCGCCGCGGCAGGACGTTTCACCACCGGCTCCACCATGCGCCATGTCGCGGTGATGACCATGGCGGGGGCTGTCGGGCTGACGCTGATGTTCCTCGTGGACGCAGTGACGCTGCTTTATGTGTCGATGCTGAAGGTAGAGGCGCTGACCGCGGCAGTCGGCTATGCGTGGACCATCCAGTTTTTCATCGTGTCCGTCGGGCTGGGATTTTCGATCGCCGCGACCGCACTGGTGTCGCGGGCGCTGGGGGCGCGGGACCGTGAAAGCGCGCGCGCGCACGCCACCTCAGCACTGGCGACAACCTTTGTCGTGCTCAGCGTTCTGTCGGGGGGCGCGGTGATCTGGCGCCACGATCTGCTGACGCTGCTGGGTGCTGAGGGTGAGGCCCTTGAGGCCGCGGCAAGCTTTATCCTGCTGGCAGGCCCGTCCTTGCCGCTCATGAGCTTTGGGATGATCGGCGGGTCCATTCTGCGCGCCGAAGGTGATGCCAAACGGTCGATGCTGATCACCATGGCCTCGGGCCTCGTGTCGGTGGTGCTGGACCCGATCATGATCTTCGACGCGCCGCTGGGCCTGAACATCGGCATGGGCATGGGGATCGAAGGCGCGGCGATCGCCATGACCATCGCGCGCGGTGCCTCAGGGCTTTTGGGGCTGTGGGGCGTATTGTGGGTGCACAATCTGGCCGGGCCGCTCAGGCTGTCAACGGTGGTGCATGACCTCAAGTCCATCATGGCCGTGGCGGGCCCCGCAACGCTGACGCAGCTGTCGACGCCCTTTGGCAACTTTCTGCTGACCCGCGCGGTGTCCGAACATGGCGACGGCGCCATGGCGGGCTGGTCGGTGACCACGCGCCTGACGGTGCTGGCCTTTGGTGGGATCTTTGCGCTGTCATCCGCCATCGGCGGGATCATCGGGCAGAATTACGGCGCAGGCGACATGGCGCGGGTGCGCCAAGCGTATCGCGACGCGATCTTGTTCTGCGCGCTTTATGTGGCAACGGCATGGGCGATTCTGGCCGCGCTGTCGGGCTATGTGGCCGCGGCCTTTTCGCTGACGCCCGAAGGCGGCGCGGTGGTTGAGGCCTTTGCCTTGTACGGCGCAGGTGCCTTCATCTTGGTGGGCGGCATGTATGTGGCCAACGCCGCGTTCAACGTGATGGGGCGGCCGATCATCTCCTCCGCCATGAACTGGAGCCGTGACGGCATCGCCACCCCGATGATGATCTGGCTGTTTGCCGGGCCCTTGGCAGCGCAGGGCGTGGTCTATGCACAAGGTGCGGCCGGCATCCTGGTAGGCGTCGTGTCGGTCTGGGCAGGGTGGATATTTGTCAAGAACCGCGCTGCACCGGGGCCGATGGGGCGCTGGTCGTCGGCGCCGCCGGTGGCATCGGCGCGCGCGGCGGCCGTGTTGGGCGCCACCCGCGTCGCCAGCGACGCGCCATCCTCTCGGGAATGACCATGTCGGGCCGCGCGGGCGATTGACGCCGCCGCTCCGGCCCTCCAGAACAGAGGTAACCCGCCGGGCGGGGGCCCGGGCGCGCCCCGCGCCTGTCCGGCAGCCAAACGGAGGGCCCTATGGTCAAGATCACTTATGTGGAGTTCGGCGGCACCGAGCATGTCGTGGACGTGCCCGAAGGCCTGACCGTGATGGAAGGCGCGCGCGACAACAACGTGCCCGGCATTGAGGCCGATTGCGGCGGTGCCTGCGCCTGTTCCACCTGCCATGTCTATGTGGATGCGGCCTGGGCTGAAAAGGTCCCGGCCAAGGAGCCTATGGAAGAAGACATGCTCGACTTTGCGTTTGAGCCTAAAGCGACCTCGCGCCTCACTTGCCAGATCAAGGTGACGCCAGCGCTTGAAGGCCTGGTCGTGCGGATGCCCGAAAAGCAGATCTGAGCCGCCGCCAGACCAGGAGCACCCCGAAGGGGCCGCGGATCACGCGGCCCCTTTCGCATGCGCCCTTGGCGCGCGCCGTCCGAACCTTGGCGCCCACTGGCCACCTGCGCTGGCGCCCGCAGCGCGCCGCGGGTGCCGTCCGGGCAAGGGGCGCGCGGGTGGGCGCGGCGCCCCCTTCAGCGCCGCGCGGCGTTCACCGCGGTGCCGTATGCCAGTGCGCCTGAAAAGATGATCGTTTTGCCTGAAAGGTTTGTCATCGGTGCGCGCACCACTGCGCGCGGCACGCCCGGTGCCAGCATCGCGGCAAAGGCCGTGGGCGGCGCGCGGTCCCCAACCCAGACCAGCAGCACCGGGCCGTCGGGTGCCGCGCGGTCGCGCACCACCGGCAGGCCCAGCGCCAGCGCGATGTTGGCACCGTCGGCGGTGCGCCCGCCGATCACCGCCTGCGCGCCGGGCAAATCGGCGGTCAGCTGACCGGCCAGCGCCTGCCACGGATAGGCCAGCCGATGCGGCGACAGCGTCACCACCCCGGCCACGCCCACCGCCGCGGCCAGATGCGCCGCCAGCGCCAGCCGCGCGGGCCACATCCGCCCCAGCGGCCGCGCCACCGCCAGCCAGATCGGCAGCGCGATCAGCATCGGGGTCAGATACCGTTCCCGCACCCGGTGCATGTCGGCGGCCAGCACAATCAGCGCAAACACAGCCAGCGACAGCAGCATTGAGAGCATGAGCGCGCGCAGAAACGCATCCGCCCCCGCCGCCCCACGCGGGCCCTGCCGCCGCACGATGATCCAGACAACCAGCGCCGGCCCCGCCCAGGCACCGAACGCCTGCATCAGCGACAGCGCGCCATCCAGCCCGACCCCCGGCAGATCCAGCCCGGATGTCGCCCCCGCCTCAGAGAACAGCTTGCGCATCCGCCCCGCGCTGCCAGCCAGATCCATCGCAGCGGCGATCGCGACCGGGCCAACGCAGCCCGCGACCACTGTGGCTGATATCCACGCCCGCCGCGCCTTCAGGATCGGGCGCGTCCCCGGCACGATCAGCATCGCCGCCAGCATCGGGATTGCGAACAGCGCAAAATTGAACTTACCCAACGCCCCCAGCGACAGCGCCAGCCCCAGCCAGACCCACGCCCCGACCGCCCGCGTACCGCGCAGCACAACCAGCGCATGGATCACCGCCGCGGTGCCGGCCATCACCAGAATCGAATGGGTCAGCGTCAGCGCCGCCATCCACACGATCTGCGGCAGCAGCGCCCCGGCGACCAGCGCCCACATGCCCGCGCGCATGCCCCCCAACCGCCGCGCTGCATCCCAGACCAGCAGATGAAACACCCCGAGCAGCGGGAATTTCACCAACGCCGCCGACACCGACCAATTGTCCCCGGTCAGCGCCAGCGCCCCGGCCATCAACCAGTTGTACAGCGGCGGATGAGAATTGCCGTAAGTCAGTGCCAGATGGGTGATGCCGTAGAACTCAGACTCGTCCACCTCAAGCCATGGCGACAGCGCGATGCGGATCCCCGCCAACAGCGCCACATGCAGCGCTATCAGCCACGGTGCCCAGCGCGCCCAGCGGTCAAGCCGCGCATCATCCGAAAGCGGCGGGGCAAGGTCGGTCATCAGGCAGGCTCCTTCACGTTCAGGGCGCATGGGGGGGCACATTCGGGGCACGTCGGCAATGCAGCCTAGGGCCCGGACCCGCAGGCACATGCGGGCCGGAACGACAAGGGGCGCGGCCATCGCGGCCGCGCCCCTTCAGATTTCAACCGATGGCAACCGCCGATCAGCCCTTTTTCAGCACCCGGCGCCCAAGCAATTCGGCGATCTGCACCGCGTTCAGCGCCGCGCCCTTGCGCAGGTTGTCGGACACGCACCACAGGTTCAGACCGTTTTCCACGGTGCTGTCCTGCCGGATGCGGCTGACATAGGTCGCGTCGTCGCCCACGCAGTCGATCGGCGTGATGTAGCCGCCATCCTCGCGCTTGTCGTTGACCAGCACGCCGGGCGCCTCGCGCAGGATGTCGCGCGCTTCGTCTTCGTCGAGGAAATCCTCGAACTCGATGTTCAGCGACTCGGAATGACCGACAAAGACCGGAACCCGGACGCAGGTCGCAGTGACCTTGATCTTGGGGTCGAGGATCTTCTTGGTCTCCATGACCATCTTCCACTCTTCTTTGGTGGATCCGTCTTCCATGAACGTGTCGATATGCGGAATGACGTTAAAGGCGATCTGGCTGGGGAAGACGTTGGGCGCGACCTCTTGGCCATGCACGAACATTCCGCGGGTCTGGCTCCACAGCTCATCCATCGCGGCTTTGCCGCCGCCCGACACCGACTGATAGGTGCTGACCACCACACGCTTGATCCGCGCACGGTCATGCAGCGGCTTCAACACCACCACCATCTGCGCGGTCGAACAGTTCGGGTTGGCGATGATGTTGCGCTTGGAATAGCCCATGATCGCGTCGGGGTTCACCTCCGGCACGATCAGCGGAATGTCGTGATCATAGCGGTAGAGCGACGAATTATCGATCACCACACAGCCCGATTTCGCGGCGCGCGGCGCGTATTTCGCCGTCGCCTCTGATCCCACGGCGAACAGCGCCATGTCCCAGCCGGTGAAATCGAATGTGTCGAGGTCTTTCGTCTTCAGGGTTCTGTCGCCGAAACCGACCTCAGTCCCCAGCGAGCGCCGCGACGCAAGCGCCACGATCTCATCGACCGGGAACCCGCGTTCAGCGAGAATGACCAAAATTTCGCGGCCCACGTTGCCCGTGGCGCCCACGACGGCGATCCGATAACCCATCTCCTGCTCCTGCCTGCATCACGAAAAGATGCCGCTCTTCTACATGAAGCGCACGCGCGCAGTAAGGGGGCGCGACGCCCCGTCCCCATGGAAAAGGCCCGGGCGGGCGCGTCTTCAAAGATCCAGCGTCATGGTGACAGCGCTGCGAAAGCCGAACAGATGGCGCAGCGGCCCGATCCCGCTGCGCGTCACCTCCCGAAACCCGAGGCGGGCGTAAAGCGCCGCGGCGCGGGGGTTGGTGTCGACGACCTCCAAACGCAGCTCGCGGGCACCGCGGACCCGCGCCTCAGCCGCCGCGGCGTGCAACAGCGCTGATCCGACGCCTTGCCCGCGGGCGGCGGACGCGACGCAGATGCCATCCATCTGCAGGATGCCGGGGGCGGCGACGCGTTCCAGCACCGACAGGATCAGGCCACGGATCGGCCCGCCAACAGCCCCGTAATGGCGCATCAGCTCTGCCATTCCGCCGCCCATGAAGGCGCCCGACGCATCGCGCAGCCCCGCGACCCCCAGCAGCGTGCGCCCGTCGCGGCTGGCCGCCACAACCGCCTGACCGGGGTCAATGCAATCGGCCAGAAAAGCTCGCGCCCGGTCGCCGCGGCCCAGCACAGGGCCGATCTTGGCGCCGAACGCCTCCAGATACAGCGCGGCGGCATCTGCGCGGAAAGCTTCGGGCAATGGGGATTGAATGATCATGCCGCCTATCTGGTGCCTCGCCGCGCCGCGCGAAAGGGGCCGCGCGCACGGGGCTGACAAAACGGTGACCGCCGCGCGCCGCGCATCGTGGCATCCTACGCCCCCGTCCCCACGCGAAAGGACCCGCCATGGCCCGCAGTCTTGCCCTGATGCTGATGTTGCCCGCCCTTCCAGCTCTTGCCGGACAGGTGGAGATCATCGACGCAACCGCCCGCGCGTCGGGCGGCGCATGGACCTTCAACGTCACTTTGCGCCATGGCGACACGGGGTGGGACCATTACGCCGACGCATGGCGCGTTCTGGGCCCGGACGGCGCGGTGCTGGGGACGCGCACGCTGCATCACCCCCATGAAACCGAACAGCCCTTCACGCGCTCCCTCTCCGGCGTGCGCATCCCAGACGCCGTGCGCAAGGTGAGGATTGAGGCCCATGACAAGGTCCATGGCTGGTCCCCCACACAGCTAACCGTGGCGATCCCAGTGCCCTGAGCCGCCCGGCGCCGCGCCCGGTCCTCGCTGCGCGGGCACCCCGGTCCAACCTGTGGACCCGTTGGCGCGCGGCGCCTTGGTGCAAGCCCGGCGTGAAGGCCCAGCAGCGAAGGTCCGCGAAATCGTTCGCCCCCTCTGGCGCCGCCCTCGCGGCATCGCTACCTTCGCGCGCATGTCCAGCCTGTTCGACGACCCAGATCCCGCCGCGATCCCCGGCGCCAACGCCCCCGCGCTTTCCGTCTCGGAGCTGTCCGCAGGCGTCAAACGCACCATTGAGGGCGCGTTTGACCATGTCCGCGTGCGCGGCGAGGTCGGGCGCGTGTCGCGTCCGCGCTCGGGTCATATCTATCTGGATCTGAAGGATGATCGCGCCGTGCTGGCGACGATCTGCTGGAAAGGTGCCGCGGCCCGCCTGCAGGTCCAGCCTGAGGAGGGCATGGAGGTGATCGCCACCGGCCGCCTCACCACCTTCCCCGGCCAATCACGCTATCAGTTGATCATCGAAAGCATGGAGCCGGCGGGCGTCGGCGCGCTGATGGCGATGCTCGACAAACGCCGCCGGGCGCTGGATGCCGAAGGGCTGTTTGCCCCCGAACGCAAGCGCCCCTTGCCGTTCCTGCCCTTGGTGATCGGGGTGGTCACCTCGCCCTCGGGCGCGGTGATCCGCGACATCCTGCACCGGCTGGCGGACCGTTTCCCGCGCACGGTGCTGGTCTGGCCCGTCGCGGTGCAGGGGGATCGCTGCGCCGCCGAAGTTGCCGCCGCCATCAACGGGTTCAACGCGCTTCCCGCCGGGGGCCCGATCCCGCGCCCCAACGTGCTGATCGTCGCGCGCGGGGGCGGGTCGCTTGAGGACCTCTGGGGCTTCAACGAAGAAATCGTGGTGCGCGCCGCCGCCGCGTCTGCGATCCCGCTGATTTCGGCGGTCGGGCATGAAACCGACAACACGCTGATTGATCTGGCCGCGGACATGCGCGCGCCGACCCCCACCGCGGCGGCCGAACTTGCGGTCCCGGTGCGCGCCGATCTGATGGCCGCGCTGGCCGGGCTTGATGAACGCCGGATGCGCGCCATCGCCCGGGCGCTGTCTGACCGGCGCACGCGGCTGCGCGATCTGGCCCGCGCCCTGCCGCGGCCTGAACAGTTGTTGGCCGAACGGATCCAGCGGCTCGACGCGTTGGGCGATCGGCTGCCCAGGGCGCTGGCGGCCTTTGCCGCGGTCAAACGCAACCAGATCGCCCGTGGGCCTGCCGCGCGCTTTGCGCCGGGGCTGTTGTCGGGATCGCTCGCGCGCCGCCGCGACCGGCTGGAGGACCGCGGCGCGCGCCTTTCCCCCGCGCTGACCCGGCTGGCCGTCCGCGCGGCGGAGCGTCTGGGCGCGGTGATCGCCCGGCTGCGCCCGGCACAGATGGTGTCTGCGATCGCGCGCGAACGCATAAGCCTGACCCGGGTCGGCGCGCGGCTTGACCGCGCGGGCGCACAGACAACCCGCCGCGCGCGCGACCGCCTGGACGCCGCCGCGCGCTTGCTGGAGGGGTATTCGCACCGCGCCACCCTTGCCCGGGGATTCGCAATCGTGCGGCTGGAGGGCGGCGGAACGCTGATTTCGGCCGACGCCGCGCCCGAGGGCACCGCCATTAATGTTGAATTCGCGACCGGCCCGCGGCTTGCGGCCCGCGCGCTTGGGCCCACCACCGGCGCTCCTGCACCTGCGCGCAAGGCCCAGCACAAGCCAAAAGCGCGTGGCGGCACGCAGGGTTCATTGTTCTGAACATCGAAAAAACGGAGATAAAAATGACTGAAACTGTCAACAAAGGCTACTGGATCGCCCATGTCCGCGTAGACGACTTTGAAACCTACAAAAACTACGTAGAAGGGGCGCGGGATTCCTTTGTAAAATACGGCGCGAAATTCATTGTTCGTGGGGGGAAAGCGCAGGAAATCGAAGGTGCCATTGGCCGTGACCGCCATGTGGTCATCGAATTTCCCAGCTATCAAGCGGCTGTCGATTGCTGGAACAGCGAAGGGTATCAGGCCGCCCGCGCCCACCGGCTGCCGGTCTCGGAAGGCACGATCACCATTGTCGAAGGCGCTTGATCGCGCAGATTCGAGTCATTCCTAGCAGGCCGCTTAACTCCCCATAAACTGTCTTCGCCGACCTTGATTGCATCAGGACGCGGTCGACGCTTCCTGCGCCCGAGCATACGAGCCTCGCCCGGGCGCAGGGCATTGACCGCTCCGTCCTCCGCAGAAAGTGGGCCGGCCTTCTTCGCCGGCGGAGCAGTCAAGGGAACGCGATGACAATTTCATCTTCGCTCAATGCGGGCGTCATGGGGCTGAGCGTTAATGCCAGCAAGCTTGCGACCATCGCGGATAACATCGCGAACTCAAGCACCTATGGATACAAACGCGCTGGTGCTGATTTCTTCTCGATGGCGATCAGCCAGTCGGGTGGATCGTACACCGCGGGCGGCGTGCGCTCGACCTCCGTGCGCGACGTGGAGGCACAGGGCTCGCTCGCCTCGACCAACCACCCCCTCGACATCACGATCGGTGGGCGTGGAATGCTGCCAGTCACCAAGATTTCCTCGCTCGACAACCCCGATGGCGCGCTGCCCTTGCAGCTGACCTCCAGCGGGTCGTTCCGGCCTGACAAAGACGGCTACCTGCGCACCTCCTCAGGCCTTGTGCTTTTGGGGTGGGAGGCGGATGTCGACGGCAATATCCCCACTCAGCCGCGCGACAGCTCAGCCGGGCTCCAGCCCGTTGAGATTTATTCACAGCGCTTCGCCGCCTCGCCGACCACGCGGATTGAGCTGGGCGTCAACCTGCCCGCCACCGCAACCCAATCGAGCGGAAATGGCGTCAGCCTGCAGCTTCCGGTTGAATATTTCGACAATCTCGGTGCCTCGCAGACCCTGAACGCATCCTTCACGCCCACTGTGCCCGCCACCGGCAGCTCCAACACATGGACCCTGTCGCTTGACGACAGCGCCACCGACGCCTTGTCCAACCCGGTGGCGGAATTTGAGATTGTCTTTGATGACACACGCGGCACTGGCGGCGCGATTCTGTCAGTGACGGCGCTGTCCGGCGGCTCCTACGATCCGCTGACGGGAGAGATCAGCACCACCGTCAACAGCGGTCCGCTGGCGATCGAAATCGGCATGCTCGGGTCGTCCAATCGAATGACCCAGCTGTCAGCTGAATTCGCGCCAACCTCAGTGACCAAGAACGGCTCTCCGGTCGGCACGATGACATCGGTCGAAGTCGACGTGAACGGCTATGTGAACGCGATCTATGACACCGGTTTTGTCCGCCGGCTTTTCCAGATCCCGGTCGCCGATGTGCCGAACCTCAACGGTTTGGCATCTGAGGACAACCAGGCCTTCTCGCTCACGCAAGCATCCGGGTCACTTTATCTTTGGGATGCCGGCGATGGCCCGACGGGCGGTGTGATCGGCTACGCACTTCAGGAATCGACGGCGGACATCGCCGGCGAACTTACGGACCTTATCGTAACCCAGCGGGCCTACTCCTCCAACGCCAAGGTCATTCAGACCGTGGATGAGATGCTGCAGGAGACCACCAACATCAAACGATGATGATGGGCTGAGGTCCCGGCCACGTCACGGAGCATGTCATGAGCATCACTTCCGCACTCTCAAACGCCTTCACGGGACTTACCGCCGCCTCGCGCACCGCGGAAGTCATCTCCAACAACGTCGCAAACGCGATGACGGAGGGGTATTCACGCAAAACCGTCGAGATTTCAGCACGCTCCGTCGCTGGAACGGGCGCAGGCGTGCGCGTCGCGGGCATGCAGCGCACCGCCGATCCACAAGCCACCGCGGACCGGCGGAAACTCGATGCGGAAGTGGGCGAGGCGGATACGCTCTCGAGCGCGCAAAGCCGGCTGGCGGCTGCATGGGGCACGCCGGGAACCGCGACCAGCCTGCCGGCGCGCACTTCGGCGTTGGAGATCGCGCTGCGCGATCTTGCCGACACGCCAGAAAGCACATCGCTTCAATCGCGGGCCGTCGGGGCGGGCCGGGATCTGACGCGCGCGGTGCAGGCCATCTCCACCGAAACCGCACGGGTGCGCGTCGATGCCGACGCATCAATCACGCGCCAAGTGAACATCGTTAACGCCTCGCTGCGCGAAATCGAACAACTGAACCGTGAAATCCAGATACGCAGCGTTTCAGGTGGCGATTTCACATCGCTCGAAGACGAACGCCAACAGATGATCGATCAGGTCTCCAGCCTGATCCCGATCAAAACCTATCCACGCGGCGGCGATCAGGTGGCGATATACGCCAAAGGCGGCGGCGCGTTGCTTGACGGAAAAGCGCACGAGCTGGGGTTCACACCCACGGGCGTCATCACCCAGGACATGACGATCGCCAGTGGCGCGCTCTCAGGCATCACTCTCAATGGCCAGGATGTGGAAGTTGGCCGCGGCGGTGGCCTGCTGGACGGCGGCGCGCTCGCGGCAAATTTCCAAGTTCGGGATGTTCTGGCACCTGCTGAGGGCGCGCGAATCGATGCGTTTGCCATTGATCTGGCGATGCGCTTTCAGGATACGTCGGTCGACCCTACTCTTACCGCGGGCGATCCGGGCCTGTTCACCATCGGCGGTGCGGCTGCGGATCCATTGGATCCTGAGGGTGCGGCAAGACTGTTCTCCCTCAACGCCGCAACCGACCCAAGCCAGGGCGGCAATGCATGGCGTCTGCGCGATGGCATGAATGCGGTCGCTGAGGGCGCGGCCGGCAGCGATATGATCCTGCGCAGCTTTTTGTCCTCGCTCACCGACCCAAGGACGCCTTCGGCGAATGCAGGGGTCGGGGGGCTGTATGGCGCCAGCGACCTCGCCTCAGAGCTGACATCAATCGCGGCCAACGGGGCCGCACAAGCGCAGGTGATGCTGGAAAATCGCGAAGCGCGCCTTGAGCTCGCCGCGACCACCGAGGCCGCTGTAATGGGTGTCGATACCGACCAGGAACTGGCGCATCTGCTTTTGGTCGAACAGGCTTACGCCGCAAATGCACGCGTGCTCCAAACCGTAGATACGTTGCTGAAGCGACTGATGGAGATCTGACGTCATGAACATCACCGGCGTGCCCGACCTGCTGTCCAACCAACGGTTCCGGAACATCACATCGTCACTCTCGCGCCAGCTCGAAGCCGCGGGGCTGGAGCTGACCACCGGCCAGCATGCCGACATCAACAAGGCTGCGGGCGGCGACCTGCGGCGCCTATATCTGATGGAGGCTGGCGTCGCCTCCGAAAACGCGTTCAAGGATGCCGCGACACGCGCGGGTGCGCGCATCGAAACGGCGTTGAACGCGGTGGAGCTTGTGCGCAACTCCACCGACGGGCTCGCGATCCAACTCTCTGCGGCGGTGGAGCGCGGGGACTCGATGTCCGCGGAGCGGATCGCCAACGGTGCGCGCAACACATTCGGCGCAGCCGTCCAAGCGCTCAACACGCGCTATGCTGGCCGCAGTCTGTTCGCGGGTGCCGAAGTCAACCGCCCCGCCCTGCCGCCGCCCGATGACATCCTCACCGCTGCTTTCGCCGCGGCCGCGGGCGCGCCTGATGCCGCCACTGCCCGCGCCGCAATGGAGGAGTTTTTTCTGTCTCCCACCGGCGGGTATGAGGCGTCCATGTACCAAGGCGATGATGCCACCACGCGCATGCAGGTCGATGACGGCGTCTATCTAGCGCTGGAGCCAAACGCCCTCGACATGCCGTTTCGCCAGGCGCTGTTCGGTCTGGCGCTGTCTGTTGCCGTCACAGAAGACAAGCTGCCCGCAAACACGGCGGAGCGGACGGAGTCCCTCGGCATCGCGGCGCAGGCGTTGCTGAACGCGCAGCCCGGCCTGCTCGACATCAGCGCTGATCTGGGGGGGCTTGCCGAACAAGCCGAGACTGCGATCGCAGAGGCTGGCGACATGCGGATCCAGCTTGAAATGAACCTTTCCGACATTCTCTCGGTGGATCTTTATGATGCGGCCTCGCGACTGTCCGGCATCCAAGGCGCATTGGAAGCTGCGCTCACGGTTCAGTCGATGACCCGCAGCCTCAGCTTCGTGCGGTTCATCCAGTGATCATCGCAAGCCGACGGATCACCTTGGGCGCAGGACTTCGCGGCATCGCTCTGGCGGTGTTGGCGCTGTTGCTTGGGGCAAACGCACCAATGGCCGCGGCGGATGAACAGACCGGGGACTATGCCGCCGTTGGTGGTGTATCCGGCGCCCCGGTTGCCACTGGCAATTTGCCCGCGCGGCGCCTCGCGCCAGCTGTCAGGCTCAAGGATCTCGCAACATTCAGGGGGGTGCGCGCGAACGATCTGGTGGGCTATGGGCTTGTTGTCGGGCTGGCTGGCACTGGGGACAGCCTGCGAAACTCCCCCTTTACCGAAGAGGCGCTGTCCAACTTGCTGGAAAGGCTTGGCGTCAACGTGGCAGGCGAAACCTTCAGGCCCAAGAATATCGCCGCGGTGCTGGTCACCGCCAAGCTACCACCTTTCTCGCGCGCCGGATCGACCATCGACGTGGCAGTCTCAGCGATCGGCGACGCGACCAGCCTGCGTGGCGGCACCTTGATCATGACGCCCCTGAATGCCGCTGATGGACAGATCTATGCGGTTGCGCAGGGGCCCGTCGTGGCGGGTGGCGTGTCGGCACAGACCGAAAACGCCACGGAACAGATCGGCGTGCCCACGGTCGGCGACATCCCGGGAGGTGCTTCGGTGGAGAGGGAGGTCGCGTTCAATTTTGAGGATATGACCAATTTCGGCCTCGCCTTGCGCACGGCAGACTTCTCCACCGCGTTGGCGGCGGCAAATGCCATCAACAGCGCGGGCATCGGTGTAAAGGCGCGGGCAATCGATTCGAGAACCATTGAACTTGCGCCCATGCGCGCGAACATGTCGCTGACCGAACTGGTCGCGCGGGTCGAACAGATCGTGGTTGCCCCAGATGCGCGCACCATCATCGTCATGGACCAGAGCGCGGGGACCATTGTGGTCGGCGGTGACATCCCGTTGCCAGCGATGAGCATCACCCACGGCGCCATCAAGATCAAAACTGAGCGGACATTCATAGCCTCGCAACCCAATCCATTCTCAGACGGGCAGACGGTGATTTTGCCGGTGGATAAGGTCGGCGTTCAGCAGGGCCCAACCAGCACCATGCGCACCGAACAGGAATCATCGGTGCAGGACGTGGTTGAAGGGCTGTCAGCGATCGGCCTCAGCTCCCTCGAAATCATGGACATCCTGCAAAGCATCAAGGCGTCAGGCATGATCCACACTGAATTCGTGGTGCGCTGACACGCAGCGCACCACGCCATACCGCAACGCCCCGGATCAGGACCGATCTTCGCCCGACCGCGGCGCGGTGGAGTGCGGCAATGTCCCACCCTGAACCTGGCGCTGCGTCGTCTCAGGCGGGGCGCTGAGCGGGAGGAGCGTCTGCTCCACATCCTCGGCACGCCACGCTGCCGGAACAATGCCGCCGATGTTCACGAAGCCTTCGCGCAGCGCCGTGGACCAGCCGCTGGAAATCTCCCGGAACGATTCGTCGTCTTCCTCAATCCGCACCAGCGGCTCAAACGTGTAGGCGTCGCGCCGGATCACCGCGAGGTCGAGCGGCATCCCCACCGAGAGGTTTGAGCGCAGGGTCGAATCCATCGACAGCAGCGCCGCAGTCACCGCATCGTTCAGCTTGGTTTCAGGCCGCACCACACGATCAAGAATCGGCTTGCCGTATTTATGCTCACCGATCTGGAAAAACGGATTTTCCTCAGACGCCTCAATGAAATTTCCGGCTGAGTAGATCATGAACAGCCGAAGCGGCCCGCCAGCCCGCTGCCCGGCCAGCACGATGGTGCTTTCGGCCGAACTGCCAAGCATTGCTGAGTGTTGATTGAACACGTTGCGCATCTGGGTGCCGACCACTTCGGCCACCCGGAACATTGTTGGGGCGGTGAAGATGGTTTCAATGCCCTCAACCGGATGGTCGATGCTTTCCTGGATCGAACTGACCACTGCCTGCGTGACCGCAAGATTACCAGCGGTCATCAATACGATGATACGTTCGCCCGGAAGCGACCACGTATGCATCTTGCGATACTTTGAAATGTTGTCGAGCCCCGCGTTCGTGCGGGTATCTGACAGGCAGACGAGGCCCTCGTCCACTTTCAGCGCGACGCAATAGGTCATCGGTTCTTCTTCACTCAAACGGTGCAGGGCACCGACCCTCAGGGCATTTGGCCAATTGGGTATCAGAACCCGCGCCCGGCGCAAAGCCCGCCCGCAGCGGCGCGGTCAGGCTGCGGTCGCCTGCGGTCCGAACCCGTGATCGACGGCGATGGCCTGGGCGAGGCTGTTGTTGTGTTTGATGAACTCAGTCAGGAATTCGTGCAGGCCCTCGGCAAAGATGTCATTGACGTCCACGTCGAACAGCCGCGACAGCATGCGCCGCGCCATCGCATGGCAATCACGCCGCCCACCGCCCCGCACAGCCATCGCATCCAGATGCCGGACCACAGTCGAATAGCTGTGCAGCAGCGATCGCGGCGACAGCGGGTTCAGGATCAGGAAATCGGCCACCAGATCAGGCGACACCGGCTGGCGGTACACATGGCGATACGCGCGCTGAGAATTGGCCGCGCGCAGGATCTGCACCCATTGCACATGATCCAGCGGGCCGCCCACCTCTGCCCCTGTGGGCAGCAGAACGTGGTATTTCACGTCGAGCAGACGCGCAGTGGCGTCGGCGCGTTCAATGTATTGGCCCAGCCGCACAAAGCCATAGCCGGAATCGCGCAGCAAGGTGTCGTCCACCGCGCCGCGAAACCGCTGCCCCTGCGCCTTGGCCCAGTCGAGGAACGGCGCCAGCCCACCCCCGGTCACTGCCTCGGGCGACCTTGCGCGCATTGAGGACCAGGCCTCGTTCGCGGAATCCCACACATCGGCGGTGATGGCGATGCGCATGGCGCGCGCGTTGGAGCGCGCCATTTCAAAACACGCCCGGATCGAGGACGGATTCTCCGCGTCAAAGATCAGATGGTGGGCGACCGACGCCTCATCAGCCTGGCCCAGCGGGCGGGTGTATGTGCCGGTGCAGCCGGCGGCGATGATAATCGACGCCCATTCCTGCGCCGCACCGTCCCCGGCATGGGGCAGCGTGTTCATCCGGCGCCCGGCGTCCAGCAATCGGGCGATGTTCTCGGCACGCTCAATATAGCGCGACATCCAGAACAGACCCTCGGCGGTGCGGCTCAGCATGGCCATGTCAGTTCTCCCTCACCGGCTCAGCACCCAAGTGTCCTTGACCCCGCCGCCTTGCGAGGAATTCACAACCAGTGACCCTTCGCGCAGCGCAACGCGCGTCAGCCCGCCGGGGATCAGCCGGGTGTCCTTGCCCGTGATCACATAGGGGCGCAGGTCCACATGCCGCCCGGCGATGCCTTTGTCGGTCATCGTCGGCGCGGTGGACAATTGCAGCGTCGGCTGGGCGATGAAGCCCGCCGGATGGGCCTTGATCCGCTCAGCATAGGCCGCGATCTCTTGATCGGTGGAGGCAGGGCCCACCAACATCCCGTAGCCGCCCGATCCGTGAACCTCTTTGACCACCAGATCGCCGAGATTCTTCAGCACATGGGCGCAGTCATCCGGATCGCCGCATTTCCAGGTGGGCACGTTGGGCAGGATCGCCTTTTCGCCCAGATAGAATTCCACCATGTCGGGGACGTGCAGATACACTGCCTTGTCATCGGCCACCCCGGCGCCGGGCGCGTTGACGATGGTCACGCCCCCGGCCTTGTAGACGTCCATGATGCCCGCGACCCCGAGCATGGATTTGGGGTTGAACACTTTGGGGTCAAGATATTCGTCGTCGATCCGGCGGTAGATCACGTCCACCCGCTCAGGCCCCGCGACGGTGCGCATCCAGACCCGGCCCTTTTCGACGAACAGGTCCTGCCCCTCAACCAGATGGATGCCCATCTGATCGGCAAGGAACGAATGTTCGTAATAGGCGCTGTTGAAATGGCCCGGCGTCAGGATCGCGATGTTGGGGGTTCCGTCGCACAAAGGCGGCGCCACCTCAGCCATCGCGTCGGCCAGCATGTCGGCATATTGATCGACCGGCCGGATCAGCCCGTCGGCGAACAGGTCCGGGAACAGCCGCGCCATGACTTCGCGGTTTTCAAGCACATAGCTGACCCCTGACGGGGTGCGGCAGTTGTCCTCAAGCACGAACAATTCATCCGGGCCGGTGCGCACCAGATCAACGCCGATGATATGGCCGAACACGTCACCCGGCGGGCGCACGCCCTTCATGATCGGGGCGAAGGCCGCGTTCTTGAACACCAGATCAGCGGGGATCTTGCCAGCCTTCACGAATTCGGCGTCATTATAGACGTCGAGAAGAAAGGCGTTAAGCGCACGAGCACGCTGGATTGAGCCGCGCTCAATCACGTCCCATTCCGAGGCTGAAAACACCCTCGGTATGATGTCAAAGGGGATCAACCTGTCGGGATCCCCGCCCTCGCCGTAAACGGCGAAGGTGATGCCTACCTTGCGAAACAGCGCTTCGGCCTCAGCCCGGCGGGCCATGAGAGCGTCAGCACCATGTTCCGCGATCCAGCGCGCCACCTCCCGATACTCGGGCCGCGGCGCATCTGATGAACCCATTTCGCTCCACATGTTGATGATTCTAGCAGGGCGCCCGCCCGATCCGCCAGCCAATTCAGCAGATGCGGCAAGCTGCCTTGTTCCGCGCCATGCGATATCGTGGGCAGGTGGTGGGGACCAAGGGCAAGGAGCTCGTACACATGGCCATTTCCGTCGCGCTGACGCACCGCACGAGCTACAAGTACGATCGCAACATCCAGTTGTCGCCACATATCGTGCGTCTGCGCCCGGCGCCGCACGCGCGCACGCCGATTGAAAGCTATTCGCTGAACATATCGCCGCCTGATCATTTCATCAATTGGCAGCAGGACCCGTTTTCCAACTGGATGGCGCGGATTGTGTTTCCTGAAAAGGTGGATCATTTCGAAATCACCGTTGATTTGATTGCGCGCATGGATGCTATCAATCCGTTTGACTTTTTTCTTGAAGATGATGCGCAGAAAGTGCCATTCAAATACAACAAGGCCGTGCGTGCTGATCTTGCACCATACATGCGCATTTATGAACTGACGCCGTTGCTTAAGAAATTCATGAAGAAGTCGCCAAAGCCCGAAGGCAACACCATCGACTGGATCGTGGCCTTCAACCAGTATGTCCAGAATTATGTCGGCTACACCGTGCGCATGGAACCCGGCGTGCAGACGCCTGACGAAACGCTGACCAAGCGCACCGGGTCGTGCCGCGACAGCGCGTGGCTGCTGGTCAACATGTTCCGCCATCTGGGCTACGCCGCGCGTTTTGTGTCGGGCTATCTGATCCAGTTGACCTCAGACGTGGCGCCCATCGATGGCGGCGGCGCGGGGCCTGAGGCTGACTTCACCGACCTGCACGCCTGGACTGAGGTGTATCTGCCCGGCGCCGGGTGGGTTGGCCTTGATCCCACATCGGGCCTGATGACCGGCGAAGGGCACATCCCCCTGGCCGCAACGCCTGAGCCGCGCAGCGCCGCTGCCGTCGACGGGCTGTCCGAAAAGGCTGAGGTGGAGTTCGATTTCCAGATGGAAGTCACCCGCCTGCGCGAGCCCCCGCGGGTCACCAAGCCGTTGACCGACCTGCAATGGCGCGCGGTTGATGCCGCCGGCAAAGCGGTTGATCTGCGGATGAAAAAATCCAAGCTGAACCTGACCATGGGCGGAGAGCCGACCTTCGTGTCCGCCTTTGACCGCGACGCGCCCGAATGGACCGCGGACGCGGTGGGGCCGACCAAGAGGTCCTTTGCCGACAAGCTGATCCGCAAGCTGCGGGACAAATTCGCCCCCGACGGCATGCTGCATTACGGTCAGGGCAAATGGTATCCGGGTGAGCAACTGCCCCGCTGGGCCTTTGCGCTTTACTGGCGCGGCGATGGCATGCCACTGTGGACCATTCCAGACCTGATCGCGCCCGTAGGCCGCGAGGGCGCCGCGCCGCCCTCGCCCAAGATCGCCCAGGCGTTCATGCAAAAGCTGTGCGCCAATCTGGACCTGCCCGAAGATGCCGGCCTGCCCGCATGGGAAGACAGCGCCGCGTTTGTATTGCGTGAAGCGCAGCTGCCAGTGAACGTGGATCCGCTGGACAGCAAGCTGGATGAGCCTGAAGAACGCGCCCGCCTCGCCCGCGTGTTCACCCGGGGCCTGAGCAAACCGTCCGCCTATGTGCTGCCGATCCAGCTGGCGCAGGCCGCCGATGACCGCCCCAACCCCATGCCCAAGCGCAAATTCCGCTGGCAGTCTGAGAAATGGAAGACACGGCGCGGGCCGCTGTTCCTGACCCCTGGCGACAGCCCGGCAGGGTTCCGCCTGCCGCTTGCCACCCTGTCATGGATGCCCGAAGACGACCGGCCTGAGATTTACCCCCGCGATCCGTTCGACCAGACCCAAAACATGCCGACCCCCAAGCGCATGCAGGGACAAGGCGGCAAGGACGCGGCGCCCTTCGGCTATGTCTGGGGCTACGGGTCGACCGGAACGCTTGGATGGGTCCAGCTGGATCAGTCGCCTGAGGCCAAAGCCGCGGGCGAAACGGCCCCCGACGCGCCGCTGGCCGTGCCCGCAGTGCGCACCGCCCTGACGGTGGAGCCGCGGGACGGTGCGCTGTGCATCTTTCTGCCCCCAGTGGAATCGGCGGCCGAATACGCCGATCTTCTGGCCGCGGTCGAAGACACCGCCGAGGAAATGCAGCAGCAGGTGCATATTGAGGGGTATCCCCCGCCCTCAGACCACCGTTTGAACGTGATCAAGGTGACCCCCGATCCCGGCGTCATTGAGATCAACGTCCACCCGTCCCACTCTTGGGAAGAACAGGTCGCGATCACCGAAACGGTGTATGAGGAAGCGCGTCTGCTCGGCCTCGACGCGTCCAGCTTTCAGCTTGACGGCAAGCCCACCGGATCAGGGGGCGGCAACCACATCGTGGTAGGCGGCGCGACGCCCGATGCCAGCCCGTTCCTGAACCGGCCAGACATGCTGGCATCGGTGATCCGCTATTGGCAGAACCACCCGTCGCTCAGCTACCTGTTCTCAGGCCTCTTTATCGGACCGACATCGCAGGCCCCGCGCATGGACGAATCGCGGCCCGACATGCTTGAGGAAATGGAAATCGCGCTGGCGCAGATGCCGCCCAGAGGCACCGAAACGCCGCCTTGGCTGGTGGACCGATTGTTCCGCAACCTGCTGGTGGATCTGACCGGCAACACCCACCGGGCCGAATTGTGCATCGACAAGATGTATTCCCCGGACGGGCCTGCGGGGCGTCTTGGCCTTGTGGAATTCCGCGCGTTCGAAATGCCGCCCCATCCGCGCATGTCCGCGGCCCAGGCGCTGATCATCCGCGGGCTGCTGACCTGGTTCTGGGAGGAGCCTTCGAACCTGCCCCTGACCCATTGGGGCCGCGATCTGCACGACAAATTCCTGCTGCCCCATTATTGCTGGCAGGATTTCCGCGAGGTGCTGGCCGAATTGTCCACCGCGCTCGGCGTCAGTTTCGATCCTGCATGGTTCAACGCGCAGCATGATTTCCGCTTTCCGCTTGCGGGCCGCACCACGGTCGTGGGCGTGGAGATAGAACTGCGCACCGCGCTGGAACCGTGGCTGGTGCTGGGCGAAGAAGGGTCTTCGTCGGGCACCGTGCGCTATGTCGACAGCTCAGTCGAACGCATCCAGGTCAGCATCGACAAACCCCTGCCCACTGGGACCGCGCTGGCGGTCAACGGGGTGGAGGTGCCGTTGCAGCGTGGTGGCGGGTCGACATGGTTCGCCGGGGTGCGGTTCCGTGCTTGGCAACCGGCAAGCTGCCTGCACCCGACGATCCCGCCCCACGCGCCGCTGGTCTTTGACGTGGTGGACCGCGAAACCGGGCGCAGTCTGGGGGGGTGCACCTACCGCACCTACCACCCGGGCGGACGGGCGCCCGAAACCCGGCCAGTGAATGCATTGGAGGCGGAGGGCCGCTTGCTGGCGCGCTTTGATCCGATGGCCCACACGCCGGGCCAGATTGACCTGCGATCGGCATGGTCACACCCCCAAGGGGCCGCGACGCTGGATCTGCGCAAGATGCCGTTTTAGCCCCTGCTAGGGCGCGAGAATTGGAAAAGGGCGTGCCAGTTACGGCGTGCCCTTTTTCGTTGGCCATCACGGTGTGCGGGCTCAGGGGGCCTTGCGCCCCCGCTCGCCCGGCGCCGCGAAGGGCGGCGCGCGCCTATCCCAGCACTTCGGGCCCGTTGGCCGACAGGCGCAGGCGCATGCCTTGACGCGCGAGGCAGACAGTCGGGTCCGCCGCACGCACCCGCGCGTCGATGATGTCGAGCGCGTCGTCAGTGCGGTCAGGCAAATGGTGGTGCAGGAAGGTCATGGCGACGCCTGCCTCCTGCGCCAGTTCCACGCCCTTTTGCCATGTGGAATGGCCCCACCCTTCATGGGCCGGGTAGCTGTTGGCGTCATAGGCCGCATCATAGATCATCACCGTCGCCCCATCGGCCAGCCGCCGGACAGCAGCGTCGGCCACCGGGCAGCCATGCTCATGATCCCCAATGACGGCGAGCGCCCAATCCGCACCTTCGATGCGAAACCCCATGCAGCCGCCGGGATGATGCATGGCCGCGGCGGTCACCTTCATCTCTGCCGCCATGAAGGGGGCGTCAGGTTTGAACACATGGAAATGTGCAGCGCCAAAGGACAGGGGTTCGACCGGAAACCACGGCGGCGCGACGGCACCGCGCATCTTGTCGCCAAAGGCCTGCGCGGTTTCAAACAATCCGCAATGCAGGTTCACCCGGGCGTCCTTGCAATAGAACGGTTCAAAAAACGGGGCACCAGCGACGTGGTCCAGGTGCATATGGCTCAGCAGCACTTCGACCCGCGGTGGGGTCTGCGCAGCGCGCGCGCCCGCGGCGATGGCGCGCCCGGCATCCCGCGCGCCTGAGCCAAGATCGACCAGCAGACTGGAATGGTCCACCAGCTTGTCTTCATGCATCAAGCCAAAGCACACGGTTTCCCCGCCATAGCGCGCCCGCGCACCACTGGCGGCGGGCGCCGACCCGCCCGCCCCCCAGATGGTGAGAATGGCTGCGCCGGCATCAGACATCAGGCGCTCTGACCGCCCCGTTCGTCCGCGGCGAAGCGGGAGCGCAGGCGGGCGAGCTCCGTTGTCGTGCGTTCAAGACGTTGGGCGAGCGAGCGGCTCATTTCTATCGCCATTTCGGGGAATTCGCGCAGCAGGCGCAGCATGCCCTCACGCTCAAAGCACAAGGTGCGCAGATCGCCCACCGCGCGGATTGAAGCGGTGCGCGGCGTCTCGCACAACATGGCCATTTCGCCGAACACCTCTGAATCGTTCAGTTTTGCAACGACTGAGCTGTTGCCACTGAATTCGACGATGACCTCAGCGCACCCCTCCAGGATCAGATACGCGTTGTTTGACATGTCGCCCTGCCGGACAACAAATTCACCGTCGCGGAAACTGCGGTCCTCGCCCATGAACGCCAGAAGGCGCAGACGCGATGCATCCACCCCTTGAAACATAGGCGTTCGCTGCAATGCCGCGACTTCGGCTTCGAATTTCATTCGCGCGCTCTCCCAAATACGTCGCAGGTCATATTATCGACCGCGAATTTCATTCCAGTCAACCGAAGCAAATGCTTCCTGGTCGCCTTCGCCAACCTGGCGCCCTCCCGAGGTTACCCAGATCACATGATCCGCGCCCTCCGCCGCTTCGACGGACGAGGCCCCATATATCAGTGCGCCTGCGCCGATATCGTCAACTGGCTGGGCGGCCAATTCTTCTGCCAGCACCTTGCGCAGCGCCTTGTCGCCCGGCCCATCACTCGCTGCGATACCATCAATGGCCAGCGCGCAGGGATTCTTCATCAACGCACGGGCCAGACCCACCCGGCGACGCTGATGGGCGTTGAGCGTTACCGCCCCGCCATCAAGTGGCTGCGACAGTCCGGCGCGCAGAACATCCTGACGCAGACCGGTCTCCTCCACCAGCGTGTCGATGCGCGACTTGAACGGGCCCCAGCTGCCGCGGCGGTCCAGCCGCACTGGTCCGAAGAACAGATTCTCAGCCAGCGTGAACGATCCCATCCAGCGAGTGTCGTCGAAACGTTCAAAACGGGGGTCGCGTTCAATGAACTTGCGCAGGGCTTTGCGCGCTTTCAAAAGCTGCTCAAGCCGTTCGCCGCGCTGCACGATGGACAGGCGGAACCGGGCGGAGTTGTAGGCAAAGGCCAGTTGCAGCATCCGCGTCGTCTCAGCCCGGTTGAGCCGCTTGACGCCGCGGGCCTTGGCCTTGCGCACGATGGTTTCGATGTACTGGGTCTCAGATTTCGGGAACAGCCCGTATTGTTTGACCAGCTCGCTGTCCCCGCCGACGCCTTCGAACAGCGACAGCAACGAGCCGCACAGATCGACGCCCACCTCAACCAGCAGATCCCGCGCGCCGACATGATCAAGCGCGCGCTGCACCTCCGGGTCCCCGGCGTAATCAGCCCAGCATTTTTCAGGGTCGGCCGGACGGGCAAAGAACAGGTTTTCGGCCACCGTGGCGTTGGGGACGTAGCCGTCTTCGGCCCAGACATCGATGAAATCGGCCCGCATTTCGCCCAGCTCTGCCGAGGCGGCGATGCGCTTGCGCAGTTCCAGCACCGCGCTGGTCAGTTGCGCGGCGCCCTGCTCCGTCGCCCGGCTTCCCAGACCAATGGTGTAGATGTCGTCCTCCAGCCCCAGACGGGTGGCGAGCGCGAGCATCCGGCGGTCCACCGCCGCATGGTCGTCATACCCTGCCTCACGCGGGTCAATCCAATCGTCGTTCACGTCGTCGGTGGGGGCGCCGGTCAGCAAGGCTTCGACGCGGCGCGCATCGGCGGCCGGATCGTCCGCCGGGCTTACGGGCCGGAATTGCAGGCCCTGCACCAGGTTCTGGCGCATGTCGCCCGCATAAATCCGCGCGTCGCCGCGCACCAGAACGCAGGCGCGGTACAGCACCCGCGTGCCAGCGGTCCAGCGCCCATGGTCCAGATCCTGCATCCCCGACAGCGCCTGGATCAACGCGGTGCGGTGGCTGGCATCTTCGGCCACCACAGCAGTGATCTTGCCGCGCGGCACAAAGCAGGTGACCTTGCCCCGCAGCCCCTCTACCTGCGCGCCGTTCAACGCGACGGCATGCTCGCCCACCGGCGCTTCGGCAGGCAGCGGGCCGGGGGCGTCATCCTGGGCGAACTGCTCCATGATGTTGTCCCAGCGCGCCGACATGTCTGAGAAGTTCTGGTAATAGCTCAGCAATTCCTTCCACGGCGATGCCAGATCCTTGTAGGCGATCAGCACCGCGGTCAGGGCGCCAAGATCAAGCCGACCCTCAATCACGAAATAGCCACCGATCAAAAAGATGAAGAACGGCGTCAGATGGCCCGCGACGTTGTTCACGAACTTGATCAGGAATTTCAGGATAAAGATCCGCCGCCGGATCACATAGTTGTCGTAAAGCTGCCGCGACACCACTGCCATGTGCCAGCGGCGGGTGCGCAGGGATCGGATTTCCTCAGCGCCTTCAATGCTTTCGTTGATCTCACGCGCCATGGCCCGGATGTTGGCCAGCCGGGCGCGGATCATGCCGATCACCTTGGCCTGCAGCTTGGGGATCAGCCATGCTTGCACCGGATACAGCGCCAGCGCCGCCGCGCCGATCAGCGGGTTCTGCACCATGATGAAGGTCAGATAGACAAGGAACGACCCACCCTGCGCCACTGGGGTTGAGATGATCGCGCCAATGAAATCACCGATCGGCGCCAGTTCGGCAGAGATGATCTGCACCAGTTCCCCGGTGGACGTGGTCTTGAGCCGCGCAAGCGGCCGCGCCATCACCCGCTGGAACAGATCGAACCGCGCGCGGCGCAAAATCCGTTCGCCCGCGATGCCACGTTTGAAATTGAGGTAGAATTTCAGCGCGTTGTTGACCGCGATGACCAGCAGGTACAGCCCGCACAGCGAGAACAGATAAGGGATCTGCTCCAGTTCTAAGCCATAGATTTCGCGCGGAAAATCCAGCCCCTGGATTGCATCATTGATGACGATCTTGGGCAGTTCGAGCGTCGCCCAGATCAGCGGAAACGTCAGCATCGTCAGAAAAAGCAGCGCAAGCTGATCATGCTTGGAATTCCGCCACGCGAATGTCGTCAGCTTTTCAGACATGCCGCGTCGCCACCTCCCCAGGGCCGTGCGCAAACGCCCGGACCCATCTTCACCGATGAATTGCCCGCTGGGAAGGCCCATGACGCCCGTGTCACAGCTTTTTTTCGCCGTGCCACTGCCGAAATCAGCCTGCGGTTGCACCTGCCGAGCATCGATGCGCCGCCTTTGTCGCAGATCATGCTGAATTTGGTTCATCGCGCCACTTGGTCCTGCGGCTTAGCTGGTCTATCGTGCCGTTCGAATTGGATTTCCAAGCGGAGCATGTGCATTGAACGAAGCCGCCGAGGGCACGCTCAAGCCCGGAGACATCCTGAACTCCACGTATCGCATTGAGGCGCTGGTTGGCGTCGGCGGCACTGGTGAGGTGTATAGCGCGACCAATCTCGCGCAGGGATCCGAGGTTGCGATAAAGGTGCTCAGGCGAGAATTCGCCGCCGATGAGCGATTCGTACAGTTCATGCAGCGCGAGGCTACGGTGCTCGACAGCATCGTGGACGACGCCGTGGTGCGGTATTACGGGCTGCAAAAGACCGCGGATTATGGCGGGCTTGTGTTCCTCGTGACCGAATACATCCTCGGTCCGTCGCTGGCCCACAAGATGGAGGAAGGGCCAGTCCCCGCCGCCGATCTGGTGCATGTGGCCCGGCGCGCGGCGCAGGGGCTGAAGGCGGCGCACGGACGCGGCGCCTATCACCGGGATCTGTCGCCCGACAACATCCTGCTGCGCGACGGCCATGCCAGCCGCGCGGTGCTGATCGATTTCGGCATCGCCAAGGATGTGGAATCGGGCGGAAAAACTGTTGCGCAAGGCGGGTTCCTCGGCAAATACGAATATGCCTCGATCGACCAGATCCACGGTCAGGTCGACGCGCGTTCCGATATTTATTCGCTGGGCATGACGCTGCTGGCCGCATTCCACGGCCGCCACCCGCGATTCGACAGCTATGACGCGATGCTCGACAGCAAAAGCCAGGTGCCGCCGCTCGACAAGCTGCCTGAACCGTTGCGTGGCCTGATCGAAAAGATGATCCAGCCGCGGCCCAAAGACCGGTTCCAGTCGGCGGACGAACTTCTTGCGGCCATCAAGGACCCCGGCGGGGCTGCGGCACCCGCCCCTGCCGCAGCGGGCGCGGACATCTTTCCCAAGAAAGGTGCCGCGGGGGGCGAGCCTGCGGCCAAATCAGGCAAGCCCACCGCCAAAGCCGCTGGCGCGAAAAAAGGTGGCGCCGGTGGCGCGATTGCCGCGGTGGTTGTCGTGGCGCTGATGGGCGGGGCGGGCTGGTTCTTTGGCCTCGGCCCCGGCAAGGACATGCTGTTCGGACCGTCCCTACCCCTGGCCGCCCCTTATCGCCTGACCGCTGAGGCAGGTGCCGGCGCCACTGGCGACGCCCCGTCCGAGGCTGCCGCCGCCACATTGCGCAAAGCGCTTGAGGACGCGACGGGCGGTGAAGTGACGCTGCGCCTCGCCTCAGGCGTGCCTTCGGCAGAATGGGCCGAAGGGGTGGCCGCGATGGCCGCCGCCGCCGCGCCGCTGGATGCATGGAAACTGGACGTGATCGACGCGCGCGTAGCGTTGCGCGGGTCGGCGCCCGATGCGGGCATCAAGGACAAGGTCAGCCGTGAGATCGGCGCCGCTGCGCGGACCGCGGGCCTGCAGCTTGATCTTCGGATCGACGCAAAGGCCCGCACACTGGCGCTGGCTGACCTGCGCGCCATCGCGGCTGAGGCTGCCGATTGCGGCCCGCTGGAAATCCGCGGTGGTGACGGGCGCGCCCTGGCACCCGGCCAGCCCGCGATCGTGAAAGGGCTGATGTCGTCGCCTGCCGCGCGCTCTGCACTGGAACAGGCGTTGAAGGACAAGCTGGACGGCCGGCCGCTGGATATGAATGTGGAAACCCGCACCGATCATATCTGCGCGTTTGAGAGGATCCTGCCCGCCGACGCCGATGGCGGCGTGAAGGTGGAGCTGAGCCTGGGATCAGACCCGCGTCGCCCCGGTGGACGCACCGGGCCCAACCCGTCAGGCGTGTTCCACGAGGATGAAAACCCGGTGGTTGAGATCTCAGTGCCCGCGAACATCAAAGGGCATCTGCACGTCTATCACGTAGACACCGAGGGCAAGGTTCACCACACCTTCCCCCAACGCGACAACCCCGAAGACCGGGTCGAGCGAGTGCAGCCCGTGGCGGTGGACGGCGTGCGCGTGATCCGCGTCGCCCATTCGGTGCAGGACATTTTTGACGCGCCAGAGGGAACGCAGATCTTCGGCTATACCGTCTCGCCGCCCTTCGGGCAGGAAATGGTCATCGCCATCGTGTCTGAGGATGACGTGATTCCAAAAATCCTGCCGGACACCGAATCAAGCAGCGCCGTGATCGAGGATCTGGTGGCGGCGCTGAATTCCCCGGGCGACGCCAAGCGATACACGGCGCGGCGGATCATCACCACGGAACCCGCGCGCTGAGCGTGGTTGCGGGCCCGGGGCGCCTTGCGCACCCCGGGCCCGCCGCCCCATGCGGGGCGCGCCGCGCGCTTGGCCGGGGCCGGTCAGGGGATCTGATGCGTAACCTGACCGGCGAAGTTCACCTTGATCACTCCGCCCCACATGCACATCAGCGTGCTGATGTCATCGAGCGCGGGCATCATCTTGTTGAGCACCGTTGGTGCCCCTGCGATCCAGGGGGCCACGGTGTTGGGGATACAGGGCATCGGCGTCAGCACCCCCAGCGCCGCCGCGGTCGCCGCGGCGACCTGCGGATTGGCCGGGCTGGTGCACATCCCGAACGGCAGGATGTTCACCATCGGCTTGTTGTCCATGATGTTTCCGGCATCCATAAAGCTGGACATGATCATCTTTGGCGTCGCCACGAAGGACGACGGCGCCACCCCGAACGAACATTGCAGCAGTGCTCCGGTCACGACTTGATTGGGCATTTCCAAAATCCTTTCATTTTCAATCCCGACAATTCCGTCCATTCAACATAGGCGCCCGCGGACGAGCTTGGTAGAACCTTTGACCATGCCTTGCCTCATATGCTTTGAATGAGGCGTCCTGTCGGCCATTGGGGGAAATTGCGGTGCAGGTCACTTTAACCGTCTCTGGTGCCGCCACGTGCACCGGCGGCAACCTTCGCAACGTCGAAATCGGCGCATCGCCGTTTATGATCGGCCGCTCGGAAGACTGCGGGCTGTCGGTGCAGGACGATCAAGGTGCCATCAGCCGCATACATTGCGAATTGCGCGAACAAGGCGGGCAGCTGGTGCTGACCGACCTTTCGTCGAATGGCACCTTCGTCGGCAGCCGCTCCAACCGGCTTGTGCGCGGCCAGCCCACCCCGCTGCCTGACAGCGTGATCCTGTTTGTGGGCGGCGCGCAGATCGAAATGAAGACCGCGCGCGAAGGCGGCATCATGGATGGCGGCATCGCCGGAAGTCTTGGCGAAGACGACATGTTCGGCGCCTCTGCAGCGCGCGGTGGCGCGCAGCCAGCAGCGACCAGCGATCCATTCGGGCTGGGCGGTGGGCTGGGGTCAGGCGCGCCAGATCCGATCTTCGCCGCGCCCGAAAAGCCCGCAGACGCCACGTGGGACCGCCATGCGCCCGCGGGGGTGAATCAGCATTTCGCGCCCTCAACCGGCGGCAGGCCCACGCCCGCGCGCACCCCGGCGCCCGCCGCGCCCAAAGCAGGCGGCATGCCGGACGACTGGCTGGCCGGTGCGGGCGGTGAGCCTGATCCCTTCGCAGACATGGAAAAAGGCTTTGCCGGGTTCGACGCGCCCGGCGGCGACCCCGCCCCCAGCGATGACGACCCGTTTGGCGGAGAAGATCCGTTCGGCGGCGGCGACCCGTTCGCTGATCCTGCGCCTGCGCCCGCCGCCGCCGCACCGCGCCCTGCACCTGTGCAGGCACCCACGCCGCCACCTGCGCCCGCACCTGTTGCGGCCCCCGCCGCCGCGCCGCCGACGCGGCCCATGACCATTGATCCGTTCAGCAGCGGCGACAGCGATCCGTTCGCCGGGTTCGCCCCGTCGACACCACCCGCCGCGCCGCCACCCACACCCCAGCCCGCGCCCACCGCGCCGGGGCCCGCGCTTTTTGCCGAACCGGCCCCCACGCCTGCGCCTGCGCCCATTCAAACCCCCGCCCCGGCGCAAGCCGCGCCCGTTGCTGCGCCGCAGCCCGCCGCCGTGCCGGATGGCGCGAGCGCGGCTGCGCTGGCGGCGCTGTTTGATGCCACCGGCGCGCGCCCGCCGTCGGATGCGCCTGAGGTGCAGGCCGCGTTTGCCGCTGAAATCGGGCGCCAACACCGCGCAATGGCCGACGCGCTGCGCCGCCTGCTGCTGATGCGCCGTGACGCGAAGCTGGCGTTCGGGGTCAAGCAGACCCAGGTGGAAATGGGCATGAACCCGCTGAAATGGGCGCCAGACGCTGGTGCCGCGGTGGAGGCGCTGCTGGGCCCCGACACTGGCAGCTTCAAGCGCGGGCAGGCGGCGATCGACGACGCGGTTCAAAGCCTCGAAGCCCATCAGCTGGCGATGATCGGCGCAGTGAAGGCGGGGCTGAGGGTCTCAGTCGCCGCGTTTGACCCCGCCGCGCTTGAGACGAAGCTGTCCTCCAAGGGGCTGTCTTCGATCATCCCGCAGCTGCGCCGGGCGGAATTGTGGGAAAAATTCCGCGAAAACTACAAGGATTTCGCTGAGGACGTTGACGAAGACATCGTACGCGTGCTGGGTCGAGAGCTGGATCGGCTGTATGGAGGGGTGTCTAAGTGATCATCAACCCCGCATCCCCGGTCCGGCGCATTCAAAGCCCGGCGTTTCCGGGCGAGGAGCATTGATATGACGCTAGAGCGGCGGGTGATGTGGGTGGAGGGTATGTTCCTTCGCCACCACCATTTTCAGCAGCAGGACCGGTATCTGGAGGCCGTGCTGCGCGACCGCGTTGGCGCGCTTCATCCCTTCCATTGGGGGCTGGCGAGGTCTGAGGTCGACGGTGCCGCGCTGCAAGCCGGGTCGTTTGCGCTGTCGCGCGCGTCCGGCACGTTGCCCGACGGGCTGAGCTTTTCGTTCCCTGACCGTGATCCGGCCCCTGCGCGGCTGGAAATCGACCGCGACGCGGTGAACCAGACGGTTTATCTGGTCGCGCCCGAAGCGGGGGCCGGACGGCGGTTGGCATCTGCGCCGCGCGCGGGTGGTGGTCCGGTGTCCACCCGTTATGTGGTCGACGAAGGCGAGGCGACCGACGCGCTCGACGAAGGGTCCGCGCCGGTGCAATTGCAGCTTGGCGCGCTGAACCTGCGCTATGAAATAGGCGACAAACCCCGGCCCGGCTTTATCGCCATGCCGGTGGGCCGGGTGGCGGAGCGCGGGTCAGACCGCGGCGTCTCGCTGGTTCAGAACTTCATCCCGCCCGTGACCCGCGCCAGCGCCTCCAAGCCGCTGAGCGAGGCGGTGGAGGAAATCGCAACCCTTCTGGACGCGCGCGCCGACAGCCTTGCGGGGCAATACAGTCAGGTTGGCGGATCGGGCGCCGCGGCGCTTGAAGAATTCATGCTGCTGCAATTGGTGAACGCCAAAAGCGCGGCATTCAACGCCCTGCGCGACAGCGTCCATCACCACCCCGAAACCTTGTTCCGGGAAATGGTGGAACTGGCTGGTGCACTGGCGACCTTCACCGCTGAGGAAACCCGCCGTCCCCCGGCCTTTCCGCGCTATGACCACGACGATCTGACCAGCACCTTCGCCCCGGTGCTTGACGAAATCCGCCGGTCGCTTGCGCATCTGGGCGTGCAGAAGGCGATGCGAATCGCCCTGAAGCGCAACCAGTACAACATTGATTACGGGCCGATCACCGATGACAGCCTGCTGCAGAACGCGCAGTTCGTCATGGTCGCCCACGCCGCGATGGACAGCGAGGAATTCCGCGCCAGTTTCCCGCGGCAGGTGTCGATCGGGTCGATCAACGACATCAAGGCGATCGTGACCTCGGCCGACCGGTCGGTGCGCATCCGGCCCTTGGCCCACCCGCCACAAGAATTGCCGCGGCTGGCCGGATGGCTGTACCTTGAACTCGACACCTCGTCCGAGGCGTGGGCGGGGGTGAAGCGGTCACGCTCCATCGCCATTCACCACGCCGCGCGGTTCCCTGAGCTGCAGATCCAGCTTTGGGCCATCCGCGACTGACACGGGCGGCGATCGGGGCGCGCCCCGACCGCCGCCGCACTTACCGCCCCCATCGGGGCGCAATGGATTGAGGCCCGGGTCCGGGCGATGATTTCACGGTGGCGCATTTTCCCGCGCGGCCAAATTGGACGGCTCCCGACCTTTTCCGGGGGCGCGCGGCGGGGCCTTTGCCCCGTGCAGCGCGCCGCGGGTGGGAACGGAGCGCAGACGACGAAAGGCATGCACCCATGTCGGACAACGATCCCTTCGGTCTTGGCGGCGGCGGCGGCGGCGGCAATGCGGGCGGCAGCCCCAAAACGGTCGTGGTGCCCAATCCCGGCGGCATGATGGGTGGCGGCCCACCCGCAGGCGCGTTCGGTGGCCCGGTAAGCGGCGGTGGCATGTCCACCGGCCTTGGCGCGCAGGACGCATCGGCGGCCCGGCCCGGCATCAACCCTCTGGTGGACGCCGCGGCGCCTCTGCTCGAGCTTGTGATCTATCTTTCGCGCCAGATTGAACCGATGCAGCTCGGGGAACTTCGGTCCCGCGTTCTGGCGCTGATGGGCAAATTCACCGATGAGGCCCAGCGCGTCGGCCAGCATCGCCAGATCGTGGAAATGGCCCGCTATGCGCTGTCCGCGACGCTGGATGATGTGATCATGTCGCGCCCTTGGGGGGATCTGACGCTGGAATGGGGGGCGAACACCCTCGGCAGCCAGTTGGAATCTGAGGTTTATGCCGGCGACAAGTTCTTCACCAATCTTGACATGTGCCTGAAAGAACCCAGGGCCAAAGAGCTGCTGGAGCTGAAATACATCTGCCTGAGCCTCGGGTTCAAAGGCCGCTACCGAAATCCGTCTGAGGCTGGGCGCGCCGGTGAATTGGACCAGTTCCGCGCCCGCGCCTTTCAGCAGCTTGTGGCGTGGCGCGGCGGACTGGGAGAGGTCGTCGCCGACCACTGGCAAGGCGAAAAGGCCCCGCGCAAACCGTTCCGTGATCTGATCCCGCTGTGGCTGGTTGGCGCGCTGTCCATCGGGCTGGCGGCGCTGGTCTTTGTGCTGGGGTATTCGTTCTCGGGCCAGGCGGGTGCGATGGCGGTGGCTTCGGTGCAGAACATGCCGCTGCAGGGCAACACGGAAATCGTGCGCTATGATCCACCCGCCGAAGTGCCGGTGGAAATCATCGCTCCTCCGCCCCCGGCGAAACAGCAGGTGGAATTCTTCCTCCAGCCCGAAATCGACGAGGGGCTGGTGCAGGTTTATGAAGATGCTGGCCTGCTTTACATCCGCGTTGTCACCGAACTGGGCGGCCGCGCCATGTTCGGCCCCGCGAAAGCCGTGGTGCAGGACCAGCATTATGTTGGCGTGTTGCAACGGGTGGCCGCGGCGCTGAACGAACAGCAAGGTGCCATCGTCGTGCAGGGGCACACTGACAGCGCGCCGCTGAACAACAACCGCAAATTCCCGTCGAATTACCACCTGTCCGTGGCGCGTGCTGAAGCCGCTTTGGGCGTCATGTCCGGCATCGTCAGCGACCCGGGCCGCCTGTCCGCCGAAGGACTTGGGGACACCACCCCGCTTGCCACCAACAAGACCCGCGAAGGGCGCGCCAGAAACCGGCGCGTCGAAATCGTGCTGGTTCGTCGCTGAGCAGGGCTGAGAGAGATATAATGCGCAAATTCATCCTCAACCCGGTTTTCCTCGGCTTCATCGCCGTTGCGATTCTGGCCGCTTCGATCTGGTTCGTCGGCGATCTGCTGTTCACCGACCCCGGCTGGATCCGCCTAACCATCATCGGCGTGATCGTGCTGATCTGGGTCTTGTATTCGACCTGGTGGCTGATGCGCCGTCGGCGCGCGAACAAGGCCATGCTCGAAGAAATGGTAACCGACGTCGACAGCAGCGGCGACGCGATCACCGCCGAAGAAAAGGCGCTGAAGGAAAAATTCCAAGGCGCGCTGCGCGATCTGTCCAAGCTGAAGTTCAAATCAAAGCTCGGCGGGTCACGCTATATTTATGAGCTGCCTTGGTATGTCTTCATCGGCCCGCCCGGATCAGGCAAGACCACGGCGCTGAAGGCGCTGGAAAGCTCAGGCCTGAGCTTCCTGATGGCCTCAGGCGACAAGATCGACATCGAAGGCGTCGGCGGCACCCGCAACTGCAACTGGGTGTTCACCAACGAAGCCGTCTTCATCGACACTGCCGGGCGCTATGTGCAGCAGGGCTCGGACGCCGCTGTCGATGCCGCGGCGTGGAAAAACTTCCTGAACCTGCTGAAGAAAAACCGCCCGATGGAGCCGATCAACGGTGCCATCGTTGCCATCTCCCTTGGCGATCTGGCACTGGCGAGCGAGGCCGAGATCGACGGCCACGCCCGCAGCCTGCGCCAGCGGCTTGATGAATTGTCCGCGCAGATGGGCGCCCGCGTGCCGGTCTATGTGATGTTCACCAAGTCCGATCTGATCGCCGGGTTCACCGAATTCTTCCAGCCCTTGGGCAAGGACACGCGCGATCAGGTCTGGGGCATGACCTTTGACATCGGCGATCCCAAAGACCCGGCGACGGCGGTGAAAACCTCGTTGGCCAAGGTTGGGCCGGAATATGACCTGCTGGTCGAACGCCTTGGCGAAATGCAGTTCCAGCGGATGCAGGAGGAACAGGACCCCCAGACCCGGGCCCGCATCTTCGGCTTCCCGGCGCAGTTCGCGTCGATGAAACCGGTGATTGAGCGGTTCATCCAGTCCAGCTTCACCACCGGGCTCGACGCCCAGCCCGCGATGCTGCGCGGGGTGTATTTCACCTCTGCCACCCAGTCGGGGCAGCCGGTGGACCGTCTGCTGTCGCGCATGGCGCGCGATTTCGGGCTGGGCCGGCAGATGGTCGGCATGTTCTCAGGCAAACCGCGCAGCTATTTCCTTGGCGATCTGCTGCGCGACGTGATTTTCCCCGAACAGGGGCTGGTGCGGCGGCAGTTGCGTGGGCGGCGCAACTCAAATGCAGTGATGAAGATTGCAGCGTCGATCGCGCTGCTGCTGGCACCGGTGGCGCTGGCGGGCATGATCTGGTCAGTCTGGTCCCATGACAAGTCTGAGGCCGCGGCCTTCGAAGGCTCGCTGAACGGCTTTCGCACCGCGGTTCTGTCCGAAGGGCTGGGGGAGATCCGTGAGGACGCCCCCGCCATTGACCCAGACGCCGATGGCCCGCCGCCTTTGGCGCCAGTGGTCGCAACCCCGGTGGCCGATGCAGACATCACCCGGGTGCTCGACCCGTTAAAAATCCTGCAGGACGCCAAGGAACGGCTTGCTGCCGACACCGCCGAAGCGCCTTTTTGGGGCATGGGCATCGACGAGATTAACACCCTGCGCGCCCAGGCGGACGAAGCTTATGTGCAGGCGCTGGACGATCTGTTCCGCACCCGCCTGCTGTTCCGCCTTGAACAGCTGATGGACGCCCGCCTCGACAAGCCGGAGGAGCTTTATGAGCACCTGAAGGCCTATCTGATGGTCGGTGGCCGCGCCAAAACCTATTTCGACGCGGGCTATGTGCGCGATTACATGCTGGACCAGTGGCGCACCGATTACGGTGCCACCGACACGGCGTTGCTGGCCGAATTGCAGTCGCATCTTGATCCGATGTTGGCGGCGATGGAGGTCGGGCGCATCAAAGACCGGCCCCTGAACGACGAAGGCGTGTCGCGCGCGCAGGCCGCGGTCAGCCAGATCACCTTTGCCCAGCGGGCCTATTCGGCCATGCGCAGGTCGCGCGACGCCCGCGCGTTGGAGCCGTGGAACCCCGCGACCATCGGCGGCAACCGCACCGACAACGTGTTCGTGCGTGCCTCCGGCGTGCCGCTGAACGACCCGATCCCCGGCCTGTTCACCTATGCCGGTTTCTGGTCCTACGCCCTGCCGCAAAGCGCCAAGGCGGCCACAGCGGCAAAGGATGAGCAATGGTTGCTGAGCGAAACCGCCGATGCCCCCACCCGGTCTGAGGCCGGGCGCATTCAGCAAGAAATCCTCGACCTTTACCAAGTTGAATATGTTGAGCGGTGGCAGGCCATGCTGCGCGATCTGCGCATCGTCAGCTTCCGCGACCTTGAGCACGCCGAATCCGTGTTCCGCGACATCTCGGCGGCCCCCACGGTGTCGCCCTGGGTTCGCATTCTGGTGGGCATCGCGAAAGAAACCGACCCCGCCGCCACCCCCGGCGCCGACAGCCCACTGATCGGCGAAGCGACCAAAATGATCATCGCCGGGATCAACAACAAGGCCCAGAAAGCGGGCCGCCTGCTGGGTGGCGCGCGCGAAGAGGCCGCGCTGACCGGGCCAGGCCGTTTCGTGTCCGACACCTTCCAGGAACTGCGCGATTTCGTCGGCGAAGGCCGCGGCGACAGCGAGATCGACGATGTGCGCAAGGCGCTGAACGGCGTGTTCCGCAAGGTTGGCGACATGCGGGCCAAACAGGGACAGCTGACGCTGCTGTCCGGCACTTCTGAGGGCAAGCAGCTGGAAACCACCGTCCGCCGCGCGCCTGACAGCATCCGCGAACCGATCGTGGAAATGTTCCGCCAGATCGAAACCTACGGCACTCAGGGCATGAAGGTCGCGCTCAATGATCTGTGGACCGGATCGATCCTGCCGGCGTGCAAGGCCTCGATCGAGGGGCGCTATCCCTTCGGGCGCGGTGCGCAGGTGGGTCTGATTGATCTGCAGACCGTGCTGGGGCCGAACGGGCAGTTGGACACGTATTTCCGCACCGAAATGGCGCGGTTCGTCGACCAGACCCGATCCCCATGGCAATGGACGGCTGAGGGGCGGCTTCTGGGCCTGTCCGTCGCGCCGCTGCAGTTCTTTGAAAAGGTGCACAAGATCCGCCGCGCCTTCTTCCCCAACGGGTTGCCCAATCCGCAGGTGAATGTCGGCTTCCTGCCCAAGGCGTTCCCGGCGGGATCGACCGCCGCGCGCATCTCCATCGGCGGGCAGACTGAGACATTTGACGCCGCCCAGTTCCAGGGCCGTCAGCTGGCATGGCCCGGCCCGCAGCCTGCCAATGGCGCGCTGGTCGCCATATCCGTGGGCGGTGCCGACGCTGAGATCGGGACCGAGGTTCTGTTCGCTGAGGCCGGGGAATGGGGCTTCTTCAAGCTGCTGGATCAGGCCGCCAGCGCCCCGCGCCTTTTGGGTGCCGGGGACCGGGCGCGGGTTGAATTCCGCATCCAAGGGTATCCGTTCCTGGTGGAACTGTCGCTCGGATCCTCGGTCAACCCACTTTCCGTCGCCGAGGACCTGAAGTCATTCCGGTGCCCGAGCGCCCTGCAATGACCGGCGCGCGCGGTCTTTTTGGTCGCCTGAGGGGCGGGGGGAGCGAGACGCCTCCTCCGCCCCGGCCCGGACGCATGCAGCTTTCGCATGTGGGGTTCTGCGGCAAGGTCCCGTCAGTTGGTGATTTCATCGCCCGTGGCCTGCCAAGCGCGGAACGCGACCGGTTCGAAGCCTTCCTGAACGCCGGGCTTCGCGACATCGCGCACGAGCCGGGATTTGGTGAGGCATGGTCAGTGATGCCGATCTGGCGCTTCGCCGCACGGCCCGGCGCCATCACGCAGGCCATGTGTGTCGGGATCGTGCTGCCAAGTGTGGACCGTGTCGGGCGCCGCTTTCCGCTTGCGGTGCTCGCGCTTGGGGCACCGGGGGTGGACGCCGACCCCGACGCGCTGCTGACCGCCGCCGCGCCTTTTCTGGCTGAGGTCGAGGCCGCTGCGCTGCGTGCGCTCGACCCATCTTCGCCCCCCGACGCCGCCTTCGCCGAGGTGATGCGGCGGCGCGACCTGCCCCCCCCCGCGCCCGGTGTTGCAGGCGGCGCTGCGTGCGTGTGGGAAACCGATGGCGGGCGCACCGGGGCTGCTGCCCGGTTGCCAAGCGCGGGTGCCCCGCCCCCCGCCGCCACTTTGCGCGCGATGCTCGCCGCAGCCGGTGATCCGCAAGCAGCGATGGCCGCCCTGGCCGCCGCTGCCCCAGCCCGTGATGCCGCGCTGTTCGCCCACCCCCCCGCGCCCGAAGCTGCGCTCTTCGCCCAAGCCCCCACGCCTGACATCCCACTCGCCCCACAGGCCGAGGCACCGATCTTTGCCGCGCCTGAGGGGCAGCCGATGTTCGGGTCTCCCCTCGCATCAAACATAGCGGACGAGGCCCCATTGTTTCCCGAACCCGCACCCATAGCGCTGCCCGCCCCCAGCCAAGCGGACGAAGGCGCAATTCAACCGCGCATATTTTTGGATGAACAGGCTAAGCTTGCGAACGACCCGGACGGCACGGCATCGCAGCAAGCGCCTGAAACCCAAGACCCCACCGCGCCAGATGACGCGGCCGATGACAATGTATTCGCCGCGGCATATCAGGCCATGGCTGCTGAAAAACCCACGGCACAGGACGGACCAGATCTGTTCCCGCGCCGCGACGACCACACAGGCGCAAGCGTCCCGCCAGAGGGCGCGCCTCACGACGGAGGAGACAGGTCATGAGCTTCACAGGCGAAGCCGCCCCCGCGACGCGGCACCCCCTGACCCCGGTGGCCGCAGGGCGCACCGATCAAGGCCCGGTGCGCGATCACAACGAGGACGCCTTTGTCCTGAACGCCCCCGCAGGGATTTATGCGGTGGCGGACGGGATGGGCGGGCACAGCAAGGGCGATTTCGCATCGCGCGCGCTGCAAGAAACGCTTGAACAGGCGCCACCCTTGGGCGATGCCCGCGCGCAGCTTCAGGACATGGTCGCGCGGGTCGATGCGGCCAACGCGTTGATGCGCGCTGAAGCTGCCGCCTCAGGCGCCGCGGCGATCGGGTCCACGCTGGTGGCGATGCTTGTGTCGGGCCCCCACGGGCTGTTCGCCTGGATCGGTGACAGCCGCGCGTATCTGATGCGCGAAGGGATGATGCACCAGACCAGCCGTGACCACTCAGTGGTTCAGGCGCTGGTGGATCGTGGGCAACTGGCCGCTGAGGATGCCGAAAAACATCCCCACGCCCATGTGCTGACCCGCGCGGTCGGCGCCTCTGAAAAGGCTGAGTTCGAATATGCCCAGATGGAGCTGTTCCGCGGCGACCGGGTGCTTTTGTGCTCAGACGGGCTGACCCGCACCCTGACGGAAGCGCAGATCGCCGATTTCATGCGGCGGTCAGATACGCCTGACGCAATTTCCTCAGCGTTGGTTGAGGCCGCGCTGGTGGCCAATGCGCAGGACAACGTCACCGCGGTGGTGGTGGAAATGACCTGACCGCGCCGCGGTCGGGGAAATTGATGCGTGGTCGCCGCGGGCTTGACGCGAACGGGACCGACCATCATCCTTTCACGTCACGTCATGCGACCTCGGCGGGGCCCTCGCGCCCCGGTCGCACCGCCACAGGGGAGGGGCCGGTGAAACCACGCTTTGACCACAGGATCGCGCAGGTTTGCGCCGCCGCGTTGATCGCCGTCTCGGGGGCGTTGTTCGCCCATGCCGCGGCGGCGCAGGAAATGTCTGCGTCTGAGATTATCCGCCGCCTTCAGATGCAGCGCAAAGCAGTGCCTGTCGAAGGCACGGTGGATCCGGTGCGCACGGTGGATTCTGTGCGCAAAACCGCCGGGCTGATCACCGCCCCAACGCCACTGGACCGCGCCGAGACAATCGACTTGGTGATTCTGTTTGCGCTCGGCTCTGACGAGCTGGCACCGCAGGCGGAACGCCAGCTTGGGCAACTTTGCATCGCGATGCGAAACGATCTGGAAACCGGTGCACGGTATCAGGTGATCGGGCACACTGACGCCACTGGAGACGACCGTGAAAATCTGATTCTGTCGCAGTCGCGCGCCGAAAGAGTGGTGAAATGGCTGGCCGGTCCTGATTGCAGGCTCGACACACGGCGCATGACGCCGGTGGGCAAGGGGGAATCCCGCCTGCGCCTGCCCGACCGCCCCGACGACGCCGCCAACCGGCGGGTGGAGATTCAGATACGCAGCTGACCGCCCCGCCACCCGCACAGCGGGACGGGCCATTGATTGGAAGACATTTCATGACCGACGCTGAGACCGCCTTCAGAATGGAGGACGACCTCTACAAACCCGTTGAGCCGGCCGTGCCCGGCGGGCCCAACATTCAGCGAGAAGACGCGTTCTTTGCGTTCCGCAGCCTCGCCTCGCCACGTCCCGGCCGCTATGACCCGATCAACAATGTCGATCTTCCGCCCAGCCCGCCCGACTGGTCCAAGGTGCGCCCGGCGGGCATGCAGCTGCTGAAGAAATCCAAAGACTGCACCGTGATGGTGGAGATGGCGAAGGCTGAGCTGCACGAGGCTGGCATCGCAGGCTTCGCAGGCGCGCTGGACCTTATCCGCCACAACCTCACGAGCTTTTGGGAAGACGTGCACCCCGAGGGCGACGAAGACGGCGATTATTGGGAACGCGTCGGCGTGCTGCGTGCGCTTGCTGATGGCGGCGCCTTTGCCAAGCCTTTGGAAAACGTGACCTTGCATGTCAGCCGCGTTGCCGGGCCGGTGACCCTGCGCACGCTGGCCATCGCGGCCGGAAACCAGACCGCCAAGACCGGGGAACTGGCGCTGTCGGCAAGCGCGCTGGACCAGCTGATCGCTGAGGAAAACGTTGCGCCGGTTTTTGCCGAAGTGCACCGCGCCGCTGGGGTGGCCAAGGAAACGCTGGAAGAAATCTGCACCTTCGTATCCGCGCAGGACGGGTCAGAGCGGCTGGCAACGCCGGACCCGATCGCCGCGCTCGATAAGCTGCGCGCGATGTTGGAACCCTATCTCGGCAGCGGTGCCGAAACGGCAGAGGTCGCCGCGGGTGAGGACGAAGCCCAGGCCGACGCTACCGATGACGCCGCCCCCACTGCGCCGCGCCCGCGGGCCGCGGCGGGCGATCTGAAAACACGTGCTGAGGCGGTGACGGTGATGAACGCCATCATCGATTATTACGCCCGCACCGGACGCTCCAGCCCCGTGCCGCTGCTGCTGGCGCGGCTGATGGAGCTGATGGACAGTTCGTTTTCCGAGGTGTTGGAGCAGATCGCGCCAGGCACGTGGGAGGACGCGGCCCTCGGCCTTGCGGGCCTTAAGGCGGCGACGCCCAAGCCTGCCGCCGCGGGGCTGGACGCCGCCATGATGGCGGCTGCGGGCACCCGGCTTTCGGCGGCGATTGGCGTGGTGGAAAACGCGATCACCAACGGTCTTATGCTTTCGCCGGACGAGGTCGCCGAACTGCGCGCCGCCGGCGACGCCCTGCGTGCCGCAACCACACCGGGAGGGGCAGAGAGCGCCCCGACCCCGGGCGGCCCGATCGAAACCCCGGCGGACGTTCGGTCCGCCGTGGACCGGCTGGTCAAACACTTTGAGGCCACCGACCCGAACAGTGTCGTCCCTGCCTTTCTGCGGCGTGCGAAGCCGTTGGTCGACAGGCATTTCCTTGATATCCTCAAGGAGCTGGCGCCTGAGGGCGCGGGCGGGGCGAAACTGCTTCTCCATCCACGAAAAGTGTGATTTTCTTTGCTGTGTAAGTTTCTGTGCCACGCGCCGAAACTGTTTTACAGCATGTAAATCATCGACAACCCAGGGAGGTCGACGATGGCCAGCGACAGCAGCCAGAAATTCATTGGTCGAAACCGCGCTCCGCGCGTTCAGATCGAATATGACACCGAAGTTTATGGCGCGCAGAAGAAGGTGAATCTGCCTTTCGTCATGGCGGTGATGTCAGATCTTAAAGGCAAACCTCAGGAGGGTGAAGATCTCCTCCCGGTTGATGAGCGTGAATTCGAGGATGTGGACGTTTCCACGTTCAACAAGTTCATGGGCGGCACCAAGCCGCGCGTCACGTTCCGCGTGCCCAACAAGCTTGGGGATGAGGGCGGCGAGCTGCCGGTCGACATGACCTTCACCTCGATGGACGACTTCACGCCTGCCAAAATTGCCGAGAAGGTCGCGCCGCTGAAAGAATTGCTCGATGCGCGCAATCAGCTGAAAAACCTGCTGACTTTCATGGATGGCAAGGCAAACGCGGAAAAACTGATCGAGGATCTGTTGAAGAACCCCGAATTGATGAAATCGCTCGGCAGCTCCGGCGCCGAGAAACCGGCTGAGGAGGAGTGATCCATGGCTGATACCGAAGCCCAGGCCGAAGGCGCCGCCGGCGAAGAATTCTCCCTCGACGGCTTTCTTGAAAGCGTCGACAAGGAATTCAAGCCGCGGAACGACTACGCCAAGCAAGAAGTCCAAAAAGCAGTCAAAACGCTTGCGGGTCAGGCGCTGGCCAAGGCCAATCTGATTCCCGGCGAAGTGGTCCAGCAGATCAAGGCGATGATCGCCGAGATCGACGCCACGCTGACCGCACAGGTCAACGAAATCCTGCACCATGAGGATTTCCAGTCCATGGAGGGCGCGTGGCGCGGCCTTCATTTCCTGTGCGCACGCACGGAAACCGGCGCGGATCTTAAGATCCAGGTCATGAACATCTCCAAGAAGGAGGTCGCCAAGACCCTGTCGAAGTTCCCGGGCACCGACTGGGATCAGTCACCGCTGTTCAAGAAGCTCTACGAATCGGGCTACGGCGTGCTGGGCGGCGAGCCGTATGGCGCGATCGTCGGCGACTATCAGTTCGACCATTCGGGCCGCGACATCGATATCCTGAAAGGGATGGGCAAAATTGCCGCCGCCGCGCATTCGCCGTTCATCACCGGCACGGCGCCGACGCTGTTCGATCTGGATGACTGGTCTGAGATTGGCCAGCGCAAGGATCTGTCGTCCCTGTTCACCACGCCGCCCTATGCGGAATGGCGGTCGCTGCGTCAGGGCGAGGACGCGCGTTACGTCGGCCTTGCGATGCCGCGCTTCCTGTCGCGCCGTCCCTACGGCAAAAACAACCCGGTCGATGAATTCGACTTTGAGGAAGAGACCAACGGCGCCGACAGCAAAAAGTTCACCTGGGCGAACTCTGCCTACGCGATGGCTGCGAACATCACCCGGGCGCACAAGGCCTATGGCTGGTGCTCGCGCATTCGTGGTGTGGAATCTGGCGGCGCAGTTGAAGATCTGCCGACGCACAGCTTCCCGACGGAAAAAGGCACCTTCGCTGAACAGTGCCCGACCGAAGTTTCCATCACTGACCGCCGTGAGATGGAGCTGGCCAACCTTGGCCTTATGCCCCTGATCTACAAGCAGAATTCCAATATGGCCGCCTTCATTGGTGCCCAGTCCCTGCATGAGCCGGTGGAATATGACAACCCCGATGCGACAAAAAACGCACACCTTGGGGCAAGGCTTCCGTACATATTTGCATGCTCCCGTTTCGCTCACTATCTGAAACACATGGTCAGGAACAAAGTCGGTTCCTACATGGAGCGGGATGAGATGGAGAAGTGGCTGAGTGCCTGGATTCAGCAGTATGTGCTGTCCCAGTCCAAGGCCACAGACGAACAGAAGGCCCGCCGCCCCCTTGCTTCGGCTGAAGTGAAGGTGGAAGCGGACCCTGAGAACCCCGGCATGTACGGTGCCAAGTTTTACCTGCGCCCCCATTACCAGCTTGAGGGGGTCAACGTTTCCTTGCGTCTCGTCTCTAAACTTCCTTCTGAGGCGTAAGGTTGATTGTGTCTAAACAAACCAACTAAGGAGCTATGTTATGGCTGTTCAAATGACTCTGCGTCTCGACGACATCGCTGGCGAATCCAAGAAGGACGGGTATGAGGCCGAAATCGACATCACGTCGTGGGCCTTCGGCATGTCCCAGTCGGGCACCTGGCACACCGGTGGCGGCGGCGGCGGCGGCATTGTCAACATGCAGGACATCACGCTGACCAAGCTGATCGACGCTGCGTCTTGCGATCTGATGGCCCGCTGCTGTGACGGCTCGCACATCCCGACCGGCACCCTGACGGTGGCCAAGGTCGGTGGCAGCAGCCTAGACTATTACGTGATCAACCTTGAAAAGATCATCATCTCCTCAGTCCAGACGTCCGGCACCTCCGGCGGCGATGCTGTGGTTGAGACGGTCTCGTTGAACTTCGCGCTCGTGAAGATCAAATACAAAGAGCAGGGCGACGACGGTTCTGCGAAGGCCGAGTTCGAGATGGGCTTCAACGTTGAAACAAACGTCGCCGTCTGATCGGCGCAGTTTCTGCACACCACAAAAAGGGGCCGGCGCACCAGCGCCGGCCCCTTTTTCATGACGCTGCGGCACCCCGGGCAGCGTGGGCAAGGCCAGCGCACCGCGAAGCACCGGAAAATAGCGGGAAATCCACGCATTCGCCACAATCGGATGTTGGCCCTGCGCCACATTTCCCGTTAGGCTAAAAGCTGATTTCAGATCACACGACCGTTCCAGGGGGAATTCGCCATGAGCCAGACCGCCGCCGCTGAGGAGGCCCTGCGCCAGGGTGACTTGAAGGCCTGCCGCGAACTTTTGTTCAAGCATGTCCGCGCCAAGCCCGAAGACCTGAAGGCCCGCGCCTTCCTGTTCCAGTTCCTGTGCCTTGTGGGCGACTGGGACCGTGCAAAAAAGCAGATGCAGCTTTACGTGGAAATGGACGCAGCCTCGCTGGGCTTTGTCGCGATCTATATGGCTGGCGTCGATGCCGAGGCTGTGCGCGCTGAGGTGCTGGCGGGCAAGGCCTCACCGCCGGTTTTCGGCCCGCCTGAGGCATGGATCGCCCGGCTGGGCGAAGCGCTGAAGCGTGATGCCGCCGGCGAAGCTGATCTGGCCACCGCACTGCGCGAGGACGCCTATGCTGACGCGCCATCGCGCAAGGGCACGGTGGACGGCCAGCCCTTTGAATGGATCACCGATGCCGACGCCCGATTCGGCCCCGCGCTTGAGGCGGTGGTAGACGGCGCCTACCATTGGCTGCCGTTCCAGCACATCGCAAAGCTGGAGCTGGAGGCCCCCAAGGACCTGCGCGATCTGGTGTGGATGGAAGGTGCGCTGACCCTGACCAATGGCGGCTCGTTCGGCATTCTGGTGCCTGCGCGCTATCCGGGATCAGAAAAATCTTCGGACGCGGCCGACGTGATGGGCCGCCGCACCGAATGGGATGAAATCGCGCCCGGCATGTACAAGGGTATGGGGCAGAAGATGCTGGCCACCGATCAGGCTGATCTGAGCCTGTTGGAGGTCAGGGTCATCGAGTTTGAGAAAACCGAAGCTGACATCACCTTTGACACGCCCGAAGGCGATCTGACCGCGGCGCTCAACCTCATGTCCGCGGATCCCGGCGACGACGCTGAGCCAAAGGTCTGATCGGCGCGATGTCCGCGGATTCCGAACGATTCTGGCCATCGCTCAGGGCGCGTCTGCGCGATCGACGCACCGAGGGACTGGCGCAGGACGACCATTTCCTGACCGCTGAGCAGTTGCGCACCCATGTGAAGCGCGACCTGGAAAACCTGTTCAACGCCACCAGCCTCGAATCAACTGACCCGATGGAGGATTGGCCGCGGATGCGCCGATCCGTGCTGAATTTTGGCGTGCCGGACCTGACCGGCAAACTTGCCAGCGGCATCGACGCCCATGCGTTGGAACGGCGGCTGCGTGACGTGATTCTGGCGTTTGAACCGCGCCTGAACCCCGACACCGTGCAGGTCCGCGTGACCACCGCCACACCAGACGGCGCAGTCGATCCGGACAAACCGTTGAAATTTGAAATCCTTGGGGAGATCTATGCCACCCCGGTGCCCGAACAGATCTTCCTCAGCTCTACTTGGGACGTTGAATTGAACAAAGCCTCGATCAATGTGGAATTGGGCTGATGGAGGAACCGCTCAAGACACTGTATGAGCGCGAGCTCAGCCATCTCGACGGCCACGCGCGCGAATTTGCAGATCGGCAGAAATTTCGCCAGATCGCCGCCCGACTTGGGCTTGGCGACGCAGTGGCCGTGCATGATCCGTTCGTGGAATGGCTGCTCGAAGGGTTCGCCTATCTGTCGGCGCGCGTGCAGCTCAAGCTCGATCAGGAATTCCCGCGGTTCAGCCAGAATTTGCTGGCGGTGGTCTATCCGCATCTGACCGCACCGACGCCGTCGATGATCGTTGCAGAATTCCAGCCCGACCACGAAGACGCGTCGCTTCTTGATGGCCCGCTGGTCAACAAAGGCGTGCAGCTGCGCGCGCGCGCGTCCGGCACTGATCGCAAACAGGTGCCGTTTGTCACCGGGCGATCCGTGCGCCTGTGGCCACTGGAAATCGCTGAGGTTGAATATCTGTCCGATCGGCCCGCGGCGGTGATGCGGTCGGAAACCTCTGTCGCCGCGGCGGAGGTGGAGCTGCGCCGCCGCGCCGAATTACGCAGCGACGAAGAAGGGTCACGCCCGACCAAGGTTGAATCGGGCCTCGCGATGCGCCTGAGGATCACCCAGGACGCGCCTTTGGGCGAATTGCAGTGCGATGAACTGGACATGTTCTTTGCCGGGCGTGGACGCGTGCCGCAGGCATTGTTTGAGGCGTGCCTGATGGCCTGCCCGCGGGTCGAAGCGGTGATACGCCCCCAACGCCGCGGCGAAAAAGTGCGCACGATACCGCTGACCGCGATTCCGCTGGGGTTCAACCGCCGCCGTCAGGGCGCCGGATTGCCGATTGAGGACGACGTGCTGCTGCCCTATGACCTGCGCTCCTATGACGGTGCGCGGTTGCTGCATGAATTTTTCGCGCTGCCCGAACGGTTCCAGTTCATGCGCCTGTCGGGCCTGTCGCGCGCCTTTATCGCCGCCGGTGACGCGCGGGAGATCGAGATCGTGTTCTCCTTCTCCGCGCCTTTCGCGCAGCTTAAGGGCATGGGCGACGGCACGCATATCAAGCTGCACTGCGTTCCGGCGGTGAACTTGTTCGAAATGTCGCTCGACGACGTGAAGCTGACCCTGAAAAAGGTTGAGCATCACGTGATCCCCGACCGCGCCAACCCGGTCGATTATGAAATCCATTCGATCACCAAGGTTGAAGGGCATCCCGAACATGGCCAGCCAGTGGAATTCCGGCCGTTCTTCTCGACCTCAGGCTTTGGCGCGCGCGACGACGGATCACGCCGGTTCTATGCCCTGAATCGCACCCCGCGAGAGGCTCCGGTGACCGCGCGCGGGAATGCACAGCTTAAGCAATATCGCGGCGACGAGGTGTATATGAGCCTCGTGGATCAGGCCTGCGCGCCCTATGCCGCCGATCTGCGGCGGTTGTCGATCAAGGCGCTGGTCACCAACCGGCACCTGCCGCTTTACGTGGGCGGGGAAAGTTCGACGACCACGCTGACGTCTTCGGTCGATCTGGGCTGCAAGTCGATCCGCATCGCCGCGGGACCATCGCTGCCGCGTGCCGGGGCGCCTGCGGGGCCGCGGCTGTGGCATGTGATCAGCCATCTGTCGCTGAACTACCTGTCGCTGATCGACACTGAAAACGGCGGCGGCGACGACGCGTTGCGCCAGTTGCTGACGCTGTACGCGCCCGAAGATGACCGCGGTTCGTTGCGTCTGGCCGATGCGGTGCGCAAGGTGGAATCGCGGCCGATTTCGGGGCGGCTTCATGCGCCGCCCGATCCGTCGGGCCGCCCACAGCCGATCGTGTTTGGGCGAGGGCTGGAAATCACCCTCAGCCTTGACGAAGGGCAGGACCGCACGCCGGTTCTCGCCGCCATTCTGGACCGGTTCCTGGCGGGCTATGCCGGGGCCAATTCATTCACCCAGCTCCGCGTTGTGACGTTGAGCGGACAGGAGAGATGCCTGTGGCCGCGCCGATCGGGAACGAGATCGATCCTGTGACTGACGCAGACCCCGACGATCTTGGTGGTGGCGCAGCAGGTGTGCCCGGGCCCGACGCGCGCGCGGGCGGCGGCGCGCCTGCGCCAGTGGATCCGTTTGGGGGCGATCCGTTTGGGCTTGATCCGTTCGGGGATGACCCGTTTGGGGGTGATCCGTTCGCGCCTGATCCGCTTGCGGCCGATGCCGACGGCGCGCTGATGAACCAAGACGTCCCGGCACCCCACGACGGCCCAGACGATCAGGCACCACCTGCCATCACCCAGCCTGCGCCTGAAACACCGCCGCAGCCTGAAATGCGCCCTGCCCCGGCGCCTCAGGCCAAAGATCCCGAAATCAACGCCCAGCGTGCGCAGGCTTTGCGCGACGCGATGGCCGACCTGGCCGCAGACCCGACCGGGTATCAGTTTTTGGCCGCCACACGGCTGATTCAGGCCGCCAATCCCGACAAGCCGCGCATCGGCGCGTCGGACCGCATCAGCCAGGATCCGGTGCGCTTTGGCCAGATCCCGACCCTGTCCTTCGCCGCATCAGAGCTGCGCCATTTCCGCCGCCGCGAAGACAAAGGCCCGATGGAGATGATGGGCTTTCATTTCGGCGTCTTCGGCCCGGACGGGGCGCTGCCCGAATTCGTGACCGAGGAATTGCTGGTCCCCGATGATGACGGATATCGGGACGAAGCGACGCCAGCCTTCATCAACATCTTTCACCACCGACTTACCTCATTGCTTTATGCCGCGTGGGAACGCGCGCAAATCGCCGTTGGCCGCGACCGGCCGGGCGCCGATCCGTGGGAAGGTTGGCTTGGTGCGGTGCAGGGCGCGCATGGGGCGGACCCGCGCGCCTGGCGATCGCGCGATCACCTGCCCGAAGAATTGCGCCGCCGCTTGTCGGGGTGGTTCGCGTCGGGCCCCAAATCCGCGGCTGGGGTGGAATCTGTCGCGACTGAGGCGATCGGTGCCCCGGTCACGGTCGATGAATTCTGCGGTGAATGGCTGCCGATCGCCAAGGACCAGCGCGCCCGATTCGCATCGCCCGAAAATTTCGGTGCTGAGGGCGGAATGCGCCTTGGCCAAGACATCCTGGTCGGAGACCGCTACTATTCGCTTCAGACCCGGCTTCGGCTGCGCACCGCACCGATCAGCCTTTTGCAATATCGCGATCTGCTGCGCACCGGGCAATTGTTCCCCGTGCTGCGCGACGCGATGCGTGGGTTTCTCGGCCTCGCGGTCGGGTGGGAATTGCAGATCGTGCTCGATGTTGGCGAAGCGCCGACGCCGAAGCTCGACGGCTCATTGCGGCTCGGCTGGGACATCTGGATGTCAGACAGTCCGCCGATGCGCGATCTCGACGATCTGTCCCTCGAAGGCACTTATGCCGGGCCGGGGGCGCCATGATTTGCCTTGAATTGAAAACAACGGGCGGGCCATGCGCGGCCTCGCCTTTCCACAAGGGGGTTTGATATGTCCACGATGAAGCGTTCCGACGTTCTCAAAAAGCTCAATGTTCCGGCGCGGCGCGCGCTTGAAAATGCGCTGAAATCGGCCAAGCTGCGCGGCAATCCCTATGTGGAGCTGGTGCATTGGATTGAGCAGCTCGCGCTGACTGACAATGGCGATGTCGCGCGGATCGCCAAGCATTTCGGGCTTGATCCGTCACGGCTGACCGCGGACCTGACCAACAGCATCGATGCGCTGCCCCGCGGGTCGACGTCCATTTCAGACATGTCCGACCATATCTTTGACGTCATTGAACGTGGCTGGGTGCTGGGCACGATGCGCTTTGACGACAACAAGGTGCGCAGCGGCTATGTGATTCTCGGCGCGCTGGCGACATCAGGGCTCGACCGGATCCTGACCCGCATGTCGCCCGAATTTGCCAAGATCAAGGTCGCCGATCTTGAAGCCGGGCTACCCGGCATCGTGCGCGGATCGGTTGAAGACGGCGAGCCGTCGATGCAGGCCGCGGGCATGGATCCGGGCGCGCCCGGCGTCGCATCCGGCGCCATGGCGCCGTCCGGCAAAGGTGCCGCGCTTGAGGCTTACGCCCAGGATCTGACCGAAAAGGCGCGGTCCGGCAAAATGGATCCGATCGTTGGGCGCGACGAAGAAATCCGCCAGATGATCAACATTCTGATGCGCCGCCGTCAGAACAACCCGATTCTGACTGGCGAGGCGGGCGTCGGCAAAACCGCCGTGGTCGAAGGTTTTGCCCAGCGTCTGGCGCGCGGCGATGTACCCCCGCAGCTGAAAAACATCAAGCTGATGGCGCTCGACATCGGGCTGATGCAGGCGGGCGCGTCCATGAAGGGCGAGTTTGAGAACCGCCTGCGCCAGGTGATCGATGAAGTGCAGGCCTCCGAAACCCCGATCATCCTATTCATCGACGAGGCCCACACCCTGATCGGCGCTGGCGGCGCGGCGGGCACCGGCGATGCCGCCAACCTGCTGAAACCCGCGCTGGCCCGAGGCGAGCTGCGCACCGTCGCCGCAACCACTTGGGCGGAATACAAAAAATACATTGAAAAGGACCCCGCCCTCAGCCGCCGCTTTGAGGTGGTGAAGGTCGAAGAGCCTGATGAGGCCAAGGCCGTCCTGATGCTGCGCGGCATTGCCAGCACCTTGGAAAAGCACCACCGCATCCAGATCCTGGATGAGGCGTTGGAGGCCGCGGTGCAGCTTTCCGCCCGCTATGTCCCCGCACGGCAGCTGCCCGACAAGGCCGTGTCGCTGATCGACACCGCCTGCGCCCGCGTCGCCGTATCCCAGCACGCCGTCCCGCCCGAGGTCGAAGACACCCAGCGGCGCATTGCAGCGCTTGAGACGGAAATGCGGATCATCAACCGCGAAAAGGCCATCGGTCTGGACACTGACGCGCGCGGTATCAGCGTCGCCGCCCAGTTGGAGGAACAGCAGGCCGCGCTTGTGGTCGTGAACCAGCGCTGGGACGACGAAAAGGCGCTGGTGGATGTGATCCTTGATTTGCGCGCCAAGCTGCGCGGCGATTCAGGCGCCGTCGAAGGCACCGGATCCAAGGTCGAACACAAGGCCGACGAGGCCGCAGAGGGGTCCGAGAACAACGTTGAAGCCGCCGATCCCGCCGACATCCCCGGCGCCCCGCTTGATGGCGAGGCCCGTGAGACCGCGATGGATGAGCTGAAAAAGACGCTCGCCACCCTTGAGGACCTGCAAGGCGATAGCCCGCTGATCCTGCCAACCTGCGACCGCAATGCCGTCGCGTCAGTGATCCAGGACTGGACCGGCGTGCCTGTCAGCCGCATGGCCAGCTCTGAGATCGAGAACGTGCTGAACCTTGCCGACCGAATGCAGGCCCGCGTCGTCGGCCAGAACCACGCGATGGAGGTGATCGCCAAGCGCATCCAGACCAACCGCGCCGGGCTGGACGCCGAAAACAAGCCGATCGGGGTGTTCATGCTGGCCGGCCCGTCCGGTGTCGGCAAAACCGAAACCGCGTTGACGCTGGCGGAGATGATCTATGGCGGTGAGCAGAACCTCATCACCATCAACATGTCCGAATTCCAGGAGGCCCACACTGTCTCGACCCTGAAGGGTGCCCCTCCGGGCTATGTCGGCTATGGTGAGGGCGGGGTGCTGACCGAAGCCGTGCGGCGCAAACCCTACTCGGTGGTGCTGCTGGATGAGGTCGAAAAGGCCCATTCCGACGTCCACGAGATCTTCTTCCAGGTGTTCGACAAGGGGATCATGGAGGATGGTGAGGGCCGCAGGATCGATTTTAAGAACTGCCTGATCCTGCTGACCTCGAACGTCGGGTCTGAACTGATCATGAAGATGTGCGAGGATCCCGAACTGGCGCCCGAGCCTGAGGGGATCGCCAAGGCGATGCGGCCAGAGCTGCTGAACCACTTCCCCGCCGCGCTGCTGGGGCGTCTGGTGGTGGTGCCCTATTTTCCGCTGTCCGATTCGATGATCGACATGATCACCGAGCTGAACCTGAAAAAGATCCAGAAGCGCATCCGCGCGGCCCATGGCGCGGAATTCACCTACGATCAGGACGTCCTCGACCTTATCCGCACGCGCTGCACGGAACTGGAATCGGGCGGGCGCATGATCGATGCGATCCTGACCAACACCGTTCTGCCCAAAATCAGCCGTGAAGTGCTGGTGCGCATGTCCGAAGGCACCGCGATCAACGCCATCGTCGTCAGCGTGAAGGACGAGGAATTCGCTTACGAAATCACCTGATCCATGACGCAAAAGGCCGGTGCATAATGCACCGGCCTTTTAAATAGTGGTTTCCAATAGTGAACTATGAATCGGCTAATTTCAGGCGCAACGTGACGTGTTCTTGGCAGTAATTTTGAATGTGATATCCCGTGCGTATGAGACGTTCAATTACCCGATGAACAACAGTATGACGGTTTATATCCGTCCTTCAGTTATCGTTGGCATCCAGATGCATTCCTGAAAGATCAACAGATCCAATGTTGGCTTCATATCGCGAACGTGGCTGAATGAAGACATCTATCTGAGCTTATAAGCTGGTGAGACATTCGTCTTTACTACGAGTGAAGCAAAACTATATCCACTGCGCACATGAAAACCGGCGCGTCAATAGCAGGCCTAAAAAGTCTAATTTAATGATTTATAATTTAGTATGTTTGTCATCAAGAAAAATATTTACTGTATTTATATTTAAAAATTGTTGGTACCAAAATATAATTAAATGAAATTCATGATGCTTTGATTTTTTTTTCAAAAAAATATTATCTCAAATAACAATTATCTATATAAATTATGTCATCCCTCCATTTTTTAAATTTGCCAAAAATTATTATTAAGTGATGTCTTTTATAATTAAAAATAGCTAATTTTATCTACATATTATGAAAACTCATCCCGCTATCGAATAAAATCATGCTTTGTATAATAATATTTCAAAACTTTTCCTGTGATTACAAATATCATACGTATGAATAGTGCTCGTGTGGCAGATATAAATCAGTACCTTCACATCTTAATATTACCAATTTAATAGATGTAGCGTGACCTGTACCAGTTTGTAAAAATCAGGATGGCAGTCCCAGTTGTCCTAAGTTCTTCAGGAGCCGCATAGAGCAGCCCTTAGCAATCTCAGGATCGGGGTGCAAAGTCACGCCCAACCAGGTTTTGATTCAGCAACGCGCTTGTGGAGGGAAACACTGCTCAGAAAGAGCCGAATATCCATCTATCTACCTAGTACACACAAATTTAAAAAACGGCAATGTATTCAAGCGAGATTTTAGCATTTTAAACAGCCTATTTTTGATAACATGATATCAGTGTAATTTTTATTAGGGCATTAGATATTTGGAAAATAATATGTTTTAGATTGACTTAATTACGACTTAATTCAAACTATCTATTTTTTAATTGTATAGGTAGTTTTGAAGATCGCCGAATCAAAGGCGAATAACCGGATCACCTCATTCCATTCCCACGCCAAGCCGTGGCGAAGAACACGTATTTTCCGATCATCTTTCCTCCAAGGAAACAAGTTTGGCGGTCACCTGATTGTCATTGGCAGCGCCGCAAACTTGGCTCAGATTGGTGGTAACGGCATTGCCGTCGCTCCAAGCACAAAAACTCAGGGAATGGTGGGCAATCCCCCAATTTTGGCGTGGAACCATCAAGGAATTTATGCGACCGCGTTCAACCCCGGGATGGGCGTGATGCCGTCGATGGCGCATTGCCCGGCAATGGCTTGTCTTCAAACCATGAAAGGGATGTCGGGATGATCATGATTGTAGGTTCATAAACCAATACGGGGAGAATTTCTGCGCGTCTTTTTGAGATTTTTTTTCGCACTTTCGATATCAGTCAATAAAAAAACAGACTATTTTATGAAATTACCGATTTTCCCGTCCTTTTCAATGAATCACATAGCCTGTCAATCTAAATTAAATTTTCAATCTAATCATTCAATATAAACACGTTAATGACATGTTTGCTATTGGGTGTACTCGACCAAAAATTCTCACACCTCAGTCCATTAAATAAAATTATGTTTATCAATTGCATAAAGTGCACGAAAAATAATAAAAATAGACACACTCTCTTTTGTACATATTTATCTCTATTTCTTAAAATACATAAGACATAGACCGCACTCTTGGTGCGTTGGTCAGCCAGATTGACAGGTTGACGATCTGCTCAATCCAATCGTGCAGTCCGGGGCTGTAAAAAAGCAGGTCTCGCTGACGCCCCCCCCCCCTCACAAGCAAGCATGCCCTACCGGGCAAAGCACACGCCACAGCGATGCCGTCCCCGTGGCCCGCCACTGCCGTGTCCCCCATCTGCTGCCCAGCAGGCGATATTTGTATCGCTGAGAGGATCCCGGCGTTAACCCACGGAAAATGTTCGCATTCGCCTGTTGAATATTGAATCGCCGCGCCCCTTTTTTTTCCAAGCGCCTCCTTGCGCAGATCGACCTGCATGCTGAGGCCTGTTTGCATCCCCTCGGCACCGATTCTCATCTTTCAGCGTCTTCATCTAGCTGATCATGAACGCATCCATGCCGCTGTATTTCGTCCGGCTAGGCGGCGGGCTTGGCGACAAGCAACCCCGTTTTTCGCCTTCGATCCGACGATCCTCAAGATCATCTATACCACCAACGCGATCGAGAGCCTAAACTGCGTCATTCGGAAATTCATCCAAACGCGCGGCACTCTCCCGACAGAAGATGCGGCCCTGAGACTAATCTATCGGCGATCCGCAACTTTGAGAAAGGAGGGCGTAATTTCCGTGAGTGGCATGCTGCACGCAGTGAGTTCGCCATATTGTTCGATGATCGCTTCAATGCGTGACCGTATCTTGAAGTCCGTATTAACCAGGACAAATACACAGAATTGATAACGCTTCCAAAAATTTTTTGCCCAAATTTATTACCTGACACGTCATGCAGATGGAAAATTCCATGTCGTTTCAGGCACTGTTCGGCGCCGACCGTGTCTATTGCACGACAGACACCTGCAGAGCGTAAAGGTAATCGTCCAGCGGCCGCAGTGTATGAGCCCGCAATACTACGACCGCAGCTTTTGTGGCCTGGGTAAGGACATAGATCGCGGCGCTTTCGGTCCAGTCTTGAGCTCCTTGACAGCAGTCCACTTTCGCCATTTGGCCACCGTCTTCGGGTGATGCCCAGCAGATGCACGCTCACCCGCGCGAGCGAAGCCTGCGATCGCAGCTCTGACGGCGAACGGGGTCGCGGCACTCCCATGCCGAACTTGCCCCAAAAAGCATCCTTCCAGTCCTGAGGCAGTATCACACACAAAAAATTAGAAATATAATGCCAAAATATCTTCCAAGACTTGTAAAAAATACCTATAAAAATCAATACTACAATTTTTAAATTCACTATTTAGTGGTTATTTTAAATATACACATAATTCAGACACTTTAACGAAGGCTGCTATCGGGCCCTCCGAGGTCAACTTGAACGGTTAGAGGGCGATTTTCGCAGACTTATGCTTGAACGCTGTCTGTTGTACGCCACGAACAGCAACTGAAGCCACTTATCCTCGCGCAGTTTGCGCCGCCCCACCACTACCCGCACGGTAAGCATTCGGAAGATCAGTGGTGCTCAGAATAGAAGTATTTTGGCGACAACATGTTACCGCTAACCTGTCCAATGCATCGCTCGGACGCCCTGCCAGACTCGTTCTGCCGCCTCCGGCGCAGCGCTATTGTCGCTAGAATCAATTGAGCGCCGCTGACAGCCCTCGAAGGCTCTGACCCACCGCCAATTCAGCGCCGCAAAGTAGAACTTAGAACTGCCATGGCTGAGCGTCATGAGCCTGCGCCAGATCTTGGGCCACACGAAGCTGCAGTTTTCCAGCAGCTTGCAGGCCATCCAGCGCCCGGTTGCCGATCCTTACATCGCTGAGCGTAGGCAGATCGATGCTCTTTCCATAGATCAGCTTTACCCAATCAACGCTGCATGCCCTGAATATAAACCACCATTTTCTCAACATAATATTTTACAATTCATACTTTGTAATTAACCTGAATCTTATAACAACCCTTGAATTTATCAAATAGACTTTCCATCCCCACGACCCACATTTTTGCAATGGAGAATGCTCCATTAATATGTAAGTCAGCGTAAATATGGAGAGACCTTGACCTGGTTAGTGAGATTGAAACTCCTTCTACTTGCCAGCGATCTTCACAGCGATACGCGTCGACCTTCGCGCGATGACGCCCTGCAACTTCGTTCACTGTCGCTCCTGGCCGCATGGTATCGGCCACGATCCGAGCCTCCAATTCACCAGGGCCATCCGTGAGTGCAGCAGCCCGAACTGTCGCTCATTGGGGCCTCCAATGTAGCTCCCATCGAGGAGCACCTCTTGACTCATTTGAAACGACCAAGGCCACTGGTCAGATGGCCAGTTCAAAAGTGGAGAAATCTAGTGGTTACCGTAACTTGACAGGTGGAGGCTGTGAGCACGCCCGACTTGCCTGCCCCTTGCACTGCGTGATCCCGTCCGCGGGCGGCTCCATCAGACAATGGGACGCGTCCGCGATCAGCGACATGTTGGTGTCCAATTCTTCACCCGCACGGGCCGCGACCATCGCCCAGTGCAACGCAGCCCAGCCAACGGCCCGATCATGAACATGTAGGCAGGCCGCCCTCTCCACCGATTTGGGCGCAAACCCCTTGACTTGCTCCCCAATGAGTCCGCGTTTATAGGTCAGCCTTGGTCTGGTTTTGGCCCTCTTTTGACCGGTTAAAATAGTTCATCAGTGTCAAACCGAGGCGGTTGGAATTGGAGTGGCGGTGGTTGACCTCGTTGCGCCGTCCTGTCGCCAAATTACGGGCATCGCGCAGACGGTTGAACAGTTACTCGTTCCGACATTCATCCCGCATCCGGCCGTTTAATCAGCCAAACAAACCCATTCTGCGTCGGTTTTAACGGTGCGCTGTAGTGCAATTCGAACTAGCGATCCTCCTGCCATTTCAGGATCGCGTTGCCCAAGACCACCATGCAGGGGTAGCCTTGCTTATTCCGGTCCAACGCGCGGCCGACGCGCAAACTCGACACTTATGTATCGACACCTGCAGCCAGACATTTTAGGCTAAAATCGTCGAACACATTCAGAATGTGAAACTGGCATCCACAGAACAGGCTGTCAGAGACGAATTCTAGGCTCCCACTGTTGGTTCGGCCCTTGTGGTGTTGCCATCGACGACTTGGTGTCCAGAGCCCACTTCCTGTCGCTACGTTTGCACACTGTCACGCTCTCATATTTGTAAATGCGATAGATATTTTTCTAGTTCACAGCCTATTTAGTTCGCCACAGCAAAATATGCAGACGCCAATAGATGAGTTGCCACCGTTCGCACCACAGATCCTTCAAGCGCACCCGCAGATCACCATCATCCAGGCCCGTCGATGGCCGCCGATACACACGCAGATCCACCCCAGCCAGAGCGCAGACCCACCGTTGGCCTTCTGTTTCATGGCCCAATCCACGGCTCGCCGCCGAGCACCGGCCCCCAAGAGCCTTTAGCTTATTGGCGTCCGGCACCTCCGTGCCGCCGAACTACGACCATCATGAGTAGACGATCGCATCACTGATACCGTGCTTGCGCCGCAGCTCTTTTACGCCAAACCCTGCCTGGTTTTTCTTCGAAATTCTGGTGATTCGTTGCCTGATAAACCTTGGTTGCTTCGTCGCATGTCCCCGTCAATTAGAACAGATTAGCCCAATTCGAGGGTTCTTTCAGAGAGCAGGTCATTCTGTTCAACCCCGGAGTGTCACCGTTCCATTGCGACTTAGACGCCCACAGTTCTTGCACCAGCTTGGTGAAGCGCCGCTCACGCGCAAAAAGAACTTTCACGAACAGCAATATTGCATAGCCGATGTCGTTGCTTATCAAAAGCGGGTGGATTTAGTGCGCTTGAAGCCACGCAGTCGGCGGGGGTACGCTTTCCAGGATGCCGGTCAGGTAATAACGCCCCCAGGCCATGTGAAACAATTGGTCAATCGCAATGCTACAAAGTGTAGATGTATCCTCCGAAAGAGGCCTGTTCATCGAAAAAGATACTTTAAAACAAGTTCATTGCCCAACTGAGGGCCAAACGTCAGCCCGAACAGTCCGAACCAACTGCTCTTGAAGCTTGGTGCAGATGGATGACCCAGCGGAATGTGCGGTGCAGGGTGGATATGATCGGGTGCGCGCCTTCATTGGCCGGCATTGCCTGCTCTTGGCACCGGGTGCGCCTACGGAAATTTGCGGTCAGGTCAGCGCGGGCGCGGTGCGGCGAAAGCTAATGACCTCTGCACCATCTTCGCCTTCGACAAAGTAGGTCTCGATCGGCTTGCCGTACATCTGTGCGGTTTGCTCCTGATCGCAGGTGGGCAGAAAGCTGCGCAGCACACGCGGGTCATAAAAGCGGAAATAGACAAACTGGCCATCTGGCATTTCGACCACTGTTAGGCGACGGAAATGGGCGCGCATGTCCAGCATTTCAGATTCTGACGTCATGTAGATCGCCCAGGACTTGCCCCAGCCGTTGTCAAACAACCAGTCAAAGAACTTGTTGTCCTCACGCAGTTCCACAAGGTAGGGCGCGACCATTTCAACCTCGGGGTCCAGCTCTCCCATGAACAGGCATTCGTTGGGTGGGCGCATGTCTTCAAAAACAGGCATAAGTTCAAGGCACTGTGCACCATCTACCACCGCATAGGCGGTCACGAATGCATCCCCGAACAGAGCCGCTTCAAGTTCAGCTTTCAGCCTGCCTTTGTCGGCCGCCATATCATTCATCCAGTTGGCCCCCCCCGGAACCCCAGTCATAACAGTGACGCGCCGTGGCACCGCGATCAAGCGGCGCTTGCATTACGGGTCGCATCAGGCAGAAGACTTCTTGGCCGCCTCTTCCTGACGGGCCTTTTCACACGCTTCACAGAACGGTGCGCCGCTTGCCGCTGCTGCAGCAAGGGCTGCCGCGGCGGGGTTCTTGTCGATCTGTCGCGCCACGGCGGCCCAGTCGCGGGACCGCGTGGCGGGTGCTTCTTTGCCCGGCTTGCCTTCCATCGGCTCATCAGGCGATTCGGCGGCTTTGGGCTTGGTGCCCGCACCCGATCCGGCCGCACCGCCAGAATTGATCTTCACCATCGGGCCAGAGATATCAACGCCCGCCGGCCCCAGCGCCACGAAGCTGCCGCCAACCTTGAGGGTCAGCTGCATGGCGCCCTCAATCACCACGTTCATGCCGCCCTTGATGTGGACGTTCTTGCCTGCCTGCGCGATCAAGTTGGCATCCGAGGACACCAAATGATCGCTCGTCACCTTGAGGTGGTTGGCGCCCTTGACGGTGATCTTGTTGTCGCCACCGATGGTTTCGTGCTGATCTTTCTTAACCTCGCGCTTGGCGAGATCTTCAACAAGCTGATGTTCTTCTTTGGTGATCAGCTCATAATGGCTTTCAGTCGTGCGCAGATGGGTGTCCTTCTGCGAATGCAAAAAGACATATTCCTCACCCTTTTTATCCTGAAATTCCAGGGCGTTGAAACCGCCACCGCCCAAGGTGCGCGACTTGATCGAAAAGATCGAGGCGTCCGAGCTAGGATCATGGGGCGGCTTTGCCTTGTCGTTATAGACGCGGCCAGTGATGATCGGACGGTCGGGATCGCCGTTCAGATGCTCAACGATCACTTCATGCCCATTTCGCGGCCAGGCGGCACCGCCCCATTCGGCACCAGCCCACATCTGGCTGACCCGGGTCAGCATCGAGGAGGAACCCTCACGCTCCCAATTAAATGAAACGCGCACGCGGCCCCATTTGTCGACATCAAGCTCAGCGTCGTTTTTGTTCGCCACCACGGCGGTCTGCGGCCCGTGGATCCGCGGCCACGGCGTGACCATCGGTGCGTTCCACTTGATGGTTTTGGGCACCGCGGTCATCGTGCAATCAAAGGTGGTCCCGCCACCGCCGCCGCCAGACTGGTAGCCGTCTTCCTCAAGCACGCAGGTGCTGCGGACCGCCAGCATGTCCTTTTCCGGCATCCAGTCGGCGCCCTCGCCCGCGGTGGTGAACACCCAGCCCGCGCCGATGCTACGCGCGTTGCTGCGCCCCTCGAAGGTCAGCGCGTCGGCCTGATACGATTGCGCGGCGATCTTGGCCAGCTTGCCGCCATCACCGGTGGTCGAATACCCGCCCTGATGGCGATAGACCTCAATCGCTGCGCCGTCATGATCGGGTTTGACGGTGTCTTTGCTTTCAAGATCGGCGCGCGGTTCCTTGAAGTCGTAATCCTGCAGCACGGCGGTGTCGGGCCGGATCTGGCCTTGTAGGCCCCATTCGCTGATATGTTCGATGTTCTTGGCGTACGAATCGCCCGGATCACGCACCGGAATGTCCACATGCCATTTCATCTTGCTGTGGGAATGCCCCGCCTTGACGATGCACAACTTGGCTTCGCCGTTTTCGTGCTTGTGGTAAAAGTAGGCGCCGTGACGCTCCATCAATCGGCAGATGAAGGCGTAGTCGCTTTCGTCCCACTGTACACAGTATTCGTGGGTCTTATCAAGGCCTTCTAGCGTATCAGCGGTTATGCTGTATTCTGCAAGGACCTTTTTGATGATGTCCTTGGTGGTCATTTCTTCAAAGATCCGCGAGTTGCGGTTCTGGGTCAGCAGCCACAGCGGCGGTGCCAACACGCAGCGATACACCGCCAGCGCCTGTTCGCCGCGCAGCAGCCCGAAGCGGATCGCGATGCCAGTGAAATACCGGGTGTCCCCACTGGGGTCCCATTTCCAGGCGATCGTCAGATTCTTGCCCAACAGCTCGCTGGGCATGATTTTGGGGTTGTGCGAATAAAGCTCCAGATCCAGCTCATAGAGCTGGGAGAGCCCGTCGCTCGCCACCATTTTATGAAACATTAGGTCATCGGCGCCGAGAGGGCTGCCGATCTGGACCTGTCTTTTGCCTTGGGAGGCGGTTCGAGTTTCGCTCATGATCCAATCAAGCTCTTGCAATCAATGAAAAATTGATACCGTCACGACGCTATTTCCCTGACCAAAAAGGGTGCAATCGCCGGTGCGTTCTCTAAAGGTAGGGAGAGCGGCGCAATGATGCAAGCACGGTGCGCCTTGCGGCGCGGCGTGAGGACCGGTTGAAACGACCCGCGCGCGCCCTTATTCCAAAGCATGACGCGGCCCCAACGGCCGCCCGCACCGATCAGGAGCCGCCATGACCACCGCGCCCAAACCGAAGCTGACGCTGCATCTTGCAGCCCCGCGCGGGTTCTGCGCCGGGGTCGACCGCGCGATCAAGATCGTGGAAATGGCGCTCGAAAAATGGGGCGCGCCGGTCTATGTGCGCCATGAAATCGTGCACAATAAATATGTCGTCGACGGGCTGCGCGCCCAAGGTGCCGTGTTTGTCGAGGATCTGGCCGACTGCCCCGACGACCGCCCTGTCGTGTTCTCAGCCCATGGGGTGCCAAAATCGGTCCCGGCTGAGGCGTCGCGCCGGGAAATGGTATTCGTGGACGCCACTTGCCCCCTGGTGTCCAAGGTGCACATCGAGGCAGAGCGCCACGCCGCGCAGGGCCTGCAGATCATCATGATCGGCCATGACGGCCACCCCGAAACCATCGGCACCATGGGCCAACTGCCGCAAGGCGAGGTGCTGCTGGTGGAGCGTCCGGCGGATGTCGCGCGCCTCGCGCCCCGGGATCCGACGCGTCTGGCCTACATCACGCAGACCACGCTTTCGGTGGATGACACCGCCGAAGTGGTCGATGCCCTGCGCGCACGATTCCCCGCCATCGTCGGACCGCACAAGGAAGACATCTGCTACGCAACCACCAACCGGCAGGAGGCGGTTAAAGCCGTCGCCCCACTGATTGACGCGCTGCTGGTAATCGGAGCACCAAATTCATCAAATTCGAAACGTTTGGTGGAGGTCGGCCGCAAAGCTGGCTGCGCCTATGCGCAATTGGTGCAGCGCGCCGATGAAATCGACTGGCGCGCGATTGAGGGCGTGACCTCAGTTGGCCTCAGCGCCGGGGCCAGCGCGCCCGAAGTGCTGGTGAACGAAGTGCTGGACGCCTTTCGCGCCCGCTACGACGTGACCGTCAAAGTGGTGGAAACCGCGGTGGAGCGGGTCAGCTTCAAACCCCCTCGCATCCTGCGCGACCCCGCCGCCTGATCCAAAGTCGCGGCTCACGGGCGCCTTGCGCCCCCGCGCGCCGCCGCGATCCCGGCCGGGGGCTTGCGGCAACCGCTCCGGCAGGGCACATGCTTGCCCCGGCCCAATGACAAGGCAGTGACAAGGAACTCCGCCCCATGATCGAGGTGATCGCCTATACTGACGGCGCCTGCTCAGGCAATCCCGGCCCTGGTGGCTGGGGCGCGATCCTGATCGCCAAACGCCCCGGCGCCGCCCCCGGCGAAGAGGTGATGAAGGAGCGTGAATTGTCCGGCGGCGAGGCGCACACCACCAACAACCGCATGGAAATGATGGCGGCGATCAGCGTGCTGGAGGCATTGGGGCGTCCCTCAGCGGTGCGTGTGGTGACGGACAGCAATTATGTGAAGGGCGGCATCACCACCTGGATGAAGGGCTGGAAGCGCAATGGATGGAAGACGTCGGCTGGTGCCCCTGTGAAAAACGAAGACCTGTGGCGGCGCCTTGACGAAGCCGCCGCGCGCCATTCAGTGAAATGGGAATGGGTCAAGGGCCATGCCGGCCACCCCGAGAATGAGCGCGCCGACGCGCTGGCCCGCGCCGGGATGGCCCCATTCAAAACCGTGCGCTGACGTCGGCCCTGCGCGGCAACCGCCGCCGGGAACCTTGCACAGCGCCGCCCCAGCAGCCTTGGCGATCCACATTGCGCTAAGAACCTGACGGCGGGCAGTACCCGCGGGGCCACAAGGGCCGTCGAACGGATTTCGTCAGCAGCGTGGGGCCAGCGCCAGCATCAGTGCAGCGCTCTCAGTCAGATTGCCATAGCGGCGCATCGGGCGTGCCATTTCCAGGTTGTGGTCGGCCCTGCGCGGCGCAAAACGGAAAAGCTGTCACACGCCGCCGACGCGAATGCGTTTACATCCGGGGCGGGCAGGCCAGCGCCCACAGCCGCGCACAGGCCCGGTCAGATGCGCATGAAGCGCCGGGGCTGCATCCTCAATGTCGCACGCGGCTGAAATGGCACCCATATTTCGGGCGACCGGTTTTGCACATCAGCAGCCAAACCATCCGTCTTGGCCAAGCGAAGCAAAGTGCAGCATCGCAATATCTTTGGCGCGCGGTCCCATCGCACCAGACCGCCTGCACAGCGCGGGTCAGCATGTCAGAATTGGCGGTTTTGCGCAGTCTGGCCGTGCCCGGATTGCGAACGGATCAGTCGGCAACCTGCCGCTCAGGCGACAGTTTTGACAGCAACTGATAGCTCTGGATCGGTTCGCCGCGCACCTGTCCGCGCTGGGGTTTGCCGTCGCCATCCACCCGCGGATGCGCGCCCACAGCGTTCTTCACATACCAGCCTAGATACATGTTGAGCGGCGATTTACCCGGCAGCCCAGCCGCGTAGGCGTCGCCCTCAATCGCGCGTTCGTAAAGGTCACGCAGGCCCGGATTGCCGACGGCGCGCTGAAACACGCGCAGGGTGAAATGGGCGTCGAACCCGCCCTCAGCGTCGATGGCGCGGGCGAGGGTCTGGAACGCTTCGACCACCTCCCAATGCAGGCGAATACGCTCCGCCTCAGGCTTTTTCATGTGGCCAGACTTGGCGGCGCGCTTTTCCAGCAGCCTGCGGATGTGGTCCCCGACCTCAAACCCTTTGCGCGCGGCCTGGGCTGCCAGCGCGTCGTGGACCTCTTGGCTCAGCCGGACCGAAAGCTTGACGGGTTTGGGGTCAGACATGGGCGGCACCCTTTATGATCGCTGTCAGACGTCGATTATTAGCGGTGAGTTGACAGACATTCAAGGTCATGGCGCCGCCGTAGGTCAGTGCCAAACGCGGCAGAGCAATAAAAATGCCTGGCGGACGTTGGTTGGGGTGTCGCCTGCGGCAAATGCCTGACAAGGCCGAGATGCGCACCGCGGTGACCGATAGGACCAGCACGCCAGCGATTGCACGCGGACGACACCACGCCCCCGGCACCCTCAGGCACCCGCGGGCGGATCACGCATCATGGCGGCCAGCGCGGCGACCTCTGCCCCCGGCGATCCGCGCTCCAACCCGTCGGCGGCGCCGAGGCGTGCGGCCTCAGACTTGTTCTGCGTCAGCTTCCAGGTGCTGTCGATTGCCTCGACCTCCAGCACAACCGGCAGGATCATCCGCTCCAGCCGCGCCAGCGCGTCGGCGGTCATTTTAGACAGGCGCCAGATAGGCTTGGGGGCCAGCATGGTTTCAAAATGCTCAGACAGCCGCGACAGGTGATCGCGCAGCCCGTCGGCTGGTGCCAGCGACAGACGCCCGGTCAGATGCACGGCAACATAGTTCCAGGTCGGGACCTGATCTTCGATCCCGTACCAGTCGGGAGAGATGAACCCGTCCGGCCCGATCACCGCCAGACGCGCGGCGCGTGATCCGCCCGCAAGCGCCCGCGCAATGGGGTTGGAGCGGACGATATGCGCCTCAACCCGCGTGCCCCCTTGAACGGTCAGAAACGGGATGTGGCTGATCATCGGCGCCGCGTCCCCCGCTGCCACGGTCAGCGTGCCAAAGCCACGCGCAGATGCGAAGGCGAGGTCGCGCGCCCGACCCTCAGGCCGGTAGATCGGGTTGGGATGCATGGATCAGCTCTCCAGATCCCGGTAGCATTCGGGGCGGAAACGAGGGGTGCACAGGCACAGAAACACAAGGTCCCGGTGGCCCATATTGGCGATGCGCTGGCGCGCGCCTGGGGGGATCAGCACGATGTCGCCGGGCCCGACCTCAGTCTTGACGCCGTCAACCTCGACCCGGCCGATGCCTTCCTGGATCAGATAGCGCTCAGCAACACCATGCAGGGCATGCAGCGCAGTGATCTCTCCGCTCGGCACCCGCGCAATCGCCAGCGACGTCTCAGGCGTGCCGGGATCATTGTGAAGTTCCCGGATGAAGCAACGCTCAGCGGTCCAGACCTCAGGCCCAACCCGGCCCACAGAAATTGCGCGGCCCAAGGAGAGATCCCGGCCGATATCCAAGGGCGCGCCACACAAAAAGGTCAAATCGGGCATAGACAGTCTCAAGTGCAGAAATGGCCACGCCCTTTTTCAATCCGGCACCAGGCAGTCAAAATCAGACTGAATGCGACCAGATTGACACAAGGCAGGGCAAAGCACGTAACAGGGCTCAGGCGCAACGCTTGCGCGTTTTGATCTAGCAACGCACAGAGCCCCCACGGTGACCTTACGATAGCGTCAAGCGGCATCAATTGCATCAATATTCGTATAGAACACCCAAAGCTGCCAACGCGACGTTACCGAAAATCATTACACTGATGACTCAGGTAGCGCCGCATTTACGCCGTAATTGCAGAATGACGCAAAACTCATCCGGTCCCACGGCTCCCGGCACTGGCGCCTCACCGCTCAGGCGATTACCTTTCGCGCGACACGCAGCCCAGCCCGATTGGAGCCCCAAGCGATGACCGATCTTCTCATCACCAACGCCCGCATCGTCACCGGCGACGCGAACGGCACCCAGATGACCGGCGCGCTGGCCGTCACAGGCGGCGTCATCGACGCGCTGATCCCCCAAGGCGGCGCCCTGCCCAAGGCGGCTGAGACGATCGACGCGGGCGGCGCGATTCTGGCCCCGGGCCTTGTGAACACCCATTGCCACGCGCCTGATTGCCTGTTCCGCGGCCTTGTCGAAAATCTGGCACTGGAGCCTTGGCTGCAAACCGTGTGGAAGGCTGAAGGCGCGATTCTGTCAGAAGAAACCTGCCGCATCGGCGCGCGGCTTGGCTTTGCCGAACTGGCGCTGTCTGGCGTCACATCTGTCGTGGACATGTTCTGGTTCCCTGAACAATCCATGCTGGCGGGCGGCGAAATCGGCCTGCGCACCTGCGCGGGTGGCGCTTGGTTTGATCTGCCCATGGGCATGGACGGCAAAACCCCCGGCGACCGCGCCGCGATGTGCGAAGGGTTTTTCCAGCAATTCCCGCGCACCGACATGTCGATCCCCGGCATTTTCCCCCATGGCGCCTACACCGTCGGCCCCGACGGCTTGCGCGCGGCGCACAAGATCAGCAGCGCGCACAAAGGCATCTATTCGGTGCACGCCGCCGAAACCCTGGCGGAGGTTGAAGACATCAAGACCCGCTATGGCAACACCGTGATCCGGCACATGGACGCGTTGGGCATTCTGGACGAACGCACCATCCTCGCCCATTGCGTGCATGTGGATGATGAGGAAATCGCGATTCTCGCGCGCACTGGTGCCGTGGTCGCGCACAACCCGGTGTCGAATATGAAACTCGCCAGCGGGTTCGCACGCATTCCCGACATGCTGAAGGCCGGGGTCAAGGTGACCTTGGGCACCGATGGCGCGATTTCGGGCAACGACATCGACATGTGGCTGGCGATGCGGCTGGCGGCGATGCTGCACAAGGGCGCGACCTTGGACCCGACCGCGGTCACCACCCAACAGGCGCTGCATATGGCAACGCAGGCAGGGGCCGACGCCATGGGGCTGGGCAAAATCGCCGGGTCACTGGAGGTCGGCAAACAGGCCGACATGATCTTGCTGGACATGCGCCGCCCGCACGCCATCCCGATGTTCGACGCGCTGACGCATATGATTTTCTCAGCCAACAAATCGGACGTCACCGATGTCTGGGTCGGCGGCACGCGCATCGTAAGCGCGCGTGAGCTGGTGTCCTATGACATCGCCCCGACGCTGGACGCCGTGCGCGACCTGGCCCCCAAAATCGCAGCGACCATCGCATGAGCCGCCATGCCATGACCGCACCGGGCTTCGCGGACGGCAAGATGCAGCAGACCGCGCGCCTCGATCTGGCATGGGCCGCCAGCGCGCCGCGCATCGGTGCCGCGCCGGAAATCGCGCTGATCCTGGGCAGCGGCCTGGGGGCGCTTGCCGCCGCAATCGAAGACCCGATTTTCCTGAGCTATGAGGACATCCCCAACTTTCCAGTGTCGACGGCGCCAAGCCATGCCGGGCGCTTCGTGCTCGGCTGGCTCGCGGGGCGGCGCGTGGTGGCGATGCAAGGCCGCGTGCATTTGTATGAGGGGTGGAGCGCGCAGGACATCGCGCTGCCAGTCCGCCTGATGCGGCGAATGGGGGCGGGCACGCTGGTGGTCACCAACGCCGCCGGGGCGCTGGACCCCGCGCTGAAACCCGGCGTACCGATGTTGATTGAGGACCACCTGAACCTGACCGGCGTCAACCCACTGACCGGGCCAAATGACGACGCGCTCGGCCCCCGTTTCCCGGACATGAGCCGCGCCTACGATCCCGATCTGCGCGCGCATGCGCTGGCGGCGGCCGCGGCGGCGGGCGAGGATCTGCCCACAGGCATCTATTGCGGCATCGCCGGCCCGTCGCTTGAGACATCGGCGGAGCGGCGCTGGATGCGCTCCACCGGTGCGCACGCAGTTGGCATGTCGACGGTGCTCGAAGTCACGGCGGCAATCCATTGCGGGATGAAGGCAGTGGGCCTGTCCGCGATCACCAACGCCGCCGCGGGCGGGCCAGATCAGCAACCCGACACGATCGAAAAGGTCATGGCCAACGCCGAACTCGCGGGCAAACGCATCGGCCGGATCCTGACTGAACTGCTGCCGCGCCTGCCTTGACCGGGTGCGCCGCTCGGCAGGATTGACCTGCCATCGCGTCGGCGGCGCCGATGGCGCCACGCGCGCCTGCCCCTGCGCATCGCCCGGATCGACGCGGCGCGCGGCCCGCGCAGCTGGGTCCGCGGCGGTCCGAAGGGGGTCGATCCCCCTGAGGGGCGCTGGCCGCCTATAGAAAACCCAAGCCGGATGTGGAGGGCCGCCCTCCCCCGTGATAGCCTTGATCTCAAACGTTCCCTTCGTGCGAACAACAGGTGATTTACAATGTCTTTTCTGCCGAGGCTTCTGACCCGTGCCGCGATCGTGGCGCTGCTGTCGGCCTCATCGCCCGCCCTCGCGCTGGACCTGCCGACACCCACCAGCGGCAGCGCAATCGCCGCCATGTCCGCCGCCAGTGACGCGAAAGGCTGGGATGACGCTGAGGCACTGGTCGCCCAGTTGCGCGACCCCACGGCGACCGATCTGGCGCTTTGGATGCGCCTGCGCGGCGACAACCCGAGCTGGCCCGCGCTGTATGACTTTCTGACCCGCCATCCCGATTGGCCCGGCACGTCGCGCCTGCGCCGCACCGCCGAAGGTGTGATGCCCGCAGGTCTGCCCGCCGCCGAAACCATCGCCTTTTTCGCACCAGAGGCACCCGCCACCGGGACCGGCGCGTTGGCGCTGGCGCGCGCGCTTCTTGCCGCCGGTCGCGGGGCTGCGGCTGATGCAGAGGCTCTGCGCGCCTGGACCACGCTTTCGATGACCTCCGCTGAGGAAGACGCGTTTCTGTCGGCGTTTCCGCGCACCTTGGCGGCGGCCCATTGGGCGCGGCTCGACATGTTGCTATGGCAGGGAATTGAAGGGCAGGCCGCGCGCGCAGCCGCCCGCATGGGCAAGGCGGAGCAGGCCCTTGCCACCGCCCGGTCTGGCCTGCGCGCCAACAACAAAGGCGTCAACACCCTGATCGACGCCATCCCGGCCTCTCGCGCCGACGATGCCGGGCTGGCGTGGGAGCGGTTCAATTGGCGCACCTCCCGCGGGCTTGGCGATGGAGCTGAGGAGCTGTTGCTGGAACGCTCCACCTCAGCGGCCGCGCTGGGACGGCCAGAGGCATGGGCAGACCGGCGCCGGTCCATGGCCCGGCAGGCCCAGCGCGACGGGCGGATCGACACGGCCTATCGCATTGCGTCCCGCCATCATCTGACTGAGGGGTCCGATTACGCCGATCTTGAATGGCTGTCAGGGTGGCTGGCGCTCAGGTTCATGAACGACCCGGCGCGCGCGCTGGCCCATTTCCAGCGCCTCGAAGCCGCTGTCGCCACGCCAATTTCATTGGGCCGCGCGGGCTATTGGATCGGCCGTGCGCTGGAGGCATCGGGCGACGCCAAGGGCGCGCGCACGGCCTATATCCGTGGAGCGCGCCACCAGACCAGTTTTTACGGCCAGCTTGCGGCGGAAAAGCTGGGCGGGGCGCCTGATGATGTGCTCGCCGCCGCCTATCCCATCGCGCGGATGCCGGAGCGCGAATTCGGCCCCCCCGACGTGCTGCGTGCCGCGCTGTTGCTGAACGCCGCTGAGGAACGGGGGCTGTCACATTGGTTTTTCACCCACCTTGCCCAGCGCGCGAAGGGCGAGACCGAATTCGCCGCGCTGGCCGGATTGGCGCTGAAGATCGACCGCCCAGAAATTGCAGTGCGCATCGCCAAGATTGCGGCCGAATCAGGCAGCATCCTGCCCGCCGCCTATCACCCGCTGACCGAACTGGCACAGATGCAGGGGCCGGTGCCAAAGGCACTCGCACTCGCCATCGCGCGGCAGGAAAGTGAGATGAACTCTCAGGCAATCAGCCCCGCGGGCGCGCGTGGGTTGATGCAGCTGATGCCCGGCACCGCCAAGCTGGTGGCGGGCAAGCTGGACCTGCCCTACGGCTTTGCGCGGCTGACGGAGGATTGGCGCTACAACGCCACGCTGGGGCAGGAATACCTGTCTTGGCTGATCAGGGATTTCGGCGCCCTGCCGCTGGCTGCCGCTGGCTACAATGCCGGGCCGAACCGGGTGCGCAGCTGGTTGGAGCGTTACGGCGACCCCCGCGGACGTGGGACCGAGGTGATGATCGACTGGATCGAAACCATCCCCTTTAACGAAACCCGCAACTACGCCCAGCGGGTCATGGAGGGGCTGCACGTCTATGAAACCCGCCTGAGCGGTGAGGCCGCGCCGGTAACGCTCAGCGCCCGACTGGGCGGCTGAGGCCCGCATACGACCTTGCTTCGGCCTTGGCCGCGACACGATCGGGGATCATGTGGGAAGGTGGCGCGCCGGTCTTTGTTGGACGCGGCAAGCGCAGGGTGCCCTCGTCCAGGCGATTCGAAGGAATATTTGACATGGTCATGAAATCGCTCGTCATCGCTGCGCTCGCGCTCTCTCTCAGCGTTGGCGCTGCGGCTGCCGGATCAAAGCATTGCCCCCCAGGCCACGCGAAAAAGGGCGAATGCGGCGGCAAATCCCACGGGAAACACGACAAACATTACGAAAAACATCACGACGATGATCAGCATGATCACGGCTGGCGGCGCGGCGACAAGGTGGAACCCACGCGGTATGTGGTGATTGAGCGTTACCGCGACTATGGCTACCAGCCGCCGCCCCGTGGATACCACTATGTGAAGATCGACGGCGACGTTCTGCTGATCGCCATCACCACCGGGATCATCGCGGACATCTTTCTGAACCGATGATGGCGGCACCCGGTTCTGTCTCGCCCCGGCGCGCAGTCCATGCGCGCCGGGTTTTTTCGTCTGCGCTGCGCGTTATTTCGGCGCCATGCGGATCGCGCCATCAAGGCGGACGACCTCTCCGTTGATCATCGCATTGGTGCACATAAAGGCCGCCAGATCGGCATATTCTGACGGGTCCCCCAGACGCGAGGGGAACGGCACCTGCTGGCCAAGCGATTTCTGCGCTTCTTCCGGCAAGCCCTTGAGCATCGGCGTCAAAAACAGGCCCGGCGCGATGGTGTTGACCCGAATGCCGGTGCGCGCCAGATCACGGGCCATCGGCAGGGTCATGCCGACGATGCCGCCCTTGGACGCGGCATAGGCGATCTGGCCGATCTGCCCGTCATAGGCCGCGACAGAGGCGGTGTTGATGATGATCCCCCGCTCGCCATCCTCAGTCACCGGATCGGTGGGGGTCATGCCCGCGGCGGCCATGCTGGCGACGTGAAATGTGCCCACCAAATTGATCATGATCGTGGTTTTGAACATGTCCGCCGAATGGGGCTTGCCGTCGCGGTCGACGGTCTTGGCAGCCCAGCCAACCCCGGCGCAGTTCACCGCGATCCGTTCCTGCCCATGGGCGGCGCGGGCGGCGGCAAAGCCTGCCTCGACGCTGGCGGCATCGGTCACGTCCACATCCACGAAAACGCCGCCAATGTCTTTGGCCACGGCGGCGCCCAGTTCAGCGTTCTTGTCAAAGATCGCCACGCGCACGCCATGGGACGCCAGACGCCGCGCCGTCGCTTCACCAAGGCCCGAGGCCCCGCCCGTCACCACTGCGGCGATGTCGCTGGAAAGTTTCATGTGGTTTTCCTCCGTCGTGTCCGCGCGTGTCAGGGCATCTGCCGCGCGATGATCAGTTTTTGGATGTCTGAGGTGCCTTCGTAGATCTGGCACACGCGCACGTCGCGCCAGATCCGCTCCACCGGGTAATCGGACAGATAGCCATAGCCGCCCAGCGTCTGGATGGCGTCAGAGCAGACCCGCTCGGCCATTTCTGAGGCGAAGAGCTTGGCCATCGCCGCTTCGCGCAGGCACGGGATGCCCGCGTCTTTCATGCGGGCAGCATTCAGCACCATCTGGCGCCCGGCCTCAATCTGGGTGTCCATATCGGCAAGGCGGAACTGCACGGCTTGATGATCAAAGATCGGCTTGCCAAAGGTCTGGCGTTCGCGGGCATAGACCAACGCGTGGTCAAACGCCGCCTGCGCCATGCCCACCGATTGCGCCGCAATGCCGATGCGCCCGGTTTCCAGCGATGACAGCGCGATGGAATAGCCCTGCCCCTCGGTGCCGATCAGCGCGTCGGAATCCAGCTCCATGTCATCAAACGACAGCGCGCAGGTGTCCGACGCGCGCTGGCCGATCTTGCTTTCAACCTTGGACACGCTGAACCCCGGCGCGTCATTGGCCGCGATGAACGCCGAAATGCCCTTTTTCCCCGCGCTCGGGTCGGTCACGGCAAACAGAATCGTCGCCCCCCCGATCCGGGCCGAGGAAATGAACTGCTTAGACCCGTTCACCGACCAGCCATTGCCGCGGCGCACGGCCTTGGTGCACACTGATCCGGCATCGGACCCGGCCTGCGATTCCGTCAGCGCGAAGCAGCCGATGAACGCGCCTTGGGCGGCGGGACGCAGCCAGCGTTCCTGCTGCGCAGGGCTGGCAAACCGGTCCAGAATCGCAAGGAACGGCGCGTTGTGCACCGACACCATGGTGGACACGGCGCCGTCGCCCCACGCGATCTCCATCAACGCTAAAGCGTAGGAGACATAATCAGCCCCCGCGCCGCCCTTTTCCTCAGGGATTGTCATGCCGAGGAACCCCATCGCGCCCAATTCGTCGCGGATGTCCTTGGGGATTTCAGCCGCAGCTTCACGCGCCGCGGCGGTGGGGGCCAGCTTGTCGCGTGCAAAGCTTCGCGCGGCATCCCGGATCATCGTCTGTTCTTGGGTCAGCATGTCGTCCCTCAGGTTTTCTTGACGGGCTTTTCGGCCACCGGCGCGCCCGCAGATTTCCACGCTCCAAAGCCGCCTTTCACATGGGCGCAGTCCAGCCCCATATCCTGCGCCACCTGCGTCGCCAGCGCGGATCGCAGCCCCCCCGCGCAGAAGAACACAAAGCGGTTGCCGGTCTGGAACACCGGCTTGGCATAGGTGCTGTCGGCGTCGATCCACATCTCCAGCATCCCGCGCGGCGCGTGGAAAGCGCCCGGAATGATGCCGTCGCGCTGCAATTCGCGCACGTCGCGGATGTCGACAAAGGTCACGTGCTCAGCGTCCAGCATGGCGGAGGCTTCATCAACGCTCAGGGTCTGGATCTCAGCTTCAGCGGCGGCAAGCATGTCTGCAAGGCGTTTCATGACGTTTCCTTTGCTGCGCCGGTCTTTTTTGCAGCGGGGCGGCGCGATCGGCTGAACACCATCTTTTGCCCCGCAAGTATGTCCGCCGCACCGTGCCACGCATAGGCCAGCAAAGACGGTTCATGATCCGCGGTGGTGATGCGGTGCATCCGCCCCGGCGGGTTGAAGATCAGCGATCCGGGCGCAAACACGCCTGCGTCGTTCTCGCTGACGCTGCCCGACAGGGTGATGTAGCTTTCGGTCAGCCCATCATGGGAATGGGCCGGATAGGTGCATTTCGGCCCGAACAGCACAACCCCGAGGATCACGCGGTCCGTGACCACCGGCCCCGCAGGCCCGGCGAATTCGGCGTAGGCGTAGCTGCGGCTCAGGCCCTTGGGCACCTTTTCATAGCCGTATTGCCAGCTCAGCTCTGGGCCCAGATGCTCCATCGTGCGCACCACCGATGCAGTGACCTGCCCGCGCCCGTTGTCGATGGCGCGGTTCAGATGGGCGACCACCGGCTTGGTTTCAGGCGCGCGCAGGGCGATGACCGGATCGTCGATCAACACCTTGCCAATCGCCTCGCGCACCGCGCGCATATGGGCGCCGATCGGCTTGCTGCCGCCCGACGATCTGCGGCGGTAAAGCTCCTGGAACTCCCGCAGCATATAGCCCCAGTCGGGGCGCTCAGATAGGTGGATTTCGCCGTCCATTGCGGTCAGCCAAGCTCAAGCGCGATGGCAGTGCCTTCACCGCCACCGATGCAGATGCCTGCCATGCCGCGCTTCAGCCCCCGTGCCTCAAGGGCATGGATCAGCGTCACCAGAATGCGCGCGCCCGACGCCCCGATCGGGTGCCCCAGCGCGCAGGCACCACCGTTCACGTTCAGCTTTTCGCGCGCGATGCCCAGTTCGGCCTGCGCGGCCATGGGCACGACGGCGAAGGCTTCGTTGATCTCCCACAGGTCCACATCATCCACGGACCAGCCGGTTTTCGCCAGCAGCGCCTTCATCGGCGGGATCGGCGCGGTGGGAAAATCGCCCGGCACCGCGGCGTAGCTCGCGTGGCCCAGAATGGTGGCGCGGATCGTCAGGCCCTGCGCCTCAGCGTCCGATTTGCGCATCAGGACCAGCGCCGCGGCACCGTCGGAGATAGAGGACGAATTGGCCGCCGTCACCGTGCCGCCCTTGCGAAAGGCGGGCTTCAGGGTCGGGATCTTTTCGGGCCGCGCCTTTTTGGGCTGCTCATCCCATTCCACCAGCGTGTCACCCTTGCGCGATGTCACCGTCACCGGCGCGATTTCAGCGCCAAATTCGCCGCTGTCCTGTGCGCGCAGTGCGTTTGACAACGACCCGAGGGCGTAAGCGTCCTGCGCTTCGCGGGTGAACTGGAATTTGGTGGCGCAATCTTCGGCATAGGTGCCCATCAGACGGCCTTCTTCATAGGCGTCCTCCAGCCCGTCGAGGAACATGTGATCCTTGGCCTGCCCGTGCCCCAGCCGCGCGCCGCCGCGCATCTGCGGCAGCAGATAGGGCGCGTTGGTCATCGATTCCATGCCGCCCGCAACCACGATGGTGCCGTTGCCTGCAAGCAATTGATCATGGGCCATCATCACAGTCTTCATGCCCGAGCCACACATTTTGTTGAGCGTTGAGGCCGGCACCCCCGCGCCCAGCCCGCCATGGAACCCCGCCTGCCGCGCCGGTGCCTGCCCCTGGCCCGCAGGCAGCACGCAGCCCATCAGCAATTCATCGACGCTGCCTGCATCCACGCCCGCACGCGCCAGCGCCGCCTTGATGGCCGCGCCGCCAAGCTGGCTGGCGGTAAGCGCCGAAAGATCGCCCTGAAAGCCGCCCATGGGGGTACGCGCGGCGCCGACGATGACGATGGGGTCGTTGAGCATGGGGGCATCCTCCAGGATGTGAACAAGCGTTCAATTGTTTTGCGGAGGGTAAGCGGGAGGGGGGCGCTGGGTCAAGCGGGGGCGGAGGGCTCTGCGCCTCGCAAGCAATCGAGCGACCGCATCAATGCATGGGAGGCATGCCGGAAGTTACCGGCCTGCCCCTGCAGGCCGTCGCTCCACTTGACGCCATGGAACAAGTTGTTTCGCAACCTATACGCAATGTACATCACAGCTTTGGCGCATTCTGATTCGCTATAAGTATTTGTATTTATGATTTTTTGGACGAGGCATTGCATCTTCCTGTCTCTGTGCAGGCCCAAGGCGCTAAGCTTGCCAGCATCCTTGTATCTATCCTTAAAATACGCGACAGACTCCCCAGCAGATTTAAGCCAAATTTCGGCGTTCAAATGACCCTCAGTGAAGCTGTCGATCCCAACTCTCCCAAGCGACTGCCCGTTGCTCTCGATAAGCCCACACACTTTCAGTTCCCATATGCCCCATACAGACATGAATTGCATGGCGACATGCTTCTCTTCGCAGCTTAAATCACCATAGCCATAGGGTTTACTTACCAGCCACTCTTCAATGCAATCCATTTTCCCCTCCTGTTTTTTTATGCAGAATAGCACGAAAAAGCCCCACGCCGTTCCCGGCGCGGGGCTTTCCAATTCACCTGAGCGCGCAGATCACATGTTGTTCTGGCGATACAGCAGACGCCGCACTGACCCGGTCTTCGACCGCATCAGAATCGTCTCCGTCTCAAGGTAATCGCCGTCACGGCGGGCGCCGCGCACGATCGACCCATCGGTGACGCCGGTGGCGGCAAAGATCACGTCTTGGGTCACCAGATCATCAAGCGCATAGATGCGGTCAAAATCAACGATCCCGGCGCGGGTTGCCCGCGCGCGTTCGTCATCATTGCGGAACAACAGCCGACCATAGAACTGCCCACCCATGCATTTCAGCGCTGAGGCGGCCAGAACCCCCTCAGGCGCCCCGCCCGATCCCATATAGATGTCGATGCCGGTCTGCGGCTCAGCGCAATGGATCACGCCTGCGACGTCGCCATCGGTGATCAGACGGATCGCGGCACCAGTCGCACGCACTTCGCGGATCATGTCTTCGTGGCGCGGACGCTCAAGGATGCAGCAGGTGATGGCTGAGGGATCGACGCCCTTGGCTTTGGCCAGCGCGCGGATCCGCTCCTCAGGCGACATGGCCAGGGTCACGACGCCCATCGCAAAGCCCGGACCGATCGCCAGCTTGTCCATATAGACGTCCGGCGCGTGCAGCATCGACCCGCGCGGGCCCATCGAAATCACCGTCAGCGCGTTGGGCATGTCCTTGGCGGTCAGCGTGGTGCCTTCCAGCGGGTCCAGCGCAATGTCCACTTCGGGGCCGTTGCCGGTGCCGACCTCTTCGCCAATGAACAGCATGGGGGCTTCGTCGCGCTCACCCTCGCCAATCACCACGACGCCGCGGATGTCGAGCATATTGAGCTGCTCACGCATTGCGTTGACGGCGGCCTGGTCGGCGGCCTTCTCGTCGCCGCGGCCGATCATCCTGGCCGATGCAATGGCCGCGGCCTCTGACACGCGGGCGAGCCCGAGCGAGAGCATGCGGTCGGAATAGATGGGATTGCTGGTTTCGGCCATGAAAGGTCCTCCGGACGGGGCCCGCGCTGCGGCGCGCGGGAGGGATCAAATCGAATGCGGCGCGGGCGGATCCCGGCCTGAAGCGTCGCCTTGGTTCTATCGGGCAGGCATATGGGGCGGCAAGCGAAACCCCGGCATGTGGCGCGCGGCGCAGGGGCGCGCCCCCTTTGCCGCCCACGCCACGCCTGCAGCGCCGCGCGGGCGCCACGGCCGGGCACGTGGGCCAGGCGGCGCGCGGCCCCGGTCGCCTTTGACGCCGCGGTCAGACGTGTTCGATGCGCAGGGCCACCGGGGCCTCAAGGCTGTATTCCATGGCACCGATCCGCCCCATCGCCCCGTCAATGGCCGATCTGGTGGCACTGTGGGTCACGATCAGCAGGGGGGCTGCTTCGCCGTCATGGTCGTATTGGCGCATCTGGCGGATGGACACGCCCTCCTCCCCCAGCGCCGAGGCGACCTTGGCAAGCACTCCGGGCGCGTCTTTCAGCAGCAACCGCAGATAGAATTCCGCGGAACTGGCATCGCCAGCCCGCGGCGCGGCGACAAGCTGCGCGGCGGGCAGGCCCATGGCGGGGCCGGTCAGCCCGCGCGCGATGTCAATCACGTCCGCCATGATGGCGCTCGCGGTCGGTCCGGCCCCGGCGCCGGGGCCTTGCAAAAAGATCTGGCCGACCTGATCGCCTTCAATGACCACAGCGTTCATAACGCCATCAAGCTGCCCGATCGGCGTGTGCGCGGGCACGAGGCAGGGCTGCATGCGCTGCTCCAGCCCCATATCGGTCATCTGCGCGACGCCCAGCAGCTTGATCCGGAACCCCATATCGGCGGCGTGGCGGATGTCGGCCAGCGTGATGCGCTCAATCCCCTCGATCACCACACCTTGGAAATCGACCTTGGTGCCGAAGCCCAAGGATGCCAGCAGCGCCAGCTTGTGCGCCGCATCGATGCCGCCAACGTCAAAGCTGGGATCGGCCTCGGCGTAGCCCAGGCGCTTGGCGTCCTCCAGCACGTCGGCATAGTCAGCGCCGGTCTTCTCCATCTGCGTCAGGATATAATTGCAGGTGCCGTTCATCACGCCCATGACGCGGTTGATGATGTTGGCCGCCAACCCCTCGCCCAGCGCCTTGACGATCGGGATGCCGCCCGCGACGCCGGCCTCATAGCGCAGCGCAACGCCTGCGGCTTCGGCGCCCTCAGCCATGGACTGGCCGTGGATCGCCATCATCGCCTTGTTGGCGGTGACCACATGCTTGCCGCCCGCGATTGCGGCTTCCACGGCGGCTTTGGCGGGGCCGTCCTCGCCGCCCATCACTTCGATCAGCACGTCCACGTCATCGCGGCGCGCCAGTGCGACGGGATCGTCCTCCCACGCATAGGATGACAGATCCACGCCGCGGTCGCGCGACCGGTTGCGCGCGGTGATGGCGGTGATTTCGATCCGGCGCCCTGCGCGGGCGGCCAAAAGCGCGCCATGTTGCTGCACGATGGCGACGACGCCGCCGCCGACGGTGCCGAGGCCCGCGATGCCGAGGCGGAGGGGCGGGCGCTGCTGGTCGGTCATGAATCGTGGTCCTTCGGTTGGCAATCACGGTGCGGGCGTCGGCGTCTGATGGCGCCCCAAAGCGGGGGCGTCAAATCGGTGGGCATACGGGCGGCGCCGAAACGCCGCCTGCATTCAGCGATCATCTTCGTCGGAAAAGCCCCAGCCATCGGGGGCAAAGCCATGTTTCACGGCGATCTCGGTGGCGCGCTTTTCATGCCCCCAGATCGAACTGATCGAGAATTCGGCCTTTTTCGCAGTCGCCTCAACAAGATCCTCGCCATCTTCGCGCCAGGACGCGGCCTCAAAGCCCGACCGGCGCAGGGCGTCGACAAAGCGGTCAGCGCTGGCACCGGACGTGACGGGGATGAACTGGATGTCGAGATCGATGGCTTGGCCGGGCTGGGCCAGTTTCTTGCCCTTCAGATCGCGGAACATCCAATCGGTGTCCTCGCGCTGCTGGTCATAATCCCAGGCTTCGCCCTCGTCGTGGAAATGTTCTCTGGTCATTGCGCTTCGCCTTTCGCCATGGCTTCGCGTTCAGCGGACACGATGGCGCCCGCATTCGCCAGCACCTTTTTCACACCGCGCGCCGCCTGACGGATGCGCTGTTCGTTCTCCACCAAGCCCAGACGCACGAACCCTTCGCCATATTCGCCGAACCCGACGCCGGGGGCCACCGCCACATGGGCCTCGCGCAGCAAGATCTTGGAGAACGCCATTGAACCGAGTTCCGCAAACGCAGCGGGCACCGGCGCCCAGGCGAACATCGTCGCGGGCGGCGCAGGAATATCCCACCCCGCGCGCGACATCGCGTCGATCATCACGTCGCGGCGCGATTTATAAAGCTCCCGAATTTCACCAACGCAATCTTGCGGGCCGTTCAGCGCGGTCGCCGCAGCCACCTGAATCGGCGTGAAGGCACCGTAATCTAGGTAAGACTTGATCCGCGTCAGCGCCGCGATCAGCCGCTTGTTGCCGACCGCAAAGCCCATGCGCCAGCCGGGCATGGAATAGGTCTTGGACATCGACGTGAACTCCACCGCGATGTCCTTGGCCCCCGGCACCTGCAAGATTGACGGGGGCGGATTGCCGTCAAAATAAATCTCGGCATAGGCCAGATCCGACAGCAGCCAGATGCCGTGCTTTTTCGCCATCGCCACGAGGTCGGTGTAGAAATCCAGATCGCAGACCTGCGCCGTCGGGTTCGACGGAAAGTTCACCACCAGCGCCGTGGGCCTGGGAACCGAATGATGCACCGCGCGGTCGATCTCACGCAAATACGCCTCAGGGTCGAAGCGCCCGTTGTGCAGCGCGGGGATGTGGCGCAGCGCCCCCCCGGCAATCATGAACCCGTAGGGGTGGATCGGATAACTGGGGTTCGGGGTCAGCATCACGTCGCCCGGCGCGGTGATCGCCATGGCAAGGTTCGCCAGCCCTTCCTTGGAGCCAAGGGTCGCCACGATCTCGCTCTCAGGGTCCAGGGTCACGCCAAAGCGGCGCTGATAATACCCGGCCTGCGCGCGGCGCAGCCCGGAAATGCCGCGCGACGTGGAGTAGCGGTGAGTGCGCGGCTTTTGCACCGTTTCAATCAGCTTATCGACGATGTGCTTGGGCGTGTTTTCGTCAGGGTTTCCCATGCCGAAATCGATGATGTCCACGCCCTCAGCGCGGTATTCGGCCTTCATGCGGTTCACCTCGGCGAACACGTATGGGGGCAGCCGCTTGATGCGGTAGAATTCTTCGGGTTGGGAATTGTGACCCACATTGGGGCTGATGCTGTTCATGACGGGCTCGCTGTCGATTTTGCGCGGTTATAGCGTCATTCGCGCCTGAGGACAGGGCGCTTTAAGGGCGGATTTCCGTCCTTGTCGCGGCCATCTGTCCGGAAATTCCGGGCTGCAGGGCGATTCTACCGGCTGCGCCGCCCCGCGGTGCGCAGCCTGTTGGCCTCGGCCTCGGTCATGACCGGGGCCGTCAAGGCGTCTGCGCGGGCGGCAGATGTTGCGGCGGCAATCGACAGCGATGCGATCACGGCGGCACCGGTCGCGGGGTCAGGCGCAACGGTGGGGAAGGTCACGTCAGCAAGGCGCGGCCAGTCGCCCGAAGGGGCATCCGCCGTCACAGGCAGGTCATAACCGCCGGACACTGCCCCCCCAGCCCCGCAACCTGCCAGCGGCAGAACGGCAAGCAATGCAACCCGAAGGGGCGTCATGCCGCATTGCAGCATACGCGCTGCGCTGCAACATAAGCTGCAACGTGACTGCCAAACCCGTTTGTGTGCCGATGCATTTTTCGTCATGATGGCGGGGACCATACCGGCAAGGCAAGCGCAGCGCCAGCACCAACCCTGCCGTGGATCCGTTCAACAGAAACGGGCCGCACCAGACAACCGGAGGAGACCCGTCATGGAAGATGCCGACCTCAACAAAGCCGCGACCAAGCACGCCGAATCCGCGCAGGAATTTGCCGCAAACATGACCCAGGTTGTGGAGCGCAGCCAGGAAATCTGGATGAAGCTCATGGCCAGCAAAATGTCTGGCGAAAAGCCGCAGCACAACGATCCGATGAACGCCATGCCCGCCTTTGCCGAATTGCGGCAGACCCTGATGGCCAACCCCGCTGAGGTGGCAGAGCGCACCCTTGCCCTGTGGACCCAGCAGATGGAGCTGTGGCGCCGCGCCACCATGTCGATTTTCGGGGTCGAAAAGCCTGAGCCGATGGCCGCCCCCGCCCGCGGCGACAAGCGCTTCAAGGCTGAGGAATGGGAACAGAACCAGATTTTCGACTACATGAAGCAGAGCTATCTGCTGACGTCGAAATACCTTCAGGACATGTCCGTCGAAGTCGGCGACATGGACGACCGCGACCGCAAAAAGGTCGCCTTCCACACCCGCCAGTTCATTGAGGCGGTCAGCCCATCCAATTTCGCCGCGCTGAACCCCGACGTCATCAACGCCACGATTGACCAAAAGGGCGAAAACCTTGTGCGCGGCCTGAAGATGATGGCTGAGGATCTGGAGCGCGGCAAAGGCAAGCTGCTGATCCGCCAGACCGACATGAACGCGTTCAAGGTCGGGGGCAACATGGCGCTGACCCCGGGCAAGGTCGTCTATCAGAACAACGTGATGGAGCTGATCCAGTACGCGCCCGTCACCGAAAAGGTCCACGCGATCCCGCTGGTGATCTGCCCGCCCTGGATCAACAAATACTACATCCTCGACCTGAACCCAGAAAAGTCGCTGGTCAAATGGCTGACCGAACAGGGCTACACCGTGTTCCTGATTTCCTGGATCAATCCGTCGGAAAAACAGAAGGACGAGACCTGGGACAGCTACATGCGCCAGGGCCTGTTCACCGCTATCGACAAGGCGATCGAAGAAACCGGGCAGAAGCAGGTCAACCTTGCATCGTATTGCATCGGCGGCACGATGGCCGCGACCTCGCTGGCCTATATGAACAAGACCGGCGACAAGCGGGTCAAATCCTGCACCTTTTTCACCGCGCTGACTGACTTTGTGGATGCGGGCGAATTGCAGGTGTTCGTCGATCAGATGACGCTTGAAATCGTTGATCAGGAAATGGAAAAGGGCTATCTTCCAGCCGAAACCATGGCGAACGCGTTCAACATGCTGCGCAGCTCTGACCTGATTTGGGGCTATGTGGTCAACAACTACTATCTGGGCAAAGATCCGTTCCCGTTCGATCTGCTGTATTGGAACGCTGACAGCACTGCTATGCCCGGCAAGGTTCACCACTATTACCTTGAGACGTTTTACAACAACAACCAATTCTCAACCGGTGAACTGACCATCGGTGGGGTCTGTGTGTCCCAGTCTGACATCAAGGTGCCGGTCTATCACATGGCCTCCAAGGAAGATCACATCGCCCCGGCGGCGTCGGTCTATGCGGGCGCGTGCAAATTCACCAACGCCAAGGCCCGCTATGTGCTGGCCGGATCGGGCCATATCGCAGGTGTGGTCAACCCGCCCGCATCAGGCAAATACCAGCACTGGACCAATGACGACCTGAGCGCAGACACCCTCAGCGGCTGGATGACAGGCGCGACCGAGGCCAAGGGATCCTGGTGGCCGGACTGGGACCAGTGGCTCAGCAAACTGTCGGGCAAGTTGGTCGACGCGCGCGACCCCGGCGCTGTGCTGGGCACCGTGTCCGACGCGCCCGGTGCCTATGTGAAAGTGCGCTTCGATAAGGAATGAAGCGCGCGGCCTTAGACTGCTCCGCCGCCCCGCGCTGATCAAAGCGCGGGGCGGTTTGCGTTTCGCGGCCGCAGGGCCGGGGCCAGCGCGGCGCGCCCGCGCCTAGTCTGGCCCGGATATCTCAAACAAGCCCCACATCTCAGTGCTCAGGACAGTGCGCAGGGTCAGGCCGGCCTTGGCGGCCTCGTCGATGATCATGTTGCGGTGGCGCCGCGACACCGCGCATTGGCCGATGAGCAGCAGGTCCGCCTCGGCCAAGGCAGGGCCGATATCGCCATAATGCCAAATCTGGACACCCCTTTGCGGCGGCGCCCCCAACATCAGCCACGCCGCGTTGATCGTGTCGGCGGCCAGCACCGTGCGCGCCGCAAGATCGGGGCGTGCGTCATAGGCCGCCTTCAGGTCCCGCCACGCCTGATCCCAGCCAGACTTCATGGAGCAGCCCGGGAACGTCATGCCGTCAACCACCCGCGCACCGCGATAGGTCAGGGTCTCACGCTCACGCGCGGTCAGTTCGGCTTTGATTTCGAAATCAGGATGGACCAATTCGATCTGTCCAACCACGCCGCTCCAGCTTTCCACAAACGCCATATCGGGCGCGCCAATTTTGGCCAATGGCGCGTGCAGCGTCGCCGCATCCACCCGCCAGCCCGCAAACACTGAGCGTTGCAGCATCAAAGCCTGCTGCGCGCCCAGCACCAGCATCACCGCCGCGAACCCGCGCAGGATCCGCGCCGCCGGACGGCCCGCCACCCGCAGATCAGGCGCCGTTCGCACCACCAGCGCCGCCAGCGCAGGGAACGCGGCGCCGAATGCCATCTGGCCCAGCATATCGTTGCCGAAGTTCTGCCACGAGATCGCGGTCACTGCACCAAAGGCAGCGATCCAGACCACCGCATCGGCGCGCTGCTTCGCCGCCAGCAAGATCACAGCGCCCACCAGACACAGGACTGAGCCAAGCGCCTGCCCCGGCGCCGCGATCAGCTGAAGCGGCGCCGCCCCGGGCGCCGGACGCACCGGGGATGTCGCCACGAACATAAGATCGCGGATGTAAGCATCCGTGAGCGCAATGGCGGTCGGCACGTCCCCCGCCAACGCCACCGCAAATCCCGCAAACGCCGCCGCGCCGACAGCAAAGGCCAGAAGTGCCGCCCGCATCCGCCGGGTCAGCACGGCCCAAAGCACGAAAACCGGCAGCAGCGCCACCGCGTAAGACGCCTTCAGCCACGCCAGCGCGGCCGCGGTCAGCCCGATCAGCAGGCCATCAAGCAGATCGGTGCGCGAACCAAGGCGACGCGGCCGCGCCACGAACAGCACGATCATCGGAATTGTCAGCGCCCACGCCCAGCGATTGTAGCTCATGGCAAAGGTCACGCTGGTGGAGCTGACGCGCCACGACAGCGCCGCCGCCAGCACCAGGCAGTAAACCCCAAGCGCCAGTCCGGCCCCAAACCCCACCCGCGACGCGCCCACCCAGATCAGCAGCGGCAACGAGGCAGCCATCACCGTGACGTTTGCCATCAGCATCGACATGCCATACGGCATGGCGAAAATGCGGTGCCAGAATGCCATAACCTCTATGGACAGATCGCCCATCGGGGTGATGAAATCCAGATGCGCCAATTGTCCGGCATCACGGCGCGCGATCGCGTCCATCAGATGAAAGACGTCGTTCTCCATCTCAACGGTCACCAGCACGCCGGGGATCAGCAGCCCGGCGACCAGCACCGCGAATGTCAGCGCCAGAAGCGCAGTCAAAAGCAGGGTGCGCGGGCGATCGGCGATTGCGGCAGATGCCGGGGCACCGTTGGAAACTTGGGTCAAAGACCGAACCCCTGATCAAATACGCGAACCTGCGGACCGATGGCCCGCCAAGTGACATGCCGCCCGAACGCGGCAGTGAAATCTATCCGGCACCCGAGGCCTTGCCAGCCCCCCAGCCTTCGGTTTCACTGCGTCCCAAGGCCGCGGCGCGCAAGGGATCTTAACCGCCCGTGCGCTCATCATGCGCGCAAACTCTTAACCGCGCCCCCAAACCGCCGACGCCTTGCCGGAGAACCCGATGACCCTGACCCTGCCGCGCGATGACCTTGCCTCGCCAGAGCCACCCCTCGCCCCCCAGACCATTGAGGAAACCGGACTGACGCACGGCTTTCTCGTCGAATTGCTGGCCCGGATCATGTATCGGCGCGGGCTTGAACGGGTCTCAGCGCTGACCCAGGCGACGCGGCTGTCGGGGGCTGTCGTCTCCACGCTGATGGCGGCGATGCGCGACGACCGCCTGGTCACCCCCATGGGCCAGCTTGGCGGCAACATGCGCGCCGAAATGCGGTATGAGCTGACCGACAAGGGCCGCCAATGGGCGCTCGAGGCAATCGCGCGGCTGGATTACACCGGCCCTGCCCCAGTGCCGCTGGTGCAGTTTCGCAAGATGGTCAAGGCGCAGTCGGTGCGCGATCACCGGGTGTCGCGGGACCGGCTGAACGCGGCTTTCGGCGATCTGGTGATCCCTGTGGGGATGCTGGACCGGCTGGGCCCGGCGGTGAATTCGGGCCGCTCAATCTTGCTTTATGGCCCGCCGGGCAACGGCAAATCATCGTATGCCCACGCCCTCAGCCGCGCGCTGGGCGGCGAGGTGTTCGTGCCCTTCGCGGTTGAGGTTGACGGCGAGGTGATCCTGTTCTTCGATCCCACGGTGCACAATCCGTTGGAGCCCATCGACCGCGTGGATCAAGATGAGCTGGACCGCATGGATGGCGGCGACATGCGCTGGATCCGCTGCACCCGCCCCGCGGTGGTGACCGGCGCGGAACTGACCGTGCGGATGCTGGACCTGACCTTCAACCCCGCGACCCGCGTCTATCAGGCGCCGCTGCACATGAAGGCGTCGAACGGGGTGCTGATCGTCGACGATCTGGGCCGCCAGCGCGAAAGCCCGCAGCAGATCATCAACCGCCTCGTGGTCCCGATGGAGGAAGGGGTGGATTACCTCGCCCTGCAATCGGGCCTGAACTTTCAAGCGCCGTTCGATGCGCTGATGATCTTTTCCACCAACATCGCGCCCGCAACCTTGGTCGACAGCGCAGGCCTGCGGCGCATTTACTATAAAATCCTGGTGGACCGCCCGACGCGCGAGGATTTCATCAAGATCTTCCTGCGGGTGTGCAAACGTTACGGCGTGGCGCCGGATGAACAGGCGATCGCACACCTGATCAACAACCTTTACGCCAAGTCCGAGGTTGGCTTTGCCGGCTATCACGCGCCCTATCTGATCGATCAGGCGTTGGCGGCTTGTGACTACCTGGGCGAAGAACGGGGATTGAAGATCGAGCATGTGAATGCGGCGTGGAGCAATTTGCATGTCGATGAGAATGCGTAAAAAATAATTCTTAAAATTTATAAAAATAAATTAATTCAGAAAGAAGTTGGCTTTTTGCTATGGCGGCGGCGGAAACTGACCGCTAGCATGAACTGTAATCGGAATCGGCCTTTGGCCTGATAGAACTTGAGACAAAAGATCAGCATTTCGCCTTAACAGTTGCTGGTCATTTTCCCAGACTATTGGCGCATATCCAACGCGATCCAGCTCGCGCTTGTCAAATTGATATTCAAGAAACTTCCCAATTGTCTGTAGCATCTGAAGAAAAAGATCTTGCTGCTCATCAAGGTAGCGGCCTCGATCCGCCTCTTGCGGTATCGCAGAATATAAATGCCTCAAATAGCTTGTATGACAAGCCAATATGGTATCATGTCCATAAAACTCAAGTGGCACAAGGTTTAGCGCCGCCACATGACTATAATCAATTCTGGTTTGCCTCGTCTTCATGAGCTCGCTGAAAATTGCAAACTTTCTCCTATGCGCCTCATTTTTCCCATCTAAATTTCTGGTTATTTGAATAGCTACTATTGGCCCAATGATTATTGCAAAGATGTTTACAGTCAGTATTAAAATTTGCCAAATTTCGTAAGAAGTCATTACAAATCCTTAACCTTAACCATTCTCAGATTGATCGGCCCAATTGGTGTCTCTAATCTGTAGAAATCCTCAGGATTCATTTCCACTGGTAGATGAATTGGGACATTTACAGACAATGGCTTTTCTTGTGGAGGTATTCCAGAAATAGAAGCCATGTTGCTTGGTAAATTAAAAACAATCATGCCGTCAAAAAATTTTCCATCCAACAATTCAGTATAATTTCCGTCATACAAACCACCCCCGACATCAGCGCCACTTATTTTTCCATCAAGCAGAACTAACATCGCAATTGAGTTTCCCGCGGTGCCCGTCATATAGGCCGTATATATGCCATTGATCATTTCAATTTTCCGCCCGCATGGATTAGCAACAAGCACATGTTGAATTTTTTGCGACAGTAGAGTCGCTCATGAGATGTGAAATATACCACCGTCTCGTGAAGGCAATCAACAGAATGCCACGTGGCAGATTGGGGTCGCTCGGCGCCGCCGCGCCGCCTAGGGCGCCCACGCCAAAAAGTTGGCGATCAGCTTCAGGCCCACCGCCTGCGATTTCTCGGGGTGGAACTGCGTGCCGACGATGTTGTCACGGCCGATCGCGGCCGTGACCTCCTGCCCGTAGGTCACAAAGGCGAGCCGATGGGCCGGGTCTTTGGGGACCATGTGATAGGAATGCACGAAATAGGCGTGATCGCCGGTTTCCTCGCCGCCGATTCCGTCGAAAATCGGGTGGCTCGCCAGCCCGTGCAGCCGGTTCCACCCCATATGCGGGATCTTTAGGGCAGTATCGGAGGGTGCCAGCTTGATGACCTCTCCGGGGATCCAGCCGAAACCGGGCGTGTCGCCGAATTCGCGCCCGACGTTGGCCATCAACTGCATCCCGACGCAGATGCCAAGGAACGGCTTGCCGGAGGCGACGAAGCTGTCCAGCGCCTGCCACATCCCGTCAATTGCGTGGATGCCCGCGGCGCAATCGGCATAGGCCCCGACGCCGGGCAACAAAATGCGGTCAGCCCGCGCCACCACATCGGGGTCTGAGGTCACCACGATCGGCCCGCCATGGCCGGTCTCCGCCGACATCCGCTCAAAGGCCTTGGCGGCTGAGCGCAGGTTGCCCGAGCCGTAATCAATGATCGCGGTGGTCATAGCGCACCCTTGGTCGAAGGAATCGCATCGCTGCGGCGCGGATCAGCCTCCACAGCCTCACGCAGGGCGCGGGCGACGGATTTGAACGCGGCCTCAACAATGTGGTGGGCGTTGATGCCGTCAAGCAGCGCGACATTCAGCGTGATCCCGCCATGCATGGCCAGCGCAGTGAAGAATTCGCGCACCAATTCCGTGTCAAAGGTCCCGATTTTCTGCGTGGGGATCGGCAGATTCCACACCAGAAATGGGCGCCCGGACAGGTCCAGCGCCGTGCGCACCAGCGCGTCATCCATGGCAAGGTGGCACGCGCCGTAGCGCCGAATGCCCCTTTTATCGCCCAGCGCCTGCGCGATGGCTTGGCCCAGCGCGATGCCCACATCCTCGACCGTGTGGTGGTCGTCAATGTGCAGATCGCCCGTGGCGCGCACCGTGATGTCGATCAGCGAATGACGCGCCAACTGGTCCAGCATGTGGTCAAAGAACCCAACGCCGGTCGACATGTCATAGATGCCGGTGCCGTCGAGGTTCACTTTGACCGAGATGTCGGTTTCCGCGGTGCGGCGGTTGATGGTCGCGCTGCGCATGGGACGATCCTTATTCCGAAAAGGCCCGCCAGCTATACCCGCCTGTGCGGGCCGGGGCCAGTGCGTGTGGGGGCGCAGATCACGGGATGTAAATCGCCCTGAAGTCGTTGACATTGGTCAAGGTTGGTCCGGTCATCACCAGATCGCCCAGCGCTTGGAACGCCGAATAGGCGTCGTTGCGGGTCAGATGATCGCGCAGGGATATGCCCGCCGCGTCCGCCCGCGCCCAGGTGTCGGGGGTGATGATGGCGCCTGCATTGTCCTCAGACCCGTCGATGCCATCAGTGTCGCAGGCGATGGCATGCAAGCCGTCCGCGCCCAGCGCCACCGCCAGCGCCAGCAGAAATTCCGCGTTGCGCCCGCCGCGCCCGCCTTGCCCGCGCACAGTCACGGTGGTCTCTCCGCCCGACAGCAGCACGCAAGGCCGCGGGACGGGCTGGCCGTGGCGCTGCACCTGCCGGGCGATGCCGGCCATGACTTGGGCGACCTCACGGGCCTCCCCCTCCAACGCGTCACCAAGAATAACGGGCGTGATCGCAAAGGCGCGCGCGGCGGTTGCGGCGGCCTCAAGCGCCATTTGCGGGGTGGACAGCATCCGCACATCGCCCGGCGGCACATCAGGGGCCGGGTTGGCGCGCATGGCGGCCAGCAGGGCGGGGGAGATGTCGACGCCGCGGCGCGCCAGAATGGCCTCAGGCGCCTCGCCACGCGGCAGAGGCACAGTGGGGCCGGACCCGATCACCGCCGGATCGTCGCCCGGCACGTCAGAAATCACCCAGGTCACCAGCCGCGCCGGGGCAACCGCAGCGGCCAGCCGCCCACCCTTGATCGCCGACAGCGCCTGGCGCACGCGGTTCATTTCATCAATCGGGGCACCAGATCGCAGCAGCGCGCGCGCCACCTGCTGCTTGTCCTCCAACGTCACGCCATCCGCGGGCAAGGCCAGCAGCGCAGAGGCCCCGCCCGAGATCAGCGCCACCACCAGATCGTTCGGCCCCGCGCCCTGCGCCAGCGCCAATATCTGCCGCGCAGCATCCTGCCCCGCGGCGTCAGGCACGGGGTGGGACGCCTCGATGACCTTGATGCAGGCGGTCAGGCAGCCATGGCCATAGCGGGTGACAATCAGCCCCTCAGGCGCGTTGCGCCACCCGGCGGCGGCCATCTCGGCCTCAAAGGCGGCGGCCATGCGCGCCGATCCCTTGCCCGCGCCGATCACGATGGTCCGGCCCACAGGTTCCGGCGGCAGAACGCCGAAATGCCCCTCAGGCCCGGCGGCGGACAGGGCGGCGTCGAACAGGGTTCGCAGAAAGGCGGCGGGGTCGGTCATGGGCGGGTCCTTCAGGGCGGTGGCGGGGCAACCCACCCTAGCGTCGGCAGGCATGGCGGCAAGCCCGCAGCGCCGTGGTGCACCCCAGATTTTTCGGCGAAAAATCTGCCCCCTTGCCGCAGGTGGCGCCGACGGCCAAGCGTCTTTATATGCAGCGTGACCGAATGTTCCGCGAAAGGCCCATCACATGAGCGACGACCAATTCCCCGGCTGGCACGGCACCACCATCCTTGCGGTCCGCAAAGGCGGCCGGGTCGTGGTGGCAGGCGACGGGCAGGTCAGCCTTGGGAACACGGTCATCAAGGGCACCGCGCGCAAGGTCCGCCGCCTGTCGCCGGGCAAGGGCGCGCACGAAGTCGTCGCCGGGTTCGCCGGGTCCACCGCCGATGCCTTCACGTTGCTGGAGCGCCTTGAGGCCAAGCTGGAGGCCGCGCCAGACCAGATGGCCCGCGCCTGCGTCGATCTGGCCAAGGATTGGCGCACGGACAAATACCTGCGCAACCTTGAGGCCATGCTGATCGTCACCGACGGCACGGACCTGTTCGTGATCACCGGCGCCGGGGACGTGCTGGAGCCTGAGCACGACGTCGCCGCCATCGGATCGGGTGGCAATTATGCGCTCGCCGCCGCGCGCGGCCTGATGGCGGTGGACGGCATGGACGCCGAAACCATCGCCCGCCGCGCCATGGCCATCGCGTCCGACATCTGCGTCTACACCAACGGCAACCTGACGGTGGAGAGCATCGGAGGCTGAGCCTCCCTCTCCCTCCTCTCCCGCCAAAGGATCAAAATATGACCGACCTCACCCCCCGCGAAATCGTGTCTGAGCTGGACCGCTTCATCGTCGGCCAAGCCGATGCCAAACGCGCCGTTGCCGTGGCGCTGCGTTCGCGCTGGCGGCGCCAGCAGCTGACCGGCGACATGAGGGAGGAGGTCACGCCCAAGAACATCCTGATGATCGGCCCGACCGGGGTTGGCAAAACCGAAATCTCGCGCCGTCTGGCGCGGCTGGCGAAAGCGCCCTTCATCAAGGTTGAAGCGACCAAGTTCACCGAAGTCGGCTATGTCGGCCGGGACGTGGAACAGATCATCCGCGACCTGACGGAATCGGCCATTGTCATGCTGCGCGAGGCCCGGCGCGAAGAAAACCGCGCGGGGGCCCATCATGCGGCGGAAGAACGGGTGATCGACGCGCTGTGCGGCGCCGACAGCCGCGACGCGACCCGCGATCTGTTCCGCAAAAAGCTGCGTGCCGGGGACCTCAACGACAAGATCATTGAGCTGGAGATAGCCGACACCTCCAACCCCATGGGCGGCATGGAGGTCCCCGGCCAGCCCGGCGCCCAGATGATGGATTTGGGCGCGATGTTCGGCAAAGCCTTCGGCGCCCGCACCAAGCGCGTGAAAATGAAGGTGTCCGAGAGCCACGAGGCCCTGCTGGCTGAAGAAGCCGACAAGATGGTCGACGCTGAATCATTGGCCCATGACGCGGTGCACGCGGTGGAACAATCGGGGATCGTGTTTCTCGATGAAATCGACAAGGTCTGCGCCCGCGAAGGGTCCAAAGGCGCCGACGTGTCGCGCGAAGGCGTGCAGCGCGACCTGCTGCCGCTGATCGAAGGCACCACCGTCGCCACCAAGCACGGGCCGGTGCGCACCGACCACATCCTGTTCATCGCCTCAGGCGCGTTCCATGTCAGCAAACCGTCAGACCTGCTGCCCGAATTGCAGGGCCGCCTGCCGATCCGCGTGGAATTGACCGCGCTGACCGAGGCTGATTTCGTCCGCATCCTGACCGAAACCGAAAATGCCCTGACCCGGCAGTATTCCGCCCTGATGGCCACTGAGGGCGTCACCGTCACCTTCACCGAAAACGGCGTTGAGGCCTTGGCCGAAATCGCCGCCGAAGTGAACCGCTCCGTGGAAAACATCGGGGCGCGCAGGCTGTATACGGTGATGGAACGGGTGTTCGAGGAGCTCAGCTTCCTCGCCCCCGACCGCAAGGGCGACAAGGTGGAGATCGACCGTGCGTATGTGGAGACCCGGCTTTCGGGCCTCGCGAAATCGGCGGATATCAGCCGCTACGTGCTTTAACCGCCCAGCGCCATGGTCTGGATCGCGCTGCGCGCACGGGCGGCCACGTCGCCGCCCGGCGCGTCCGCGTCGATGGCGGCCAGCAGGGACTCGCGCGCGGCAGGCTTGTCGCCAAGCGCGACCTCCGCCAGCCCTTTTTGCAGCAGCGCCTCGGCCAAATCCGGGGTCAACGCCAGCGCGCGGCCCGCGTCCTGCAAGGCGCCGCGATGGTCGAACATGCCTGCGCGTGCCGCCGCCCGCGCGGTCCACAGGCCTGCATCGCCCAGAAAGCTGCGCGCCGCGGCGGTCAGATCCGCCGCCGCCGCGCCAAAGCTTTGCGCATCCAGCCGCGCAAGCCCGCGCACCCTGAGCGCCCCGCCATGCCCCGGAACCAGAGACAGGGCAGCATTGGCCGACGCCTCAGCCTCAGCCCCCCGGCGCGCGGTGCGCCAGAACTGCGCGGCCAACGCCAGCATCTCAGCCCGGTCTTCGGGCCGCGCGCCGGGGGCGGTGGCAGCGGTGCGGTCCAGCACCTGCGCCGCGGCGGAATGGGCGCCCAGCGCAGACAAAGCCAGCGCCTCGCAGATGCGCGCGGGCAGACCGCCCCCGAACCGCGCCCATTCGGCCGCCGCCTCACGCCCCGCCTCAGGGGTGCGGTCCACCGCGTCGAGGCAAGCGGCATAGCTGCGCACCGGCGCTGCGGCTGCGGCAGGGGCCGCGATGAGTGTGGCCATCAAGCAAAACATGATTTTCAAGGCGACGCGCTCCTGCTCGGGCCCTATGTGTCAAGGTGACGGTATCGAGATGAAGGGACGCGAACAATGACCGGCACGCTGCTGAGCCTTGGGCATGGATACACCGCACGCGCATTTGGCAGGCGGCTGACCGCACAAGGCTGGCGGGTGATCGGAACCACACGCAGCGAGGAAACCGCCGAAGCGATCCGGGCCGAGGGCGCCGAGGCGGTGATCTGGCCCCCCACCGATCCCACCGCATTGGCGCGCGATGCGACCCATGTTCTGGCCTCAGCAGCGCCGGGACGCGGCGGGACGGATCCGGTGCTGGCGATGATGAGCGATGCGCTGGCCGCGCGCGGCGCAGGCATCGCCTGGGCGGGGTATCTGTCCACGACGGCAGTTTATGGCAATCGTGGCGGGGATTGGGTGGATGAAAGCGCCGATCTCGCGCCCTCCTCCGCGCGCGGTCATGCCCGTGTGGATGCAGAACATGCGTGGCGCGATCTGATGGAGCGCAGCGGGCTGCCGGTGCACATCTTTCGCCTCGCGGGCATCTACGGCCCCGGCCGCGGCCCGTTCCAGAAGGTCAGGGACGGCAAAGCCCGGCGCATCGTCAAGCTTGGCCAAGTGTTCGGCCGCATCCACGTCGACGACATCGCATCGGTGCTGGAGGCATCGATCGCCCGCCCCCGCCCCGGCGCTGTGTATAATGTCTGCGACGACCTGCCCGCCCCACCCGAAGACGTGATCGCTGAGGCGGCCCGCCTGCTGAACCTGCCGGTCCCGCCCGCCATCGCGTTCGACGATGCCGACATGACCCCCATGGCCCGCAGCTTTTACGCCGAATGCAAACGGACATCGAACCGCCTGCTGCACGATGAATTGGGCGTGGCGCTGGCATATCCAAGCTATCGCGAAGGGCTCGCCGCCCTTCTCGCCACGGACGCCTGACCCGCCATCCCCCGACGCCGTCTCCCGCCCCGGCAGATGTCGGCGAGGGCGGCAGTGCCACCGCGGCCCACCCCCGTCGCCGCCGGGGGATGGCTATGCCCCTGCGCGCCCGTGTCCCGGTCCTTTCGGCGCGAGGGTGGGCGGGTGGGGAGCGACGGAAGGATCGGGGCGCGGGCGCGCCTTAGCCGATGCGGCGCAGAACGGCGTCCCCGGCGCGCAGCTCCCCATCGGCCCGATCAAACCTGAGATGCGCGAGCCCCTCACCCCCGGCCACCGTGCCCAGCACCCCGACGGGCTTGCCATCAGCGTTGATGATCTGCGCCCCCGGCCCAGCATCTCCGTCGATGGCGACGCGGGCCATGCCTTTGCGCAGCTCAGTCTTGTGCTTCATGCGGGCGACGATTTCCTGCCCCACATAGCAGCCCTTGCGAAAATCAACGCCGCCCAGACGTTCGAACCCGAATTCGAGGACATAGGACTCCGCGCCCAGCTCCGTCCCCGGTTCAGGCAAAGCCTCGGCAACGCGCAGGGCGTCCCAGGCGGCGCGATCTGCCACGTCCGCTCCGGTCGCGACTAGGGCTGCACCCGTGTCAGCGGCATAGACGCGCCAGCCAAAGGCCGCACCGCGCGGATCGCGAACCGCAGCGCCGCCCGTGGCAGCGGCGGCCTCAGCCGCGCCGTCGCCCCAGATTTGCACCACGGACAGGCCCGCATCCCCGATCGCGATCTTACGGCGCAGCCGATACATGATCAGCCGCTGCGTCAGCCCTGCAGCCTGCGACGCATCGACATCGATCAGCACCGCGTCCGGTTCTCCGATCATCACGAAGTCGGCCAGATATTTGCCCTGCGGGGTCAACAGCGCGCCATACCGCGCCGCGCCCGCCGCCAGCCCCACGACATCCGTGGTTACCAGATCATGCAGAAAGTCGCGCGCCCCGTCGCCCGCCACCCGGATCACCGCCCGTTCTTCAGCGCTGCGTGCCGTCGCCATACGATCGCTCCCTTATGGTGCATGCGGTTCTTGATGGGGATATAGGCGTCGCACGCGATTGTCGCCTCTGCTAATACGCCAGAACGCGGCTGCAACGCATAAAAACGATGAGGATCCCGCCATGACCCTGACCTTCGATCTGATCCTGCGACACGGCACTGTGGTCAATCAGGACGGGATCGGGCGCGCCGACATCGGCGTCACCGGCGGGCGCATCGCCCGGATCGGCGATCTGGGCCATGCGGATGCCGCGCAGATCATTGACTGCACCGGCCTGCACATTCTGCCCGGCGTGATCGACAGCCAAGTGCATTTCCGCGAACCGGGCAACGAGCATAAAGAGGATCTTGAAACCGGGTCCCGCGCTGCCGTCATGGGCGGTGTGACCACGGTGTTCGAGATGCCCAACACCAACCCCCTGACCACTGAATTTGACAAGCTGGCCGACAAGGTCGCCCGCGGACGGGATCGGATGCACTCCGATTTCGCGTTCTGGTTCGGCGCAACCGTCGACAATGTCGGCACGCTGGAGGAGGCGGAGCGGCTTGAAGGCTGCGCTGGCATCAAGATGTTCATGGGGTCGTCAACCGGTGATCTTCTGGTCTCAGACGATGCAGGCGTCGCCGCGGTGCTGGCCAATGGCCGCCGCCGCGTCGCCGTGCATTCTGAGGAAGAAGACCGCCTGATCGCCCGCATGGACCAGCGGATCACCGGGGATGCGTCCTCCCACCCCGTCTGGCGCGATGAAACTGCTGCGGTTCTGTGCACCGAACGTCTGATCCGCCTGGCGCGTGAGGCGCGTCGCCGGATCCACATCCTCCATATCTCCACCCGCGAAGAAATCCCGATTCTGGCACGGCACAAGGATCTGGTGACCTGTGAGGCCACCCCCCACCACCTGACCCTGGACGGAGACGAGGCGTATGCGAGGCTCGGCACCCTTGTGCAGATGAACCCGCCAGTGCGCGGCGCCAAGCACCGGGATGAGATTTTCGAAGGCCTGCGTCAGGGCGTCATCGACGTGCTCGGCTCCGACCATGCGCCCCATGCGTTGGACGAAAAGGCCAAGCCTTACCCGGCATCCCCGTCCGGCATGCCCGGCGTCCAGACGCTGGTGCCGGTGATGCTGGACCACGTCGCGCAGGGCCGCCTGAGCCTTGAGCGGTTCGTGGACCTGACCGCCCACGGCCCCCAGCGCATTTTCGGCATCGCCGGAAAAGGCCGCATCGCGGTCGGCTATGACGCCGATTTCACCGTGGTCGACCTGAAGGCCAAGCGCACCATCCGCAATGACTGGATCGCGTCAAAATGCGGCTGGACGCCCTATGACGGCATGGACGTCACCGGCTGGCCCAAAGGCACCATCATCCGTGGCAACCGCGTGATGTGGGAGGACGAGCTGACCGGCCCGTCGCGCGGTGCCCCGGTGCGGTTCGCAGAAGGCTGGTGCGGGTGACCGAGACGCCGGAGCCAGTGCGCGTCGGGCGCAGCCCGACTGCGCAGCTGGCACCCGCGCCCAATCCCGGACGCGACGGCGAAAAGGCCAGCTTTGGCTTCATCGCGCTGATGGCGGCGCTGGGTGCGATCAACGCGTTCTCAACCGACATCGTGATCCCGGCGCTTGGCGCGATTTCCGATGAATTCGCCCTTGAGAACCCGAACCAGCGGCAATGGCTGCTGCTGGCGCTGTTCGTGGGCGTGGCGGTCAGCCAGCTTCTGATCGGGCCGATCGCCGACAGGTACGGGCGGCGCAAGGCGGCGGCGATCAACATCGCCACCTATATCGTCGGCACGCTGATCGCGCTTTTCTCCACCAGCTTCACGCTGCTGTTGATGGGGCGGGTGCTGCAGGGGCTGGGGTCAGGGGGGCTTCGGGTGATCACGCTGTCGGTCAATCGCGATCGGTTCTCCGGCAATGAGATGGCGCGCGTGGTGTCGCTGTCCTCAGCGGTGTTCATCATGATCATCCTGCTGGCCCCGGCGATCGGGCAGGCGGTGATATCGGTGCTCGACTGGCGCTGGCTGTTCGCGGTGCTGCTGGCGCAGGCGATCATCACGGCGATCTGGTTCTTCACGGTACAACCCGAAACCCTGCGGCCTGAGCATCGCCGCCCCCTGTCCTTTCGCCATGTGGTTCAGACCTTCGGCACCGTCGTCTCCAACCGGGTCTGCATGGGCTATGCGTTGGCCGCGTCGTTCATGTTTGGCGCGTTCATCGGTTATCTTGTCACCTCGCAGCAGGTGTTCGGAGAGGTCTACCGCCTCGGTGCCCTGCTGCCACTGGCCTTTGGCGCGCTGGCGCTGGCCAATGGCGCGGCTGCGATCCTCAACGCCCGGTTGGTGCGGCGGATCGGAGCGCGGACCATGTCGCAGGCCGCGCTGCTGGTCTGCGCGATCGCGGGGCTGACCGGATCGGCGGTGTTCGCGGGCGTCTTTGCCGGGGTGCCACCATTGTGGCTGCATCTGCTCTGGATCGGTGTGCCGGTCTGCGCGTTCGGGGTGCTCTACGGCAATCTCATGGCACTGGCGTTGGAGCCTATGGGCGCAAGAGCGGGGGCGGCAAGCTCCGTGGTCGCGGCTTTCGGGTCCGGGGCCGGGGTGCTGGTGGCCTGGCTGTCGGGCGCAGCGTTCGACGGGACGGTTGTGCCGCTTTACCTAACATTCGGGCTGGCGGGGGCGGCGGGCTATCTGTCGGTGCGCATCCTGAGCAAAGTGGCATGAGCGCCCCGATCTCAGTCATCATTCCGACGCTGAACGCGGCGGACCGGATCGGCCCGTGCCTTGGTGCCGTGGCCGACGCGCTGAACGCTGGATTGCTGCGCGAAGTGATCCTGACCGATGGCGGGTCTTCAGACATGATCGAGGACGTGGCAGATGCCGTCGGCGCCCGCCTGATCCGCGGCACCCGCGGGCGCGGCCAGCAGATGGCCCGCGGGGCTGAGGCCGCCAAGGGATCGTGGCTGCTGTTCGTGCACGCCGACACCGTGCTGCGCCATGGCTGGGTGGAGGCCGTGCAGCGCCACATGGCCACCGCCCCCGACCATGCCGGCTGGTTCCGCCTGCGCTTTGACGAAGACACCGCCCCGGCGCGGGCGGTGGCGTGCTGGGCGAATTTCCGGTCCTCAGTGCTTGGCCTGCCCTATGGCGACCAGGCGCTGTTGGTGCCCGCGCAGCTCTACCGCAAAGTCGGCGGGCATCCGCAGATCCCGTTGATGGAGGACGTCGCCTTGGCGCGCGCGCTGCGCGGCCATCTGCGCCCGCTGGCCGCCGAAGCGGTGACCAGCGCGGCGCGGTATCGCCGGGACGGGTGGCTGAAACGCGGCGCGCGCAACCTGTCAACGCTGGTGCTGTGGCGCATGGGCGTGGCGCCCGAAAAACTGGTTAAACGGTATGAGCGCCGCTGACAATGTGCCCCGCGCTCGGGGGGGGCAAGCCCCCCGCTCACGCGTGGCGGTCCGGCAAGCCCGGACCATGGCGCCCGGTTGCGCCGGACCGTGCCATCCCCGCGTTCTAATCATGGTGAAGGAGCCGCGCCCAGGCCGCGTCAAAACTCGCCTTGCGCGCGGCATCGGCGCCGTGGCCGCCGCGCATTGGTTCCGGCGCCAAGCGACAGGGCTGATCCGGCGCCTGTCGCGCGATCCGCGGTGGGAGGTGATCGTGCTCGTGTCCCCCGACCGCGATGGGCTGGCAAGCCGCGTCTGGCCATGCGGCCCGCGGCGCATGGCGCAGGGGCGTGGCGATCTCGGTGCCCGCATGGCCCGCGCGCTGCAAGGCGTCCCGCCCGGCCCGGTGGTGCTGATCGGCGGCGACATTCCGGGGGTGACCCCGGCCCATGTCGCGCGCGCCTTCAAGGCGCTGGGCCGGTCTGAGGCGGTGTTCGGCCCCGCGGATGATGGCGGGTTCTGGCTGGTGGGGTTGGCACGATCCGGCCGGGCCGCGCCGCGCGCGCTGTTCAAAGACTGCCGCTGGTCCACCGCCGATGCGCTGGCGGATGCCGAAGCCTCCGCCGCGCCCCTCCGGATCGCGCGTGTCGACACGATGCGCGACGTGGACACCGCCGACGATCTGCGCTGACGCGGGGGAGGGGCGCGGCCCGGACCTTTCCGGGCCCGGCCGAGAGGGGGCCCGATGCCCCCCGAGGCCGCATTTCGCGGCACGCCCCCCGAGGCCACACGCCGCCTAGAACGCGTTCATGGTCAGCAGCTCATAAACCGCCGTCGGATCGCCGTCTTGGTCGATGATCTGGACCGCCCAGCGCACCTCTCCATAGTCGTCATTGCGGCGGGTCTTGGCCTTGACCGTCAGGGTGACATGGATCATCGCCCCCGGGCTGACGGGCTTGAGGAACCTGAGCGCATCCAGCCCGGTATTTGCCAGCACCGGCCCCGGATCAGGGTCCACGAACAGGCCGGCGGCGAAGCTCAGCAGCAGATATCCGTGGGCGACGCGGCCGGGGAAGAACGGGTTGGCCTTGGCGGCCTCTTCGTCCATGTGGGCGTAGAAATTGTCGCCGGTGAAGGCGGCGAAATGCGCGATGTCGTCAAGCGTCACCTCACGCGATGCGGTTGTAAGCGTCTCGCCGATGGCCAGATCGTGAAAGCGGCGGCGGAACGGGTGGTCGGGGCCCTGGACGGTGGGCGCGCCTTGCAGCCATTCGCCCCCAATCGCGGCCAGCATCCGCGGGCTGCCCTGCACGGCGGTGCGCTGCATGTAATGCATGACGGCGCGGATGCCGCCCAGTTCTTCGCCCCCGCCCGCGCGACCGGGGCCGCCATGGACCATGTGCGGCAGGGGGGCGCCGTGGCCGGTGGCATCACGCCCCGCATCACGGTCGGCGATGTAGATGCGGCCATGCCAGGCGGCGCTTTCCAGCGTCACGCGGCGCGCGAAATCAGGATCATTGGTGAACACCGACGCCACCAGCGACCCACCGCCGCGATTGGCCAGCGTCGCCGCATGGGCCGCGTCGCGCGCGGGCATCAATGTGGCCACGGGGCCGAATGCCTCAGTGTCGTGCACCGCGCGCGCGCCGTCAGGATCGTCGCAGCGCAGCAGGGTGGGGGGGAAATACGCGCCTGCCGCGGCGTCGCCGCGCAGGTCGATCCCGTCCCATCCGGCGCGAATTGTGGTTGTCTCCGCCCTCAGGCGCGCGGTCGCCGCAGTCACGTCCGCCTTTTGCGCCGCTGAGGCCAGCGGCCCCATGCGCACGCCATCCGTGCGCGGATCGCCAACCACGGCGGCGGTCAGGCGGGCGGCAAGCGCCTCAGCCACATCATCCATCAGCGCGGCGGGCACGATCAGGCGGCGCATGGCGGTGCATTTCTGGCCTGCTTTGACGGTGATCTCACGGTGGGCTTCGCGCACGAACATGTCGAATTCGGGCGTGCCGGGGCGCGCATCAGGGCCAAGAATGGCGGCGTTCAGGCTGTCTTGTTCGGCGGTAAAGCGGGTGGCGTTGGCGATCAGCGCGGGGTGGGCGCGCAGCCTGGCACCAGTGGCCGCAGACCCGGTGAAGGCCACGATATCCTGCGCCCCCAGATGGTCCAGCAGGTCCCCCGCGCCGCCCGCAACCAGCTGCACGGCGCCGTCGGGCAGGATGGCGCTGTCCACGATCATGCGAAAGCACGCCTCGGTCACATGGCAGGTGTCGGTGGCCGGTTTGATGATCGCGGGAACTCCGGCCAGCAGGGTGGGGGCCAGTTTTTCAAGCATCCCCCAGACCGGAAAGTTAAAGGCGTTGATATGCACCGCCACGCCCTTGCGCGGCACCGCGATGTGGCGGCCCTGAAAGGCGCCGGACCGCGACAGGGATTCCGCCGCGCCATCCAGATACACTTTGGCGTCGGGCAGGTCGCGCCGCCCCTTGCCAGCATAGACAAACAGCGTGGCGATCCCGCCTTCGATGTCCACCGCACCGTCGGCCGGGGTGGCCCCGGTCAGCAAGGATAAGGCGTGCAGCGCGTCCTTGCGGTCCGTCAAATACTGCGCAAGGGCCTTGAGCATGCGGGCCCTTTCGTGAAATCCTGTTTCGCACAGCGACCCACACCCCACGTCCCGCGCAAATCGGGCCATGGCGGCAAAGTCGAGCGCGCCAGTCCCCGCCTGGGCGACCGGCGACCCGTCAATGGCGGACCGGATCAGGCGCGGCCCGGAGGGGGCGACCCACCTGCCGCACGCATAGCTTTGGACGTCGATGAGGGTCATGGCCTGTGCTCCCACATTTATGTTTGTGGATATGTTTGACCGACCGGTCGGTTTATGCAAGATCGAATCCAACAAAAGACCAAGGGGAGGAAAGCGCCATGACGGCGACTGTCCTGATGACTGAAAACGACGGCGTGCTGGAAATCACGCTCAACCGCCCGGATCGGCTGAACGCGTTCACGGCTGAGCTGCACGAAGGCCTGCGGGACGCCTTTGCGCGCGCTGAGGCGCCTGAAATCCGCGCCGTGATCCTGACTGGTGCGGGCCGCGGGTTCTGCGCGGGCCAAGATCTGGGCGAACGCAGATCCGCCCCCGGCGACGGCCCACGCGATGCCGGCGACAGCCTGCGGGCCAATTACAACCCGCTGATCCTGCGCATCCGCGCGCTGGAAAAGCCGGTGATCGCGGCGGTGAACGGGGTCGCGGCAGGGGCGGGGGTGAACCTTGCCTTGGCATGCGACATCGTGCTGGCGGCAAAATCAGCGAGCTTCATCCAAGCCTTTGCCAAAATCGGGCTGATCCCCGACGCGGGCGGCACATGGACCCTGCCCCGCCTGATCGGCGAGGCGCGCGCCAAGGCGCTGATGCTGACCGCCCAGCCGATCACCGCCGATCAGGCCGCCGAATGGGGCATGGTCTGGAAATCGGTGCCCGATGAATTCCTGATGGCCGAGGCCCGCGCCATGGCCGCAAGTTTCGCCGCCGCCCCGACATTTGCGCTGGGGCAAGCGAAACTGGCGTTGCAGGCATCATCAACCAACACGCTGGCTGAGCAATTGGAGGAGGAGGCATCGCGCCAATCCCATTGCGGGTTCAGCCCTGATTTTGCCGAAGGGGTCGCCGCGTTCAACGAAAAGCGTCCGCCGGTGTTCAAAGGAACCGGCCATTGACGCCCCAGGACATCGCCAGAAAATCTGCCGACGCCATGTGGGCCCGCGATGATGCGAGCAAATGGCTGGGCATGACGCTGGACGCGGTGGGGCCGGGAACGGCGGTGACGTCGATGGCGGTCGCGCCGCACCACACCAACGGCCATGACATCTGCCATGGCGGGTTCATCTTCACCCTCGCCGACAGCGCCTTTGCATTCGCGTGCAACAGCTATAACCGCATGGCGGTGGCCCAGCACAACACGATCAGCTTTCTGCGCCCCGGCAAACTGGGCGCAACACTGGTGGCCACGGCGGCTGAGGTCAGCCTCGCGGGCCGCTCCGGCATTTATGACGTAACTGTGCGCGATGGCGACACCGTGATCGCGGAATTCCGCGGCGCATCGCGCACCATCGACGGCCAGCATTTTAAGACAGGAACACCCCAATGACCGACGCTTTCATCTGCACCGGACTGCGCACGCCCATCGGCCGCTACGGCGGGGGCCTCAGCTCTGTGCGCCCGGACGACCTGCTGGCCCATGTGATCCGCGAACTGATGGCCAAGACCGGCCTGCCGTCAGACGCCATCGACGACGTGATCATGGGCTGCGCCAATCAAGCCGGCGAGGACAACCGCAACGTCGCGCGCATGGCCACCCTGCTGGCAGGCATCGATCCGATGGTGCCAGGGGCGACGATCAACCGGCTGTGCGGATCGGGTCTGGATGCCGTCGGCACCGCCGCGCGCGCAATCAAAGCTGGCGAGGCGCATGTGATGCTGGCCGGGGGCGTGGAAAGCATGTCCCGCGCGCCGTTCGTGATGGGCAAGGCCGACAGCGCCTTTTCCCGCAACGCCCAGATCTTTGACACCACCATCGGCTGGCGGTTCGTCAACAAGCTGATGAAGGCGCAATACGGCGTGGATTCCATGCCGGAAACTGCCGAAAACGTCGCCGAGGATTGGGGCATTTCGCGCGAAGCCCAAGACGCCTTCGCCTATCGCAGCCAGCTGAAAGCCGCCGCCGCGCAGGCCAATGGACGTCTGGCGCAGGAGATCGCGCCGATCTCCATCCCCCAGCGCAAGGGCGATCCGGTGGTGATCAGCGCCGATGAACACCCCCGCGCCACCACGATGGAAAAGCTGGCGGCGCTGAAGACCCCATTCCGCGCGGGCGGGTCAGTGACGGCGGGCAACGCGTCGGGCGTCAATGATGGCGCGGCGGCGATGATCATCGCATCCGGCGCGGCGGTTGAAAAATACGGCCTGACCCCGCTGGCGCGCATCGTCGGCATGGCGACCGCCGGGGTCGCGCCGCGGGTCATGGGCTTTGGCCCCGCGCCCGCAACCCGCAAGCTGTTGGAGCGCACAGGCTTTGGCATCGGCGACATCGACGTGATCGAGCTGAACGAGGCCTTTGCCGCCCAGGGCCTTGCGGTCACCCGCGATCTGGGCCTGCCCGATGACGCAGAGCATGTGAACCCCAATGGCGGCGCCATCGCGCTGGGCCATCCGCTGGGCATGTCCGGCGCGCGCATGGCGCTGTCGGCGGCCATCGAATTGCAGAACCGCGGTGCCAAGCGCGCCATCTGCACCATGTGCATCGGCGTCGGCCAAGGCATCGCGCTGATGATCGAGCGCGCCTGACCCGGCGCGGCCCTCGGGGGGGATTGACCCCCCGTCGGCCCGGCGTCGCATCCGCGACGCGCGCCCCATTCGAACGGCCCGCCCTGTGATGGAGCGGGCCAGCCCCAAGACGCATGACGCCCGCCAAAAAGGCGCAGGGAGGATCCGCCCATGAAAGACCTGACGCCCGACCCCAAGACGCTGGACCCGATCGAAATCGCCAGCCGCGACGAAATCGCTGCCGTGCAGCTGAAGCGTCTGAAATGGACGCTGAACCACGCCTATGAGAACCAAGCCCTGACCCGCGCCAAATTTGATGCGGCGGGCGTGCATCCTGACGACCTGACACAGCTGTCGGACCTGTCCAAATTCCCGTTCACCACCAAGCAGGACCTGCGCGACACCTACCCGTTTGGCATGTTTGCCGTGCCGCAGAAAAAGCTGGCGCGGATCCACGGATCGTCGGGCACCACTGGGAAGCCGACTGTGGTCGGGTATACCAAAAGCGATATTTCGAACTGGGCGAACCTTGTGGCACGCTCAATGCGCGCGTCAGGCACCAAACCGGGCGATATGGTGCACATCGCCTATGGCTATGGGCTGTTCACCGGGGGCCTCGGTGCCCATTACGGGGCGGAGCGTCTGGGCGCGACGGTGGTGCCTGTGTCAGGCGGCATGACCCAGCGCCAGGTCACGCTGATCGAGGATTTCAAACCCACCACGATCATGGTGACGCCGAGCTATTTCCTGTCGATCCTTGATGAATACCGCGCGCGCGGGATCGATCCGCGTGACAGCTCGCTAGAGGTCGGCATTTTCGGCGCTGAGCCTTGGACCGACGCCATGCGCCGCGAAATTGAGGACGCGTTCGACATGCACGCCGTCGACATCTACGGATTGTCGGAGATCATGGGCCCCGGCGTCGCCAATGAATGCGTGGAAACCAAAGACGGCCTGCACATCTGGGAAGACCATTTTTACCCGGAGATCATTGATCCCATCACGGGTGAGCTGGTCCCCGATGGCGAACCCGGCGAACTGGTGTTCACCACCCTGACCAAAGAAGCCTTGCCGATGATCCGCTACCGCACGCGGGACCTGTCGCGCCTGATGCCCGGCACCGCGCGGTCCATGCGCCGGATGCAGAAAATCACCGGGCGCGCCGATGACATGATCATCCTGCGCGGCGTCAACGTGTTCCCCAGCCAGATTGAGGAGCTGGTGCTCGCCACCCCCGGCCTGTCGCCCCATTGGCAAATCCGCCTGACCCGCGACGGGCGCATGGATGAGATGACCGTGCAGGCCGAAGCCACCCCGGACCATGCGGATGAGGCCAGCCGCGCCGCCGCCGCCGCCGCCTTGGCCGAGGCGATCAAAGGCATCGTCGGCATCACCGCCCACATCGCGGTTGCAAGCCCCGGAGAGGTCGAGCGCTCAGGCGGCAAGGCCCGCCGCGTGGTCGATGAAAGGCCGGCCACCTGATGGCACGCACGCGGGCAGCCGATTACGACGACAAGCGCGGCGCGATCCTGCACGGCGCTGCGCGGGTCTTCGCCGCGGGCGGCTATCACGGCGCGTCCATGAGCGCGCTTGCCGCTGAGTGCGGGGTGTCGAAAGCGCTGCTCTATCACTACTGGTCGTCGAAAGAAGCGCTGCTTTTCGACCTGATCCACGGCCATATCGAAGGTCTGGCCGAAGCTTTGGAGGCAGCCCCCCGCCCGGACGATCCGCGGGAGCGCCTGCGCGCCCTGATCCACGCGCTGGTCGAGGCCTATCGAGACGCAGACGCGGCCCACAAGGTGCAGCTCAATGATCTGGCGGCGCTGGCGCCGGACAAGCAGGCCGAGGTGCGCATGCAAGAACGCCGCCTTGTGATGATGATGACCGAGGCGGTGCAGGCCGCAGCGCCCGAGCTGCCCCGCGCGCGGCTGCGGCCCGCGGTGATGGCGCTGTTCGGAATGGTGAACTGGGCCTGGACATGGTTCCGCGACGACGGCCCGATGACCCGCGCGCAATATGCGGACATGGTGACGGCGCTGTTTCTGGATGGCGCGGGCGGCTTGGGCGACATGCGCACGCGCTCGGAGGCCTGAAGGCCCCACTCCCGCGCCCGCTCCCGCGCACGCGATGCGAGGTGGGGAGGGGGCTGCGGCCCCCTCCCCCTCGTGCTCCCCCTCCGCGCTAGGCCTGCGCCTGTTGCCAGCGGCCGGAGCAGGGCAGCGCCTATTTTCCCGCTTGGGGGAAAAGGCAAATGGCGCGCGCCCGGCAGGGCGCTCCGCAGGATCGGGCGTCAGGCGATGCGCAGACGGTCCGCATGGCGCGCGGCGAGGATTGAGACCGGGGCGTCGTCGCCGCCCTTCGCATAGCCGAGCTGATAGCGCCCCACCGCGGCGCCCCGCGCACCTGCGTAATGCTCCGGCCCCGTGCGCAGGGCCATTGCGTCGGGGATTTCAAGTTCATCAAAACCAACGCGTTCGGCGAAATGGCATTGGTCCGGGATCAGCGGGCCGACAGCGCGCAGAATGCCGTCATAGCCCGCCTGCCGCAGCCGCTTGGCCAGTGAGAACCCGCGCCCATCCGAAAAGCTGGGGAACACCAGTGCCACCATGTCCGCGCCGTGGGCGGCGGCAGCGGCGATCTGCAGCGCCTCCTCGCCCTCTGCCCGGCCTTCGACACCCAGCCGCGCACCCGGCGCAAGGCGCGCGTGGGCAGCGGAATACAGCGCCGCCGGCACCAGCAGATCGCCGGTCAGGGGCGTGTCGCCATCAAGGCGCGGGTCCTCGGCGGCAATGCGGGTCCAGCCGTCGGGCACTTCCGCGCCGTCACGCAGCAAGGTCATGAAGAGCCTCCTTGAAAGCATCAGGGCCGAGGCGCCGGCAGGTCTGCAGGAACGTCTCATCCGGGGCGGCGCGCAGCACAAGATACCGGTCGACCAGACGTTCGATCGCGGGGCCGACCTCTTCTGCCGCGAACCCACGGCCTGCACGGACCCCAAGCGACGGCGTTTCGGTTGCGTCGCCGCCAAGGGTGATCTGGTAGAATTCCTCGCCGGCCTTATCCAGGCCAAGGATCCCCACATGCCCCACATGATGATGCCCGCAGGCGTTGATGCAGCCTGAGATCTTGATCGACAACGGACCAATATCGGCCTGCCGCGCCGGGTCCGCGAAACGGATGGAGATATCCTGCGCCACCGGGATCGACCGCGCCGTGGCCAGCGCGCAGTAATCAAGGCCCGGGCACGCGATGATGTCGGTGATCAGGCCCTTGTTCGCCTCGGCCAACCCTGCCTTGGTCAGCGCGACCCAGACGGAATGCAGATCTGACAGTTTGATGTTCGGCAGCACGATGTTCTGTTCATGGGTGATGCGCAATTCGCCAAAGCTGTGGCGATCGGCGATGCCCGCGACCAGGCGCATTTCGGCTGAGGTCATGTCGCCCGGTTCCCCCCCCACCGGCTTCACCGTCACGGTGATCGCGGCATAGCCGGGGCGCTTGTGGGCAAGGCCATTCTGCGCGACCCAATTGGCAAAGGTCGGATCAGCGGCGCGCGCGGCCTCAAAGGCCTCATCGCGCTCAGGCAGGTCTTCGTAGGGGGGCGGGGCGAAATATGCCTCAATCCGCGCAAGTTCTTGGGCGGCGACGAGGTTTGACGGGTGCGGCACGCGGGCGAATTCTTCTTCGACCAGGTCGCGGAATTTGTCGATGCCGGTTTCATGCACCAGAATCTTGATGCGCGCCTTGTATTTGTTGTCCCGCCGCCCGAACAGGTTGTAGACGCGCAAAATAGCCTCAAGATACCCCAGCAGCAGGTCAGGCGCGATCCATTCGCGGATCACCTTGCCGATCATCGGCGTGCGGCCTTGGCCACCGCCGACAATCACCTGCCAGCCGGGGATCCCGTTCGGCCCCGGTTTCGCGCGCAGGCCAATGTCGTGGAAGAACACCGCGGCGCGATCCGCCTCAGCGCCGGTCACAGCGATCTTGAACTTGCGCGGCAGGTAGGTGAATTCGGGGTGGTCGGTGGACCATTGCCGGATCAATTCAGCCGTCGGGCGCGGGTCGATCCATTCATCAGCAGCCACCCCCGCGAACGGGTCCGAGGTGGTGTTGCGGATGCAGTTGCCGCTGGTCTGGATCGCGTGCATTTCCACCGCCGCCAGATCGCGCAAAATGGCGGGAATGTCGGTCAGTTTGGGCCAGTTGAACTGGATGTTCTGGCGCGTGGTCCAATGGCCGAAGCCGCGGTCATAGGTCTCCGCAATTTGCGCAAGTTGGCGCAGCTGCACAGCGTTCAGCGTCCCGTAGGGGATCGCCACCCGCAGCATATAGGCGTGCAATTGCAGATAAAGGCCGTTCATCAGCCTGAGCGGCTTGAACTCATCCTCAGTCAACGCGCCGGAGATGCGGCGCGCGATCTGGTCTTCAAACGCATCCACACGGCCCGTCACGACCGCGTGGTCAAATTCATCATAGCGATACATCGCGGGTCGCTCCTATTTCAGTTCAGGCCGCGGCGCGGGGCCGTTGGTGGCGCGCGCCAAGATCGGGGTTCAGGGCACCGACGCTCGGCCCATCGCGGCGGATCTGTTCGCGCCGGTGGGCGGGAACCGGGCCGTGCGGGCCGTGGACCACGGCGGCAAAATCTGGCCCGACAGCGATGCCGCCCTCAGCCTTGGCGCGGTCCAGCAGGGTGTCTGCATTCGCGGCCTCAGCGATCTGGGCGTCGGCGATGTTGCCGCTCCAGCCCATCGGGGTCAGGTAGATGGTGTCGCCGGTCAGCAGGTGGTTGGCCGAAACGATGACGTGGCCGGTGATCTTCGCCATGGGAGCACTCCTCAGATCAGATGGCAGCGCGCGCGAGGGGCGTCGCGTCGGCCGGACGGGCGGGCATGCGCAGCGCCTCGGCGCGCGGCGAGATGCCCAGAAGAATGACGGTGGGGCCGGTCAGATGCGCAGCGGTCATGTCGTCCGCAAGCCGCCCCAGCGTGGTGGCGATGCGCCGCTCAATGGGCCGAGATGCATTTTCAACCACCGTCACCGGCGTTGCGGGATCCGCGCCATGGACCATCAGCCGCCCCTGCACAAACCGCGCAGCAGCAACGCCCATATAGATTGCGGCGGCCGGATCGCGGGCAAGGGAACGCCAGTCCTGCTCAGCAAACCCCTTGATGTCTTGGCCGGTCAGGAACCGCAAAGCGGCGTTGCGCCCGCGCCGGGTCAGCGATGCCTTGGCGGACGCAGCAGCGGCCACGGCGGCGGTGATGCCGGGGATGATCGCATAGGTGATCCCGGCGGCCTCCAGCGCGTCCATTTCTTCGTCCGCACGGCCAAAGATCAGCGGATCACCCGATTTCAGGCGCACCACACGGCGGCCCTTGCGGGCTTGGGCGATGATTTCCGCGTTGATGTCGTCTTGCGTCCAGCCTTTTCCGCCGGGGGCCTTACCGGTTTCCAGCAGCTCAGCCTGGGGGGCGAGGGCGAGGATTTCGGCGCTGACCAGCCGGTCATGCAGCACGATGTCGGCGGCCCCCAGCGCGCGGGCGGCGCGCAGGGTCAAAAGGTCGGGATCGCCAGGTCCGGCGCCGACAAGCAGCACCTGAGGCTGCGGGAGAATGGTCTGCGCTTTGCCGGTCATATCTGGCCTCTGCCGCGGTTTCATGTCATTGAGGTGGCAGAATGTTCCGCCTGAGGCAAGGATACGCCCCGCAGACGCGAACAATGTTTCAGATATCGGCAAAGGACGGAACGTATGGCCCAAGACTCGGGGAATGGCGCGAACGACGTGGCGCTCGACGATGCGGATCGCGGGATTCTGCGGGTGCTGCAGGCCGACGCGTCGCTGTCGTTGGAGCGAGTCGCCAAAAAGGTCGGCATGTCGAAAACCGCCGTGTGGAACCGCATCCAGCGACTGCACGCGGGCGGCGTGATCCTGCGGCATACGGTGGTGCTGGACCCGGTCAAGGCCGGGGTGCCGGAGACGTTCTTCATCTCAGTGCGCACCAACCGGCATGACGCGGAATGGGCGGGCAAGTTCGAAAAAGCCGTGGCCGAGCTGCCGCAGATCACCGAAGCGCATCGGCTGGCGGGGGAGATCGATTACCTATTGAAGGTGCAGGTCACGAGCACGCGGGCTTTTGATGCGTTTTATCAGGAGTTGATCGGGCGGATTTCACTGTATTCGGTGAGTTCCGCGCTGTCGATGCAGGTTATGAAGCGTGGGGGTGGGTTGGCGGTTTAGTAGATTCTGGCTGGACCATTTCGACCAGACTCGGTAGCGGCATCAACATTTCGAGACTCTTACTGCTATGGTACCTTATGAATCCAAGAGAATCATAAAAAAGCGCGGCAGACTCATCAAGCGCCGTTAATGTTAGAGCATAAAATCCGATATTCCTCGAAACGCCAACTGCCCTTCTTGCTACATCGGCTAACAAGAATGATCCGATGCCCTGACGCTTAATTGAGATATCGACACCCAAATAAGGAAGATGAATGGCCGGAAGAAGTGAGTACGATCTCAGGTAGGTTTTGTCCTTGTCCGGTATGCCATCAGCCCGACCAGTTCCTACCTGCAAGGCATAGAAGCCCAGAACTTTATCGCCTTTATCTATATGTGCAGTGAATACTCTAGTCTCAAATCTTTTGTTGTGGCTTTTTGCTTTGTTTTTATTCTTTATATATGCATTAATTGACTTATTTCCACAATCAAACCTATTAAGGATGGCATCCGGGCCGAAGGCCCGGATGCTAAGCCGCGTTGGATCTATTTTCTCTATTTTTTTGTTCACGCGCTGCTTCATCATAAATTCGATACATTGCGCGGAACTTTTCAGTAGGACCAGCACCCTGTTTGCAGGCACGCCTAACAAATTCCACTGCTTCCCGCTCGTTCCGAAATAGCAGCTTGTCTTCCTTACCTCCAGCCTTTCTAAGCCAGAGGATAAGGTTTTGTATTCGAAAGTTCAGCATCACTCCCTCCGTTCAGTCAGATGCTTGCTGATGGCACACGAACATCTGCTCAATCTTACAAGTCACGCGAAAGCGTGACCGACAGAGTATCCTTCTGATTCGTTACTCTAAGGTAGATGGAACCGCAAATCACTTCCGCAAGGGTGCAACACTAGGCAACACAGTGTCGCGCGGACGCACCATCACCCCATCCGCGCCTTCCGCAACCGCGCAAAATCATCTCCCGCATGATAGCTCGACCGCGTCAGCGGGGTCGCGCTCACCATCAGAAAGCCTTTGCCCCAAGCGGCCTTCTCATAGGTCTTGAACTCCTCGGGCGTCACAAAGCGCGACACGACGTGGTGCTTGGGGGATGGCTGAAGGTACTGGCCGACCGTGACGAAATCCACGTCTGCCGATCGCATGTCGTCCATGACCTGTAGAATGCCCGCACGGTCCTCGCCCAGGCCGACCATCACGCCGGACTTGGTGAAGATGGTCGGGTCAAGCTCCTTCACCCGTTGCAGCAGCCGCAGCGAATGAAAATAGCGCGCGCCGGGGCGGACCGATTGATAGAGGCCGGGCACCGTTTCGAGGTTGTGGTTGAACACGTCTGGGCGCGCCTCGACCACCTTTTCCAGCGCGGACGGCGCGCATTTCAGAAAATCAGGCGTCAGGATTTCGATGGTCGTGCCAGGGGCCTTGCGGCGCAGGGCGCGGATGGTCATGGCGAAATGCTCCGCCCCGCCATCGTCCAGATCATCGCGGTCCACGGATGTGATCACAACATGCTTCAGCCCCAGCTTGGCGACCGCATCGGCGACCTTGCCGGGTTCAAACGCATCAAGCGCGCTCGGCTTGCCGGTGGCGACATTGCAGAAGGTGCAGCCGCGGGTGCAAATCTCGCCCATGATCATCATGGTGGCGTGGCCCTGGGACCAGCATTCGCCGACGTTCGGGCACCCGGCCTCCTGGCACACGGTGGACAGGCCGTGTTCTTTGATGATGCGCGCGGTCTTGGCATAGCCCGCGCCGCCCGGTGCCTTGACCCGGATCCAGTCGGGCTTGCGCAACGTCGGCGTGTCAGCGTGCTTTTGCTTTTCCGGGTGGCGTTGCGCACGGTCCTTGAGATCGCGAATGCGGGGGGCGTCGGGGGTTGCGGCGTCGGTCATATCTGGTCTCCCACGGGTCTGCGGTCCGGGGCAGTCGTCGCCTCGCCGGAGAGCCCTGCGATCTTAGATGCGGTCGTGCCGAAGGGCAGGCGCACCGTGATTGCAGGTGTGCCCGGGGGGCGACCGCCTTGTCAACGCAGCATGATGTTACGGCAGGTCCAGAAGGTGCTTGCAGGCCACGATCCGCGCGGCGGCCCGGGCCAGCGCGCTGGCATACCCATCAGATTTGATGAGCGAGAGGTAGCGGGTCTTACCGTCCTCAAACCTCGCGTTGATGGCGGAATTTCGAACGCCTTCGCCATGGCGCGCGCTGAGCATCATCTGGAACGAGGCGAAGACGCTGCTGATTTCAAGCAGCGTGGCCATGGATCTGAGCGCGTTGAAATCTTTGGCTCCCATGACCAGATGGCGGCGCAGCGTCGCCTCAGCCGCGCAATCAATGGCGGTGGAATCACTGACGGCGGGGCGCTTTGCCCAATCGGCCAGATTGTCCCCGGCATGGGCAGCCCCGCCCGCCAGAAGGCAAAGCGCAAGAAGCGCGCTATGAATGGCCAACCACATTGCGCAGAGACGCCTCACGTCAGGGATGGGCGGGCCCGCCGCAAGCCGTGGGGCGGCGGACTGATGCCGGAATGAGGGAGAGTGTGCGCGGATATGGTTGGCGATGGGTTAAGCATGCAGACCCCCGCGGTGTCCGGCGGCCGGCGGTTGGCGCGGGTTACATCAGGCCCTTGCCCTTTGCGTCGCAGCCGATTTCAAGCACCTGCCAATCGGGGCGCATGACCGCCTGCGTCAGATGCAGCTTTTCGCGTTAGGAGGGGCCGTCCCCGATGGTGCGTGCCGCGTATTTGCAGGCGATCTTGTTCCAGAATTGGGCGTCGGGGAAAGGGCGGGCGTGGCATTCGTCATGGGAAGGCTCCCGAAACATGCGCAGTTAGGGGCATCCCAGTTAACATGGGGCGCGGGCGCAACGGCCAAAGGGGAGAAGGCCGTCAGTTGGTGCCTTTGAGCCCGTCGGACGCCACCGCTAGGTGCTTCGCGCAACGCTCGGCAACGTCGAGGGCGACGAAGTAACGGGCCTCGATCTTCGTAAACGCGACGTCGTCAAGAAAATCGACGCCGTAGATGTCCGTGGGCAGGTCCATCTCGTCGTCATCAGATTGTTGGGGGGAGCCGCTAAACCCTCCCCTTGAGTGACTACACCAAAAACGATTAGATTATTCTGAATACCCATCAACAACAGAGTCTTGAATGGGAAGCCATGATTGCTGTATCAATTTGTGCATTGATAGTCTGTATGCATATTTGCTAATATACAATTCCCATATCCATTAAACCTGAGGCATTGCTGGGTCTGCCCACCAAAAGGTTCAGCACCGGTGTACCCCCAAGCAGCACAACGAGCCATAGCGCTAGCTTGAGCATTTGACCAATCGACTTGTGGATCCTCAAAAATTCCAACTTGAAAGCTAAGCCTGACAATTCCATCAGACTTACTTCCACCTGTTGGAACGGGTGTCTTCTGTGTTGCGCATCCAGCTAGCGCCACGGCTACGAAAATTAAAAAGAAATGACGTACTCGCAACATCACCTTGCTCCCATTGATTCACATGTGATCATGTTAGCAGAATAAAAGACCTATTCAAGAATATTTCACGCAATTGCGCTACAGAGCGGCGCGAAAGAACTGGTTTCAGAGTTAAGCCTTCGCTGCCCTCAATCACAACGCAAAAGGCCGGAGCTTGCGCCCCGGCCTTTCGATTTCATGTAGATATGCAGCGATCAGTTGACGTGCTGCAACAGCGCATTCATCGAATCCTTGGCGTCGCCATAGAACATTCGGCTGTTCTCCTTGAAGAACAGCGGGTTTTCGATGCCAGAATACCCGGTGCCTTGACCACGCTTGCAGATAAACACCTGCTTGGCCTTCCAGACCTCAAGAACCGGCATCCCGGCGATGGGGGAATTGGGATCCTCCTGCGCGGCGGGGTTCACGATGTCGTTGGCGCCGATGATGATCACGACGTCGGTCTTGGGGAAATCGTCGTTGATCTCCTCCATTTCCAACACATAATCATAGGGCACCTTGGCTTCGGCCAGCAGCACGTTCATGTGCCCCGGCAGACGGCCGGCGACGGGGTGGATGGCAAAGCGGACCTCCTTGCCCTGCGCGCGCAGACGGCGGGTCAGTTCTGACACTGACGACTGCGCCTGCGCCACGGCCATGCCATAGCCGGGCACGATCACGACGCTGTCCGCCTCGTTCAGCGCGGATGCGACCGCGTCTGCGTTGGCGGCGACCATTTCGCCTTCGATCTCCATCGCCGGGCCGGATGGGCCACCGAAACCGCCCAAGATCACCGACAGGAACTGCCGGTTCATCGCCTTGCACATGATGTAGGACAGGATCGCGCCCGAAGACCCGACCAGCGCGCCAGTCACGATCAGCAGATCGTTGCCCAGCGTGAAGCCAATCGCCGCCGCCGCCCAGCCCGAGTAGCTGTTGAGCATAGACACAACCACCGGCATGTCCGCGCCGCCAATGGCCATCACCAGATGCGCGCCGATGATGAAGGCGAGAATGGTGATCAGGATCAGCGTCCAGACCCCCGCGCCGCCGAAATACATGAACCCGAGGATAAGGCACAGCAGCCCCAGCCCGATGTTGATCATGTGGCGACCCGGCAGCATCAGCGCCTTGCCGTCGATGCGCCCGTTCAGCTTGCCGTAGGCGATGATCGACCCGGTGAAGGTCACCGCGCCGATGAACACGCCGAGGAAAATCTCCACCAACAGGATGGTGACCTCAGCGCCTTCTTTGTGGGCCAGCTTGGCGGCAAAGCCGGTAAAGCTGTCCATGGTGGCGCCAGAGGCCATCAGCTCATGCACGCGGGTCAGTTCGATGTCCGCGTTCAGGCCGATGAACACCGCCGCAAGGCCAACAAAGGAATGCAACGCCGCAACAAGCTGCGGCATCCCGGTCATTTCGACCTTTTGCGCGACGACGGCGCCGATGATGGCACCGATGATGATGGCCGGGATCATCCAGCCAAAGCTGCCAGCCCCGGGGCCAAAGATGGTGGCGGCCATCGCAAGCGCCATGCCCGCAATGCCAAACCACACGGCGCGCTTGGCGCTTTCCTGGTTCGAAAGCCCGCCCAGCGACAGAATAAACAGGACGGCGGCCGCGACGTAGGCGGCGGTAACGAGTCCGATGCTCATGATTATGTTCCCCTCAGCTTTTTTGGAACATGGCGAGCATGCGCCGCGTGACCATGAAGCCGCCGACGATGTTGATCGTGGCGATCAGCACGGAAATGGTGGCCAGCACCGTGACGATGCCGCTGCCCGACCCGATCTGCAGCAGCGCGCCGACGACGACGATGCCCGAAATCGCGTTGGTCACCGCCATCAGCGGCGTGTGCAGCGAATGGCTGACCTTCCAGATCACCTGGAAGCCGACAAAGCACGACAAGGCAAACACGATAAGGTGCTGCATGAACGATTCAGGCGCGACCGACCCGATCAGCAGCATCACGATGGTGCCGAGGATCAGCAGTTTCACCTGGCTGCGCCCGGCAGCTTTTTCCGCCGCAAAGGCCGCGGCCTTCTTTTCCTCAGGCGTCTTTTCGGGCGCCTTGGGCTTCTGGGCCGCGATCGCCTTGATCTTGGGCGGGGGCGGCGGGAAGGTGATCGCGCCCGCATGGCACGCCAGCGCGCCGCGGATCACGTCGTCTTCCATGTTCACGAAGGGCGTCCCGTCCTTTTCAGGGGTCAGGTCGTCCATCATGTGGCGGATGTTGGTGGCGTACAGCGTTGAGGACTGCGCCGCCATCCGCGATGGGAAATCAGTGTAGCCGACCACGGTCACGCCGTTGTCGGTCACGATCTTTTCGTCGGGCACGGTCAGATCGCAGTTGCCGCCACGCTCTGCCGCTAGGTCAACGATCACAGAGCCGGGCTTCATCAGCGCGACCATTTCCTTGGTCCACAGTTTCGGCGCAGGCCGACCGGGGATCAGGGCAGTGGTGATGACGATGTCGATGTCGGGCGCAAGCTCAAGGAACTTGGCCAGCTGCTTTTCCCGGAACTCAGGCGAAGACGGGGCCGCATAGCCACCGGTCGCCGCGCCGTCTTGGGCCGCTTCTTTGAAATCGAGATACACGAACTCAGCGCCCATGCTTTCGATCTGCTCAGCCACTTCGGGGCGAACGTCGAACGCATAGGTGATGGCACCCAGCGAGGTTGACGTGCCGATGGCCGCCAAACCTGCAACGCCAGCGCCGACAACCAGCACCTTGGCCGGGGGCACTTTGCCCGCCGCGGTGATCTGGCCGGTGAAGAAACGGCCGAAATTGGCGCCCGCCTCGATCACCGCGCGATAGCCTGCGATGTTGGCCATGGACGACAGCGCGTCCATTTTCTGCGCGCGGCTGATGCGCGGCACCATGTCCATGGCCAGCACGGACATGTTCTTGGCGTTCAGCTTGGCCAGCAGCTCTTCGTTCTGGGCGGGCCAGATAAACGACACCAGGATCTTGCCATCCGGGGCGGCAGCAAGCTGGTCCAGCGTCGGCGCGCGCACGGCGGCGATCACGTCCGCGGCGTCCCACAGGGCCGCCTCGTCCAAGGCGACTTCGACGCCTGCCGCGCGATACGCATCATCGGAGAACCCGGCGCCGATGCCGGCCCCGCTCTCGATCACGCAGTCATAGCCGAGCTTGTTCAGCCTCTGGGCGCTTTCGGGGGTCAGCGCGACGCGCTGCTCGCCCTCAAAACGCTCCTTAGGGGCGCCGATCTTCATCTGAGCCCTCCTCCTTCTTTTCGTTCCGGCCATCGCGGCCGTTGTGATCCTGTCGCGGAGAGGGACTGCGCCCCCTTACGCATAAAACCTGAGCGCGCCGCCGGTATGGGGGCCGGCGCCGCGCTCCGGGCGGTTGTCCGGGCCGATAATGACGCGTCAACGCCGCATGTCCACCGCGCGCGTTGTGCGAGCGGCAATTACGCGCCTTATCTGCCTTGGGCACCGCGCAAGAAGGATGCGGCGCATGGTCCCATCTGCGAAACATCATTTCGCTGGACGACCCGAAATCGACTGATCGTAACGGATGACGAAGAACGCTCGGGTCGCTATAATGCGCCCACGCGCCGCAGCAATGGCAGACCCCATGCCGGACCTGCAACGCCCCCGGGCAAGAACCGCCGGGAGTGCCGCGCCGCAGCCATGCCGCAGGACAGTCACCTGCGGAGAGGGGCCATTTTTCCGCCCCACCAGACGCGCCCCCACCGGGGCGCGATGCATGCAACCTATTGTCGGGAGACGACGAATGACGCTTCGCGCCATCATTTTCGACGTGGACGGCACCATCGCCGACACCGAATCCCTGCACCTGCGTGCGTTCAACCGCGCCTTTGCGCAGGCCGGTCTGGACTGGCATTGGGACGATGCGGCCTATGATGATCTGCTGGTCGTCGAAGGCGGGCTGGCGCGCATCCGCGTCTGGGTAGAGGCGCACCGCCCCCGCGATCTGGCATGGGCTGAGAACGAAGGCATGCTGACCGCACTGCATGCCGCAAAGTCTGAGATTTACCTGCGCGCGCTGGAAAACGAAGGCCTGCCACTGCGTCCCGGCATCCGGCGCCTGATCCATGAGGCGCGCTCTCAGGGAATCGCGCTGGGGGTGTGCACGACGTCGAGCCGCCAGAATTTCGAAGCACTGATTCTAAATGCCATGGGCTTTGAGGCGCTGGAGTGGTTCGGCACCGTCATCACCGGCGAGGACGTGACCGCCCACAAACCCGACCCGCAAGGCTACGCCGCGGCCTGCGCGCGCCTCGGGGTCGCGCCACAGGATGCGGCTGCGATCGAAGACAACCCCCGCGGCCTGGCCGCCGCGCGCGCCGCCGGTCTGGCCGTGATCGCCTGCCCGGGCCGCGGCACGCGCGCCGCAGATCTGGACGGCGCGGCCATCGTGCTGTCAGATCTGGGCGACCCGGGCCAACCCTTTGATGTGCTGCGCGGCGATCCCGGCCGGTTCGGGCATGTCACGCTTGACGCCCTGCGCGATTGGACCGCCTGCCCCGCGGTCAGGTAACCCCCGCCTTAAGGCTGTGGTTCCCAAAACAGGATGCGCCATGCGCATGAACGTCGTCTTCTACGCCCTCGCCCTTCTGGTCCTGCCCGTTCTGGCGGGGGGAACGGCCTGGCACGCCGGGATCACCGACGGCCTGCACCGGCTTGAAACCCAAAGCGCCGTCAAGCTGTCTGCCGCGGCGGACCGGCTGGATGGCCAGCTTGCGCGCTTTCGCCAGTTGCCGCGGGTGCTGGCTGACGCCGCGCCGCTGGCGCTGACGGTGGCCGCACCGGACATTGCGCGCACCGCTGACGCCAACGCGTTGCTGGAACGGATCGCCGATGTGACAGGCGCGCTTGATATCTATGTGATGAACCGCGACGGGACGACGGTCGCCGCATCGAACTGGGCGTCAGAGCAGACCTTCATCGGGCGCAACTTTGCCTTTCGCCCGTATTTCCAGCGCGCGATGGATGGCGGGCTGGGGGCGTATTTTGCGCTTGGCACCACATCAATGCAGCGCGGCTGGTATTTTGCCGGGCCACTGCGCCTGAACGGTGACACCGTCGGCGTGGTGGCGGTGAAAGTCGACATGGACGCGGTTGAAGACGCGTGGCGCGAAGAAGGCGGGCTGGTGTATTTCGCCGATCCTGACGGCGTGGTGTTCGTGGCCAACCGCCGCGGCATGGTTCTGCGGTCGCTGGACCCGCTTTCCCCCGCCGCGCAGGCCCGGATCGAAAGCAGCCGACGCTATCCCGACCGCACCATCGCGCCCCTGCCGCGCATGACCGATGCTCCGGCCTGGGACGGTGGGGGCAGCGGGGTGCTGCGCCTTGACAGCCCGGGGTGGGAGGCGCTTGGCGCACCATCTCCACGGGCGATCTTGTCGCGCGCAGACCAACCGCGCCTGGGTTTGACCGGCTTTGCGCTGGTGGACGCGCGCCCGACCATTTCGCGTGCGCAGAATGCCGGGCTTGCGGCGGGTGCCGCGATGTTCGCGTTCGGGGCGCTTGCGCTTTTGATGCTGCAACGGCGCGACGCGCTGCGCGCCCAGCTGACGATCAAGGCCAATGCGAACACGGCGCTGGAGGTCCGGGTCAGCGAACGCACCCAAGATCTGACCGCGCTGAACGTTGCCCTTGAGGCTGAGATCACAGAGCGCCGCACCGCTGAGGCCGCCCTGCGCCGCGCCCAGGACGATCTGGTGCAGGCGGGCAAGCTGTCCGCGCTTGGCCAGATGTCGGCGGGCATCTCGCATGAACTGAACCAGCCGTTGACCGCGATCCGCAGCTTTGCCGACAATGCGCGGGTTCTGCTGGCCCGCGGGCGCGAAACCGACGCGTCGGCCAACCTGTCGCGCATCGCCGACCTGACGGTGCGCATGGACCGGATCATCCGCAACCTGCGCGCCTTTGCCCGCAAAGAGGGCGAGCCCGCCGCGGATGTCGCGCTGGATCGGGTGACATCAGACGCGCTGGCGCTGCTGGCCCCCAAGATCGACGAAACCGGGGCCACGATCGCATGGGACCCGCCCACAACCCCGGTGATGGTGCGCGGCGGTGCGGTGCGCCTGCAGCAGGTGGTGATGAACCTTGTGGGCAACGCGCTTGACGCCATGGCGGACCAGCCGAGGAATGCGCGCGCAGTGTCGCTGGCGATTGAGCTGGGCGACCCGGTGCGTCTGACCGTGGCCGACAGCGGCCCGGGCCTGGCCGAAGGCACTGAGGGCCGCCTGTTCGACCCGTTTTTCACCACCAAACCCGTGGGCCAGGGCACCGGGCTGGGGCTTTCCATTTCCTACGGCATCGTCCAAAGCTTTGGCGGGCGCATCCGCGGCGAGAACCGCGCCAATGGCGGCGCGATCTTCACCGTTGAACTGCAACCCAGCGCCCAAACCGGACCCCCGCCGGAGGAGACCGCAGCATGACCCGCCCCCACGGCCCGGACACATGACGCCCGATCCCGCATTTGCCTCCGGCGCGCCGGGCCCATCGGACCCACGCATCCTTTTGGTGGACGATGAGGCCGACCTGCGCGCGGCCCTGACCCAGACGCTCGATCTGGCAGGCATCTACGCCGAGGCAGCCCCCGATGCCGCCACCGCCATGAGCATGCTGACCCGCGATTTCCCCGGCGCAGTGATTGCAGACATGCGCATGCCGGGCAAAAGCGGGCTGGAGCTGCTGGACGAGATCCGCGCCATGGACCCCGACCTGCCGGTGGTGATCCTGACCGGCCATGGCGACGTGCCAATGGCGGTGCAGGCGATGAACGCCGGGGCGTATGATTTCCTGGAAAAGCCCTGCCCGCCCGAACGGCTGGTGGAAACTGCGCGCCGCGCGGCTGAAAAACGCCGTCTGGTGATGGAAAACCGCGCCCTGCGCGCGCGCCTCAACACTGCTGAGACGGGGACGTTGGAGGCGACGATCCTGGGCGACTCCGCGGTTGTGTGCGCCTATCGCGCAAGGTTGGAGCGTGTGGCGCAAACCGATCTCGATGTGCTGATCCTTGGCGAAACCGGCGCGGGCAAGGAACTGGCCGCCCGCGCCATCCACGCCCGGTCCGAGCGCGCCAAAGGCCCGTTCGTCGCAGTCAATTGCGGGGCGCTGCCGGCGGAGCTTGCGGGTTCTGAGCTGTTCGGCCACGAAAAAGGCGCTTTCACCGGTGCGAGCGCCCGGCGCATCGGCAAGTTCGAACATGCCAATGGCGGGGTGATCTTCCTCGACGAAATCGAATCCATGCCGCTCGATCTGCAGATCAAACTGCTGCGCGTGCTGCAGGAGCGGGAGCTGGAACGCCTCGGTGGCAATGAAGCGATCTCTCTTGATGTGCGGGTGATCGCGGCCACCAAGCCCGATCTGAAGGCACTGGCCGCGACGGGAAAATTCCGCGAGGACCTGTATTACCGCCTCGACGTCGCGCGCATCCGCACGCCAAGCCTGCGCGAAAGGCTGGCTGATGCGCCGCTTTTGTTCTGCGCCTTTGTCGACGCCGCCGCCGCACGCCGCGCGATTGACGCACCAACGCCGACGCCTGCGGACCTCGCGCAGCTCACGGCCCATGACTGGCCGGGCAATGTGCGCGAATTGAAGAACGTGGCGGAACGCTATGCCATGGGCCTCGGGCTGCAGCTGGGCCTGTCGGGCGCTGAGCCGGAGCCGACGCAGGACGCCCGGCCTGAAAGTCTGCACGCACAGATGGAGGCGTTCGAGCGCGCGCTCCTCATCTGCGCGCTCAGGCAATATGGCGGGCGGGTAACCGAAGCGTGCGTCGCGCTCGATCTGCCGCGAAAGACATTCTACGACAAGCTCGTGCGCCACGGGTTGAAGGCCGACACCTTCCGCAACTGACGCTGCCGACTGAAGGCTTGGTGCCGCCGCGCCCTTCGCGCGGCGCGGGCGGCCGAGCGGGGGGTTTCCCCCCGAGGCCGCCCGCACCTTTGGGGCTGTTCCACGGGGTGCCGTCCGCCCCGGGCATTGAGCCCGGCGCGTCCGGCCACGGCAGTCGCCGCGCGGTCGGTGCCCAGACACAGGCTTGCGCCTTGGAACAGCCGGCATCTGTGCGGATTTCCGCACGCTCGCGCCTGCAACATGTGCGGCAGATCGCACCCCTGTGCTTGCATCGGGCCCGATGCCACCCCATGCAACCCTGCCATGCGTGCAGCGCAGGCCTGATTGACATCCAGTTGAAACTTGGCACGCATCCTGCATAGACTGCTGACAAGCGGCGCCCACAGAAGGCGTCGCCATCAGACCTGTCAGCATGTTTCGGGAGGAACACTTATGCGCAATATCTTCACCGCCGCCGTAGCCGCCGCGATGATCTTCGCCGCCCCCGCCGCCATGGCCGCCTGCGACGATGGCGAAATTCTCATCAAATTCGCCCATGTCACCAACACCGATAAACACCCCAAAGGCATCGCCGCGTCGCTGCTGATGGAGCGCGTCAACACCGAGATGAACGGCAAGGCCTGCATGGAGGTGTTCCCCAACTCCTCGCTCTACAACGATGATCAGGTGCTTGAGGCGATGCTGGCTGGCGACGTCCAGATGGCCGCCCCGTCGCTGTCGAAGTTTGAGAAGTTCACCAAGAAATTCCGCATCTTCGATCTGCCCTTCATGTTCAAGAACATCAATGCGGTCGACGATTTCCAGCAGTCGCAGGCTGGCCAGGACATGCTGACCTCGATGACCCGCCGTGGTCTTCTGGGCCTTGGCTATTGGCACAATGGCATGAAGCAGATGTCAGCCAACAAGCCGCTGCTGCTGCCCACCGACGCCAAAGGCATGAAGTTCCGCGTGCAGTCCTCGGACGTGCTGGTCGCGCAGATGGAAGCCATGGGCGCCGCGCCGCAGAAAATGGCGTTCTCTGAGGTTTATGGTGCGCTGCAGACCGGCGTCGTCGACGGGCAGGAGAACACTTGGTCCAACATCTGGGGCCAGAAGTTCTTCGAAGTGCAGGACGGCACCAGCGAAACCGAGCACGGCGTGATCGACTATCTCGTCGTCACCTCGGTCGATTTCTGGGACGGGCTGCCGACCGACGTGCGCACCCAGCTGAAGACCATCTTCGACGAAGTGACCACCGCGCGTAACGGCGAATCCACCCGCGTGAATGCCGAGGCCAAAGCGTCGATCATCGGCGCCGGCGGCGTGGTGCGTGAGCTGACCGCTGAGCAGCGTCAGGCCTGGGTCGATGCGATGAAGCCCGTCTGGGCCAAGTTCGAAGGCGACGTGGGCGCGGAGAACATCGCCGCCGCCGCCGCGATCAACACCAAGCACTGACCTTTGGCGGGTTTGGGGGGCGCGCCTCCCAAGCCCGCCGCATGATATGAAAAGGGGGGCGGCGCCCCCCTTTTCGCCCACGCCGCAACCTGACCCGTCGCCGCGCCACCGCCTTTCCCGACAACAAGCGTCCCCCGCCCCGCCGCAAGCAGGCGCGAGAGAGGACGCGGGAGGACCCCCATGTCCGGACCCTCGCAGACCCCGCTCGGCCGTATGACCGACGCGCTGGAGGAATCGCTGATCGCGATCATCCTTGGTGCGATGACGCTGATCACCTTCGCCAACGTTGTCGCGCGTTACGGCTTTAACTCCAACATCTTGTGGGCGCTCGAAGCCACCAGCTTTCTGTTCGCGTGGCTGGTGCTGCTGGGCGCCAGCTATTGCGTGAAAAAGAACCTGCATCTGGGCGTCGACGCGGTCGTGAACATGTTCAAGCCCGGACCTAAACGGATGCTCGCGCTGGTGTCATCCGTGCTGTGCGTGATCTACGCGCTGCTGCTGCTGAAAGGCGGCTGGGACTATTGGGCACCGTTTGCGGAGCTGTCGCCCACCTCTGGCCGGATCATCCCCACCGGGTTCGAAACCGTGCGCGGTCAGGGCTGGTATGAGGTCAATGACATCGAGATGCCCGCGTTTCTCAACCCGCTTTTTTCGAACCTGTTCAACCAAGGCGAGGCCTATGAAAAAATGCCCCGCTTGATCCCCTATGCCGTGCTGCCCCTGTCCATGGCGCTGCTGCTGTTCCGGTTCGTACAGATCACCTTGCGCATCTGGCGCGGAGAGATCGACGTGATGATCGCCAGCCATGAGGTCGAAGACCAGATCGAAGATGCGGCGAAGACCGCTCAGGCAAAGGACTGATCCCATGGAAGTCGCGATTCTTTTTGCCATGATCATCGGCCTGCTGCTGATCGGGGTTCCGATCGGCGTGTCGCTGGGCCTGTCCTCCACCGTCTTTCTGCTGGTTTATTCAAACAGCTCGCTCGGCTCTATCGCCCAGACGTTGTTTCAGGCCATGGCAGGGCATTACACGCTGCTGGCGATCCCGTTCTTCATTCTGGCGTCCAGCTTTATGTCCACCGGCGGGGTGGCCGAACGCATCATTCGGTTCGCCATTGCGCTGGTCGGGCACATGCCTGGGGGCCTCGCAATCGCGGGCGTGTTCGCGTGCATGCTGTTCGCGGCGCTGTCGGGGTCGTCCCCGGCCACGGTGGTCGCCATCGGGTCCATCGTGATCGCGGGCATGCAGAAGGTCGGGTACACCAAGGACTTCGCTGCGGGCGTGATCTGCAACGCAGGCACCCTGGGCATCCTGATCCCGCCGTCGATCGTGATGGTGGTTTATGCCGCCGCAACCGACGTGTCGGTGGGGCGCATGTTCTTGGCAGGCGTGATCCCTGGCATTCTGGCCGGGTGCATGCTGATGCTGGGCATCTACATCACCGCCAAAGTGCGCAATCTGCCCAAGGGTGACTGGTTGGGCTGGGGAGAAGTGTTCACCGCCGCATTGGACGCGTCATGGGGCCTGTTCCTGATCATCATCATCCTGGGCGGCATCTATGGCGGCATCTTCACCCCGACTGAGGCCGCGGCCGTCGCAGCCCTTTACGCCTTTCTCGTGGCGTTTTTTATCTATCGCGACATGGGGCCGCTGAAATCGCGCCCGTGGCTGCGGGACACTGAAAAGGCGCCCGCGCTGCTGGGCGCCCGGATCTGGGGCTTCGCGATTGTGGCGCTGATCCTTTACGCCGCGCTGGCGGGGATGATCGGGTTCACGGTCTGGGTTGCGATTCTGGGCGCAGCGGCGTTCACCGCGGTGATCTGGGTCGCAGCGCGCATGTTCGTGGCGCAACCGAAGGCGGCGGGGACCATCACGCTGGCCCTGATGATCGGGCTTTCTGGGGCGCCGATCGCGCTGATCTTTGCCATGGGCGGCGCGCTGTCGGGCGGGTCGGTCATCGCGCTGGCGCTGTTCCTCGCGCTTGCGGCAGCATTGCTGGCCTTCGCATTGCGCACCGGGGCTGAGGCGCTGGCGACCACATCGGCCACCTTTGACCAGTCGGTCACCATGGGCGGGCGGGCGATTGCCCGCGGGATCGCAGAGCTGTTCGTGCTGTTCATCCCATCCTTTGTCAGCCGCGCCAACCGCGACGCGTTGTTTGAGGGCGGCAAGCTGACCGTCACCCTGCTGTTCATCATCGCCAACGCGCTGATCCTCAAGCATGTGCTGACGGACGAACAGATCCCACAATCCATCGCAGCCTCAATGCTGGATGTCGGGTTTGGGCCGATCGTGTTCCTGATCATCGTCAACGTGATCCTGCTGATCGGCGGCCAATTCATGGAGCCGTCAGGCCTGATCATCATTGTGGCGCCGCTGGTGTTCCCGATCGCGATGAGCTTGGGGATCGATCCGATCCATCTGGGCATCATCATGGTGGTGAACATGGAGATCGGGATGATCACGCCACCTGTCGGTCTGAACCTGTTCGTCACATCCGGGGTTGCCGGGATGCCGATGATGCGGGTCGTGCGGGCGGCGCTGCCTTGGCTCGGCATTCTGTTCATCTTCCTGATCATGGTGACCTACATCCCATGGCTGTCGACCTTCCTGCCGACAACCTTCATGGGGCCGGAGATCATCATCAGGTGATGCGCCTGCATCGCTGATTGAAAGGGCCGCCCAATGGGGCGGCCCTTTTTCTTGCCGCGCGCATTTGGCTGCAGTTTGACACGGCGCAAATCCCATACGAAGCCCGTTTAACAAGTGTGGGGAAAAACGGGGATTCGAAAGAACTACGTCTCATTGCTCGCCGCGGCAGGCATGACCATCGCCGCGGCGCCAGCGTTTGCGGCGAGCGCGATCACGCTCGCCGATTTCACCAATCCGTTCGTGTTGGATTTTGAATCCACCCCGACCGGCCCCACCGCGGGCGTGTTTCCCGCGGCGGGCATCACTGGCATCACCATGACGGCGACCACCTTCGGCGACGGGTACAACGCTGAGGCTGGCAGAACGCGCGCGCTGTGGGGAAATGAATCCGGCGCTGGGATCTTCGATGTCGGCGCGACCAGTCTTGCCGACGACCCAGTGTTCACCATCGCCTTCGCGACGGATATCACCCGCTTCGGCTTCAGTATCTTCGATCAAGGCGGATTTGGCGTCTCGATGGAGTTCTACGATGCCGGCGGCTTGGTCGACAGCTTCGGCTTCACCACCGCCACCACGTCGCCGGTGTTCCACTATGTCTCGGCGGCGGCGTTCGACACGCTGGTGATCTTTGGGGGCAGCGGCGGCGGTTTTGGCCTCGACAACCTGACGGTTGAGACGGCGGCCGTACCGATCCCGGCCACGGCGCTGCTGCTGCCCGCGGCGCTGCTCGGCCTTGGGGCCCTGCGCCGCCGCAAGACGGCCTGACCCCGGCGGCGCGGCCCCATGGCGGGCCGCGCCCCCTTCCGGTTTGCGCCCGCCTCGGTCATGGTGGCGCGTCCCAATGCCGGAGCCACCCATGACCGACACCGCCCCCCGCGCGATCTTCGACCTCGACGGCACGCTGGTCGACAGCGCGCCCTCGCTGTGCGCCGCGGGCAACGCCCTGCTGGCGGAGCTTGGTCGCGATCCGGTCGATGTGCCGACCTATAAATCTTTTGTCGGCAAAGGCATGAAGGTGCAGGTCGAACGGCTGCTGACCCATACCGGCGGCGTCCCGGACGATGATGTCGATGGGTTCTTCGCCCGCTTTCGCGCCCATTACGATCCGCTGCGCGCCACCCGCGCCTATCCCGGTGCGGTTGCCGCGCTGACAGCGATGAAGAAAAGTGGCTGGCGCATGTCGGTCTGCACCCAGAAACCCGAAGGTCTGGCGCGCATGGTGCTGTCGGCGCTTGGTTTTTCGATGATTGAGGCGGTGGTCGGCGGCGACACGATCCCCGGCGCGCTGAAGCCTGATCCGCGCCTGCTGGCCGCGGCGATGGCACCAATTGGGGATGGGCCAGCGATCTATGTTGGCGACAGCGAAACCGATGCGGAAACCGCGGCGGTGGGCGGTCTGCCTTATATTCTGCATCTGAACGGCTATCGCCACGGCCCCATCGACGCCGTTTCGTCGTTTGGGGATTTCGCTGAACTGCCCGCGCTTGCCCGTGCCGCGATCGCGCCCTGAAGATCAGATTATCCATCCGAATAATCTGCGCCCGGCCCGACCGTGGCGCATACCAAGACAAGGAGGTTCCTGATGGAGACCCTTTCTGACCAGCGCGTATTCGGCGGCCGTCAGCTCGTATGCCGTCATCGCGCGGACAGCACCCGCTGCGACATGACGTTTTCGGTGTTCCTGCCGCCACAGCCCGGCCCACGCCCAGTGCTGATGTGGCTGTCGGGGCTGACCTGCACCCAGGCAAACGCCACCGAAAAGGCCGGATTCCAGCGCGTCGCGGCAGAATTGGGGTTGATTGTGGTGTGCCCCGACACCTCGCCGCGCGGCGAAGATGTGGCCAATGATGATGGCTATGATCTGGGCCAAGGTGCCGGGTTCTATGTGGACGCGACTGAGGCGCCCTGGGACCCGCATTTCCGCATGATGACCTATGTGACCGAAGAGTTGCCCACCCTGCTGGCAGCGCAATTCGAGATCGGGGCCATGGGCGTGTCAGGCCATTCCATGGGTGGGCACGGCGCGCTGACGCTGGCGATGCGGCGGCCGGACCTGTTCAAGTCGGTCTCGGCGTTCTCTCCCATCGTGTCGCCGATGAACTGCCCGTGGGGGGAAAAGGCGCTGACCGCGTATCTGGGCCCCGACCGCGCGGCGTGGCAGAGGCACGACGCCTGCGCCCTGGTTCGCGCAGGTGGCTTTGACGGCGAGATCTTGGTGGATCAGGGCGGCGGCGACGGGTTTCTGGATGACCAGCTGAAGACGCATCTGCTGGTCGAGGCCTGCGCCGACACCGGACAGCGCGCCAAGATCCGCATGCAGCCGGGCTATGACCACAGCTATTTCTTCATCGCGACCTTCATGGAGGACCACCTGCGCCACCATGCGGCCGCGCTGGCCTGAACTGAACGGGCCTAGGCCGAATGGGCCTGACGGCATGAAAAAGGGCGGCATCCGTCGGGAGCCGCCCTTTTTTCATGAGTGACGCTGCGGTCAGACGCCGGTCTGGCGCATCACCACACCGACCGTCTTGCGGATCAGCGTCACGTCAATGACCAGCGACATTTCCCGCGCATAGCGCGCATCGTCGATCGCCCGCGCGGCAAAGGAACTGTCGTTGCGATCCCCGGTTTGCCAAAAGCATGTCAGCCCCGGGCGCATCGCATAATAGGCGCTGCCGGGATACATTTCGATCTGTTCGGGCAGGAACGGGCGCGGGCCAACTATGCTCATATCGCCCATCAGCACGTTCCACAGCTGCGGCAGTTCATCAAGCGAGGACCGACGCAGCGTCTGCCCGTGGCGCGTGATGCGCGGGTCGTGGCGCAGCTTTTGGGTGCGGTCCCATTCTTCCCGCGCGTCAGGATTGGCGTTCAGATAGCCTTCGAGTGCGGCATCAGCATCGATCGCCATGGAGCGCAGCTTCCAAAGGGTGAAAAGCCTGCCATCGCGGCCCACGCGCTTTTGACCATAAAACGCCGGACCGCCATCAGTGCGGACCAGAAGCGCAAGCAGAATAATAACCGGCGCGATGATCGGCGCCGAAAGCAGCACGAGCAAAATGTCGAGCGCACGTTTTCCAAAGCGCGAATACACGCCGCGAACGCGACGTTCCTCGCGGCTATCCGCCATATCAGTCACAATGGTTCGGCTTTCTTTGCCAGCTGTCTGCAACACAGTCGATTCCCCAATCTCCACACCTGCCGTTCGGGCCGTAAAAATTGGCCAAGCGTCAAGTTACGCCCGCTTGCGTCGTCGCGGCGACCTTCCCAGGATCGCACGACCAAGTTAACGCAGGTAGACGTGATCTGATTCATCCCACGAAGAAACTGATCCCACAAAAACCACGCCAATTCAATGATTTTTCTACAGATCCAGCACGCCTGAGCCCTGCAAGTCCCTGATATGTTTAACAAGCTGCGCCAAAACCGCGCGTCACCTGCGCCGCCTCGCCGCGCCCGGCTCCCCAAAGACCAGTGCCAATGCCGCACTGCAGCACGACTCAGCGCGATAACCATAGCTTCGTTTTGACATGCTGCTAAGAAGTGCGGCGCCTAGGCCACGCCAACCGACTATTTCGCGAGACGCGCAGCGCCACCGCTCGCTGGCGTGGAAAATGACAGACAGTTCAGGCATCAAGCAAATAATGCGACGTGCTAGAGCAGGAGAACGGGGCCTTGAACAAGCTTGCAATTCTCGCGGTCGCCGGAGCGCTTGCCGCCCCGGCCGCAGCGCAAGACGGCTATTATCAGATCAAGCCGGGCGACGTGCTGAACGTCAGCGTGCTTGAAGATCCGAATCTGTCGTCGCAGGTGCTTGTGCGCCCGGACGGCCGGATCTCCATGCCCATTGCTGGATCGGTGATGGCCAAGGGCAACTCGCCCGAACGGCTTGAGGCGATTCTGCGCAGCCGACTGGCGCAGGGCTTTGAACTGACGCCGACCGTCACTGTGTCGGTCGCTCAAGTCGCGCTGGCAACGGCTGAGCAGTTGGCCGAAGAAGAGGTGGTCATCAACACCTACTTCCTGATGGGTCAGGTCGCGCGGCCCGGTCCGGTTGCTGTCGAAGACCCGCTGACGCTTTTGCAGGCGCTGGCGCTTGTCGGCGGCCCCGGTCCTTTCGCGGATGGCGAAAAGATTCAGGTCCGTCGCCGTGGCGAGGATGGGATCGAGGAATTGCTGTTCTTTGATTATTCCTTGGTTGAGGACGGCATGCCCGTCACCGACATCGAACTTCAGGACAAAGACCTGATCTTCGTGCCCGAACGGGGCCTGTTCTGAGGCAGGGCTCGGGCGCGGAGGGCGGCATGACAAGGGCGAAACACCACAAGGCGCGGCGCGGGGCGGTGACGCTTGCGGCAATGTCGGCGATCGTCGCTGCAGCCGCGGCGACAGCTGTTCTGGCGCAGACTGCGGATGCGCCGGCGCCACTGGACGGCGCGATTCCCTCCGCCAGCAATGTTTTGCCGGCTGACGCACTGCCTGAGCCAACGCCCGAGGCAGAGCCGACGCCCCAGCCAGAACCAGAACCCGCGCCCGTCGAAGAGGCCGCTGAAGACGCGCAGCCCGGCTACCGGGGCGTGCGTCTGGCAGGCAATCTGCCGACCGCCGTGTCGCCCAATCCTGAGCGGCGCATCACCCTGTCCCTGTCCGAAACCATCTCTGGCGACACGGATATCGGTCTGGACGGCGGCGGCGCGGCCTTTGGCTCCAACACCCGCGCCGGGGTGCAATACATTTCAATCGGCCCAATCAGCTCCTTCCGCGTCGGTGCCAATATCGGCCTCAACTACTTCACCGGGTCGGGCGCGAGCAGCGCAGATCTGAACGTGCCGACGCCGGACCTCTCGGTGGGCTGGCAGCGTTCGCTCAGCCGCACCACGCAGGTTTCGCTGGGGTTCAACGGCTCTCTCAAGCCCGAAACCCTGACCGGCGATCCGACCTTCGCATTGGCGCAGAATGATGACGGGTCGTTGTTCATCGAAACCACCGATGGTCAGGACAAGGACGCGCTGCGGCTCAGTCTCGCGGCCTCGGGCAGCCTGAACCATACGGTCAACGCGCTCAATTCCCTTTCGATGTCGTTCAACGCGTCCAAGGTGGACTATATCAACGGGAGCGATTCTCTGACGCCCTACATCCGCTTTGGCCTGAACGGGGGCTGGGATGCGCAGCTTTCGCCAACGGTCAGCGGCGGCCTGTCCGCAGGTGCCTCGGCCTATTTCTCCGATGGGGCGGATGAACGCACGACCTACACGTTCAACGTGTCGGGAAACAGCGGATGGACGGTGAACCGGCGGATGTCGGTGAATGCCAGCCTTGGGCCGAGCCTGTCCTTCACCAGCCGGACCGACACCAACACGGGCCTGGGCGACGAATATTCATCGGTGTCGGCGCGCGCGCAGATCGGCATCAGCTATGCGCTGCGCGACACCTCCTGGTCCGCGGGGCTGAGCCAGGGCGTGCAGCCAACCACGCAAGGGTCGATCGCCAACTTAACGTCGCTGACGCTCCAGATGAACCATTCGGTCAATGAGGCGTCCTCGGTCTCGCTCGCCTCATCGCTCAGCTATCAGCTGCCATTGTCCCAGCAGGACGAGGCCGACGTTGGCAATGACATGAACCTGACCCTGCGCGCCGCCTACAATTACGCGCTGACCCGCGATGTGAACGCCTCCCTCGGCTACGCCCTGCGCTGGAAGGATCAGGAGGTAAACTCGTTTGTGTCGCACAAGGTATTCTTGACCTTGACCAAATCTTTCACCTTCCTGCCCTGACAGGCGCGCCCCATCAAGGTGGCACGCGATGACAGACAATCGGGGAACAGGAATGAAGATCGCGCCATTGGGCCTTGCAGGCCTTGCGCTCATCACTCCGGCGCGCTTTGGCGACGCGCGCGGCTGGTTTTCAGAGACATGGAATGGCAAGCGCATGGCTGACGCGGGCCATGATGTGGCGTTCTGCCAAGACAATCATTCGATGTCCGCCGAACCCGGCACGCTGCGTGGCCTGCACTATCAGGCACCGCCCTCGGCCCAGACCAAGCTGGTGCGCTGCACCCAAGGCGCGATCTGGGATGTGGGTGTGGACGTGCGGCGCGGATCGGAAACCTACGGGCAATGGCGCGGCGTGCGGCTCGATGCCGAAACTGGCGCGCAATTGCTGGTGCCCGCAGGCTTCCTGCACGGGTTCCTGACCCTGACGCCGAACGCTGAGGTGCAATACAAGGTCGACGCGTATTACGACGCGAACGCCGATGGCGGCGTGGCGTGGGATGACCCTGATCTGGCCATCGACTGGCCCTTGGCCGAAGCAGGCGTGTCCGCGCCGGTGCTGTCGGCCAAGGACGCGCTGCAGCCGCGTCTGGCGGACTGGACCTCACCTTTCAATATCTGACCCGAGGAGACGCGCGATGAAACTTCTGATCACGGGCGGCGCGGGCTTCATCGGCTCGGCCGTCATCCGCTATGTCATGCGCGATCACGGCTGCAAGGTCGTGAACGTCGACAAGCTGACCTATGCCGCGACGCCTGAGGCTTTGGAGGATTGCGCCAGCAGCGCCAATTACGTGCTGGTCAAGGCCGACATCGCTGATGCAGGTGCCATGGCCGACGTGTTTGCCGCGCATCAGCCCGACGCGGTGATGCATCTGGCGGCCGAATCCCATGTGGATCGGTCAATCGACGGCCCCGCCGATTTCATCCAGACCAACGTCGTCGGCACTTTTACGTTGCTGGAGGCCGCGCGCGCCTATTGGAACGCCCTGCCCGGCGCCCGCAAGGAGGCGTTTCGCTTCCACCATATCTCAACCGATGAGGTCTACGGCACCCTTGGCCCCGACGACCACCCGTTCACGGAAACCACGCCCTACGCGCCCAATTCGCCTTATTCAGCGTCAAAGGCTGGCAGCGATCATCTGGTGCGCGCCTGGGCTGAGACATATGGCCTGCCCACCGTCACCACCAATTGTTCCAACAATTATGGCCTGTGGCAGTTCCCCGAAAAGCTGATCCCGGTGGTGACGCTGAACGCGCGCGATCGCAAGCCGATCCCAGTTTATGGCGCAGGCGACAACATCCGCGACTGGCTGCATGTCGAAGACCACGCGCGCGCGCTGTTCACCGTGCTGACCAAGGGCCGGTTGAATGAGACCTACAATATCGGCGGCAATGCTGAGGAAAAGAACATTGAAGTGGTGCGCTTTATCTGCGCTTGGATGGATGACCGCTTTCCCGATGCAGGCCCCCACGGCGACCTGATCGAATATGTCACCGACCGCCCCGGCCACGACAAACGCTATGCTATCGACCCGACCAAAATCCGCGATGAACTGGGCTGGTCCCCCGCGGAAACCTTTGAGACAGGGATGGACCGTACATTGACCTGGTACATGGACAATGAACCGTGGTGGCGCGCGATCCGCGAAGGGCGCTACGATGGCGGGCGGCTTGGGGGCGTAAAATGACCGGCATTCTGGTGATCGGGCGGCAGGGGCAATTGTCGGAGTCATTGCTGCGCGCGGACCCGTCGCTGACGGCTTATGGCCTTGATCAAGTTGACCTGACCGACCCGGCAGCGGCTGAGGCGGCGGTGATTGCCGCCAAGCCAACGCTGGTGATCAACGCCGCCGCGCACACCGCGGTGGATAAGGCTGAAAGCGAAGAACCCCTCGCCCGCGCCATCAACGCCACCGGGGCTGAGGCAATCGCGCGCGGGGCCGCAGCGGTCGGCGCGGCGTTCATCCAGATCTCCACCGACTATGTGTTCGATGGGACCAAGAATGGTGAGTGGTCTGAGGTCGATCCCACCAGCCCCATCGGCGCGTATGGCCGCACCAAGCTTGAGGGGGAGCGCCTGGTGATGGCCGCCAACCCACGCAGCATCATCATCCGCACGGCGTGGGTCTATTGCGATCAGGGTGCGAATTTCGTCAAAACCATGCTGCGGCTGGCCGACAAGCCCCGGCTGACCGTGGTGGCGGACCAGCACGGCAAACCAACGTCCGCCATCGATTTGGCTGAGGCAATCCTTGCCATCGCGCCGTGGCTGACATTGGCCCCCAAGGGCGATCCGCTGTGGGGCATTTACCATTATTCGGGCGCTGGCACGACCACATGGGCCGAATTTGCTGAGGAGATCTTCGCCCAGGCCAAGGCCCTCGGCATGATCGACCACGCCCCTGAGGTCGCGCATATCCCAACCTCGGACTATCCGACCCCTGCCGCGCGCCCGGCCAATTCGGCGATGAACTGCACCAAAATCGAAACCGTCTTTGGCCTGCGCACTGTCCCGTGGAAGCTGGGGCTGGCACGCGTGCTCAACCGTATGAACAAGGAACCCGCATCATGAAGGGCATTATTCTCGCGGGCGGCTCAGGCACGCGGCTGCATCCGGTGACGCTTGGCGTTTCAAAGCAACTGCTGCCGATTTATGACAAGCCGATGATCTATTATCCGCTGTCGGTGCTGATGCTGGCCGGGATCCGTGAGGTGTTGATCATCACCACCCCGCACGACGCCGACCAGTTCACCCGCCTTCTGGGGGATGGGTCCGCATGGGGCATGTCGATCAGCTATGCCCAGCAGCCCAATCCCGACGGGCTGGCGCAGGCCTTCATCATTGGGCGCGAATTTGTCGGCACGGACAATGTCGCCTTGGTGCTAGGCGATAACATCTTTTACGGCCACGGCTTTGCCGACCTGCTGAAGGCCGCCGCGGCGCGCAAGACCGGCGCGACGGTGTTCGGCTATCGCGTCTCAGACCCCGAACGTTACGGCGTGGTGCATTTTGACGATACCGGCCGCGCGCTCGACATCGAAGAAAAGCCCGAGGCGCCGAAATCGAACTATGCGGTGACGGGGCTTTATTTCTACGACAACGACGTGCTCGACATCGCTGCCAACGTGGTCCCATCCCCGCGGGGGGAGCTGGAGATCACTGACGTCAACAAGGCGTATCTGACCCGCGGTGATCTGTTCGTGGAAATGATGGGGCGCGGGTATGCATGGCTCGACACCGGCACCCATAAATCGCTGCATCAGGCGGGCGCGTATGTGGAAACCATTGAGGAACGCCAAGGCCTCAAGGTCTGCTGCCCCGAAGAAATCGCGTGGCGCAAAGGCTGGATTAGTGCTGATCAGCTGCTGGCATTGGCCGCGCCACTGAAGAAATCAGGCTATGGCATCTATCTGGAACGGATCGTCAGCGAAAAGGTCTTTTGACCCCTTAATGCGGTGCCGATGACGACAGAAGGTTGATCACTGCCACCCCGGCGATGATCAACCCCATGCCGAAAATCGCCCATCCGTCCAGCACCTCGCCCAGCGTCACCGCGCCCATAAGCGCGATCAGCACTATGCCAAGACCGCTCCAGATCGCGTAGGCGATGCCAACCGGCAGGGTCTTCAGCGCGACAGACAAAAAATAGAATGATGCCGCGTAGAACATTGCCATGGCGATGGTCGGCCACAGACGCGTGAACTGCTGCGATTGCTTCAGGAAGGTGGTCGCGATCACCTCCAAGGCGATGGCGATCACCAGCGCGCCATAGGTCACGAGGGCAGGGGACATCTGCGCACCTTTCGCCGGGCCGCCCGGCCAACATGCCGGGCGTCGCAGTCCTAGCGCGGATCAGCCCCCCGCGGCCAGCAGCGCAGCGTCGCCCCCGGCGGCGGTGACGTCGACGCACAAATGACGCTCCAACACCAGCCACGGGGCCGGGTCAGCGGCCATCACCAAAGGCGTGATCGGCCCTTTGCGGGCGGCCAATGCGCGGCGGATGGCGCGGGCCTGATCCGCATCCCCCCACCACAGAACCGCGGCGATCGGGGCGTCCATGTCGGCCAGCGCCTCGGGACGCAGGTGCCCCGCGATGCGCACCCCCGGCCCGGCCGGGTCCGGCGCCACAATCACCGCGGGGCAGCCGGCGGCAAACGCGGCCTCAGCCTGCGCGGCGGCGGCCACAGTGCCGGGGCCAAGGCACAGCACCGGGCCGCGCGGGTGGATCGACAGGCGGTTCAATTCGCCGGTTGGTCCGGGCAGATCCTCAGCGCTGATGGCGGGCAAATCGGCGGGCTGGGCCACCAGCGCCGCAGCGACCTTGGCCGGGTCGGCCCAGCCGCCACCCCGGGCCTTTGCCGACCCAAGCGGCACCGCGCACAGCCGCCCCAAATAGGCCGGGCCACCCGCCTTGGGACCAGTGCCGGACAGCCCCTCGCCACCAAAGGGCTGGCTGCCAACCACGGCACCGATCTGGTTGCGGTTCACATAGACATTGCCCGCATGGATGCGCCCGGCGACATGGGCCATGCGGGCCTCAATGCGGGTGTGCAGGCCGAAGGTCAGGCCATAGCCGCGCCCGTTCACCGCATCGATCACCCGGTCCAGATCGCGCGCCGCATAGGTCGCGACATGCAAAACCGGGCCAAAAATCTCAGTCTCCAGATCCTCAATGCCGGTCACGCGGATCAGGGCGGGGGCGCAGAACAACCCGCCGGGATCAGGCAGTCGGGCGATCAAACGGCCTTCGCGGGCGGCCTTGGCGACATGGGTTTCGATGCGTGCACGCGCGGCCACATCGATCACCGGGCCGATGTCGTTGGACAGGGTCCAGGGGTTGCCGAGGCGCAGTTCCTTCATCGCGCCTTGCAGCATCGACAGCAGCCGATCGGCCGATTCTTCCTGCACATACAGCATCCGAAGGGCCGAACACCGCTGCCCCGCCGATTGGAATGCTGAGGCGATCACATCGCGCACCGCCTGTTCGGGCAGCGCCGTGCTGTCGACGATCATGGCATTCAGCCCACCGGTTTCCGCGATCAGCGGCGCGTCCACGGCGCAATGTTCAGCCATGGTGGCCGCGATGCGCATCGCCGTGTCCGTGCCCCCGGTGAAGGCCAGCGCCCCCAGCCCCGGCAGCGCCGACAGCGCCGCGCCAACCGAATGCCCCGGCCCCGGCAGGAATTGCAGCGCAGCGCGGGGCACCCCGGCTTCATGCAACAATTGGACCGCGCGATGGGCGATCAGCGGCGTTTGTTCCGCCGGTTTGGCCAACACCGCGTTCCCGGCCGCCAACCCCGCAGCCACCTGCCCAGTGAAAATCGCCAGCGGAAAGTTCCACGGAGAGATACAGGCGATCACCCCGCGCGGGGCGGCATAGGGCGCGCCCTCAGCCTGATCGGCATAGTAGCGCAGGAAATCGACGGCTTCGCGCAGCTCGGCCACAGCGTCAGCCAGCGATTTACCGGCCTCTCGGGCGCAAAGGGCGAACAGCTCACCAGCATGGGTTTCGTAAAGGTCAGCGGCGCGGCGCAAAATGGCGCCGCGCGCGACCGGGGCCGCATCCCAGGCTCGGGCGGCACCGTGGGCGGCGGCGACAGCCCCAAGTTCAGCATCAGCAACCTCACCAATCTGGTCCAATGGGTCGGCAGGGTTGGCACGCGGCGTCGGCGCCGCCTGGGGCGCATCCGCGGCCAACAGCGGCACGGCGGACCATGCATGGCTGCGGAATGGGGCGCGCGCGGCCTCAATATCCGCCAGCGCGGCCGGATCGCCCAGATCCCAGCCCTTGGCGTTCGCGCGGCCCCCGCCAAAAATATCCCGTGGTAGGGGGATTGATCGCGCAGCCGTCATCCCCGCCCCAGCGTGCATTGCCGCGACCTCCACCGGATCAGCGGCGATGTCTTCAAGCGGCACGTCAGGGTCAGAAAGCTGGTTGACGAAGCTTTGATTGGCCCCGTTCTCCAAAAGTCTGCGCACCAGATAGGCCAACAGATCGCGGTGCGGGCCAACCGGCGCATAGACCCGGCAGCGGGTCTTGGCGGTCTTCATGATCTCAGCGTGCAGGGTTTCACCCATGCCATGCAGGCGCTGGAATTCAAAATCCCGCGACCCGTCCGCCATTTCCAGAATGTCGGCGGCGGTGCGCGCGTTATGAGTGGCGAATTGCGGATAAATCTGGTCGGTCATGCCCAGCAGCTTCTGGGCGCAGACCAGATAGCTCAGATCCGTGTTCACCTTGCGGGTGAAGACCGGAAACCCTTCAAGCCCCATGACCTGCGCGCGCTTGATTTCGGTGTCCCAATAGGCGCCTTTGACCAGCCGCACAGGGATGCGGCGGTCCAAGCGCACAGCCAGCGCATAGATCCAGTCCAGCACCGCTTCGGCCCGTTTCGCATAGGCCTGCACCACAATGCCGAACCCGTTCCAGCCGGTCAGCTCCGGCGCCGCCATGGCCGCGGAAATGACATCGAGCGACAGCTCCAACCGATCCGATTCCTCAGCGTCGATGGACATGTCAACATTTCCGGCGCGCGCCAGCCGTGCCAGATCAATCAGGCGGGGCACCAATTCGCCCATCGCGCGGTCGCGCTGCGCTTCCTCATACCGTGGGTGCAGGGCTGACAGTTTCACCGATATCCCCGGCGCCCGCAGCGGATCCGCGGGATGTTTCACCTTGGACAGCGCCTTGATCGCGCCTGCATAGCTGTCGAAATAGCGCCGGGCGTCGGCGTCAGTGCGCGCGGCCTCGCCCAGCATGTCATAGCTGTGGGACCAGCCCTTCGCCTCCGCCGGGGCGGCGCGGGACAGGGCGGCGTCGATGGTCTGGCCCAGCACGAATTGCCGCCCCAGCGTCTTCATCGCGCCGCGCATGGCGGTGCGCAGGGTCGGGGCGCCCAGCCGCCGCACACCAGCGCGCAACGCGTTATAGGGCCGAGGGTGCGACCCGAACCCCGCCACCGCAGACGCGAGGATCAATGACAGCGTCGCCGCCTCAGCCACCGCGGCCCCTGATTTGCCCAGATGCGCGGCCCAATCGCCACCCTCCAACCGGTCGGCAATCAGCGCGTCGGCGGTGGCGGCGTCAGGCGTGCGCAGCAGCGCCTCAGCCAGACGTACCAGGCGCACGCCCTCATTGGTCCCGAGGCCGTATTCCGCCAACAGCGTTTCCGCCAACCCGCCGGGGCCTTTGCGGCGCAGGGCGCGGGCCAGCGCAAGCGCGCGCACCCCCGCCTTGGCGCGCAAGGCTGGCGAAGGCGCGGCACCCAGCAGCGCGGCGACCCGGTCGCCTTCGCCAGATGCATGGGCGGCGCGGATGGCCGTGCGGGCGGCGGCGGTGTCAAAATCGGTCATGGGCGGCATCCTGCGCGAAAGGGTCTGATTTTCCGCGATCATAATGCCAGAATGCCGATGGAGGATTCGTCTTTGCTGGGGCCTATGACAGCGCGCTTTGCGCTATCATTGATGTCGGTCGCCGCATATCGTCTGCAAATGGCGCATGAAACAGACGATATTGATCAGTGGGACCGACGCATCCTTGCGATTCTCGGGGATGACGGGCGTTTGCCGGTTGCGACGCTCGCGGACCGCATCGGCCTGTCACGCACCCCGACGCTGGCGCGGTTGCGGCGGCTTGAAGCAACCGGCGTCATCCGCGGCTATCGCGCGGTGATCGACCAAGCGCGGCTTGGCCGTCGTCATGTGGCGTTTGTGGAGGTGAAGCTTTCGGACACCCGCGACGCCGCGCTGGCCGATTTCAACGCCGCCGTGCGCGCAGTGCCCCGGATTGAGGAATGCCACATGATCGCGGGCGGCTTTGACTATTTGCTGAAGGTCCGCACTGAGGACATCGCCGCCTATCGCCGCCTGCTGGGTGAGACGATTTCCGCCCTGCCCCATGTCGCCCAGACCTCCACCTATGTGGCGATGGAGGCGGTCAAGGACCTCGGCGACGTCCCCGCGCCACGGCGGGGATAGGGCGCGCGCCGCCCCGAAGGGCGGCGCCGGATCGCAGGGGGGTCAATCCCCCCAAGGGCCGTGCCCGGATCAATAAAGATCGACCCGGAACTTGCCCATCTTCCAGTAGATTTGCGCGGTGAAAACCAGCCGCGCCACTGCATCCATGCCCGGCGGCGGGGTTTCTCCGGCTTTTTCGGCCGCAGTCACCAGCGCCTCGCGGCTGGCAGGACCAAAGGCACCGTCAGGGGTGATGTCGGCCCCAAGATCGCGCAGGATCATCTGCGTCGCCTCGTCCATCGCCGCCTCAGGCAGTTGCGCCAGCAGGTCCCGGGCGCTTTTCACCGCGCCTTCGTTGCGCAGCGCCGCCGCCTTGCCCGCCCGGACCGCGATGTCCGCCGTGCCAAAGCCCTTGGGCTGGGCCTTGGCAATCACCCAGGCCCCGTTCGCCCCGCCCCATGCGTCGCCACGCGACAGCCCCTCGTCATACCAGCGGACGGCATTGACCGGATCGGGCGTGCCGCCGATTTCGCCGGCATTGTACATCCGCCCGATGTTCGCGGGCGCGTTCGGATGCCCGCCGGTGCTGGCCTTGCGGAACCATGCCAGCGCGGCCTCAGGGTTTTTGTCGAGGCCGCCCAGCCCGTTGCGATGCACCAACCCCATATTGTTGAACCCATAAATGTCGTCGCGCGACGCGCTTTCGCGCAGGTGCCGCAGGCCCCGCGCCGGGTCAAAATAGGGGGATTTCTCGTCGAGATAGAACCACCCCAGTTCATTCATCGCGAAGGTGTGGCCAAGTTCAATCGCGCGCGACAGCAGATCAAAGCCCTGATCGCGCAAACGTGCCGATTGCTCGTGGCGCACCAGCTGCTTGCCCAGCGCGTGATAGGCGTAGGGATCGCCCTTTTCCGACCCGATCACATACCAGACCAGCACATCGTCTGAGACCTTGGTCTGCGCCTTGCCGCCCGACGTCGCGGGGCGCTGCGCCTCAAGGATGCCGGTCGCGTAATAGGCGCGGGTGTGCTCCAGTTCACGCGCCATGTCGAATTCGGCGCGGGCGGCGTCGAACTGGCGCAGCGCCAGCAGCGCGCGGCCCAGTTGGTAGTGAAAGCGCCCTGAAGTTGGCTCTCGTGCCACCGACGCTTCGCAGGCCAGACGCGCGTCGTCCGGGGCCAGTTCATTGGGATAGCGCACAAAGCCGACGCCTTCGGGGTCCAGATGGTCCCCGGCCTGCAAATCGCACGGATCGGCCGTCATGTTGATGCGCACGCTGCGCCGTTTTCCCGACGCGATCACGTCAAACCCGTCGGAGACTTTGCCGTCATGGTCCTTGGCCGGCACTTGCCCGATTGAGGGCGTGAAGACCAGCGCATCCAGTTCATCCGCCGTCACCGGCCCGCTGCCGATCGAACGCCAGCCATTGGCTGACCGGAACACGAGACGCCCGTTTTCAGGCGGGGCCGCGATTTCCAGCCCCTGACCCTCGGCCAGCCCCAACGCCTGTTTCAGCGCAGGTCCGACGCGAATTTCGCGGTCCAGCGGTGCGGCCAGCGCGACCACATCCCCTGCGGCACCCGGTGCCTCAGCCGCCGCCAACGCCCACGACGACACCTGCAGCAAAGACCGCGTGGCGCTGCTGGCCGCCCCGGCCGCATTGCCGACCGCGACCGACGCGGCGCGCGATGCCTCTGCACCAAAAAAGATCGGCTCCACCAGCGTGGAGCTTTCCCACGGCACCTGCCGCCCGTTCGTCTCAGAATACACCCTGCGGCGGACCTCTTCGAGCACACTGGACGCGGGCACATCCCCGCGGGCGCCCGCAACCTCCACAAACGCGGTGGTAAAGGGGCTGTTGCCTCCCGTTCCGTCCAGCGCCACCGCGCCAGGCGAGGTGGAATAGGCCAAAAGCGTGTTGACCGGCGCCGTCATCGGCGAGAACCCGTTGCGCCCTTCGTAAAGCGCGCCATCAAGTTCGGTGGTGGCGGACACGTTCAGGAACGGATTGTCCCGGCAACTGTCCAGAATGACGATCTGCGCTCGGCTGCGCGCCCCCAGGATCGACACAACGCTGTCGAGGGTCACGGTTTCATAGGCCACGTCGTGGCTGTTAGCCAATTGGGCGTCAACCGGCACGATGAAGTTGCGCCGCCCGATCTGCAGCCCGTGCCCGGCGAAATAGAACACCACCTCAGCATCGGTGGGGATGTAGGTCAGGGCTTCACGCAAAAGGCCTTCGAACCCGCGCTTGGGCAGGTCGTAGCCGTCAAGCACCACATACCCCTGATCGCGCAGGAAATTGGCGACAAGGCGCGCGTCCGCGACGGCGTTTTTCAGATCGGTGACATGTTCATAATCGCCATTGCCGACGACGATGGCAAAGCGGCGGTCTGCCCGGCGATCCAAATCGATGGTCACATCAGGCAGTCCGAGAACGCCGGAGCCGCGCACCAGCGCAGACAATTCGGCATCGGCGGCGTGCGCCGTCGGGGCCCCGGCAAATGCCGGGACCATGACAGACAGCGCGAGCGCCGCGAGAAGGGACGTTTTGGGCGTCATGACTCGGGGCCTCCGGTTATTTGAACAAGGTCAGGTTGTGGCGGTGATCACCAACCGCCGCCGCCGTCACCACCACCACCGCCACCGCCATCACCGCCGCCGTCGCCGCCACCACTGATGATGACTGTCGTCGGTGCGGGCGCGGGTGCCGGGGCCACCACCGGCTGCACCGCGGGCGCGGCAACAACGGCGGGCTTGGGCGCGGCAGGCGCCGTCTTGACCACAGGCTTGGGCGCTGCGGGGGTGGGTGCCTGCACTGCCTCGGGCTTGGTCGTAATGGCCACGGCGCCCGCCTCGGCGCGCACCCGCTCCAGCAGCGCGGGGGAATAGAAGCCGTCCGCCGTGGCGCCGATATCAGCCTGGAACGCCCGGATCGCGTCGCGCGATTGGCGGCCGATAAAGCCATCCACCATGCCGGCGTCGTAGCCCAGCTTGTTCAGCCCGGCCTGGATCTCAGCCTTGTGCTGGTCGCTGATGGGCACGTCCGCATTGGTCACGGCCTGCGCGGCCACGCTCTGCGGTGCGGTGTTCTGCGCCGGGACGCAGGCGGCAAGCGCCGCAAGTGCCGTCGCACCGACGAGCATCATGGAAGAACTGCGTTTGAACGTCATGTCAGGTGGTCTCCGGAATTCAAATTGGATCGGTCTGCTCACAATGGCGACGGCATGGGATCACTGTTTTGCTATGGAATAATGTTAAGGTGCCCAGCCCGCAGCGCAAGCACCGATCGCGGCGCGCGCGCGGGCCCGCCTACGCGCAAGGCCGCGGCCGCGCCAGAAAGCGAAGCAGCGCTTCACTGGCGGATCTAAACCTGAAGCAATATTTATTTGCATAAGTCGTCAACGCAAGACAAACTGCACGAATGATTTCAGATCAACTTAAAGCTGAATTGAAAGTTGGGGATATTTCCACCCAAGCCGTTGGTCACAGGCTGCGCCTGTTGCGTGCCGCGCTTGGCCTGACTCAGGTTAAAATGAGCGCGCTGATGACCGCATCCATCAAGAACTACCAACATATGGAGCGCGGTGACACCTATCCGCGCCCCTGCCATGTGCAGTCCGGATTCCACGATATGCGCATCGACTTCAATTTCGTATACGCCGGTGATTACACCCGACTTCCATTTGAGATCACCGCCCAGCTTCAGGCAACAATGGCCAATCGCGCCACCCAGTGACGCGTGCGTCGGTCAGACGCAGCCAGGAGGCAGCCCTTCACGCCGCGCATCATCTACCAAGATTTTGAGCATCTGGTCCGTCAACGCCCCCGCCGCCACATTCCGCCCGATCACCACGCCCGGCGTGCCTTCAAACCCAAACAGCGCCGCCAATGCAGAGGTTTCGGCCAAAGCGTGATCAACCTCCGGCCCGTGCATGTCAACAACAAGCCGCGAGGCCGAGAGCGACAGCTTTTCCGCAGCCTGGCCGATCCAACCATCGCTTGGGATGAAAGGCGTGGCCGAAAGCAGATCATGCATCGCGCGCCACGCGCCCTGCGCCCGCGCCGCCAAGGCGATTCGCGCCATGCGTTCGGACACCGGGCCCAGCGCAGGCCATTCATGCACATGCAGCCGCATCTGGTCAGGTGCAGCTTCGGCAAGCGCCAAAAGCCGTGCGCTCAACACCTTGCAATATGGACACCGATAATCGGTGAACACCGTTGCGGACGCCGCCCCCGGCGCGCCGACCCCCTGAAACAGCGCCGCGCAAACATCCCCAATCGGGGCCTGAGGGGTCGGTGCATCGAGCCCGGCAAACGCCGCCACGGCGCCTGACGAAACCCCGGCCCCGTTCTGCACCAGCCAGCGATACCCCTCAGGCCGCCGCATGGCGCGAAACGCCAAGGGCGGCGGCGGGCGACGCCACGCGGCGATCCCGAGGCCGCCAAGCGTCGCCGCCATGACCGCCAGTCCACCGATCATCGCGCGGCGGTCGGTCATGTGCCGCAAAAAGTGCGGCGCACTTCTTCCCCGGGCTGAGGGGGCAGGGCCGCCCGCGCGCCCGCCTTCTGGTCGTCATAGGGGGCGGCAAGTGCGGCGCGCAGCGCGTCAAACGGGCCAACATCGCCATCATGGAACGCATTCAGCGCCTGTTCGACCATATGATTGCGCGCGATTATGGCGGGGTTGATGCGGCGCATGGCCTGTTGGCGGACGGCGTCGGAACTGGCGGTATCGGCCAGCCGCGCGCGCCAGCGGATCGCCCAGGCGTCAAATGCCGTCGGGTCGACGAACAGGCTGCGCACCGCGTCATCAGTCGCGGGGCCAGCGCCTGTGATTGCGCCCGGCAGCGCGGAAAGCCCGCGGAAGGTCAGCGTGAAATCCGCCTCATTTCCCTCCATCACCGTCAGAAGATCGGCACCGAGGGTCTGCGCTTCAGCATCGCTTGGCAGCCCGATCTTGGCGGCCAACTTGTCGTGCCACGCCGCCTCATAATGGCCGGTAAAGGCGTCCAGCGCGGTCTGCGCCGCAGCCACCGCGGCGTCTTCGTCGGCGCCCATCAGCGGCAGCAGCGCCTGCGCCAGCTGCAAAAGGTTCCAATGCGCAACGCGCGGCTGGTTGCCGAACGCGTAGCGCCCCTGTTCATCAATCGCGCTGTAAACCCGCCCCGAATGATAGGCGTCGAGGAAGGCGCAGGGGCCAAAATCAATCGTCTCACCCGCGATCGACATGTTGTCCGTGTTCATCACGCCGTGAATGAAACCGACCGAAAGCCACGACGCCACCAGCCGCGCCTGCGCCGCCACAACGGCGGACAAAAGCGCTGCGGCGGGGTTTTCGGCGTCAGCCGCCTCAGGATAATGGCGGCTCAGGGCGTGGTCCGTCAGCAGGCGCAGACCTTCGACATCCTTGCGGGCGGCGAAATACTGAAAGGTGCCGACGCGGATATGGCTGCGCGCGATGCGGGTCAAAATTGCGCCGGGCAAGGCCGCGTCGCGCAGAACCGTTTCCCCGGTGCGCACGGCGGCCAGCGCGCGGGTGGTGCGCACGCCCAAGGCATGCATCGCCTCAGACACCAGAAATTCGCGCAACACCGGGCCCAGCGCCGCCTTGCCGTCGCCCATGCGCGAGAACGGCGTGCGCCCCGCGCCCTTGAGCTGGACATCGCGCCGCGCGCCGTCGGGGCCGACCACCTCACCCAGCAGAATCGCGCGGCCATCGCCAAGCTGCGGGACGAAATTGCCGAACTGGTGCCCGGCATAGGCCATGGCCAGCGGCGATGCGCCATCGGGCGTCACGGCGCCAGACAGGATCGCCACGCCCGCAGGCCCAGCCAACGCCTGCGCGTCGAGGCCCAGCGCCTCAGCCAACGGCGCGTTCAACGCCAGAAGCACCGGTGCCGGAGCGCGGTCAGGGTCCTGGCGGGCATAGAAACGCTCAGGCAAGCGGGCATAGGAATTGTCGAAGGCAAAGTGCGGGGCGGCGGTCATACGAATGATGGCTCCTGCAGCGACGGGGCATCCCTGCAAACTGGGGCCCCGCGGCGCGATAGGCAATGGCGGCGCCCCTTTGACCAAGCGCCGCGCCACCACGGCCGCGCATACAGCGACCGGGGAACCAGCGCGGCGAGGGCCCCAGTGGCGCCGCGTTTCAGGCTGCGCGGCTGCGCGATTGCCCTTCGGTCGCCAACGTCCAGATTGCGGCGTCCCAGTCTTCGTCCATCAGCTGACGGCGCAGCTTTACCGCCATTGGCGGCCACTTGCCCACATAGCGCTGCCCCAGCGTGCTTTCCCCATCCACACCCGCCACGGCCACCGCCCGCAACACCTGCGCGTGTTCCAGCGCCTGCGCCCGTGAGCCTGTCCGCACAGTCCGCGCCAGAAGCCCGCATTGCCACGGGAAGGAGTTGAGGAAAAACGCGCCACGCAGCCGATCCGCCTGCGGGCGCTGGTCGATCAACATCCGCATGCGGGTCAGAAACACCAGCAGCGCGATGCGTTTGACATCGCTCCAATCGCCTTCCATCGTCATGCTGTTTTGCTTGCGGTAGACGTAGACCACCTTGTTTGTGGACGCGAAATCAGCGCACCACAGCTGTGCGCGGGCCAGGAAAATCCGGTCCTCACCCACCGCGAGATCGTCTTCGAAGCGGATCCGACAATCTTCGACAAACCCGCGCCGGAACGCATGGGTGGTGAAATCTGAGAGCGGCAGAATCCGCCCGCGCGCATTCTGGGCATCCGGCGCCTCAAAGGCTGCGCCCACCGTGGCGGCCACCGGGTCGGCATCATTGTGGGTCACCGCGATCTGGCCCTTCACCAGATCCAGCGGCCGCCCTGCCAGCACCCCGTCAAAGATCGCCAGCGCGTTGTCAGTCATCACGTCATCAGCGTCGAGAAAGCACAGATAATCGCCCTGCGCATGGGCAATGCCGATGTTGCGCGCGAAGGCCGCGCCGCGGTTGGCGGCCAACGGCACAAAGCGGATCCGCGGGTCTGCGAGCGCCCAGTCCTGCACCGCGCGGCGGCTTTGATCGGTCGATCCGTCATCGACCACGATCATTTCCCACGACGTCAGCCGTTGGCGTTGCAGGGAGCGGATCGCCTTAGCAATGAGCGGGCCAGCGTTGAAGCACGGGGTGATCACGCTGAATCGGGGGGGCGTGCAGGTCATGCGATCTCTCCTCAGCGGGCTGCGAGACGGCGGGTCAATTCGGCCACCCGCAGGGATGACGGCTCGGGCACCTCGGTGTCGGCCAAATTCTGGCCCGCATCATCGAGGTCGCCGCCGACCACGATCACCCGCGGGGCGCCGAGATCGAGCGCAAACAGAACCTCACGCCGCCAGACGCGCTTGCCCGACCGCGCGACGATGGTGAGCATCGCATGGCTCAGGAACCGGCGGCGCGGAATGGCGATGGCGGCAGAGCAGGCGTCCTCAGGCAGGTCTTGCCAATCGCCTTCCTCAACGCCCCCGGTGCGGTCAAGCGCGCTCCAGACCAGCCGCAGCACACCGAGGGGGCGGTCAGCTTCAATGCGCAGCATCGACGCGTCGACATCCGCATGCACCCAGAACCCATAGGGCCGCGGCGCGCCAAACCGGTGCAAGCGCCGCTCAGCCTCACCCGCCGCATGCTCGAGCATCCGCGAAAGGGGGGTGAGGGGGATCAGCGCCTCAGGCACTGGAGCGGTCTTGACCTTGTGCGGTGCCACAACGGCGGCGGACAGGGCGGGGCGCCCCCAGCGGCTGCGGTCAGTGACAAGATCAGCGGCATGGCGCAGATCCGGCGACCCCCACAGCACCGACAACCGCTCAGCCCGGGTCGCGCGGTCCTGCGGCGACCAGATCGGGCGCCCGGCAGCAGCGCGCAGGGCGGCCAGACAATCAAGCATCGCGTCGATCCGGTCCGCGGCGCCGTCATGGGGTAGGGGCCGATCACGCACTCCGGCCAAGAACGTGCGATCCACGCTGCCCTGCCCCGGCATACGGTTCAGCAGCCGCAGCGCCGCCGCAGAGGCGTCGGGAATGCCCAGATTGGCGCGCGGCGCATCCAGCAGCCCACCATCAGTGGCCAGATCAAGCGACAGCAGCGCCATGGCCCGCAGCGCCAGATCGTCATCCCCAACCAGATCCAGCGCATGGCAGTTGTCGGCCCCGAATTCTGACGCAAAGCCCGTGAGGATGGCTTTGAAGTCGATGCTGCCCAGCGCATCCTGCATCATGAAGAAATCAGAGGGGCTTTCGCTGAACCGCAGCCAGCCGCCGGCCACCGCCTCTTTGTACATCGACATCAGCCATTCAAATTCATCGCGCACGACCATCATCACCGACACGTCGAATCCTTCGAGGGCCCGCGCCAGCGCCCGCACCCCGGCAGGGCCGCGCCAATCGGCGTTCCAGGACAGGTTCTCGCATGACACGATCGCGGCCTCAGCGCCGCTGCTGATGATTTCGTCCAGCATGGCGGTCAGAACCGGGCGGCGGCCTTCCATGAACACCTCACGCATTGCCATGTTGTGACCAGACCCGCGGTCGGTGCCATTTTCGCGGAAGATGCCAGTTTCAGGATAGATGACGCCGCGGTCCGACAGGCGGGCGCGATTTATTTCCCAAAAGTTCTGAAGATAGGTGCTGCCCGTTTTGGTCAGCCCGATGTGCAGCAGCAGCTTTGGGCGCCGCGCGCGGCGGATCGCGGGGGGGGCAGGGATCTCCGGCATTTCGCCAAGCACGGCCCGGGCGGTGCGCGCCACGGTCCCGACTGAGACCGCGCCACTGGCAAGCGCGGCAGGGTCCACATCGCCCGATGCGGCCCAAAGCAGGTCTAACGCCGCGTCGGCGCTTTCCACCAACCCTGCATGCAGAAGCGAAAGCCAGCCGCTGTCGATGCCCTTGGCGATCAGGGGCGGAAACACGCTTTGCCCCGACAGCGCATGCCAACGGTCAAAGCCGGATCCGTCCTCAGCATCGGCGGGCAGGTCCGCGATGATCGAGGCGCGGAAGTCGCGCAACGTCTCAAGCACGGCGTCCTCTTCTCCCGCCCGCAGGAACGGTGTGATCAGGCCACGAATCGCCGTCAGGTAATGCAGATCGAGGATAAACCGCGCCGGGCCCAGCGCCTGACCCGCATCCCTGATCCGGCCGCGGGCGATGCTGGCACCGCGGGCGAAAAGCGCCAGATCCTCAACCTTGGGGTTGTGCATGATGCTGTCCACGCGCTGGCGGTACAGAAACCCGACCCGCGCGGTCATGTCGATCCGCCGTGCCTTTAGCAGCGCGTGGTTAAGAAATGGCCGGTCCTCACGGCGCACCAGTTCTTCGTCAAAGAAGATGCCTTCGTCGATCAGAAAGGTGCGGCGGTAGGCGAATTGCCAGTTGGCGCGGGTCTGAAACAGGGCGGGGACCTGCACGGCGGTCACCCCGCGCAGATCGGCGGGGATGAAGCCGTCCAATGGGTCGTCCCAGATCCGTTCCGCGCCTGAGGTTTGGTCCTGTTTCCAAAAACGCAGGCGCAGGCGGGCCATGTCGAACCCGGTCTCGGCCTGCTGGCGGGCGATGTCGGCCAGAACGCCCGGATCTGCCAGCACATCGTCGCTGTCAAGAAACACGATCACGTCGCCCGTCGCCGCGCGCAGCCCGGTGTTGCGCGCCGCCGACAGCCCAAGGTTGACCGGATGGCGCGCCACCTGCACCAGGCCGGGATGCGCCACCGCCGCGCGGTCCAAAAGCGCGGCAGATGGTGCCTCGCTGCCATCGTCGACCAGAATAATTTCATGCGCACGCACGGTCTGGGCCAGCACGCTGTCAAGCGCGTCGCAGGTCCACAGACCGGTGTTGTAGACGGGAATAACGACGGACACGGTCGGAAGAGGCTGGGACATTAGAATGGCTCCGAAATGTGGGTTTTGGTGGTCGGCAGGTTGAATGGCGGATCAGATGTCGCGGTCCCTCGGCCTGTTTGGCGCGGGAGGGCGAAATGGCGGCGCCGGGGACGGCGCGCCTGAAACCAGCGCGCGCAGCGGCGGATGCCCGATGGTCAGGGGCCGTGTGATCGGCGGTCCAGAGGCGCGGACCAGCAGTGGGCGCGGGCCCGGCGCGGCACCGATGGGCCGGGGTGGCGGGGCCGGGGCCTCAGCCAACATCCGCATCCCGTGGTCATGGGGGCGGGCATCGAACGGCCGGTTGAACGCGGCCCCCGGTTTGGGCGCAGTGGTGGGCGCGGCGGTCGGTGCAGCGCCCTGGGGCGGGCGCGTGGGGCCGCCCGAGGCAAGCGCGCGGGCGCGGATCAACGCCTCAGCACTGGCGCGCAGGGCGGCGGTCAGCAGCGCGACCGAAGGCGGGCGCGGCCCACATCCACGGGCCGTCAGCGCAGGCAAACGACCGTCATCCGCCGGGTTCGCCGCGCGCGCCAACGCCGCGCGCACCACCGCGATGTCTAGCAAGGGCGCGTCGGGGCGGGGGCCATCCTCAGGCGGGATCGCCAGCAATTCGGGGGCCAGCGCCTCAATCGCCTCAGGCGCGGCGCCCGCGCGTTTGAGCGCAAGGATGTTCAGCGCCGTTCCCGCAGCGATCGCCGGGTTGGCAAAACGCGGATGCGGCGGCGTCAACCCTGCGCCGTCAATCCCGGCCATCGCCAGCAGACGCGCGGGGGCGGCGGCGGCTTCGTAGGGCGCAAAAACAGCCTCGTCAAACGCGCCCGCCAAAATGGCGCGCAGCCCGTCCGCATCGGTCAGACCCGCGCGTGCGAGACGCCGCAGCACCTGCCCCGGCACATCGATGAACCCGTTGCGCGGGTTGGCGGCCATTTCGCGAAACATCCGCTCAACCCATTCCGCGGGGTCACGAAAAAGACCGATCGCGCGCACATGGCGAAACGGCAGGATCCGGCGCAGCGCGGCCAGCCCCTCAGCCCCGCGCCACAACGCGGGGCCCAACAGCCCTTCGGCTGACAACACGATCATCCGCGGCAGGGTGGCGGCCATCCGCACCTCTCCCGCCAGTGCGATCAGGGGGCCGGGATCGCCGCGCATCAGCGCCGTCGTCGCCAGATCATGCCCGGCGGAGCGGTCGCGCCGGGCCCCGCGGGCGCGCGACCGCCCGGACACCGGAACCAGCACCCCACGGTCCAGAAGCGTCAGGCGGTTTTCCTCCAGCAACGCCTGAAACGCGGAACTGCCGGTTTTCGGCATCCCCACATGCAGCACCAGCTGCAGGGGCCCGAGAATGCGCGCCGCCGCACCCGCATCAATCCCCGCGCGCAGGGCGGGGGCTGAGACGCCACGATCAAAGGTCAGCGCCCGCGCAGCGGCGGCCACGGCGTCCTTGGGCAGATGCGGGCGTTCAGCCGCGATTTCGGGCCAGCTGAGCTGCCCTTTGGCAATCAATGCCCGCGCCGCATCGCGCCGCCCCGCGGCCAGCAGCGCGCGGAGCAGGTCCGTTGCACCCTCTGCAGTCAGGCGCGCGCGGCCGGGCGACAGGGTTGGCACACCGGTCATCGCATGGGCGTCGGCCAGCAGGTCCGGCCCAGGGGCGCCGCGGGCCAGCCGGGCGGCTGCGGCCAGCACCGCATCCACCGCAGGCGCATCGCCAAGCGCGGTGATCAGCGGGGCCCAATAGCTCAGCAATTGGCTGAACACGACGGTTACAATCGCAATGCGGAACGGCGCGACGCCGGGGCCGTGGCCAGCGAACATTTCAGTCAACGCATCGATGTGGCGGGCGTATTGGTCCAACTGATCAGCGTCGCGCCGGATCATGGTGGATCCGTCGCGCAGCCGGTGCAACACGGCGACCTGATTGCCGACCACGATGCGCCGGGCGGCCAACAGGGCTGCGACGACGAAGGGCCGGTCCTCCCGCTGGCGCAGGTGGGGGTCAAAGCGCAGCGCGGACCCGGTCGCTAGATCGCGGCGGATCAACAGCTGCCAACACGACGTCACATCCGCCAGCGCCGGGTGGCCATCGGCCCGCACCGGCCCGCGCGACACCGCCGCCCTGCGGCCGGGCGCGCGATCCCCGGCGCGCGTCAGCACATCAAATTGCGCGACCGACACATCGGCCTGCGCCGCCTGCGCGGTCTGCATCCAATGGCTGAGCGTCATGGGCCCGGCAAACATGTCGTCACTGTCGAGAAACGCGATCCAGCGCCCACGCGCCGCTGACATTGCCAGATTGCGCGCCCCGGCCTGGCCGATGGCGTCGGGAAGGCGCAGAACCCGCAAGGAATGATCGCCAGGCCGGTCCGCAGCAGCAGAAAGCCAGGCACCCGACCCGTCCACCGATCCGTCATCCACCGCCAGAATTTCCAGCCGCACATCTTGCTGGGCGCGAATGGCGGCGATGCAGTCGGGCAGATAGGGCAGCGTGTCGCGCACCGGCACGATGACCGAGATGTCGGGCGGATCTGTGGGCGGCTTTCCGGCCCAACGCTCTGCCTGCGGCGCGCAGAAGGTGGCGGCGTCCTTGGCACCCACCGTTATGGAAGACGCATCGCACGCGGCAGCGCTGCGCCGCGCCGCGTTCTGATCCTTGCTGCGATCTGCCGCCATCTCGCTCACGCTCCGTCGCTCAGACCTCGGCGCGGGTGCGCGGGCGGGGCCGTCGGGGGACCGGGACATGCGCGGACCGCACTTTGGCGATCCCTCCCGGAGAGTCTGCGGACAGCTAACGGAATCAGCCTTGAGAATATGTTAATGCGGTGCAGGGGCGCCGTGTCGCGCGCACGCCCGGTTGCCTGCGCGGCCCGATCGTTGCATCGTCCCCACAAATCTCGCGACACGCGCGCCATGCCTTATCCGGAGCCCAGCTCAATGATTTTTCCCGTTGTTCTTTGCGGAGGCTCCGGCACCCGTCTTTGGCCCGCCTCCCGCAAGGGCTATCCGAAACAATTTTCACGGCTGCTGGGCGAAGAAAGCCTGTATCAGGCCAGCCTGCGCCGCCTGTCCGGCGAGGGATTCGCGGAACCCGTGGTGCTCACCGGCTCAGATTTCCGCTTTATCGCCGCTGAGCAGCTGTCCCAGGTCGGCATTGAAACCGCCCGCATCTTGCTGGAGCCAAGCGCACGCAACACTGGCCCGGCGATTCTGTGCGCGGCCATCGCCCTTGAGGACACCCCCGATGCGCTGATGCTGGTCGCGCCCTCAGACCACGTGATCAACGACGATGACGCCTTTCGCGCCGCCGTGATGGCAGGCGCCGTGGCCGCGCGGGACGGCAAGCTGGTGACGTTTGGCATTCGCCCTGACCGGCCCGAAACCGGGTACGGATACCTCGAACTGGCCGTCGCCACCGATTTTGCCCCCCAAGCCCATGATCTGGTGCGGTTCGTCGAAAAGCCGAGCGAGGCCGCCGCCGCCGAAATGCTGTCCACCGGGCGATTCCTGTGGAACGCGGGCATCTTTTTGTTCCGCGTGCGCGACATCATTGCCGCGTTTGAAACCCACGCCCCCGGCCTGATAGGCCCCTGCCGTCGCGCCATGTCCGAGGGGCGCGAAGATCTGATGTTCTTCCGCCTTGGCGAAGACGCCTTTGCCGAAGCTGACGACATCTCCATCGATTATGCGGTGATGGAGCATCACGATGCCCTCGCCGTGGTGCCATTTGACGGCGGATGGAACGATCTGGGCGCTTGGGATGCGGTGTGGCGCGAAACCGGGCCGGATGCCAACGGCGTCGCGACGTCGGGGACCGTGCTCGCGCTGGATTGCGAAAACAGCTATCTGCGGTCCGAAGACGGCGGCCCGCGGCTGGTGGGCGTCGGGCTTGATAACATCGTTGCCATCGCCATGAAGGACGCAGTGCTGGTCGTGCCTTTGGATCAGGCCCAGCGCGTGAAAGAAGCGGTTGCCGCGCTGAAGACCATCGGTGCCCCCGAAGCCACCGATTTCCAGCGATTCTACCGCCCCTGGGGCTGGTATGAGACGCTGAGCCTTGGCACCCGGTTCCAGGTCAAACGCATCATGGTGAAGCAGGGCGCGCAGCTGTCGCTGCAATCGCATCACCACCGGGCTGAACATTGGGTTGTCGTCGAAGGCACCGCCACCGTGACCGTCGGGGACAAAGTAACCCTGTTGTCCGAGAACCAGTCTGTCTACATCCCGCTCGGCGCGGTGCATCGCCTCGCCAACCCTGGGAAGGTGGATCTTCACCTTATCGAAGTGCAGTCGGGTGCCTATCTCGGCGAAGATGACATCGTCCGCTACGAAGATATTTACGCGCGCGTAACCGACAAGGCCTGAGCCGCGTGCCACAAGATTGCAGGAGCCACGCCCATATGACCGCCCCCTTCACGACCGTCACGCCCAACACCTGGGATTTCCTGCGCGAGCCGATGATCACCCCCACCGGCTTTCGGGAATATGACGCGCGCTGGCAGTACCCCGAAAAGATCAACCTGCCGGGGATCACGGCGCTGGGGCTTGGCCTTGGCACCCAGATGCACAAGCGCGGGCTGATGCCCAAAATCGTGGTCGGCAACGATTACCGCGACTATTCGCTGACCATCAAGAACGCGCTGATGCTGGGCCTGATGCAGGCCGGGGTCGAAGTGCATGACATCGGCACCGCCCTGTCGCCGATGACCTATTTCGCGCGCGAACACCTTGGCATCGGCCCCTGCGCCATGGTCACCGCGTCGCACAACCCCAATGGCTGGACCGGGGTCAAGATGGGCTTTGAATCGCCGCTGACCCACGGGCCGGAGGAAATGGACGAGCTGAAGGGCATCGTCATGGGCGGCCACGGCATCACGCGCGCCGGCGGGTCCTATCTGCGGGTTGACGGCATCCGCGACGCGTATCTTGACGATCTGGCCGGTGATTTCAAAATGTCCCGGCCGATGAAGGTCGTGGTCGCGTGCGGCAACGGCACGGCGGCGGCGTTCGGGCCTGACCTGATGCGCCGCATCGGGGTTGAGGTGGTGGAGAGCAACGGCACGCTTGATTACACCTTCCCCCACTACAACCCGAACCCTGAGGCGATGGAGATGCTCCATCACATGTCCGATCTGGTGCGCGAAAACGGCGCCGACATGGCAATCGGGTTTGACGGTGATGGCGACCGCTGCGGCGTGGTGGATGATGAGTGTGAGGAAATCTTTGCCGACAAGATGGGGGTCATCATGGCCCGCGATCTGGTCAAGCTGTATCCCGGTTCAACCTTCGTCGCGGACGTGAAATCCACCGGCCTGTTCGCCAGCGACCCTGAGCTAAAGAAATACGGCGCCAAGGCCGATTACTGGAAAACCGGCCACAGCCACATGAAGCGCCGCGTGCACGAACTGGGCGCGCTGGCAGGGTTTGAAAAATCGGGCCACTACTTCCTCGCCCCCCCGATCGGGCGCGGCTACGATTGCGGCATGCGCGTCGCCGTTGAGGTGATGAAGCTGATGGACCGCAACCCCGACATGAAGCTGTCGGACCTGCGCAAAGCGCTGCCGGTCACCTATTCATCCCCGACCATGTCACCCTGGTGCGCGGATGAGGAAAAATACGCGGTGCTGGAGCGTCTGGTCGCCAAGATGCAGGCGCTGGCGGCGAGCGGTGGGTCCTTGGGCGGCGTCAAGATCACCGAGGTGGTCACCGTGAACGGCGCCCGCGTAATGCTTGAAAACGGCGGCTGGGGTCTGGTGCGCGCGTCCTCAAACACGCCCAATCTGGTGGTGGTCTGCGAAAGCCCGACCTCACATGATGAACTGAAGGCGATTTTCGCTGATGTAGATGCGGTAATCCACACTGAGCCGTCTGTCGGGGATTACGACCAGACACTTTAAAATAAAGCCGTCACAATGGCGATGACGCAGCAAGAGCGGGCCTCAGGGTCCGCTCTTTTCTTTTGCACCTTTATTTTCATCATAAGTTTCATAATAATCCATGCAAATTTAGGAGTTTTTTAATCACTTAGCTGTGCAATGCTAAATTCCTCACCCTGAACGGGCGGGTTGAACAACTGCAAGAATTGCAGGGAAATTGCGCGATGAAGATCTGCCACCACCCCGCCGCGGGCCGTGATGCCGCAGGCATGGTCAATGCCTGGCTCTGGCCCCGCCTGATCCCGGATCTGTGCGCGCGCGCCGACGATGCGCTGCTGCTGGGCACCGGGGGCCTGATTGATGCGGCCAACCCCGAACCGGCCGCCCATCGGCGGGTCGTTGTGTTCGGCGCGGGCGCACGGGGCACCGCGTCAGTGCCCGACATGTCCACCGTCGAATGGGACATCCGCTTTGTGCGCGGCCCCGAAACCGCGCGGGCGCTGGGGCTGGGGCCAGATCGTTGGCTGTGCGATCCCGCCGTGCTGGCGCCCAAACTGCATGACGGCCGCAACCGCGACCGGCTGCTGCGGGCCAGAACCCGGCGCATCGGGTTTCTGCCCGGCAGGCATTTTGCGCCTGATGATGCGCGCACGCTGGCAGATGGTGCCGGGCTGCATCTGATCGCGGCCCCGGACGCGGACAGCTTGCTGGATGCCTTGGCCGGGTGCGACGCGGCGCTGTGTGGCGATCCGGTCGCGGCGGTGCTGGCCGACGCGTTCGGCATTCCGTGGCGCCCGCTGCGCAGCGCCGCGGCAGATGACGGCGACGCCTTTGAATGGCTGGACCTGAGCCGAAGCATGGGCCTGACCCCCTGCGCGGTCAGGGTCCCGCGCCTGGGCACCGCAGCGCCACAGTGCGGCGACGGTCTGGTGGCCGATGCGGCGATGCGCGTTGCCATCCGCGACCTGCGCAATGCGGCGCGCTGCGATCGCTGGTCGCTGTCGGACCGCACGTTGCTGCGCCTGCGCCAACAGGCATTGGGCGAGGAACTGGCCGATCTGCAGCTGCGCGAAAACACGCCGCGGCGCAGCCTGCGCCTGGTCGCCAGCGGGCGCTGATCTAGCGTCCCAAAGCTGGGCGCAGCGCCAAAGCCAGCGCCAGCAGCACTGTCGCCGCGACCACGATGCTGGGCCCTGCGGGGGCGTCAAGCTGCCAGCTGATCGCCAGCCCCCCCGCCGCCGCCCCAGCGCCGATCAGCGCGGCGAAAGCGGCCATCGCCTCTGGTGTGCGGGCGAAAACGCGGGCGGCGGCGGCGGGGATCACCAGCATCGCGGTGATCAGCAGCGCCCCGACCACCTTGATGCCAGCCGCCACCAGCACCGCCAGCGCCAGCGCCAGGATCAGGCGTTCGCGCGCGGGGTCGTACCCTTCGGCGGCGGCCAGATCGCCGTTCAGCGTCGCGGTCATCATCGGGCGCCAGCGCCACGCGATCAGCCCGGCGACCAGCGCCGCGCCAGTCCAGATCACCGCCAGATCCGTGCGGCTGACGGCAAGGATATCGCCGAACAGATACACCTCAAGGTCCAGCCGCGCGCCGGGCAGGAACGCCGCCGCCACCAGCCCGAAGGCCAGCGCCGCATGGGCCGCAACCCCCAGCAGCGTGTCCATCGCCCAGCTTTTGCCCGCCAGCTTGGCGACCCCCGCCGCCATGGCAGAGGCCGCGATCAGCACGCCGCCGAACACCGGAACATTGACTGCCAGCGCCAACGCGACGCCCAAGATCGCCGCATGGCTGGCCGCATCGCCGAAATAGGCCATGCGCCGCCACACCACAAAGCAGCCGATCGGCCCGGCGGCCAGCGCCACGCCGATCCCGGCCAAAGCGGCGCGGATCAGGAAATCGTCAAGAAAGCTCACTGCTGCGCCTCATGATTGTGATCACAATGCTCGCCATGGTCGTGGTCGTGGCGATACAGCGCAAAGGTCCCCGCGGTGCCGGTTCCGAACAGCGCGCGCCATTCGGGGGCGGCGGACACCACGGTCGGCGTCCCTTCGCAGCACACATGACCGTTCAGGCAAATGACCCGGTCAGACGCGCTCATCACCACGTGCAGATCGTGGGAGACCATGAGCACGGCGCACCCGGTTTCCTGACGCACGTCCTCAATCAACCGATAGAACGCCGCGGCGCCGATCTGATCAAGCCCCTGAGTCGGCTCATCCAGCGCCACCAGATTGGGTTTGCGCAGCAGGGCGCGCGCCAGCAGCACCCGCTGCAACTGTCCGCCAGACAAGCCCGCCAATTGCCGATCCCCAAGACCCGGCGCCCCGACGCGGGCAAGCATCGCGGCGCGGACGCCTAGGTCTTTTTCCCCGCCCAAAGCCAGAAACCTGTCAGCGGTCAACGGCATCGCGGCATCCAGCGCCAGCTTTTGCGGCACATATCCGATGCGCAGATCCGCGCGCCGGGTCACCGATCCGGCACCTGCCTTGATCGCGCCGACCATCAGGCGCAGCAGCGTGGTCTTGCCCGACCCGTTGGGGCCGACGACGGTCACGATTTCACCGTCGCGGATGGCGAAATCCACATCACGCAGGGCGGGCGTGCCGCCGAGGGTGACTGAAACGCCGCGCGCCTCTATCAGCGGGGTCATGCGGGCGGGTCCGTGGGGCGGCAGGCAGGGCACAGGCCCTCAAGCTCCAGCACCTGCGCCTCGATGGCAAAACCCAACGCGGCGGCGGCAGCGCCAAGCCCGTCCTGCGCCTGCGCTGACGCCGTTTCAGCCACCTTGCGGCACCCGCGGCAGATCAGGAAGGCGGGCGCATGGACCGCGTCGGGATGGGCGCAGGCCACGAATGCGTTCAGCTTTTCAATCCGGTGCGCCAGCCCGTTGGTCACCAGAAAATCCAGCGCGCGATACGCCACCGGCGGCTGGGCGCCCAGCCCGTCCGCTGACAACCGCTCCAAAACCTCATAGGCGCCGAGCGCTTTGTGGCTTTCCAACAATATCTCCAGCGTTCGCGCCCGTGCAGGCGTCAGCCGCAGGCCGCGCGCGGCGCAGATCGCGGTCGCGGACGCGAGCGCCAAGGCACGGCAGCGGCCATGGTCGTGGCGGTCGAAGGCACGCGAGGCATCGGGGCGGGACATATTGATACCTTATAACATTACTCTTGTTACTTTATAACATATGCTGCTAGGAACAGGCAAGGCCCGACGACAGGCCATTGTGATCACAAGACATCGGATGACAGATATGAACAGCATTTCATGGATCGGCGCGGCACTGGCTGCCACGCTCGGCATTTCGGCGCAGGCGGACCCCCGCGTCGTTGCAGACATCGCGCCCGTGCATTCGCTGGTCGCCGCGGTGATGGAGGGCGCGGGTGCCCCCGCCCTGATCGTGCCGCAGAGCGCATCGCCGCACGGATTGACGCTGCGCCCCTCGCAGGCGCAAGATCTGGCTGAGGCTGAGATCGTGTTCACGGTGGGCGAAGATCTGGTGCCTTGGCTGATCGAGGCCGCCGACACCTTGGCCCCAAACGCCGTGGTGGTGGAACTGGGCAAACTGCCCGGCCTGTCCCGCCCGCCAATGCGCGATGGCGGCGTGTTTGAGGCTGATCACGACGCTGATCCCGGCCACGATCATGATCACGCCCATGGCGACCCGCATTATTGGCTTAACCCCGGCAACGCCGCGCTTTGGTCTGATGCAATTGCGGACGCGCTGGCGGTGGCGGACCCGTCAAAGGCGGCGCTGTATCGGGCCAATGCGGCGATGCTGAAGGCCGATCTGGTGGTGCTGGAGGAGGAGGTCAACGCCATCGTCGCCCCCGCCCGCGGCCGCCCCTTCGTGGTGTTCCACGACGCCTATGGGCACTTTGAGCAGCGCTTCAACATGCCCGCAGCCGGTGCTGTTGCGCTGTCGGATGCCGCGCGCCCCGGCCCGGCCCGGATTGCGGAAATCCAGAACCTGCTGCGCCGCGCCAACGCCGCCTGCGTCTTTGGAGAGCCGCAATTCCCCGACGGCCTGCTGCATCTGGTGACCGAAGGCGCCAACGCGCAGATCGGCACGCTGGACCCGCTGGGGGCGACACTGACGCCGGGGCCGACGCTGTATCCCGCGCTGCTGCGCGCCATGGCGTCGTCACTGGCGGACTGCCTTGCGCCGCGGGCGAAGTGATCGCATCAACGCGGCCTTGCGGCGCACCGCGCGCGGCCCCATTCTGAAATGCATGACCCTGACTCACCTTGGGCGCTGATCCATGCCGTTCCGCCTGGTCCACGCCGCTGATCTGCATCTCGACAGTCCGCTGCGCAGCCTTGCGCTGCGCGACGAAGGTTTGGCGGCGCTGATTGGCGCCGCTGGGCGATCCGCCCTGTCGGCCATTGTTGATCTGGCGATCGCCAAAAACGCCCATGCGCTGCTGATCGCCGGGGATCTTTATGACGGGGCGCAGACCTCGATGAAGACTGCGGGGTTTCTGGCCGCTGAACTGGCGCGCGCCACGGATGCAGGGCTGCGGGTGTTCATCATCCGCGGCAACCATGACGCCACGTCGCGCATCACCCGCGAACTGACCCTGCCAGATGGCGTGCACGTCTTCACCGGCCGCGGCGGGACCGTGACCCTGCCCGGCGCCGCCGACGGGCGCGACGTGGCGATCCACGGTGTCAGCTTTCGCGACCCTCATGCGCCCGAAAGCCTGCTGCCGAAATACCCCGCCCCCGTGGCGGGCGCGATCAACATTGGCATGATGCACACCAGCCTTGCGGGCGCCGAAGGGCATGACAATTACGCGCCGGTGTCACTGAACGCCCTGATCGCGCACGGGTATGAGTATTGGGCGCTGGGGCACATCCACAAACGCCAGGTGCTTTGCGAACGCCCCGCCGTGGTCATGCCCGGCATCCCGCAGGGCCGCGACATGGGCGAACTGGGCACCGGGTCAGTGACTTATGCCGAAATCGACGCTGACGGGTCGGTGCGGTTGCACGAATGCCCTGTCGCCACGGTCGAAATGGCGCGCGTTGACGCCGACATGACCGGTGCCGAAGACTGGCCCGCCGCCGCCGCCGCGATGGAGGATGCTCTGCGCACCGCCCGCGCCGCCGCCCACGCGCCCCAACTGGTCGTCCGCCTGCGCCTGACCGGTGCCAGCCCCATGGCATGGGCCCTGCGCCGCGACCCCGAACGCGCCGCGCAGGAGGCCCGCGCCCGCGCCGCCCGCATCAACGGCGCCTGGATGGAAAAGCTGGAGATCACCTGCACCGCGCCGCGTGCCCCCGGAATAGGCGGCCCGATGGACACGTTCGGCGCGTTGATTGAGGGGGAAATCATCCCATCCCATGATTACCGTGAGGCGGCCCGCGAGGCCGCGCGCGATCTGATGACCCGCCTGCCCAAAGACCTGAAAGACGACCTGCTTGGCGCTGATGAGGCCGCGGAGAACGCCGCCCTTGACGCGCTGTCGGCCGAAGGCGCGCTGGCGGTGCTGGCGCGTCTGCGCGGGGGGCGGGACTGATGCGGCTGCGCAGGCTCGATCTGATCCGCTATGGCCACTTCACCGACGCGTCGCTTGATTTTGGCCCGGCGCCGGATGGGCCGGACCTGCATCTGGTCTATGGCCCGAACGAGGCTGGCAAATCGACCTCGATGGCGGCGATCATGGATCTGTTTTTCGGCATGCAGACCCGCGGCCATCCCTATGCATTCAAGCATGAGGTCGCCACCCTGCTGATCGGCGGCACCTTGGACATTGCGGGCGATGTGCAGGACGTGCGGCGCGGGCGCGGGACAGTCTCGCTCAGGCTGCCCGATGGCACGGCGGCGGACGAAGGCCCGCTGGCGGCGGGTCTGGGGGGCATGGACCGCGCGGCGTTCGAAGCGCTGTTCGCCCTTGATGATGAAACGCTGGAGCGGGGCGGGGAAGACATCCTCGCCAGCCGCGGTGATCTGGGGGAAATGCTGTTTTCCGCCAGCGCAGGCCTGTCAGAGCTGAGCGGGCACCTGGGCGCGCTGCGCACCGAGCTGGACGAATTTGACCGCCCCCGCGCCCGCAAAACCGGCCTGCGCGACCTGACCGCAGAGGCTGAGCGCCTGCAAGCCGACATCAAGGCCCATGACGTGCCCGCCCCGGAACACATCCGCCTGACCGCCGCGCTGGCCCGTGCACGCACCGACCATGGCGCCGCGTCCGCCAACCGGGCCGCGGCGCGGACCACCGCCAAACGCGCCGACGCGATGTTAAAGGCGCTGCCGGCGCTGGGGCGGGTGGCCACGCTGCGCGCCGATCCCGCCGCGACCGCCGGGGGGCCTGATCTGCCCGAAGGCTGGGCCGCCGAATTGCCCCGCCTTCAGGACCGCGCCGCCGGGATCGACGCAGATCTGCGCCATGCTGCGGGTGCCATCGCGGATCTTGAAGCCGCCCCGCCCCCCACGCCCGACCCCGCCGCGCTTGCCGCAGCCGACGCGATAGAGCGGCTTTCGGGCGGCGAAAAGGCACCCGAATGGCGCTATGGCACCGCCAAGCAAGACCTGCCACGGCGGCACGAAGAATGCGCCACGCTTGACCGCCGCATCGCCGATCTGATCGCCCGGCTGGACGGCGCGCAGGGCCGCGCGCCTGAGGCGTTGCGCCTGTCAGCCGCGCAGGCGGCACAGGCTGAGGCGCTGGTCAAGGCGCGCTCTGGCCTCGACGCCGCGCAGGGGGCCGCCCGGCGCGAAGAAGACGCCGCCGCGGCAAAACTGGCTGTCTTGCGCGATGCGGGCACCCCCGATGCGCCCGAAACTGGCGCCGCCGCGCAGGCTGCGGCGTTGCGCGATGCGGTGCGCGCGCTCGACCGCTCAGACCATCATGGGGCCGGGCAGGCGGCGCAGCAGGCCCGCGCGCAGGCCAGTGCAGCGCTGGCCGAAGCGCTTCCCGCGCTGTTCCCATGGACCGGCGATCCCGCAGATCTGGCGGCGACGGCACCGCCCGGTGCCGCCCGGCGCGGTGCATGGACCAGCGCGCTTACGGCCCTGACCGGCGACTGCACCGCGCGCGCCGATGCGCTGACCCGCGCGCGCGCCGCCGCAAATGCCGCCGACGCCGACATCGCCGCCTGCGCTGGTCGCATTGAGGGGCTGAGCGACCGCGACGCCGCCGCCACGCGCACCGCCCGCGACGCCGCATGGTCAGATCTGCGCGGGGGCTGGTCCGATGCTGGTGCCGCCACATTTGGCCAGATGATGGCCCATGACGACGCGCTGACCGGCGCGCGGCTGGCCGCGGCAAAGGACCTCGCCGCCCTGCGCGGGGCCGAAGATGCCGGGCGCGCCGCGGCCCGCGCGCTGGCTGAGGCCGACGCGCTGGCCACCGATGCTGAGGCGCGCCGCACCGCCCTGATGGCCGAAATCTCAGACGCCGCAGCGCAGTTGGCCCCCGGCTGGCACGACCCGACGCCCGCCGCGCTGGATGATTGGATCGCGGCGCGGGACCAAGCGCTGGCCGCCTTGGCCACCCGCACCACAGCCGATGCCAGCATTGCTGAGGCCGCCGCAACAAGGGATCGCCTGCGCGCGCCCCTGATCGCCGCGCTGCCCCACGCGGCTGCGGCGGATGACGACGCCTTGTCCCGCGCCGCCCACAGCGCTGCAGAAACCATTGCGGATGCCGTGCGCATCGGCGACGCGGCGCGCGGCGCGCTGGCATCGGCCGCCCAGGACCTGACCGCCCGCAGCGCCGCAACCCGCGACACCGCCGCCGGGGTCACCGATTGGAACGCCCGCCACGCCGCCCTGTGCGCCGCTGCCCCATGGCTGGCCCCCAGCGGCGCCCCGGCGGCCGAAGGGCTGTCGAGCGCGCTGGCCCTGCTGGCCGACCTGTCACCGCTGATCAGCGAACGCAGCGCCATCGCCGCGCGCATCACGGCGATGGCGCGGGACCGCGACGCGTTTGCCGACACGGTTGCCGCCCTCTCTGCCCAAACGCAGGATGCGGGCGGGCCTGATGCCGCGCGCGCCGATCCGCTGGCCACAGCCGATCGCCTGCGTGCCCGCCTGCACGGCGCGCGTGATGCGCAAAAGGCCTGCACCGAACATGCCACCCGCCTGCAAACCGCCCGCACGGCGCTGGACGATCTGACCCATAGCGCTGAGACTATTGCCGCTCGCCGCACGCAGATCACCGCGCATTTTGGCGTCCAGTCCCTGCAACAGGCCGCCGAAGCGATTGCCGCCGCGCAGGCCCGGGCCCGCCTTGTCCACGATCTGGCTGAGGCTGAGGCCGCGCTGGCCGCGCTGGTCGGCGCGCCCACCGCCGCGGCGGCCGAAGCGATGCTGGCAGGTGCCGACGCCGATGCCTTGCGCGCCACCCTTTCCGCCGCTGAGGCCGCAGAGCATGAGGCAGACGAGGCCGCCGCCGAAACCCGCACAGAGCTGCGCGAGGCAGAACGCGCGATTGCCGCCATCGGCGCCGACGACACCGCCGCCCGTTCGACCCAGGCGCGCGCGGCGCTGATGCTCGACATCTCAGCGCGCGCGCGGAACCATTTGGCGCTGCGCCTTGGGCTGATCGCGGCGGAGCGCGCGCTGCGGGTCCAGCGCGATCGCCTGCGATCCGACATGCTGGAGGCGGCGTCCACGGCCTTTGCCGCGATCACCGGTGGCGCCTATCCCCAGCTGCGGGTGGAACCGGGCGAAGACGGCGCAGAAACCTTGCTGGCGCAGACCGCCGCCGGCACCGTGCGCCGCGCCCATGAGCTGTCGAAAGGCACGCGGTTTCAGCTTTATCTCGCGCTGCGATTGGCCGGGCGGGCGGAGCTGGCGAACCGGCGGATCCCCGCGCCTTTCCTGCTGGACGATATTTTGGAAACATTTGACGAAGACCGGTCGGCTGAAACCTTCCGGCTGCTGGCCAGCGCGGCGCGGCATGGCCAGGTGATCTATTTCACCCATCACCGTCATCTGTGTGACATCGCCCGCGCGGCATGCCCTGAGATGCGCCTTCATAAATTGATCGAAGCATGAACGCTTGGTAAAGAAAATCTTCACTTTCTTCACAGGCGACTGTTCAATAGTTTTTCTTGGATATATTTTCCAGCAATAACTTCCAGATTCTACCACAGCAATCTCCACCAAAACCCCTGTGTTTTCTAAATTTCACAGATTTAAATCAATCCATTCAGCGTCCCACACCTGCTGCATGTCGGAGCAGTTACGTGTGAACCGGCGCGTTCATCGAATGCTTCTGTCTTTGTGTGGCTGTTATTTAGCGTACCAGCGCTAACATGACTTGGATTGCCATAGGCCCCAGCAATTTGCCAGATTTACGGAACTCAGAGCGCTTAATTTTACCCTACCAAGTGATTGACGAAAATTTATCTTACATTCATCAGTCATAAGTAGAGTTGAAACAAATTTGACTCTGGGGCGGCGGCATCCGACCACTCGGCCTGCCGCGCGGAGCGGTCGAGCAAACGGCACGGATGGGCTTGAAATGGGACAGATCAATCGCCGCAACCTTCTGCGTGCAGCAGCAGGATCGCTGGCCGCCCCGGCGCTGCTGCAGGGCGGGCGCGCGACAGCAGCGGCGACGCAGTCGATCACGCTGGTGACGGCGTGTGCCGCACCCGATGCCGCCACCCTGGACGCGTTTATCGCCGCGACCAGCGTGACGGTGGCGGTGATCCGCGCGCGCGACGCCGACGCAGTCACGCGCGCCATGGCAGACGGGAGCGCCGACCTCGCGGTCCTGCCCCATGACGCCGCCCTTCGGCTTGGGGCCGCGGCGCTGGCACCGTTAGATGCACAAAATTTGCCGATGAACGCGCTGGCGCCAGGGATGGCCACGCTGGCCAATGACTGGCGCGTGCCAGGCGACGCGCCGGACCGCCTGCGCTGGCTGCCCGCGGGTTGGGGCGCGGACGGCATCGCATGGCGCACTGACCGCTGGACGCCCTGGGGCGGCGCGCCGTCCTACGCCGACCTGTGGGACGGGTCACGCGCCGCCTTTGGCCCGGCACGCAGCATGCTGCTGGGCGCGGGGCTGCATCTGGAACATACCGGCGCGCTGGCACCCGGCGCGCTTTGGGCAGCCCATGGTGACGCTGCGCTGGCCGCAGATGTCTGGGCGAGGATTGAGGCTTGGTGCGCCCCGCGCGCCGCCCATATTCGTGCCACTGGGCGTGGGGGGGCGCAGGCGCTGGCCACCGGCACCGTCGACAGCGCCCTGATTGACGCGCGTGCCGCCACGGATGCCGCGCGCCGGGGCGCGCCGCTCAGCTTTGCGGCACCTCTCGAAGGGGCGATGGCGCGGATGATGGGTTTTGTGCGCCCGACCGCCGCCGCGAACGGCAGTCTGGAGGCATCGACCACCTTCGCCGCCTTTGTGATGGCGCGCGACGGCGGCATGGCCGACTGGTCTGGCGCCGAAGCGATGATGGACGCCGAAGCGCTGATCGCCATGCACCCGATGCCCCCGGAAAGCCCCGCCCACGCCGCGCGCCGCAAGGCAGCGTCGGTGCGGATCTTTGGCTGAGGACTGGGGTCAGAAGCTGACCGTCTCAGCCTCAGTGACGATGGCGGTCAGGAGTTGGTCGGTGGGTTCCTGCGGCAACGCATCCGCCTGCTGCGCCGCGTAGGCATAGCCGATCGCCGCGACCGGGCCGCTTTGGCGCAGCTGTGCAAGGCTGCGGTCGTAGAACCCCCCGCCATAGCCAAGCCGCCCGCCCGAGCGGTCAAAGGCCACCAGCGGCACGATCAACGCGTCGGGGATCACGGGATCACCATCCTCAGGGATCAGCGCGCCAAACGGCCCGGCAATCAGCGCGCCACCGGGGGTCCACGCGCGAAACGACAGGGGTTGAGCGTTGCCCACGATCACCGGCAGGCACAATCTAGCACCGCGCGCTTGCAGCGCCGCCATGGCGGAACGCGGGTCAATTTCAGTTCGGATGGGCATGTAGCCGGCGACGATGCGGGCCCCCGCCAGCGCCGCAACCAGACGGTCGGTGGCCAAGGGCGTCAGGTGCGCGGCATCGGCATGGGCGGCCTTGCGGCGCGCAAAGGCGGCGATGCGCGCGGCGGCTTTGGCGGCGGCAAGATCATCGGTCATCGGTCATCGGGCGATCCTGCGCCGGAGCGGAAAGTCAGGGTGGCGGGCCCGTTGCGACCGTGGGGGATCTGATCCTCGCGAGCCTGAGTTAACAGGTGGGTGCCAGGTGCAATGGGCCACGACCCGAAGCAGAGCCAGCTCCCGTGCGAAGATTTAAGGCCAAGAGGATCCAGTCCCCAGCACGGGAAGAACAGCACCCGCCACTCAGTGATATAGGCCTTGCGCGGGGCTTTGGGAAGGGGCGCGTGATGAAGCGTGCCCCGACCTGCGAAAGGGCACAGCGCGGGTCTATCCCGCGCCGCGCCCTTGGTCTGCAATGCCCGTGCGATCAGGCCGCGCGGGTCAGATCGACATAACGCGCAAGGTGATAATCAGCATCGCCCAGCATGTGGTCGATCATGATGATCCGCTTGGCGAAATGGCCCACCGCGTATTCCCAAGTCATGCCGATGCCGCCATGGATTTGGATGGATTCCTCAGCAATCAACTTGCCCACCCGGCCAATGGTATTCTTGGCGGCTGAGATGTTCTTTTCGCGCGTCAGGCGGTCCCCATCAAAGCGGCCCGCTGCGTTGACCAGTGCGGATTTCGCCTGCTCAAGTTCGATCAGCATGTCGGCCATGCGGTGCTGAAGCACCTGGAACGTGCCGATCACCCGGCCGAACTGCTTGCGCTGCTTGGTGTAGTCCAGCGTCAAGTCCTTGGCGGTCTCCATCGCGCCAATCGATTCGGCGCACAGGGCCACGACGCCCATTGCCAGCGTCTTTTCCAGCGCCGGCCATGCACCGCCATCGGGGCCGAGCAATTCGCCCTCAACCCCATCCAGCGTGATGTCGGCGACGCGGCTGCCGTCGATGCCCGGCACTTCGCGCACGGTCATCCCCGGCGCGCCTGCGGGCACGATGAACAGCGAGATCCCGGCTTCGTCATCATCGGCGCCGGACACGCGGGCCGACACGATGATCGCATCGGCGGTGCCTGCGTTATAGGCCACCGCCTTGCGGCCAGTGATCTTGGTGCCGGTGGCGCGGGTGGTGACCTCAGACGCCTCATACCGGCCGGTGGGTTCATAATGGGCCAAGGCGAGGCGGCGGGTTCCGGCGATCAGATCTTCGATCTGCGCCTTCTGCGCGGCGGTCCCCAGCTGGGCCACAAGACCACCGCCGAGCACCGCGCTCGCGAACACCGGTTCGACCACGAGGGCGCGGCCCAGTTCCTCAAACACCACGGCGGTATCGAAGGCCTTGCCACCAAAGCCGCCATCATCTTCGCTGAACAGCGCGCCAAGGATGCCCAGTTCGGCCAGCCCATCCCACGTCGCCTGATCAAAGCCCTGATCGCTCGCCGCCGCCTTCAGGCGCGTGGCAATCGGGTAGCGGTCGCGCAGAAATCGCGACAACGTATCGGCGAGCATCCGCCGGTCTTCGGTATGCGTGAAGTCCATGTCGTTCCCTCCCGTCAGGGCGGCGCGGCGGGGGTGGGCCACTTTCCTTTTCAGGAAAGCGGCCTGCCCCGCGCGCTCAGAGCCCCAGAATCGCTTTTGTGATGATGGTGCGTTGGATCTCGTTGGACCCGCCAAAGATCGAGATTTTGCGGTTGTTGAAATAGTCCGCGGTCACGCCCTGTGCGTAATCGGGGCCCATCCAGCTCTCGTTCGACCCTTCGTCCAGCGCCTCAGACACGAACGGCACGGCATAGGGGCCAAGCGCCTGACGGGTCAGGACGTTGATCTCCTGCCGGATGAGCGAGCCTTTGACCTTGAGCATGGAGCTTTCTGGCCCGGGCGCGCCGCCGGCCTGCGCGGATGCAAGAATGCGCAGGTTGGTGGTCTTCATCGATTCAAGATCTATTTCAATCTGCGCCATGCGCGACGCAAAGATCGGATCGTCAGCAATCGGGCGGCCCTTGCGGGTCTGCTTGCGCGCGATGTCTTTCAGCGCCAGCATCGCGGCGTTGGACGCGCCAACCCCGGCAATGCCGGTGCGTTCGTGCGTCAGCAGGTATTTGGCATAGGTCCAGCCTTTGTTTTCTTCGCCCACAAGGTTGGTCACGGGGACCTTCACGTTGTCGAAGAAAACCTCGTTCACCTCATGCTCACCTTCGAGCAGGATGATCGGACGCACGATGACGCCGGGGGTGGCCATGTCGATCAGAAGGAACGAAATGCCTTCCTGCGGCTTGCCGTCCTTGGAGGTCCGCACAAGGCAGAAGATCCAGTCAGCGTGCTGGCCCAGCGTGGTCCAGGTCTTTTGGCCGTTGACGATGTAGTGATCGCCATCCTTCACCGCGGTGGTTTTCAGCGAGGCAAGATCCGACCCGGCGCCCGGCTCAGAATAGCCCTGACACCACCAGTCGGTGCCATCCAGAATGCGCGGCAGGTAATGCTGGCGCTGTTCTTCTGACCCAAACGCCAGCAGCACCGGTGCCAGCATGCCAAGGCCGAACGGAATGATCCGCGGCGTGCAGGCGAGGTTGGCTTCCTCATCATAGATGTGCTTTTGCACCGGGGTCCAAGCGCAGCCGCCGTATTCAGTCGGCCAGCCGGGCGCAAGCCAGCCCTGTGCGTTGAGAAGCGCGTGATACTCCTCCATATCCGCTTTGGTGAGCCGCTTTGCGGACCTAACCTTGTCGGTCAGGCGTGCGGGCATTTTCGTTGCGAGGAAGTCGCGCACTTCGGTCTGGAAGACGAGTTCCTCGGGCGTGTAGCTGAGATCCATGTGATCCTCCGTGATCTGGGGTCCACCGCCGCGGGGCGACGCGGCGGTGGTATGCGTCGGGTCAGAAGATTTCGAAAAGGCCCGCAGCGCCCTGGCCGCCACCGATGCACATCGTCACGACGGCGTATTTCGCGCCGCGACGTTTGCCTTCGATCAGCGCATGGCCGGTCATGCGGGCACCAGACATGCCATAAGGATGCCCGATCGAAATCGACCCGCCATTGACGTTAAGCCGTTCGTCCGGGATGCCCAGCTTGTCGCGGCAATAAAGCACCTGGGACGCGAAAGCCTCGTTCAGCTCCCACAGCCCGATGTCGTCGATTTTCAGGCCCGCGCGCTCCAACAACCGGGGCACGGCAAAGACCGGGCCGATGCCCATTTCATCCGGCGCGCAGCCTGCAACCTGAAAGCCGCGGAAGGCGCCCAACGGGTTCAGGCCGCGCTGCTCGGCCAATTTGCCATCCATCACGATGCACGCTGATGCGCCGTCTGACAGCTGGCTGGCATTGCCTGCGGTGATGTGGTGGCCGTCGCCGCGCACCGGGGTCAGGCCGGCGAGGCCTTCGATCGTGGTGGTCGGGCGGTTGCATTCGTCCTTGGACAGCGTGACGTCGTGCATGGTGATTTCGCCGGTCACCTTGTCCTTGACGGCCATGGTGACGTTGATCGGCACGATTTCATCATCAAACTTGCCCGACGCCTGGCCGGCCGCAACGCGCTGCTGCGACATCAAGGCATAGTCGTCCTGCTGCTGGCGGGTGATGCCATAGCGTTCGGCGACGTTGTCGGCCGTGTCGATCATCGGCATATAGACGTCGTCCATATGCTGCTCAAGCCACGGGTCCTTGCGGAACTTGGGGTTCAGGTTGGCCTGCGTCAGCGAAATGCTGTCCAGCCCGCCTGCGCCCATGATCGGCGATCCATTCACGATCACCGCCTGCGCGGCCATCGCGATGGCCTGAAGGCCGGATGAGCAGAACCGGTTCACGGTGCCGCCCGTCGTGGTGATCGGCAGTCCGGCGCGCAGGGCGATCTGGCGGGCGATGTTGCCCCCCGTCGCTGCTTCGGGCAGGCCGCAGCCCATGATCACGTCTTCGACCTCAGCCGGGTCAATCCCGGCGCGGGCGACGGCGTGGGCCAGCGCGTGGCCGCCCATGGTCGCGCCATGGGTGGCGTTCAGCGATCCGCGGAACGCTTTGCCGATCGGCGTGCGGGCGGTGGAAATGATGACAGCGTCACGCATTGTTCAGGTCTCCGAACGTCTTGCCTTCTTCGACCAGCTTCACCAGCAGTGGTGCAGGGGTCCAGAAATGCTCATCTTCTTTTTCAAATTCGCGGATGTCCGCGAGGATCGATGCCAGCCCCACCTCGTCCGCGTGCTGCATCGGCCCACCGCGCCAGCGCGGATAACCGTAGCCGAACAGCGACGCCATATCCACGTCGAGTGGGCGCAGCGCGATGCCCTCTCCGACGACCTTGGCGGCCTCGTTGGTCATCGCGGCGATGTAGCGGCGGATGATCTCAGCTTTGGTGAATGCGCGCGGTGTGATGCCAAGCGTTTCGCGCGCCGCCTCGATCATCGGCATGATGCCGGGGTTCGGCGGGCCGGACCGGGCACCGCCAGCATAGTCATAAAACCCGATATCGGTTTTCTGACCCAGCCAGCCATTGCCATACATGGTGTCGAGGAACCCGGCCCCGTAGCGCAGGTTCGGGTTGCGGGTCCCTTCCTTGCCACGACGATTCAGGAACCCGATGTCGAGGCCCGCGAGGTCGCCCATCTGGAACGGACCAATCGGGTAACCAAAATCGCGCACCGCTTCGTCGATCAGGTAGGGGGACGCGCCGTCTTCAACCATATAGTTGGCCACGGTCATGTATTTGCCGAGGATCCGGTTGCCGATGAACCCGTCACAGACCCCAGCGCGCACGCCGATCTTTTTCATCATGCGGGCAAGCTGGAACCCGGTGGCGACCACCTCAGGGGCGGTTTTCGCGCCGACCACGATCTCAAGCAAACGCATGATGTGGGCGGGGGAGAAGAAGTGCAGGCCCAGCACATCTTCGGGCCGTTTGGTGCAGGCCGCGATGGCGTCGATGTCGAGATACGACGTGTTGGAGGCCAGAATCGCGCCCGGCTTGGCGATGGCGTCGATTTTGGCGAAGACCTCTTTTTTCACCTCCATCGTCTCAAACACCGCTTCGATGATCAGATCGCAGTCGGCCAGCGCGTCATAGCTGTCCGACAGCGTCAGCTTGGCCGTCAGCATGGCGTCAAGCTGGTCCTGCGTCATCCGCCCCTTGGTGACTGAGGACGCATAGTTCCGGCGCACGTTCGCCTCACCGCGGGCCACCGCCTCAGGGTTCATTTCGACCATGACGACGCTGATGCCAGCATTGATCGCCGCAGCCGTGATGCCCGCGCCCATAGTGCCGCCACCGATGATGCCGATCAGGTTCAGGGGCCGCGGCGTTGCCTTGGCCTCCGGCACCTTGGCGACCGCACGTTCTGAGAAGAACGCGTGCACCAATGCAGCGCGCTGGGGATCATCATGGCACAGCGTGAAGATCTCACGCTCCTTCACCAGACCCTCAGCGATGGGCAGCTTGGCGCATTCGATCGCGTTGACGCATTGCACCAGATTCATCTGGCCCTTGGACTTGGCAGCAGCCGCGGACCGCGCCTTGTCGAAGAAGGCCGGGTCGGACACCGACACCTCCATATCTGATGTGCGGCGCACACCTTTGCCATCTGCCAGCAATTTCTGCGCAAAGGCGATGCCTGCCGCGACCACGTCGCCGCTGTCATCGATGGCGTCCACCAGACCCAGCTTCAGCGCCTCAGCCGCGCCGACATGGCGGCCAGTGGTGATCATTTCCACCGCCGCTTCGGCACCGATCAGGCGCGGGGTGCGCTGGGTGCCGCCGGCACCGGGGATGATGCCCAGATGCACCTCAGGCAGGCCGACCTTGGCGGTTTTCTGGGCGATGCGCCAATGGGCGCCCAACGCCACCTCAAGCCCGCCACCCAGCGAGGTGCCGTGGATCGACGCGATCACCGGTTTGGCGGCGTTTTCAATGCCGTTGCAGACCGAGGTCAGCGACGGCGCCATCGGCGGCTTGCCGAATTCAGAGATGTCCGCCCCCGCGGGGAACGTGCGCCCGGCGCCAACGATCACGGCGGCCTCGGCGTCTGCGTCCGCTTCAAAACTGGCGATTGCGGCAACAATCCCGTCGCGCACGGCTTTGCCAAGCGCGTTCACTGGCGGATTGTCGATGGTGATGACAGCGATGTTCCCGTCGCGGCTGTAGGTTACCGGTCCGCTCATGCGTCTCTCCCCTGGCGTCTTGCTATGCGTTCTGCTTTGCGGTCCTGCGTTTCGCAGGTTGCGAGGGAGTCTTAGAGGAGCAGCCGTCAGACGCAAGTGTCATGTGGCTGGGCGCCGTGCCGCAGGGCGCAGCCGGGCCAGGTGCTTTCAGGTGGAAATGGTGCTTTCAGGCGGAAATGCCGTATGGATGCCGCAGAGACACCTGAAACGGCGGAGGGCCCCCCACGGCCCTCCGCCTCCCCAAGATGGCGGTTGCATGCAGGCAACCGCGCTCCCACCGCACCATCCGTTCTGGAAGCGGGCCACGATCAAGCTGCGCGATGCAAAGCATCAAGCGGCGGCGAGATCGGACCCTGAAGGGCGCACTTTGACGCCTCAGAAACCTAGAAACCATATTAGAAGGTCGCGATCAAGATCCAAGCATCTGAAATGCACTGAAAATTAAGCCGACATCTTCACGTTCTATTTACCAAAATCAGCAGTTCCCGGTGCGCCGAGGCCAAAAAACCTCAGCGCACCGAACAGATCGCTTCAGCTCAGTAGCGGTATTGGTCGGGCTTGAACGGCCCTTCGACGGTCACGCCAATATATGCGGCCTGTTCAGTCGACAGCTCAGTCAGCGTCACGCCCAGTTTGGCCAGATGCAGACGCGCGACTTTTTCATCCAGATGCTTGGGCAGCACATAGACCTGGTTGAGGTATTCCGCGCCACGGGTCCACAGTTCAATCTGTGCCAGCACCTGGTTGGTGAAGCTGGCCGACATCACAAAGCTGGGGTGCCCTGTGCCGTTGCCGAGGTTCAGCAGACGCCCCTCAGACAACAGGATCAACCGGGCGCCTGACGGCATCTCGATCATGTCGACCTGCGGCTTGATGTTGGTCCATTTGTGATTCTTCAGCGACGCGACCTGAATTTCATTGTCGAAATGGCCGATGTTGCCGACGATCGCCATGTCCTTCATCTCGCGCATATGCTCGATGCGGATCACGTCCTTGTTGCCGGTGGTGGTGATGAAGATGTCGGCGGTGGACATGACCTGCTCCAGCGTCACCACTTCAAAGCCGTCCATGGCGGCCTGCAGCGCGCAGATCGGATCAACCTCGGTCACCTTCACGCGCGCACCGGCGCCGCGCAGGGATGCGGCCGACCCCTTGCCCACGTCGCCATAGCCACACACGCAGGCGACCTTGCCGGCCATCATGGTGTCAGTGGCGCGGCGGATGCCATCGACCAGCGATTCCTTGCAGCCGTATTTGTTGTCAAATTTCGACTTGGTCACGCTGTCATTGACGTTGATGGCCGGGAACGGCAGATGCCCCTTTTCCATCAACTGGTACAGGCGGTGAACGCCGGTGGTGGTTTCTTCCGACACGCCCTTAAGCATGTGGCGCTGCCTGACAAACCAGCCGGGCGCTGCGGCCATACGCTTGCGGATCTGCGCAAACAGCGCGACCTCTTCTTCCGAGGTCGGGGTGCCGATCAGATCAGTCTCGCCTTCCTCAACCCGGGCGCCGATCAGGATATACAGCGTCGCGTCGCCGCCATCGTCCAGAATCAGGTTCGCGCCGCCTTCGGGGAAATCAAAGATCTTGTCGGCGTAATCCCAGTATTCTTCCAGCGTCTCGCCTTTGATGGCGAACACCGGAACCCCGGTCACGGCGATGGCGGCGGCAGCATGGTCCTGGGTCGAAAAGATGTTGCACGAGGCCCAACGGACATCCGCGCCCAGCGCGACCAGCGTTTCGATCAGCACCGCGGTCTGGATGGTCATGTGCAGCGATCCGGCGATCCGCGCGCCCTTCAGCGGCTTGGAGGCGCCGAATTCTTCGCGCAGCGCCATCAGGCCGGGCATCTCCGTCTCGGCGATGTCCAGTTCCTTGCGGCCATAATCAGCGAGCGCGATGTCCTTGACGATGCTGTCGGTCATGCGGGGGGTCTCTCCGTCTGAGGGTGCCCGGGACGCAGGCCGCGGGGCAAAAGGTTGACGCGGCATGTAGCAGCGCAACCGGGCCTCGGCAATGCGGCGGGCAGCGCACAACAAGATGAACGCGCATCAAAGGGGGGTGAGTGCGCCCACCAGCCAGGCCAACCGATCAAACAAATACTGACGTTTCACAGGAATTTTCAGTGTTGCTTGATGGGGTGCGCTACAAAATGGAGACGGGGTTTCATAAATTTTGAATAAAATTGTTTGCATGAATGCAGCGGCGGCAGTGCTGCTTTTCGTCGCCCCCCAGCCAAAGCAGCGATCATCATGTCGCCTGTGGACGCATCCGCATCCAGCACCCGCGGCGCGTCGATCTGTTCGGGCGGCTCTGCGATCAATCAATCCGGGCTGTGGTGCGAAATACGTGACGGCAACCCGCTGCAATGGTGTTGAAGCGCCGCGCCCTCAGCCAACGGCGCTGATCGGCGCGCTGGCGTTGTTTGGCTGGGTCGGGCGGCGGCCGGCCTGCGTGAAGTTTTAGTGACGTCGGGCGGCGCTCTCGACAGGGCGGTGCCCGGCACCTATTCCTCTCCCCACCCCAAGGGTCTGAGCGGGAGACATGACGTGACCACACCACGCGCATGGCAGCGGATGCTTTCGGGACGGCGGCTGGACCTGCTGGACCCATCGCCCGTGGACATCGAGATCGAGGACATCGCCCACGGGCTCGCCTTTGTCGCGCGCTGGAACGGGCAGACCATGGGCGACCACGCCTTTTCGGTGGCTGAACATTCGATGCTGGTCGAAGACATCTTTGCCCGCATGGTCGGCGGCGATGGTGGCCCGGCAAAATGGCGGCTGGCGGCCTTGCTGCATGACGCTGCGGAATACGTGATCGGCGACATGATTTCCCCGTTCAAGACCGCGCTGGGGCTGGACTACAAAGCCTTTGAGGCAAAGTTGGACGCCGCGGTGCACATCCGCTTTGCCCTGCCCACAGACCTGCCCAAAGGCGTCAGACAGCGCATCAAGCGCGCCGATCACGCCTGCGCCTGGCTGGAGGCAACCCAGATCGCCGGATTCTCCGAGGCCGAGGCCAACAAATTCTTTGGCCGCCCGCGATTCGCCGGATGGCAGGACCTGCGCCTGCACCCCCTGCCCGCCGCCGCCGCCCGCGCCGCGTTCCTGTCGCGGTTCAACGCCCTGTTTGACGCAGCTGGCAGCGCGCCATGACCCGCGCGGTGGTGGTGGATCTGTCGGCAGTGGTTCTGGCGCTGGCACCGGGCGAAGACGGCGGCGACGCCCATGCCGCGGCGCTGGTGACCGACGATTGCCGCCTGCCCACCGTCACCTTTGACCCCGACACCCAAAGCACGCTGGAGCTGACCTTGCGCGCGGCGGTGCAAGACACCGCGGGGCTGTCGCTGGGCTATGTAGAACAGCTTTATACCTTTGGCGACAGCGCCCGGCGGGGCGACGGCGGGGCCGCCGCGCCGCACACAGTGTCGATCGGATATCTTGCCCTGACCCGCCGCGCAGGCCCGGCGCCCAAAGGGCATGTTTGGGCGCGCTGGGACAGGTTCTTTCCCCTTGAGGACCGGCGCGCCCCGGCACCGCCGCTCAATCCCGTTCTGGCGGCGCTGGACGCTTGGGCGGATGGCGATCAGGCGCGGGCGGACCGCGCGGCGCTCTGCCTCGGGCGTGGGGACGCGCCGTGGCGGGATGAACTTTGCCTGGATAGGTATGAGCTTTTGTACCAAGCCGGGCTGGTGGGCGAGGCATGGCGCGACCGCCGCGACCCGCCGCCCGACTTGCCGCCAACAGGGCGCATGATGTGGCGCGACCACCGGCGCATTTTGGCCACCGGCATCGCGCGTTTGCGCGGCAAGCTGAAATACCGGCCGGTGTTGTTCGAACTGATGCCCGACACCTTCACCTTGCTGGAATTGCAGCGCGCCGCCGAAGCCGTGCAAGGCGTGCCGCTGCACAAGCAGAACTTTCGCCGTCTGGTCGAAAAATCCGGGCTGATCGAGGCGACCGGCGCCATGACCGCGCGCCAAGGCGGGCGCCCCGCCGCCGAATACCGCTTCACCGCCGATGCCGGGTGGGAACGGGTCATGACCCCCGTGCGCTTTGGCGGCGCACGCATGGTTTAGGCGCAAGGTTCAGGCGCAAGGTCTAGGCGCAAGGTCTAGGCGTCAGGCCCCTTGGCCTTCTGACGCGCCCGCGTGCGCTGGAACGCGTCTGAGAATGCCGCCGCCATGATCCCCGCCGGCAGCGCCAGCACCGCGATTGACGCCAGCGAGGTCAGCCCCGCCAGCACCTTGCCGAACGTCGTCACCGGCGTGACATCGCCATAGCCCACTGTGGTCAGCGTGCAGATCGACCACCACATGGCGCGGGGGATCGACCCGAACGCCTCAGGCTGGATCTCCCGCTCAGCCATGAACAGCGCGATCGAGGACAAAAGCAGCACCAGCGCCACCACCACCGCGCAGACCAGCAGCTCTGTAGAGCGTGCGCGCACCGCGCCCCACAGCTCGCTCACTGCCTCGCCGACATTGGAATGGCGCGACAGCCAGAAAATGCGGAACACCCGCGCCAGCCGCAGCACGGCGAACCAGTCTTCGCCATAGCCGGCCACGTCGATCCAGATCGACACAACTGCAATCATATCCAGCACGCTGTGCCATTCCAGCGCATAGCGCAGCCGCCCGAACCGGTCGGAAAATTCGGCGTGTTCGGGCTTGGACCAGAGACGCGCGGCCAGTTCGACCACAAAAACGGTCCCAAGCGCCGCGTTGCCAAGCTGAAACCACCCCCATGCGGCGGCCAGCGACGGTTCCGTGTGCAGCACCGATAACAGGATCGACAGGCACACCAACGCCAAGATCAGGCGGTTGACCGGCGATATGCCGTCCTCGGCCCAGCCCTCGGGATCAAGCTGCATCCATGCGCGGCGACGTAGGGTCATGGGCGCTCCCGTGTCGGGCGGCAGGCGCGGGGGGTCAGCCCAGCGCCTTGGCCCGCTTGCGCAATTCGAACTTCTGGATCTTGCCGGTCGATGTCTTGGGCAAATCCCCGAAAATCACCGTGCGGGGGGTTTTGAAATGCGCCAGCTCAGCGCGGCAATGGGCGATCAGCGCCGCTTCGGTCACCGCAGCGCCGGGGCGCAGTTCGACAAAGGCGCAAGGGGTTTCGCCCCATTTGTCATCAGGGCGCGCGACCACAGCGCAAAACGCAACGGCGGGGTGGCGGAACAGCGTCTCCTCCACCTCAATGGACGAGATGTTTTCCCCGCCTGAGATGATGATGTCCTTGGACCGGTCCTTGATCTGCAGATAGCCGTCAGGATGCTTGACCGCGAGGTCACCAGACCAGAACCACCCACCCTTGAACGCCTTTGCCGTGGCGGTCGGGTTCTTGAAATAGCCCTTCATCACCACATTGCCGCGAAAGCAGATCTCGCCCAGCGTCACCCCGTCGGCGGGAACCGGTGCCATGGTTTCGGGGTCCAGCACCTCCAGGGCCTCCAGGGCGGCATAGCGCACGCCTTGGCGCGATTTCAGGCGCGCGCGTTCCGCCGCGGGCAACGCATCCCATTCGCCGTGCCATTCGTTGATGACGGCGGGGCCGTAAACCTCGGTCAGCCCATAGACATGGGTGACGTTGAACCCAGCTTCAGCCATCGCGGCCAGCACGGATTCAGGGGGCGGCGCAGCGGCGGTCCAAAACTGGACCACATGGGGCAGCGGGCGCTTGTCAGCGTCAGGCGCGTTCAGCATCGTGCTCATGACAATCGGAGCGCCGCACATATGGGTGACGCCATGTTCCGCGATCAGCGCATAGATCGGCGCAGCGCGCACCGCCCGCAGGCAGACATGGGTGCCCCCCTTGGCTGAGATCGACCACGGAAAGCACCAGCCGTTGCAATGGAACATCGGCAGCGTCCACAGATACACCGGCGCCGTGGCCATGCCCGCATGCACGATGTTGCCCGTCGCCAGCAGCATCGCGCCGCGGTGATGGTAGACCACGCCTTTGGGATCCCCGGTGGTGCCAGAGGTGTAGTTCAGGCTGATCGCGTCCCATTCATCCAGCGGCCCCGGGCCTTGAAAGGTCGGGTCGCCCTTGGCGATGAAATGCTCATAATCCTCATGCGCGCCGCCGGCATCATGGGTCTCAGGCGCGGTCGGATCGCGGTAGACGATGATGCGCGGGGCGTTGGTGGCACGCGCCAGGGCTGCTTCGGCCAGCGGCAGCAATTCGGCGTCAACGATCAGGATCTTTGCCTCAGCATGATCCAGAATGAACGATGTGCCCGCCGCGTCCAGCCGCGTGTTGATCGCGTTCAGCACCGCGCCCAGCATCGGCACGCCGTAATGGGCGTCCAGCATCGGCGGCGTGTTGTGCAGCAGCGCCGACACGGTGTCAGACCGCCCGATCCCCGCGCCCGCCAGCGCCGATGCCAGCTGTTTCGCGCGCGCGTCAAAATCGCGGTAGCTGATGCGCTGATCGCCATGGATCACCGCGACACGGTCCGGGAACGTGGTTGCCGCGCGGTCCAGCAGGGTCAGCGGCGACAGGGGCTGATGATTGGCCGCGGTGCGGTCCAGACCTTGCAGGTAGGCGGAGCTCATGATGTCAGGTTCCTTCGCGCTGGCGGCATTTCAACCCCATAACACCAAGCGCGGACGCCGCTGGCAAGGCATGGCCTGCGCTCTCGCCAGGAAGGGCGCGGGCGGCTAAGGTCCGGGCTGCGTTCAAACCCAACCGAAAGGGCCCGGCATGGCCGCCACGTTTGAGGGAAAATCCGCCATCGTCACCGGTGCCGCCCATGGCGTCGGGCGCGAAACCGCCCTGCGGATGGCGGCGGCGGGCGCGCGTGTCGTGATCGCGGACCGCGAGGACGCGGACCTGCGCGCCGTCGCCCAACAGATCCGCGAAGATGGCGGAAAGGTCATCGCCTTTCCGTGCAACCTGACCGACCCGCTCAGCGCCAGCAACCTTGTGGCCGCCACGCTGGACGCATGGGACCGGGTGGACATTCTGGTGAACGGCGCGCGCACGGTGATGTCTGGCGGGATGATGGAAACCGACCATGACGCGCTGGCTGAGATGTTCGACGTGAATGTACGCGCCACATTCCGCCT
>JBLGAC010000001.1:0-209644 GCA_047610385.1 Paracoccaceae bacterium | reverse complement strand
GCGACAACCTTAAGTTCGAAGTCGAGCTGATCGCGCCCATCGCCATGGAGGAGAAGCTGCGCTTCGCCATCCGTGAAGGTGGCCGCACTGTCGGCGCCGGCGTGGTGTCGAAAATCATCGCGTAATCTGCGCAGTTCTGTTCCAGTCGGCCGGGGGTGTCTTGCTCCCGGCCAACTCGTTGAATTCCCTGCGATCCCCGAGAGGTAAGTGCCATGCAAGGCCAGAATATCAGAATCCGGCTTAGGGCCTTCGACTACCGCGTGCTGGATGCCAGCACGAAGGAAATCGTCGATACCGCCAAGCGCACCGGCGCGACCGTCCGCGGACCGATCCCACTTCCCAACAAGATTGAGAAGTATACCGTCCTGCGCGGTCCGCACATTGACAAGAAAAGCCGTGAGCAGTTCGAGATCCGCACGCACAAGCGCATGCTGGACATCGTTGACCCGACCCCGCAGACCGTGGACGCGCTGATGAAGCTCGACCTCGCGGCCGGCGTGGACGTCGAGATCAAGCTCTGAGGGGATGAACATGCGCTCCGGAGTAATCGCAAAAAAGCTGGGTATGACCCGGCTTTTCATGGAAGATGGTCGGCAGATCCCTGTCACTGTTCTCCACATGGAAAATGTCCAGGTTGTCGCTCAGCGCACCTCGGACAATGACGGCTACACTGCCGTCCAGCTTGGCGCGGGCAACGCGAAGGCGAAGAACACGACGGCGCAGATGCGCGGTCACTTCGCCCGTGGCAATGTGGCACCCAAGCGCAAAGTGGCCGAGTTCCGGGTTTCCCCCGAGAACCTGATCGAAGTCGGCGCTGAAATCACCGCTGAGCATTTCCTTGCCGGTCAGCATGTCGACGTCGCGGGCACGAGCATCGGCAAAGGCTTTGCCGGCGCTATGAAACGCCACAACTTCGGCGGCCTGCGTGCGTCGCACGGCGTGTCGGTTTCGCATCGCTCACACGGGTCCACGGGCCAGTGTCAGGATCCGGGCCGCGTGTTCAAGGGCAAGAAGATGGCCGGCCACATGGGCGCGGCGCGCGTTACGATCCAGAACCTCGAAGTGGTCCGCACGGATCTCGGTCGTGGTCTGGTCATGGTCAAAGGTGCGGTTCCGGGGTCCAAGGGCGGCTGGGTTACCATTCGCGACGCCGTGAAGAAGAAGGCCTTTGACGGTCTTCCGACCCCGGCTGCGATCCGCACTGCCGAGGCTTCTGAGGCTCCGGCCGAAGTGACCGTCGACGGGGGGGCTGAGTGATGAAAGCTGCTATTCTCAATCTCGACGCGTCCCCTGCGGGCGAAATCGAATTGAATGATGAGATCTTCGGGCTGGAGCCGCGCGCGGACATCCTGCACCGGGTCGTGCGTTACCAGCTGGCCAAGCGCCAGGCGGGCACGCACAAGACCAAATCGCGGGGTGAGCTCAGCTACTCCACGAAAAAGATCTACCGTCAAAAGGGCACCGGCGGCGCACGTCACGGCGACAAGGCCGTGGCACAGTTCCGTCACGGCGCCACCACCAAAGGCCCGGTCGTACGCTCCCATGCGCATGAGCTGACCAAAAAGGTCCGCAAACTGGGTCTGAAGATGGCGCTTTCGGCTAAGGTCAAAGCCGGCGAACTGGTCATCGTGCAGAACATCACGATGGCTGAGGCCAAGACCGCGCTGCTGGCGTCCAACGTCAAAAAGCTCGGTCTTCGTCGGGCGCTGTTCATCGACGGGCCGGAGGTTGACGCCAACTTCCTGCTCGCCGCGCGCAACATTGACGGTCTCGACGTGCTGCCGTGCCAGGGTGCGAATGTCTATGACATCCTGCGCCGTGATAAGCTCGTGCTGACGAAGGCCGGTCTGGAAGCGCTGGAGGCGCGCCTGAAATGACCGTGAAAGCTGAACTCTACGACGTGATCCGCAAGCCGATCATCACCGAAAAGGCCACAATGGCCTCTGAGCACAACGCCGTTGTGTTCGAGGTGGCGATCGACGCCAGCAAGCCGTTGATCAAGGAGGCGGTCGAGGCCCTCTTCAAGGTCAAGGTCAAGGCGGTGAACACCGCCGTGACCAAGGGGAAGACCAAGCGCTTCCGCGGTATGCTGGGTCGGCGCAAGGACGTCAAAAAGGCCTATGTGACCCTCGAAGAGGGAAACATGATCGACGTTTCCACCGGGCTTTGATAGAAGCCACAACGATCTGATTCTCGCGGGCCTTCGGGCCCGCGGTTTCGTTCCCGGCCAGACCTTAAAAACTGACTGAGAACGATGGGCTTCGGCCCGAAACGGCGCCCTTCGGGGCCCGGTTTCACGCGACGCGGACCTTCGGGGCCGCATGTGTCAAAGCAGGCTTCGCGACCCCGGGCAGCGCCCGAACGCGAGAATGCTACAGCGACGGAAGACAGCAAGATGGCGTTGAAGACTTACAAACCCACGACGCCGGGCCAGCGCGGGCTGGTTCTGATCGACCGTTCGGAACTGTGGAAAGGACGTCCCGTCAAGACCCTCACTGAGGGCCTGACGAAAAAGGGCGGCCGGAACAACACCGGACGGATCACCGCGCGGCGGCGCGGCGGCGGCGCGAAGCGCCTTTACCGTATTGTGGATTTCAAGCGTCGTAAGTACGACGTGCCCGCGACGGTGGAACGCATCGAATACGATCCCAACCGTACGGCGTTCATCGCGCTCGTGCTGTATGCGGATGGCGAACGTACCTACATCCTGGCCCCGCAGCGCCTCGGCGTTGGCGATCAGGTTGTTGCCGGCAACAAAGTCGACGTGAAGCCCGGCAACGCGATGCCCTTCACCGGCATGCCGATTGGCACGATCGTTCACAACATCGAACTGAAGCCCGGCAAGGGTGGCCAGGTGGCGCGCGCTGCGGGCTCCTACGCTCAGTTCGTTGGTCGTGATGGTGGCTACGCTCAGATCCGTCTCTCCTCGGGCGAGCTTCGGCTTGTGCGTCAGGAGTGCATGGCGACGATCGGTGCGGTGTCCAACCAGGACCATCAGAACCAGAACTTCGGCAAGGCCGGACGCATCCGTCACAAGGGAAAGCGTCCTTCGGTCCGCGGCGTTGCCATGAACCCGATCGATCACCCCCACGGCGGCGGCGAAGGTCGCACCTCGGGCGGTCGTCACCCGGTCACGCCCTGGGGCAAGCCCACCAAGGGCCATCGCACCCGCACGAACAAGGCGACCGATAAGTACATTCTCCGCTCGCGCCATGTGCGCAAGGGCAAGAAGTAAGGAGCCGACAGATGCCTCGTTCTATCTGGAAGGGCCCGTTCGTCGACTCCTATGTCCTTAAGAAGGCGGAGAAGGCGCAGGGTAATACGCGCAACGAAGTGATCAAAATCTGGTCGCGTCGGAGCACCATCCTGCCGCAGTTCGTCGGTTTGACGTTCGGCGTTTACAACGGCCACAAGCATATCCCGGTCAACGTGACTGAGGATATGATTGGTCAGAAGTTCGGCGAATACTCGCCGACTCGCACCTATTACGGCCATTCCGCCGACAAAAAAGCGAAGCGGAGGTAACGAGTTATGGGCAAGTCCCAAAATCCGCGCCGCGTCGCGGACGATGAAGCGATGGCCGTCAGCCGAATGCTGCGCGTGTCGCCGCAGAAGCTGAACTTGGTCGCGCAGCTGATCCGGCAGAAGACGGTTGGGCAGGCTTTGTCTGAGCTGACCTTCTCCAAAAAGCGCATCGCCAACGACGTGAAGAAATGCCTTCAGTCGGCGATCGCCAATGCTGAGAACAACCACGGTCTTGACGTCGACAACCTGGTCGTCGCCGAAGCCTGGGTCGGCAAGACGATGGTGATGAAACGCGGTCGCCCTAGGGCGCGCGGTCGTTTCGGACGCATCTTCAAGCCGTTCAGCCAGGTCACCGTTAAGGTTCGCCAGGTCGAGGAGAACGTCTGATGGGCAATAAGGTCAATCCGATCGGCCTGCGCCTGCAGGTCAACCGCACTTGGGACAGCCGCTGGTACGCGCCGACGCGCGAGTACGGCGATCTGCTCCATGAAGATCTTCGGATGCGCAAATTCATCCGCAAGACCTGCGGTGCCGCCGGGATTTCCCGCGTGATCATCGAGCGTCCGCATCGGAAATGCCGTGTGACCATTCACACTGCGCGTCCGGGCGTGATCATCGGTAAAAAAGGCGCCGACATCGAAAAGCTGCGCAAGCAGCTGTCGGAGCTCACTGCGTCGGAACTGCACCTCAACATTGTTGAGGTCCGCAAGCCCGAGATCGACGCCCGTCTGGTCGGCGAGAACATCGCCCAGCAGCTCGAGCGCCGCATTGCCTTCCGTCGCGCCATCAAACGTGCGGTTCAGAGTGCGATGCGCATGGGTGCCCTGGGCATCCGGATCAACTGCGCCGGCCGTCTGGGCGGCGCAGAGATCGCCCGCACCGAATGGTACCGTGAGGGCCGCGTGCCCCTGCATACCCTTCGTGCGGACATCGACTACGCACATGTCGAGGCAAAGACAGCCTATGGCATCATCGGGATCAAGACCTGGATCTTTAAAGGTGAGATCCTCGAACATGATCCGTCCGCGCATGACCGCCGTATGGCGACCATGCAGGAAGGTGGCGGCGGCGGTGGCCGTCCGCCCCGTCGCGACTGAGCGGAAGGAGAGATAGAAAATGCTTTCGCCGAAGCGCACAAAGTTCCGCAAGCAGCATAAAGGCCGCATCCATGGTGTGGCCAAAGGCGGCGCGGACCTGAATTTCGGATCCTTCGGGCTTAAAGCCATCGAGCCGGAGCGCGTCACCGCGCGCCAGATCGAGGCCGCCCGTCGTGCCATGACGCGTCATATGAAGCGTCAGGGCCGCGTCTGGATCCGTATTTTCCCCGACGTTCCTGTCACCCAGAAGCCGACCGAGGTCCGCATGGGTAAAGGTAAGGGCTCCGTTGAATATTGGGCGGCCAAGGTCAAACCTGGTCGTGTGATGTTCGAGATTGACGGCGTCACCGAGCCTGTGGCAAGGGAGGCACTGCGATTGGCGGCTATGAAGCTGCCCGTCAAATGCCGATTCGTTCAGCGCGAAGACTGGTGATGGTGTGGGCCGCTCCCTCGGGGGCGGCCCTCCCTTCACCTCTGTTGTGCTTTAACCGACCTAAGCGGGCCCAAGGCCCGCAACAGTCGTTCCGCAAGAGGATTACGTGGACATGAAAGCCGCTGAACTGCGCGACATGACCCCCGATCAGCTGCGCGAGAAGCTCGTCGCGCTGAAGAAGGAGGCATTCAATATGCGTTTCCAGGCCGCCACTGGCCAAGCCGAGCAAACCCACAAGATGACTGTGACTCGTCGCAGCGTCGCCCGGGTCAAAACAATCCTGAACCAGAAGGCCGTCGCATCAGCGGCGTCCGAGACGGGAGAGGCCTGAGATGCCCAAGCGCATTCTGACCGGCACAGTGGTTGGCGACCAGAACACCCAGACCGTCACGGTCTCGGTTGAACGTCGCTTCACCCATCCGGTGATGAAGAAGACCATCCGGAAGTCCAAGCGCTACCGCGCCCACGACGCCAATGAGCAGTTCAAAATCGGCGATGCCGTTCGCATTCGCGAATGTCAGCCGATCTCGAAAACCAAGCGGTGGGAGGTGGTGATCGACGAGGCATGAGCCTCTTCGATTTCACCTTTCCATCTTATCGAAACCGCAGGGCACCGTCCCTGCAGGTCGGGAGTGATCAGCCATGATCCAGATGCAGACCAATCTCGAGGTCGCCGATAATTCGGGCGCCCGCCGAGTGCAGTGCATCAAAGTTCTCGGCGGCGCGAAACGTAAGTACGCGTCGGTCGGGGACATCATCGTGGTCTCCGTTAAGGAGGCCATCCCCCGCGGCCGTGTGAAGAAGGGTGACGTCCGCAAGGCCGTCGTCGTTCGCACCGCCAAGGAAGTTCGTCGTGATGATGGTTCTGCCATCCGTTTCGACGGCAATGCCGCGGTTATCCTGAACAACAACCTCGAGCCGGTCGGAACCCGTATCTTCGGCCCGGTCGTGCGTGAGCTTCGTGGCAAGAACTTCATGAAGATCGTGTCGCTCGCTCCGGAGGTGCTGTGATGGCTGCCAAGCTGAAAAAGGGCGACAAGGTCGTCGTTCTCACTGGCAAGGACAAGGGCAAGGAGGGCGAGATTCTTCGGGTTTTGCCCGCCGCAAATCGTGCCCTGGTCGGAGGCGTGAACATGGTGACCCGTCACCTGCGTGCCAGCCCGAACGCCGAAGGCGGCCGGATTGCCAAGGAAGCTTCCATTGAGCTGAGCAACCTCGCCTATCTCGACCCCAAAGAAGGTGGTCCCACGCGGATCGGCTTCAAGGACGTCGATGGCAAGAAGGTCCGCTTCGCCAAAAAGTCGGGGGAGGTTATCGATGCTTGATGCAGCCGATTATACGCCGCGCCTGAAGACGCTGTACAAGGACATGATCCGTCCGGCGTTGAAGGAAGAGTTCGGCTACAAGAACGACATGCAGATTCCGCGCCTTGAGAAAATCGTTCTCAACATGGGCGTCGGCGAAGCGGTCAGCGACTCGAAGAAGATCAAGATCGCCTTCGATGAAATGACCAAAATCGCCGGTCAGCGTCCGGTCATCACGAAAGCCAAGAACTCGATCGCCGGGTTCAAGGTGCGTGAAGACATGCCGCTGGGTGTCAAGGTCACCCTTCGTGGTAACAAGATGTACGAGTTTCTCGACCGTCTGATTACCGTCGCATTGCCGCGCGTGCGCGACTTCCGCGGAACGAAGCCGACCTCTTTCGACGGCCGAGGCAACTATGCCCTGGGCCTGCGTGAGCACATCGTGTTTCCCGAGATTGACTATGACCGCATCGACCAGATGTGGGGCATGGACATTGTCATCGGGACCACCGCGCCTTCGGACGCGGAGGCGAAGGCGCTTCTGACGCACTTCAACATGCCGTTCACGAGCTGAGGCGAGGGAGACCGATATGGCCAAAGTCAGCATGATCGAGCGTGAAAAAAAGCGCCAGAAGCTCGTCGACAAGTACGCGAGCAAGCGCGCTGCGCTCAAAGAGCAGATCCGCAATCCGGAGCTTAAGCTCTCGGATCGGGTGAAGCTTTCGATGAAACTTGCGAAGCTGCCGCGGAGCTCTTCCGCCACGCGTCTTCGCAACCGGTGTGAAATCTCGGGACGTCCCCGGGCCTACTACCGGAAACTCAAAATGTCCCGTATCGCGCTGCGTGACCTGGCCTCAAGCGGCCAGATCCCCGGCATGGTCAAATCGAGCTGGTGAGGAGTACGTAGATGTCTATCAACGATCCCATCGGCGATATGCTGACCCGCATCCGCAACGCGCAGATGCGACGCAAATCGACCGTTCGCAGCCATGTCTCGAAAGTGCAGGGTTGGGTGCTCGATGTTCTCGCCTCGGAAGGCTTTATCCGTGGGTATGAGAAGGTTGACGGCAAGTCGGGTTTCCCGGAGTTTGAGATCTCTCTCAAGTACTTCGATGGTGAACCCGTCATCCGTGAAGTTCGCCGGGTCTCGACCCCCGGTCGCCGCGTCTATACGGGCGTGAAGGAAATTCCGCAGGTCCGTCAGGGCCTCGGTGTGGCCATCGTGTCCACGTCGAAGGGCGTCATGACCGATGCACAGGCCCGATCCGCCAACGTTGGCGGTGAAGTCCTCTGCACGGTGTTCTAAGGAGGCTTCCGCTATGTCTCGCATCGGCAAGAAACCGATCGAACTGCCCGGCGGCGTCTCCGCGACGCTCTCCGGCCAGACCATCGAAGTGACGGGGCCCAAAGGGCTTCGCAGCTTCACCGCCACCGACGATGTTGATGTCACGCTTGACGGCTCGTCCGTCTCCGTGAAGCCGCGCGGCTCTTCTAAGCGTGCGCGTCAGCAGTGGGGCATGACCCGGACCCAGGTTCAAAACCTGGTAACGGGCGTGACTGAGGGCTTCAAGAAGGAGCTCGAGATCTTGGGCGTCGGCTACCGTGCCGCCGTTCAGGGCTCGACCCTGAAGATGACCCTCGGTTATTCTCACGACGTCGAGTTCGCGATCCCCTCGGGGATTGACATCAAGTGCGCCAAGCCCACGGAGATCGAGGTCACCGGCATCGACCAGCAGTTGGTCGGGCAGGTGGCAGCGAACATCCGGGAGTGGCGGAAGCCTGAGCCCTATAAAGGCAAGGGAATCCGTTACAAGGGCGAATATATCTTCCGCAAGGAAGGTAAGAAAAAGTAAGGAGCGCATGAGATGGCGAACACCAAACGCAGCCTGTTCCTAAAACGCCGCATGCGCGTCCGGAATCGGCTTAAAAAGTTCTCGGGGGATAAGCCGCGTTTGTCGGTGCATCGTTCGAACAAGAACATTTCGGTCCAGGTGATTGACGACGTTCAGGGCATCACCCTTTGCGCCGCCTCCACCATGGAAAAAGATCACGGCCTTCTCGGCAAAACCAACTGTGACGCTGCGGCAAAGATCGGCAATATCATTGCCGAGCGCGCCAAAGCCGCGGGTGTCGAGGAAGTGGTCTTCGACCGTGGGGGCTACCTGTTCCACGGTAAACTCAAGGCCCTTGCCGACGCTGCGCGCGCCGGCGGCCTGAAGTTCTGAGGAGGCGATCATGGCCAGAAATGATGATCGGCGTGACCGCCGCGAGCGTGAAGACCCGGAATTTGCTGATCGCCTTGTTGCGATCAACCGGGTGTCCAAGACGGTAAAGGGCGGCAAACGCTTCGGCTTTGCAGCACTTGTCGTTGTTGGCGACCAAAAAGGCCGCGTGGGCTTCGGTAAGGGCAAGGCCCGCGAAGTCCCCGAGGCAATCCGCAAGGCCACCGAGCAGGCCAAGCGGCAGATGATCCGTGTGCCCCTGCGTGAGGGTCGGACCCTGCACCATGACATGGAAGGTCGCCACGGCGCCGGCAAAGTCGTGATGCGGACCGCTCCTCAGGGTACCGGCATCATCGCGGGCGGCCCGATGCGCGCCGTGTTCGAAATGCTTGGCATTCAGGATGTGGTTGCGAAGTCGTTGGGTTCGCAGAACCCGTACAACATGATCCGGGCGACCATCGATGGCCTCAAGCTGTCGCAGTCTCCCCGTCAGGTTGCTTCGCGTCGCGGCAAGAAAGTCGCCGACATCCTTCCCAAACGCGACGACGCCCCGGCCGAAACGGCCGAGACCGTCGACGCCTGATCGGAAAGATTGAGCGATGACCAAGACCATCACCGTCAAGCAGATCGGCTCTCCGATCCGCCGTCCGGCGAGCCAGCGCGCGACCCTCATCGGTCTCGGGCTGAACAAAATGCACAAGGTTCGTGTGCTTGAGGACACTCCCTCAGTCCGCGGCATGGCGGAAAGCATTCCGCACCTGGTGCAGATCGTCGAAGAAAAGGCCTGAGCCCGAAAGGGACGGCTTGAAGATCCGGCGGCGCGCCCTTTAATACAGGGCGCGCCGCCTTCCCCGTCCGGGGTTCTGGGCGGTTCATTTGGTCGATGGGCCCGCCGCTGATGACGCGGCCGCGGGCGTCCGACAAGAAGGAGACGCGTCATGAAACTCAATGAACTTCGGGACAACCCCGGCGCCACCAAGTCGAAAAAGCGTGTTGGTCGTGGTCCCGGTTCGGGCACGGGCAAAATGGGTGGACGCGGCATCAAAGGCCAGTCTTCCCGTTCAGGCGTCGCGCTCAACGGTTTTGAGGGCGGGCAGATGCCGCTCTATCGCCGCCTGCCCAAGCGTGGCTTCACGCCGCCGAACCAAAAGAAATTCTCTGCGGTCAATCTGGACAGCATCCAGAAGTTCATCGACGACGGCAAACTTGACGCGTCCGTGGCGCTGACCGAAGACGTGCTCGTGGCCTCGGGACTCGTGCGCCGCAAGCTGGATGGCGTTCGCGTCCTCGGGCGTGGTGCGCTGAAGCAGGCCGTTAATCTGACCGTGACCGGTGCGTCCAAAGCGGCGCTCGCCGCGGTGGAAGCCGCTGGCGGTACCGTGACCCTGCCGGTGGTTCTGCCCACCAAAGGTGCCGCGGCTAACGAATGAGATTGCAGGGGCGCGCCCCGGCAATTAGTTAACTAAGCGCCGCCGCGGACATCCCGTCCGGGCGGCGCATCCATGGAGGGCGGAGCGCATGGCATCAGCAGCAGAGCAGATGGCGGCGAACCTGTCCTGGGGCACCTTCGGCAAGGCCAAGGATCTCAAGAACCGCATCTGGTTCACCCTGGGGCTTTTGATCATTTACCGCCTCGGGACGTATATCCCGCTTCCGGGCATCGATCCGGTCGCGCTCTCTGGATTCATCCAGCAGACGCAGGGCGGGATTCTGGGCGTGTTCAACATGTTCGCTGGCGGTGCCGTCAGCCGCATGGCGATCCTGACCCTTGGAATCATGCCGTACATTTCGGCGTCCATCATCATGCAGCTCATGACCTCGATGGTCCCTGAGCTGGAAAAGATGAAGAAGGATGGCGAGGCTGGCCGGCGCAAAATCAACCAATACACACGCTACGGCACGGTGATCCTTGCCACCTTCCAAGCCTACGGCATCTCCGTCGGGCTTGAGGGGCAGGGCCTTGCGATGGATCCGGGCCTGTTCTTCCAGGCCTCGGCGGTCATCAGCCTTGTTGGTGGCACCATGTTCCTGATGTGGGTGGGTGAACAGATCACCGCCCGTGGCATCGGCAACGGCATCTCGCTGATCATCTATGCAGGCATAGTCGCGGAGCTTCCGCGCGCGCTGGCTCAAGTCTTTGAACTGGGGCGCACCGGCCAGCTTGCCGCCTTCGTTATTCTGGTGGTCATTGTGCTGGCGATCGTCGTGATCGCAGGTGTGGTGTACATCGAACGCGCACAGCGCCGGATCTTGGTGCAGTATCCCAAGCGCCAAGTGGGGCAGAAGATGTATGGCGGGGAAAATTCGTTCCTGCCGTTGAAGGTCAACACCGCGGGAGTGATTCCGCCGATCTTTGCGTCGTCTTTGCTGCTGCTGCCGGCCACGATTGCTGGGTTCTCCGCTGATGGAGGGACCACAGGCGTGCTGGGTTGGATCGCAGCCTATTTCGGGCCGGGTCAGCCACTTTATCTGGCATTCTTCGTCAGCATGATCGTGTTCTTTTCGTTCTTCTACACCGCGGTTGTTTTCAACCCCGAGGATGTGGCGGACAACCTGAAGCGTAACGGTGGCTATGTTCCTGGCATTCGTCCCGGCAAAAAGACCGCTGAATATCTGGACTATGTTCTGAACCGACTGACGGTTCTGGGCGCTGGCTATCTTTCGATCATCTGCCTGATGCCTGAGATCTTACGTGCTGAGCTTGCTGTGCCCTTCTACTTTGGAGGCACTTCGCTTTTGATCGTCGTGTCGGTTACGATGGATACCGTGACCCAGGTGCAGAGCCATCTGCTCGCGCATCAATACGAGGGGCTGATTGAGAAATCACGCCTCCGCGGCAAAGGGAAGAAGCGCAAATGAACATCATCCTCCTCGGCCCGCCTGGCGCCGGCAAAGGCACTCAGGCTCGTGTCCTGATCGACGTGCGGGGGATGGTCCAGCTCTCCACCGGCGACATGCTTCGCGCAGCTCAGGCGGCGGGAACACCGCTTGGGGAGAAGGTGAGGGACATCATGGCGCGCGGCGATCTCGTTACAGACGAGATCGTCATTGGCCTGATCGAGGAGCGGATTGAAGCAGGTGATGCCGCGAAGGGCATGATCTTCGACGGTTTTCCGCGCACCCTCGCCCAGGCCGACGCGCTTGAGGTCCTGCTTGCGTCCAAGGGCCTCACGCTCGACAAGGTCGTTGAGATGCAGGTGGATGACGAGGCGCTGATCGCGCGCGTGACCGGACGGTTTACCTGCGGCAAATGCGGCGAGGTTTACCACGAGGTGACCAAGCGCCCCGCGGTGGAACATGTGTGCGACAATTGTGGTGCTGAGAACTTCTTCAAGCACCGCGCTGATGACAACGAAGAAGCCATGCGCAGGCGGCTTTTTAACTACTACCGGGATACCTCGCGCCTGATTGGTTACTACCATGCCAAGGGCAAGCTCATGAGCATCGATGGCCTTGGTGATATCGGCGATGTCGCGGCCTCGGTGCGTGGTGCGCTTGACGGCTGACGATATTCCACCGCGTGGGGTTGACGGCACCTGAGTCGTTCATATACTCCGCGCGCTCAGACACGAAGAGTCGCGTTGACCTATCGTTGACGCAATTCGGGGTGACGGCCCCCAGCGGGCATCGACGTAGGGCGGGTTCCCGTTCTGCAACTTACAGATGACGCGGCGCATCTTACCGGGCTTCACCGGGCGCGCCGTGAAATGATCGGAGACGACCTTTGGCGCGCATTTCCGGCGTGAACATCCCGACTAACAAACGGGTTCACATCGCCCTCACCTACATCCACGGCATCGGCAACACCTCCGCCAAGAAGATCTGCGAAGCGGTTGGTGTTTCGGAAGCCCGTCGTGTGAACGAACTCTCTGACGCCGAAGTGCTCGCGATCCGCGAGTATATCGACGCCAACCAGCAGGTCGAAGGCGACCTGCGCCGTGAAGTTTCGGTCAATATCAAGCGACTGATGGATTTGGGCTGCTACCGCGGTCTGCGTCATCGTCGCGGCCTGCCCACCCGTGGTCAGCGCACCCACACGAACGCCCGCACCCGCAAGGGTCCTGCGAAGGCGATCGCTGGCAAGAAGAAATAAGGGGGGCTTGATCAATGGCACGTGATAAAGTTCGCGCTAAGAAAAAAGAGAAGAAGAATATCTCGTCGGGCGTCGCCCACGTGAACTCTTCTTTCAACAACACCAAGATCCTCATCGCTGACGCGCAGGGCAACGCCATTTCTTGGTCGTCGTCTGGTGCGATGGGCTTCCGCGGGTCGCGCAAATCCACTCCCTACGCCGCTCAGGTCGCTGCTGAAGACGCAGCGAAAAAGGCTATGGAGCATGGAATGCGCACCGTTGAGGTGGAAATCCAGGGTCCTGGCGGTGGTCGTGAAAGCGCTCTGCGCGCTTTCCAGGCAGCCGGTCTGACCGTCACGTCGATCCGCGACGTGACCCCGATCCCGCACAATGGCTGCCGCCCGCCCAAGCGTCGTCGCGTCTGACGCTTTGCGGACTGCGCCCGGCCGGCCCGCTCCCTGTTTCAGGGGCGGGCCTTCGCCGTTGAGAGAAGACCCCAAGGATTCCTCGGGACATTCGTCGCGGCCCGGATCCCGCGACGGAACGGCATGGAGGACCACGCCTCATGATCCATAAAAACTGGCAGGAACTTATCCGGCCGAACCGTCTGGACATTCGTCCGGGCGCAGAGCCGGCGACCAACGCCACCGTCGTCGCGGAACCGCTGGAGCGGGGCTTTGGCCTCACCCTCGGCAACGCGCTGCGGCGTGTGCTGCTGTCGTCCCTTCAGGGCGCGGCGATCGTCTCGATCCAGATCGATGGCGTGCTGCATGAATTCTCGTCGATCGCCGGTGTGCGAGAAGACGTGACGGATGTGGTGCTCAACGTGAAGGGTGTCGCGGTCAAGATGGAGGTCGAGGGGCCCAAGCGCCTCACGCTCCAGAAAAAGGGTCCAGGCGTCGTCGTCGCTGGCGACATCCAGACCTCGGCCGGGATTGAGATCCTCAATACCGAGCACGTGATCTGCCATCTCGATGAGGGCGCGTCGCTCCACATGGAGCTGACGGTCAACACCGGCAATGGCTATGTCCCCGCCGACAAAGCGAAAACTGAGGACAGCCCGATTGGCCTGATCCCGGTTGACGCGCTGTTCTCGCCGGTCAAGCGCGTGTCTTACAAAGTGGAGCCGACCCGCGAGGGTCAGGTGCTCGACTATGACAAGCTCACGCTCTCGGTCGAGACTGACGGGTCCATCACCCCTGAAGACGCCGTTGCCTATGCCGCGCGCATCCTGCAGGACCAGCTTTCGGTCTTTGTGAACTTCGAAGAGCCCGACAGCGTGTCCCGTAAGGAAGAGGCCGACGATCTTGAGTTCAACCCCCTTCTGCTGAAGAAGGTGGATGAGCTGGAGCTGTCGGTGCGTTCGGCGAACTGCCTGAAGAACGACAACATCGTCTACATCGGCGACCTGATCCAGAAAACCGAAGCCGAGATGCTCCGCACCCCGAACTTCGGCCGCAAATCCTTGAACGAGATCAAGGAGGTCCTGTCCACCATGGGTCTCCACCTCGGGATGGACGTGCCTGATTGGCCGCCTGAGAACATCGAAGACCTCGCCCGCAAATACGAAGATCAGTTCTGATCACCGTGCAGGCGCGATCTTAACAAAGGATTTCCCCGCCGGCCTCGGTCGGTGGGGAAAGTCTCTGGGCTCAGACGCCCCAAGGAGGCCCGCGACCAGTCGGACCGGACAAAGTAAAATAAACCTCACTTACGGAGAAATCTCATGCGTCATGGCTCTGGCTACCGCAAACTAAACCGCACCGCCGAACACCGCAAAGCGATGTTCGCGAACATGGCCGTCTCATTGATCGAGCATGAACAGATCAAGACGACTGTTCCCAAAGCCAAAGAAATGAAGCGGATCATTGACAAGCTGATCACGCTTGGCAAGCGGGGCGATCTGCATTCGCGCCGGAATGCGCATTCACGTCTTAAGCAGGGCGCGGCTGTCAAGAAACTGTTCGAAGTCCTCGGCCCGCGTTACGCTGAGCGCGCCGGCGGTTACGCCCGTGTGCTGCGCGCTGGCTTCCGTTACGGTGACATGGCGCCTATGGCGATCATAGAGCTGGTTGAGCGTGACACCGCTGCCAAAGGCGCTGGCGACAAAGCCCGCGTTGCCGCCGAAGAAGCCGCCGCTGAATGATCGCTGCGCCTGCGGTTGCTGCGCCGTCTGCGCCGCGACCCGGGCTGCGCATCATGGCTGAACGCCGCCCCGCATCCCGGGGCGGCGTTTTTCTTTGCGCGCTTGCGCCTCTTGTCTCAGGCCTGCGTGGGCATAGACTGCGCCGCGACGCCCCCTGCCGAAAAGGACACGCCATGCTCGCCCGGATCGCGCTTATGTTCATGGCTTTTGGTGTGGCGGCAGGTCTGTTGGTCCATCCCGCGGCGGCCGACAGCCGCGTGCCCGGTTCCCGCGCTGAGATCAGCCTGTCGTTTGCGCCGGTGGTGAAGGCCGCGGCGCCGTCAGTGGTCAACATCTACGCGCGCAAGATTGTGGAGCGTCGGGCCTCGCCCTTTGCCGGGGACCCGTTCTTTGAACGGTTTTTCCGCGGGGTTATGCCCAAAACCCGCCAGATGGAGAATTCGCTCGGGTCCGGCGTGATCGTCGCGGCAGATGGGCTGGTGGTGTCCAATTTTCATGTGGTCGGCGGCGCCGATGAAATCCGCGTGGTGCTGGCGGACAAAACCGAGTTTGATGCTGAGGTGGTGCTGGCCGACGAACGCAGCGATCTGGCGGTTCTTCGGCTGACCGGCGCCTCGGACCTGCCCGCGATCGTGCTTAGGGACAGTGACACGGTGGAGGTTGGCGATCTCGTGCTGGCCATCGGCAACCCGTTTGGCGTGGGGCAGACCGTGACCTCTGGCATCGTGTCGGCGCTGGCGCGCACCGGCGGGCCGAACGGGCAGGGCTATTTCATCCAGACCGACGCGGCGATCAATCCGGGCAATTCGGGCGGCGCGTTGGTTGACATGTCCGGCGCGCTGGTGGGTGTGAACACCGCGATCCTGACGCGCGGTGGCGGGTCGAACGGTATCGGGTTTGCGGTGCCGTCGAATCTGGTGGCGCAGGTGGTCGCGCAGGCCCGCGGCGGTCGCGCCGAATTGGCCCGGCCTTGGTCGGGTATTGAGGCGCAGCCCGTCACCGGTGATCTTGTCGAAGGGCTGGGCCTGCCTCGTGCGGGCGGCGTGGTGCTGCGCGACCTGCACCCTCTCAGCCCCTTTGCTGTGGCCGGGTTGCAGCGCGGCGATGTGTTGGTGGCGGTGGACAAGGACCCTATCAACAGCGCGCAGGAGCTTGAATTTCGCCTCGCGTCCCGTGGGATCGGCGGGGTCGCACCGGTCACCGTGATGCGCGCTGGCCAGATGATCACGGCTGAGATCGCCCTGATCGCCGCGCCTGAAATCCCGCCAACGGACCGGCGCCAGTTCACCGATCCGGGGCCGTTTCAGGACCTGATCATCGGCAATCTCAACCCCGCGTTGAACGCCAAGATCAAGGTGCCGGTTTCGACCGAAGGTGTGGTGGTGCTGGAAACCGGCGTGCGCGCCCGCCGCGCGGGCTGGCGTGCCGGCGACGTGATCGTGTCGGTGAACGGCCGCAGCATTTCCTCAACCGCCGGGTTGGAGGAGGAGGTGCGCCGCCGCAGCGATGCCTGGGACGTGTCAATCCTGCGCGACGGGCGCAGCGGTGGACTGCGGTTCAAGCGCTGATCATGGCAGATCTGTTCCAAGGGATGACCCCCGCCGCGCCGCCCGTTGGCGCCGACCCCGTTGACCCCAAGGCCGAAGGGCTGCGCCCGCTTGCCGACCGGCTGCGGCCTGCGCAACTGTCGGATGTGGTGGGCCAAGACGGCGTGTTGGGCCCCGGCGCGCCCTTGGCTGAGATGATCGCCGCGGGGCGCATGTCATCGCTGATCTTGTGGGGCCCGCCCGGCGTCGGCAAAACCACCATCGCGCGGCTGCTGGCCCATGAAGGGGGTCTGAGCTTTGTCCAGATCTCAGCCATCTTCACCGGGGTCGCTGATCTGCGCAAAGTGTTTGAGGCCGCCAAGCTGCGCCGATCGCAAGGCCGCGCCACGCTGCTGTTCGTCGACGAAATCCACCGCTTCAACAAGGCCCAGCAAGACGGATTCCTGCCGCATATGGAGGACGGCACGATCATTCTGGTCGGTGCCACCACCGAAAACCCTTCGTTTGAATTGAACGCCGCTTTGCTGTCGCGTGCGCAGGTCATGGTGCTGATCCGCCTGACAGAAACCGCCATGTCCCAAGTGCTGGAACGGGCTGAGGCATTGCTCGGATCCCTGCTGAAACTGACCCCCGATGCGCGGGAGGCGCTGATCGCCATGGCCGACGGCGACGGGCGCGCCTTGCTGAACATGGCTGAGGAAGTGTCCCGTCACCCCGGCGCGCCCCTTGACCGCGCGGGGCTGTCGCGCCGGGTGTCGCGGCGCGCGGCGCAGTACGACAAAGGCGGCGATGGGCATTACGGGCTGATCTCAGCGTTGCACAAATCGGTGCGGTCATCGGATGCGGACGCGTCGTTGTATTGGCTGGCGCGCATGCTGAAGGGCGGTGAGGACCCGCGCTATCTTGCGCGCCGTCTCACCCGCATGGCGATTGAGGATATCGGGCTGGCCGAGCCGCAGGTGCACCGCCAATGTCTGGATGCGTGGGAGACGTATGAGCGCCTCGGCAGTCCAGAGGGGGAACTGGCGCTGGCCCAGGCCGTGGTGGCGCTGGCCCTGGCCCCCAAATCCAACGCCGCCTATGTGGGCTGGAAGGCGGCGATGCGCGCGGCTGAGGACACCGGGTCCCTGCCGCCGCCAAAAAGCATCCTGAACGCTCCGACCAAGATGATGAAGGAACAGGGCTTCGGCGCCGGATATCTTTATGACCACGATGCCGAAGACGGGTTCTCGGGCCAGAACTGCTGGCCCGACGGCATGGCGCGCCAGCGATTCTATGTGCCGGTGGAACGTGGCCATGAACGGGACTTGGCCAAGCGCGTCGCGTGGTTTGATAAAAAGCGCAATGAACGCGGCGAAGGCTGATCGTCACATGGCCCTGCGCCATCGACAGGCGCGCCTGCATGTGTGACCGGCGATCATTGTCTGCGCCATGATTTCAGACATGGCGTCATGTGGCGGCTTTTTCCGGTCCGCCAGCGTGGCACCGGCGCGGGCCGTTGGGGCGGCGACCAGTCAGCCCTGACGCTGAATGGACGCCGCGCCTCAGCCGCTATTTGCGCAAGGCGGGCAGGCCGACACCGGTGCTGTCGAACCCGCCATCGGACGCGATCACCTGCCCGGTGACGTAGCTCGCCTTGGATGAGCACAGGAACACGATCACCTCGGCGATCTCATCCTCAGTGCCATAGCGGTTGAGCGGGATGGCATCGTGATAGGCGTCGATGATGTCCTGGGAATGCACCGCCATGGCCAGCTTGGTGCGCACCGGCCCCGGCGCCACGCAATTGGCGCGGACGCCAAACTCGCCCAATTCGGCCGCCTGCTGCTTGGTCAGCTGGATCACCGCGGCTTTGGACGTGCCATAGGCCACCCGCAGCGTCGACGCGCGCAGCCCTGAAATAGAGGCGATGTTCACAATCGCGCCCTTGGCCGCCTTCAAGGCAGGGGTCGCGGCCTGACTGCACAGGAACACCCCATCAAGATTGGTTGCCATCACCGTGCGCCAGCGGGCAAAGGTGGTGTCCTCGATCGGGCCGAAATCGGCGACGCCTGCATTGTTCACTAGCGCGTCGATGCTGCCCAGAACGCGGGTCGCCTCAGCCATCATCGCGTCGACCTGTTCGGGGATCGACACGTCGCACAGGATCGGATGCGCGCGGGTTTGCCTGGCGGCTGCCAGCTCTGCGGCGGCGTCGTGCAGGGCCTCGGCGTCGCGGTCGATCATGGCGACGGCGCGGCCCTCGGCCAGAAACAGCTTGGCGGTCGCAAGCCCGATGCCGCGTGCGGCGCCGGTGACGATGGCGGTCTTCGTGGTCATGCGGTTCTCTCCCTGATCGGTTTGGGGCGATGATGGGCGGGGTGGGCGCTGCGCGCAATGGGGGCGCGTGGGTGGGCCTGATGCGGGTCCGAAGGGACCGCGATGGGCCGCGCCGCGCGGTCGCCGCTGCTCGCTGCGCTTGACAGATGCCCCGCGGTGCCGCATGCGCCTGCGATGACCATTATTTACGTCGCCTTGGGCGGCGCGATCGGCGCGTCGCTCCGCTATCTGACCGTGCGCGCCGCGCTTCGGCTGCTCGGCCCCGGGTTTCCCTGGGGGACTGTGGTGGTCAACGTGCTCGGGTCCCTGATCATGGGCCTCGTGGCGGTGGCTTTGATGGAACGGTTCCCCGGTGCATGGGGCCGCTACGCGCCCTTCGCCATGACCGGCGTGCTGGGTGGGTTCACAACATTCTCGGCCTTCTCGCTCGACGCGCTGTCGATGTGGGAGAAGGGGCGCGCCGTATCGGCCGCGCTCTATGTCGGAGGCTCGGTCGCGGCCTCCATCGCGGCGCTCGCGCTGGGGCTTGTCCTGGGACGCGCACTATTTTCCGGAGGCGCGGCATGAGCGGCGTGGAACTTCACAAAATCGGCCCCGACGACGCGGACCAGCGCATTGACCGTTGGCTGCGCAAGATGCATCCGCATCTGCTTCAGGGGCAGATCGAAAAGCTGTGCCGCAAAGGCGAAATTCGGGTGGATGGCGGACGGGTCAAGGCATCGACCCGCCTTGACATCGGCCAGACCGTCCGCCTGCCGCCGTTGCGCGCGGCCTATGCTGGCGGTGACCCGGCGGCTGAGGCCGACGCGGTCCCTGAGGTGCAGAACCCCGAGGGCAAGATCTCCGACAAAGATCGGGAGATGATCCAGAACACTGTCATCTACAAAGATGACGCGATGATCGTTCTGAACAAGCCTGCGGGTCTGCCGTGCCAAGGCGGTTCGGGGCAGGGGGACCGTCACATTGACGGGTTCGCGCCTGCGCTGATGTTCGGCAAGCCGACCCCGCCGCGGCTGGTGCACCGGCTGGACAAAGACACCTCCGGCATTTTGATTCTGGCGCGCAACGTGCCTGCCGCGCGCGCGCTGTCGGAAAGCATCCGCCACCGCGACGCGGACAAGATCTATTGGGCGCTGGTCGCCGGGGTCCCGCATCCCGCCGCTGGTGTGATCAAATACGGGTTGCTCAAGGCCGGTGGCCGCGGTCCGGGCGGCGAGGGCGAAAAGATGCGCTGCATCTCGCCGTCAGAGATCATGTCGACTGAGGGCGCCAAACGCGCCGTCACCGAATTCGCGTTGATCGAGGCCGCGGGCGACCGTCTGGCATGGATGGGCCTGCGCCCTGTCACGGGCCGCACCCACCAGCTGCGCGCCCATATGGCGGAGCTTGGCCATCCCATCGTCGGTGACGGGAAATATGGCGGCTCGGGCCAGGAAAACCTGGGCGAGGGCTGGGGCGCCAGCTTGGGCGGTGCGCTGTCGCGCAAGATGCACCTGCACGCACGGTCAATCACCATTCCGCACCCGACCACCGGAAAGCCGATCACCCTGACCGCAGACCTGCCCGAGCATATGGCCCGGACATGGGACTTTTTCGGCTGGGACGTGCGCAAAGCCCCCGCCGATCCGTTTATCTTCTATGGCGCGGGGCCGAAAAAACGCAAACGCTGAGCAGGTGCCCCAGATTATTCTGCGAATAATCTGGGGCACCGCGATCACACCGCGGCGATCAATGCCCGAACGCCCGCCGCATCGCCGGGGTGCACCGGGCCTGACGCCCGGATCGTGGCAGGCACCCCGCCCAGCGCCAGCGCGCGCGTGGCCAGTGCTGCGGCGTCCTCGGCTGCATGGGTGACCAGAAGTGCGGCGATCCCGTGGCCCGTCGTGCGGCGGCGGGTCAGCAGATCGGCGGTCAGGGCGGTCATCTCAGCAGCCAATGCTTCGTCCAGCGACACGAACGGCTCATCCAGCAGCAACAGGTCCGGGTCCGCCGCCAGCGCCCGCGCCAAGGCCAGCCGGCGCTGCTGGCCGACCGAAAGCTGCCTTGGGAACATCGCCGCCTTGCCCGCCAGCCCGACCTCCTCCAACGCCGGGCCGGGATCGACACGGGCGGCGATGGCGATGTTGTCTGCGGCCGTGCGCCAGGGCAGCAGCACCGGGTCCTGGAACACCATGGCGATGCGCGCGGGCCGGGTGATGCGCGCGCCGGGCGTTATGCTAAGCCCCGCCGCCAGCCGCAGCAGCGTGGATTTCCCGACACCGGACGGGCCGAGAATCGCGACCGTTTCCCCGGCCTCCACCTGAAACGCGATGGGGCCCAGCACGGGGACGCCGCCATAGGCAAAGCCGGGGATGGACAGGTGCAGCGCGCTCATGCTGTGCGCCAGCGCCGGGCGCGCCGTTCCAAGGGTTGCAGCGCCAGCTTTTCCACCGCCAGCATCACCGCGACGAAGGCCAGCGCATAGACCAGCACCCGGCCCACATCGAACATCTGGAAATTCAGGTGGATCATAAAGCCGACCCCGTCGGGGCGCCCCAGAAATTCGACCACCAGCACGATCTTCCACACCAGCGCCAGCCCCGCCCGCGCCGCCGCTGCCGCATGGGGCGCCAGTTGGGGCAGCGCGACGTGCCTGAGCCGCGCCCACCAGCCCAACCGATAGATCTTGGCCATGTCATCAAGCGCGGGATCGAAGGCGCGCGCGCCCTCGCGGATGATGGCGATGACCATGGGGATCTTGTTGATGGCAACGGCGAGGATGGCGGCCACCTCGGTCAGCCCGATCCAGATATAGCACAGCACGATCACCACCAGCGCGGGCAGGTTCAGCAGCACCACCAGCCACGGGTCCGCAAACGCATCCACCCGCGGCCTGCGCCCCAGCAGCAGCCCCAGCGCCATGCCGATCGACAGCGCCAGGGTGAACGCCGCCGCCACCCGCGCCAATGTGGCCAGCAGATGATGCGCCAGCGCGCCTGACGCGGCCTCAGCTCCCGCAAGGCGCGCAACGGCAAGGGGGCCGGGCGCCAGCACCGGATCACCAGCCAGATGTGCGCCAAGCGCCCATGCCAGCACAAGGCAAGTCAGCGACAGCGCGGGAACCGCCCCGGGGGGCCAGGCGCGCGTCAAAGCCCGCTCAGGAATACGCCGTCGGGCAGGGCGGTGGCGCGGCCGACCAGCGCCTCGCCACCCAGCCGCGCCATCAGCGCCAGCATCGCGGCGGCGGAGGCTTCGTTCACCGGGCCGGGCGCCGGGACGCCCGCGCGCCAGCCGTCTCGCAGCGCGATGAATTCCGCGTCGTCCGCGGGTTTCATGCGGGGGCGCAGGGCGTCCCATTCCGCATCGTCATGCAGCAGCAGGTCCTTGGCCGCGCGTGAGGCGCGGGTGAACCCGGCGATCGCCTCAGGGTGGGCGTGCACGAACGCGCCCTTGAACACATAGCCCAGCAGCGGCGTGTCCGGATCAAGGCCCAGATCGCGGGCCGCATCGCCGACATCCACCAGCGCGCGCATGCCCTTGGCCTGCATCTTGGCGCTGAAATGCCAATAGTTGATCGCGCCGTCCAGCCGCCCGGCCACGGCGTTGTGATAGATCAGCGGCGGGGCGCCGTAGACCTGCTCAGTGTCCTGCGCCAGATCGAGGCCTTGGGTCTGCTCCGCCCACGCCCGCAGGATCAGCCATGATTTGTCGAGCGGCCCGCCCGCAATGCCGATTTTGCCGCCCTTGAGCGCGGAGATATCCCGCGCCCCGTCTGCCGGGACCATCAGCGCGCCGACGGCCTTGGAATAGGGCAGGAACACAAAATCGCGCCCCTCGGCCCGCTGGCGCGCGACCCAGATCCAGTCTGAGACCATGGCGTCCGCCTCATCCGCCTGAAACACAATGTTTGACGCAGGGCCACCGGCCATGCCCTTCACCACCAGCGCAAAGCCGTTGGCGGCGTCGAGGCCGTGGGCGCGGATGGTGTCCAGTTCCCAGTTCACGGTGCCGAATTTCAGGGCCGCGATGGTGATCGTCGGTGTGTCGGCGCGGGCTGGCAGGGCGGCCAGCAGCACCGCAGCGGCGGCGATCGCGCGGGCGAGCGAGGTGAGGATCATGGCAATGGCTCTTTCGCTTTGGGGCGGGACGCGGACAAGTCTACGGCCCCGCGGAGCTTTGGCAAATAGGACCATCGCCTGATGCGCAGCCCGGTGGACGCAGGCGTGGGCGCGGCGTTAGGCTGTGCGCATGATCCGCATCGTGGCCCTGATGATCTGCATGGCGCTTGCCGCCCCAGCGGCGGACACCATCGCGCTTGCCGCCCCAGCGGCGGCCGTCACGCTTGCCACCCAAGCGGCTGGGCCCGATTGGCAGGCACGGCGCGATGCACGGCCCGATCTGTTCCATCCGGCCACTGGCATGCGCATCGCCCACCCGCGCGCGCCGACGCCCACGGACATCCCCGCCCCCGCCCGTGTGGTCGATGCGCCTGAGGCCCGCGCCATGCTGGCGGCGGGCGCTGTCGCCATCGACGTCTACAGTGCCCCCAATTCGCGCCATGATGAACTGGATGGGACATGGCCCGGTGCCGCCCCCCGCCTGACCCTGCCGGGCGCGGTCTGGCTGCCTGAGGTCGGGCGCGGGACGCTGAGCGATCAGATGGCCCGCTGGTATGCCGCTGAGCTGGCGCGCCTGACCGATGAGGACACCGCGCGCCCCCTGGTTATTTTCTGTGTCGCCGATTGCTGGATGAGCTGGAACGCCGCGCGCCGCGCCGCCGAAGATCTGGGATACAGCGCGGTCGCGTGGTTCCGCCTTGGAACCGACGGGTGGCTGGACCAAGGCTGGCCGCTGGCCCCGGCGTCGCCGCGCCCGGTCGATGTGGATTGATCCCCCCACCAAAGGACAACCGGGCGCTTGACCCAGATCAAGCAATGGCGGGCCTGCACGGGCCAGACTGCACGCACGGCTTAGGGAGCGCCCGCATCCCTAGGCCGATCTTGCAGCATCTGCGCCTGACCGGGCGCGCCCCGAAAGGCCCTTGTCATGACCGATCTTCGCCGCCGCGCCCTTGCCGCCCCCGTCGTCCTTCTGGCGCTGCTTGCCGCCCCCGGCGCGCGCGCCGACGCCTATCAGGACGTGAAGATCATGGCGGGAGAGGCGCTGTTCAACAAGGAATGCCGCCGCTGCCACGCCCCTGACGCGGCCCATGACAGCTATGGTCCGCCGCTGATCAATGTGGTCGGGCGCGGTGCCGGGACCTATCCCGATTATGATTATTCCATCGCGCTGGAAGCGTCGGGCATTGTGTGGACCCCTGCCGCCCTGCGCGCGTGGATGGAGGACAATTCAGGCTTCATGCCCGGCACAAAGATGCGCCATGTGGGGATCGAGGACCGCACCGCACAGGATTTCATCCTCGCCTATCTGAAATCTATCACCACCAAGGACAACAAGGCGATTTCCCAATGATGTCCAAATGATCGCCCCGATCGCGGTGCCTCAGGGTGCCGCGATCCTGAGGCATGGCAGCCATCGACCGTCATCAGGCCCCAGCGTCAGCTCATGCGCGCCAATCGGGCGCAGATTGCCTGCATCGGGCGGAATGCCAAGCGCGTTCATGTCGTAATCATGCAGCACGCCGGTCAGCGTTCCGTCAGCCTGCGCCGTCAGCGCGTAATAGACGCCGTTCCACAGATCGATGCCGTAATCGCCCTTGGGCTTCCACACGAACAGCGCGGCGTATTCCAGATCTGTCAGGTCGCCTGGTTGGATTTTACGCGCAATTTCATACGGATATGGAACGCGGCACCACAGCTGCTTTGGCCCTTCAAGGCATTTGAACGGGCGCATCGACAGGAAATAATCCCCAAACAGCGCGTCGTCCCAATCGATGGTGAAGCCCTGCGCGCCGTCTGCATCGGGTGCCTCCAGGCGCAGTGTTGCCACCTGCATCGCGGTCCCGTCGCCGCCGATCAGCGCCAGCGTGTGGGCACCGGGCGCAAGCGCGTCCTCGGCGGCGGCGGGGCAGGCCAACGCGGCCATGGCGGCGATCAGCAGGCGCTTGCGCATTGGTTCGGTCCTTTTGCAGCAGCGGGGCGTCCAGCGTGCCTGCGCGCGGGGGCGGGGTCGCTCCTCCTTTGGTGCCATCTGACGGGGGCGTGAGCGCGCCGTGAACACGGTTTGCGCCGCCCGTATCGGTGCGCATAGGACCATTGTGCAATTTTCCGGCACCTTACGCAGCGCCCATAGTCCCGCCCATGATCACGAGCGGCTGACCAAAAAAGCCGCATGCCACGTCTTGGGAGGACACAATGAAGAAACTCATGCTCGCCGCATCTGCGTTCGCGCTTGCCGCCACCGGTGCCATCGCCGCCGGAGGGGTGACCGAAGCGGACCTTGCGAACGACACCGCCAACACCGGCTCGGTGCTCACGAACGGCATGGGGCGCCATCTGCAGCGCTTCAGCCCGCTTGAGACGCTGAACAAGGACAACGTCAAGAACCTGGTCCCCGCTTGGGCGTTCTCGCTCGGCGGTGAAAAGCAGCGCGGGCAGGAAGCCCAGCCGTTGATCCATGACGGCATCATGTACGTCACCGGGTCATATTCCCGCGTCTACGCCATCGATGTGCGCACTGGTGAAGAGCTGTGGCAGTACGATGCCCGTCTGCCTGAGGGCATTCTGCCCTGCTGCGACGTGGTCAACCGCGGCGGCGCCATTTATGGCGACAACTTCTATTTCGGCACGCTCGACGCGCGGATCGTGGCATTGAACCTGAAGACTGGCAGCGTTGTCTGGCGTGAAAAGATCGCCGATTACAAAGCGGGCTATTCCTACACCGCGGCACCGCTGATCGTGAACGGCCTTGTGATCACCGGCAACTCGGGTGGTGAATTTGGCATCGTTGGCGAAGTGCAGGCCCGCAACGCCGAGACCGGCGCGATGGTGTGGACCCGTCCGGTGATCGAAGGCCATATGGGCACGCTCAACGGCGAAGAATCGACCATGACCGGCACGCTCAACGCGACCTGGCCCGGCGATATGTGGAAAAACGGCGGCGGGGCGACTTGGCTCGGCGGCTCGTACGACGCGGACACCGACACCATCGTGTTCGGCACCGGCAACCCGGCCCCGTGGAACAGCCATCTGCGCAAAGGCGACAACCTGTATGCCGCCAGCCGCGTCGGCATGGATCCCGCGACTGGCGAGATCAAATGGCACTACCAGACCACTCCGTGGGAGGGCTGGGATTATGACGGCGTGAACGAAGTCGTCGCCTTTGAGGACGCCAACGGCGCCAAGCGCTGGGCCACTGCTGACCGCAACGGCTTTTTCTACGTGCTGAACCGCGAAGATGGTGCCTATGTCGGCTCGATGCCCTTTGTTGACGGCGTCAACTGGGCCAGCAAGATCGGCGATGACGGCCGCCCGGTTTACATCCCGGAAAACCGTCCCGGTGATCCCGCGGATGCTGCTGATGGCAAAAAGGGCGAGGTCGTGTTCGCGGTCCCCGGCTTCCTCGGTGGCAAAAACTGGATGCCGATGGCGCATTCGCCCAAGACTGGCCTGTTCTACGTGCCCTCCAACGACTGGGGCATGGACATCTGGAACGAGCCGGTGACCTACAAAAAAGGCGCCGCGTATCTCGGCTCCGGCTTCACGATCAAGCCGCTCTATGAGGAGCACATCGGGTCACTGAAGGCGATTGACCCGACGACGATGGAAGTGAAGTGGGAATACAAAAACAACGCGCCGCTCTGGGGCGGTGTGATGACCACGGCCGGGGGCCTCGTGTTCACCGGCACGCCTGAGGGTTACTTCAAAGCCTTTGACGCCGACACTGGTGAGGTTCTATGGAAGTTCCAGACCGGCTCCGGCATCGTCGGCCAGCCGATTTCCTGGGAAATGGACGGCGAGCAGTATGTCGCGGTCCTGTCGGGCTGGGGTGGCGCGGTGCCGCTTTGGGGCGGCGAAGTTGCCAAGAAGGTCAACTACCTGAACCAGGGTGGGTCCGTCTGGGTGTTCAAGCTGCCCAAGCAGATGGCCGCCAACTGATTTTTTGAGGCGGGTGAGATGAAGGGGCGGGGCGCGCGAGCGTCCCGCCTTTTTTTGTAAATAAAAAGTTATTTTGATAGGGCAATTTTTACCAAAGTTATTGCTTTGAGTGCCGCACGTTCGCAGGCCTGTGGCTTTTTTATCAAACTTTTCTCATTTTATTGTTTACATTATTGTAAATATCTGTATACTGTGTATATAGAAAGGATGAATTTTTAAAAAAACTTGCCGCAAATTTAATTTTGCATACTTATCAGTCAATATTAATTGGCTAAATTTTTAAAGGAAATATAGATTATGAATGAAGACTCAATATTAAATGCAATGCGCCGCGCTTTTAGGATCGGTGAGCTGTTGCCGAAAGATACAGCGGGGAGCAGAGTTCCTATCGATAAATCTCTCAATTACGAATTCGTGATTTCGCCTTTGGGCGAGGTTGGAGTGCGTTTTGAAGGCGGTGCGCTGACAAAAGTAAACAACGATAGGGATCTATTTGAATTTATTAATAATAACTTGATGAAGTAGATCCCGCGCTAATTCTGCATTGTGCCATGTTGAATATTTTTTGACATTCGCTGAAGCATGATGGTAGGTCGCTGGCAGAGGCTCTTTCTTTGCCAGCGACCGAGCGGAAATATTGAAAGGGAGGTGGTGCCTGTGCACCCCCCCGCCCAACTTTGGCGCCACAGCGCCCCACGCCCGCCCATGCTAACCTCCCCTCCAACCCACCCACGCGGGCCCGCCCGCCGCGAGAGGAAGAAGCCATGTCCGCAGGGCAGGAAATCACCGGCGTCAGCGCCGTCATGGTGATCGACGATCACCCGCTGTTCTGCGAGGCGCTGACCATGACCCTCTGCTCGGCGCTGGGCGCCGAGGCGGTGGACAGCGTCAATTCCCTGCGCGATGCGGTGGCGCGGCTGGACAATGGCGCGGCGCCTGAGCTTATCCTGCTGGATCTGAACCTGCCCGATGTGGTGGGGATGGACGGGCTGATCCGGCTGAAAACCGCCGCGCCGCGCATTCCGGTGGTGGTGGTGTCGTCGCTGTCTGATGACCGGGTGATCGCGTCGGCCCTGCGTGCGGGCGCGTCGGGGTTTATCCCCAAGGACAGCCCCCGCGATGTGCTGGTCGGCGCGGTGCGCGCGGTGCTGCGCGGCGGCACATGGACGCCCGAAGGCTTTATCCCCGACAGCGACGCTGACCGCCGCGATGACCCGTTGGCGCGGCTGCAAGACCTGACGCCCCAGCAGATGCGCATTCTGCAACTGGTGTGCGAGGGCAAGCTGAACAAGCAGATCGCCTATGACCTTGGCATCGCGGAAACGACGGTCAAGGCGCATATCTCTGCCATCCTGCGCAAGCTGGGGGTGCAAAGCCGCACCCAAGCGGTGCTGATTGCGCAGGCGGTCAGCTTTTCATCGATCTTGCAAAGCCAGGGACCCGGGCGTTAACCTTCCCAAACCACGGGACTTGGAAGGGGCTCGCCATTGACCGCCGGGGCTGACGACGCGCCGCGCGCGCCATTCGGACGCCATGTGCGGCGTGCGTGGACCGCACTGACCAATCCGGCCGCCGCCGCCGCCGCGCTGGCCGACGGGCTGGGGCCGGAGGCATTCGCGCTGATCGTCTTGTTTGTGTCTCCGGGCCGCGACCGCGACGCGCTGGCCGCTGCGCTGGCGGCTGAGCGGCTGTTCGCCGCCGCCCCCGTCATCGGCTGCACCACGGCGGGAGAGATCACCGATCAAGGCTATGCCCAAGGCGTGCTGGTCGCCATTGGGCTGCCGGCGTGCGATTTTTCGGCCTCGTTGCGGCTGGTCGCGCCGCTTGACAGCTACACGCTGGGGCGCGGTCGGGAAATTGTGCAAGGGCTGCGGCTGGGCGTTGCTGGTGCCCCATCGGCCCATGCCAATGAATTCGCGTTGATGCTGGTTGACGGGCTGTCGCTGCGCGAGGATGCGCTGGTGTCCTCGCTTGGGCCCGCGCTGGGGGCGACGCCGCTGCTGGGCGGGTCTGCGGCGGATGCGCTGGATTTCAACGCCACGGCGGTGCTGCATGGTGGGCGGTTTCATTCTGACGCCGCGGTGATCGCGCTGATCCGCACGCGGCTGCGGGTGAAGGTGTTCCGCTTTGACAATTTCACAGCGACCGACCGGCGCATGGTGGTGACCTCTGCCGACCCTGAACACCGCATTGTGCATGAAATCAACGCTGAACCGGCCGCGCGTGAATACGCCCGCATGGTTGGCAAGAACCCCGATCAGCTGACGCCGTTGACCTTTGCGTCGAACCCGGTGGTGGTGAAGGCGGGGGGGCAGCACCATGTACGGTCCATCCAGCGCATTGAAGAAACCGGCGACCTGCGGTTTTTCTCGGCAATTGACGAAGGGTTGGTGCTGACCGTGGCTGAAGCCCGCGACATCGCTGAGCATCTGGAAGAAGCCTTGACCGGGCTGAGCGCGGACGGCACCCCTGACACGGTGATCGGCTTTGACTGCGCATTGCGGCGCATGGAGGTGGAGCACGCCCAGGCGCTGGGCAAAGTGTCCGCGATCCTGCGCCGCCACGGCGTCGTCGGGTTCAACACATATGGGGAGCAGCACAACATGCTCCACGTCAACCAGACCTTCACGGGCGTTGCGCTGTATCCGCCCGAAGACCCTGCGGAGAATCTTGATGCCTGACCTTTCGCTGATCGATCCCGCCGACGGGCTCGATCGCCAGAACGAAAAGCTGCGCCGCATCGTGACAGCCTTGATGGATAGGGTGGAGCGGGACACGAACGACAGCGGCGCGGCCTATGGCCTGTTCCAGACCGCCGTCGCCCTTGAGGCGAAGGTTCGCGGGCGCACCAACGACCTTGAACAGGCGATGCATGAACTGGCCGGCGCCAAGGCTGAGGCCGAGAGTGCCCGCGCCTCGCTTCACAACGCGCTTGAGGCGTTGCAGGAAGGCTTTGCGCTGTTCTCAGCCGATGAACGTCTGGTGATGTGCAACAGCCGCTTTGGCTTTGTCACTGCTGACATGCGCGACCAGATCCGCCCGGGCATCACCTTTGTTGAATATGTCGAAACGATCTCGCGTTCTCGCGTGTTGGCGCTGGACCCGGGGACCACGGCCCAAAGCTGGGCGGCGTGGCGGATGCGCGCCCATCGCGGTGCCCGTGGGCAATTCGTGGTGCGCCTGATCACCGATCGCTGGATCCAGGTCAGCGAGCAGCGCACCCCTGATGGCGGCTATGCAATCATCCAAAGCGACATCACCGAACTGGTGCGCGCAGAGCGGCTGGAGCGTGAAAAGCTGCTGGGCGATCAGGCGCGGCTGGTACGCGCAACGCTTGACCACATCATCCAAGGCATCGCGATCTTTGACGCGGACCGCAAGCTGGCGGGCTGGAACGCACGTTTGCAGGAGCTGATGAGCCTGCCGATCACCTTGCTGCGCCGCGGCATCAGCTTTGAGGCGCTGGTCGAGCATCTGACCCGCCGGCATCTGATTGAGGACGGCACCCGCGCGCGCCCGCTGCTGGATTGGGTGCGCATGTCCGGCCATCGTGCGCCGATCGGCATTGAATTGCAGCGCACCAACGGCGTGACCCTTGATGTGCATTGCCGCCAGACCCCGGACGGGGGCTTTGTGATTTCGTTCACCGACATTTCGGCGGAGCGTGACGCCCTGCGCCGCCTGCACGATGTGAACGAAACCTTGGAGCAACGGGTCCTGAGCCGCACCGAAGAATTGCAGGCTGCACGAGACGAGGCTGAGCAGGCCAACGCCTCAAAGACCCGGTTTCTTGCGGCCGCGTCCCATGACCTGCTGCAACCGTTGAACGCGGCGAAGCTGTTCCTTGCGTCGCTGACCGAAAGCCGCATGACGCCGGAGCAGGAGCGGATCACCGACCGCCTGCAAAGCGCGTTCAATTCGGTGGAATCGCTGCTGGGCGCGCTGCTGGACATCTCCAAGCTTGACGGCAACGCAGCTGAGCCGCGAATTGCGGAATTCCCGCTGGCGCGGCTGCTGGACCCGCTGCGCGACGAATTCGCCGCCATCGCGGCGCAAAAGGGCGTGCAGTTCCATGTGGCGCCCAGCACGCTGTGGGTGCGCTCGGACCCGTTCTACCTCAGGCGCATCCTGCAAAATCTGGCGTCCAACGCTGTGCGCTACACCAAACATGGCAAAGTGCTGATCGGCGCGCGCAAACGCGGCGACCGCGTGCGGTTGGAGGTGTTCGACACCGGCCCCGGCATTCCCGCCGACAAGCTGCGCGAGATCTTCGTGGAATTCCATCGGTTGGAGACAACGGCAAGCGGGCCGGGGGCGGAGCCTGGCATGGGCCTCGGCCTTGCGATTGTGGAACGGGCCTGCCGCCTGCTGGACCACCCGCTGGACCTGCGCAGCACTGTGGGCAAGGGGTCTTGCTTTGCGCTTGAAACCCCGCGGGCGGCGGCAGGTGACGCGGTGGCGGCGCCGCGGCCGCGTGGCCGCCTGACCAACGGCGCAGCGCAAGAAGACCTGTCGGACCTGATCGCGCTGGTGGTGGAGAACGAAGAAGAGGTCCGCCAAGGCATGCTGTCCTTGCTGGAAAGCTGGGGCGCCAGCGCGGTGGACGCCGCCAACGGGGCTGAGGCCCTGCACCGGGTTGAAGAACTGGGCGTGACCCCGGACGTGATTCTGGCCGATTGCCATCTGGACGCGGGCGACGACGGGCTGGAGGTGATCCGCACCCTGCGCAGCCTGTATGGCGATGTGCCCGCGATCCTGATCACCGCCGACCGCACTGAACTGCTGGCCCGCAGGGCAGTGGCCGCGCGGGTGGAGATGCTGACCAAGCCGGTTCCGGCGGCGCAGCTGCGCTCCATGCTGGCAGGGCTGAAGCCGGGCTGAGGGCACCCGCCCGACGCGTGGGAATATGCCCGACATGTTTTGCCCGATGATCGGGCAGCGCACCCTTGCGCCGATGCCCGCGATGCGGTGAACCTGCGCCTTAACTGCCCCCCGGGCGCCGGGGAGGCCAAGAAACGACGCCGGAGGACCCCGCCCCATGACCTTCACCCTCGACAGCCGCGGCATGACCATGCGCGAAGCCCTTGGCGCGAGCGCCGACAAATGGCCCGACGCAGCCCTGTTCTGCGCCCCGCCTGAGCCTGGCCGTGATTGGGACCCCGAAGGCCGAGAGCTGACCTATGCCCAGATCCGCGCTGAGGCCGACCGCATCGCCGCATCCTTGATCCGCGCGGGCTATGGCCGCGGCCACCGCATCGCCATTGATCTGGAAAACCGGCCTGAGCACATCATCTGGAAATTCGCGGCCAACGCGGTCGGTGCCTCAATCGTGCCGATGAACCCTGATCTGCGCCCTGCCGAAGTTGCCTATATCCTGACCGACAGCGCGCCGCAGCTGGCCATTGTGGCGTCCAACCGCGCGCACGCCTTTGCCGAGGCCAACGCGTATCAGCGCCGCGACACCCGCCGCCACATCCCGACACTGATGCTTGATGACATCGACCCTGAGGCGCAGCTGCCCGCCCCCAACATCCGCGCTGAAAGGGGCACCGTGACCCCCGCGGATGAAGGGTCGTTGATCTACACCTCAGGCACCACCGGGCGGCCCAAGGGCTGCATGCTGTCCCAAGGGTATGAGCTGCATGTGGGCCGCTGGTACGCCGAAACCCGCGGGATGCTGGGGCTGCGCGAAGGCGATCGCCTGTACAACCCGCTGCCGCTGTTTCACGTCAACGCCTTGGTCATGAGCTTTTTTGGCATGTTCCACATCGGTGGCTGCCAGATCCAGCCGCGCCGCTTCACCCGCGCGCGCTGGTGGGCCGACATCAATGAATGCCGCGCGACCATCGCCCATTACCTCGGCGTTGTGATCCCGGTGCTGATGTCGGGCGAGGCGGGCGCGCTGGAGCGCGCCCACGGCCTGCGCTGCCTTATGGGCGCGGGGGTAGAGCCAAGCCTGCACGCCGCCGCCGAGGACCGCTTTGGCGTGCCGCTGATCGAAGGCTGGGGCATGACCGAGATGTGCCGCGCCATCGTCGCGGATGATGAGCCGCGGATGATCGACACCCGCGCCATCGGCCGCCCCCGCGAAGGGCTGGAGGCGAAAGTCGCCGACGCAAACGGCACTGAGGTTCCCTATGGCACGCCCGGCGAAATGCTGCTGCGCCACAGCGCTGAGACCCCACGTGAGGGGTTCTTTTCAGGCTATCTGAATAAGCATGAGGCGACTGAGGAAGCCTGGGCCGGCGGCTGGTTCCACACCGGCGACACGGTGACCATGGACGAAAGCGGGATGATCTGTTTCGTCGACCGCAAAAAGAACATCATCCGCCGCTCAGGCGAGAACATCGCCGCGGCTGAGGTAGAGGCCTGCATCGTCGGCCTGCCTTTCGTGGCGCAGGTGGCGGTGATTGCCGCCAAGGACCCGATCCGCGAGGAGGAGGTGATGGCCTGCGTCGTCCTGACCGAGGGCACGACCACCGACGACACGACCGCCCGCGCAATCTTTGACCACACGTTCGCGCAGCTGGCCTATTACAAGGCGCCGGGGTGGATGCTTTTCCGGGACGAATTGCCGGTGACGGGCACGCAAAAGATCCAGAAGCACGCGCTGTTTGCCGAAGGGCAGGACCCGACCGCAGGCGCTTTTGATTTCAGGGCGCTGAAGAAAAAAGATCGGGTCTGAGGACGCCGCCGCCGACAGCTCAGATCCTCGCCGTGGTCGCGCGGCGGGGGGTCTGCATCACAGGCGTGGATCAGGTTTGCCCGCCTTGCACCATGCGGGGGAGGGCCTGACGCCCTCCCCCTGCGCCCCCCTCCGCGTGGGGACGGCGCGAGGGGCGATCAGCGCGCGGCGTTGCGCGCCGTCATAGAGCTTTTGAGCCGGCGCAGCAGGCGCTTGGGTGCGGTGTCGCGAACCGGTGCGGGGATGCATGTGGCAGCGTCGCGGCGGGCGGGGCGACGTGCCTCGGGGCCAGCGGTGTGGGTGCGGGTGGCGGCCATCATGGCGCCTGAAAGCGTTGCATACATCTGGGCATCTCCTGTCACTATGTTTTCATGTTGCGGTGATGCGCGGATTCGGCGCTGTATGCACGTCAAGAAAATCCTCTATATGTAAGTAAGGCTTTCATATCGGAGGCGCCCTGATGACCTGGGACGGACTGCCCTCATTGTCGATGCTGCGCGCCTTTGAGGCCGCCGCGCGCACCCGCAGCTTTTCCGCCGCGGGGCGAGAGCTGAACGTGTCCCACGCCGCCATTGGCCAGCATGTGCGCAAGCTGGAGGCGCATCTCGACCGCCCGTTGATGCAGCGCGCCGGGCGGGGCCTGTCGCTGACCCCGGACGGTGCCGCGCTGGCCCAAGGGCTGACTGAGGGGTTTGGTGTCCTGCGCGACGCGGTCAAGGCGTTCAGCGCTGAGGATGCAGCCCGCCCGGTCCATGTCACGCTGACACCGAATTTTGCGATGTCGTGGCTGGTGCCGCGCCTTGGCCGGTTCCGCGCCCTGCACCCGGAGGTTGAGCTGCGCATCGACCCGACAGGCGCGCTGGTCGACATGGCACGGCGCGAGCATGATCTGGCGATCCGCTATGGGCGCGGCGTCTGGCCGGGGATGGAGGCGACGCCGCTGGTCCGGTCGCGGTTTTTGATTTGTGGGTCGCCGGAGCTTGCGGCGCAGGTTCCCGACCCGACCGCTGAGGCGCTGCTGGCCCTGCCATGGTTGCAGGAGGCCGACACCGACGAGGTTGCCGTCTGGCTGGCGGAACAGGGCATCGTCGGCCCGCGCCCGGCCCGCGTGACGGTGATGCCGGGGTTTATGCTGCTGTCGGCGTTGCGCGAAGGGCAGGGCGTGGCCTGCACCACGGAAATGGCGGTGCGCGGGGATCTGGCCTCAGGCGCGCTGGTGGCGCTGCACGAGGATCCCGCACCTGAGAGCGGGTATCACATTGTGCGCCGTCCGGGGCCGATGCGCCCGCCGGTGCGCGCGCTGTTCGACTGGCTGCGGCGCGAGGCGCGCAAGGACTTGATCCAGGCGAAGGCGGCGGGGGCCGTCGCGCGGTAGAATCGGCGCAGATCGGGGATGTTTCCCAGATCCTCGTGCGAAGGAGTCCGCCGATGCGCCGCCTGTCTTTGATTGCTGCCTTGTTCCTGTCCGCCTGCGTGGTGGTGCCGGGCGGCCCCGGCCGAGGGCACCTACCTGGGGTCGTGGTCGCGCCATTGCTTACGGTGACTGCGCTGCGGCTCGATCCCTACGCGCTCTATCGGTATGACCTGACGATGCCGTATTCGGTGCGGGTCGGCGCCACGGTCAATGTGGTGCGGATCTGTTATCGCTGGCCCGACGGCGCGCCGGTTTGCGTGGCACCGCAGCGCCGCCGCGGCGCAGGTCATGCGCGCGTGCGCCTGACCCACCGCCACCGCCGCCCGCAGCCACTGACAGGCTGGGTGGAGTATGAAAGCGGCGGGCGCCTGCACCGGTCGAACGAGATACAGGGGATGGCCGCCCCGCGTTGACCGCGCCTGGCCAGCGCGGGCATCAGCGGCGTGGGCCGGGAAAGCCGAAGCGGCGGCCCTCAGGCGTGCTGCCGGGTGCGCGCACGGCGCCGGCCGCCCGTTCGGCGACGCCGCCCAGGATGCGGCCCAGCGGTGATGCGCGCAGCTGGGCCTTGGCCTTTTCAATGCGCATCACGTCCTCAATCCGGCGGTCGAGGAAGGCCCATGTGTCAGCCCGCCGTTCTGATTCGTCCGCCAGCCAGTAAAGCACGACCGCCGAATACACCCCCGACAGCGTCGCGCGCTTGGAATACCAGTTGATGTCCCGGCTTTCGTCGCCCAGCGCCGACCAGATGGCGTCAGCGGTGCCCCAGATGGCGCGCACGCCCTCAGCCGCATGGATCGGCAGGGCCAGCATCGTGGCACCGCGGCGCACGGCCTCGCGGTCCGGCTCTGCGACTTCAAGGCGGGTGCGCACGGCGAAGGTCACCCTTTCGCGGATCTTCATGTCCGCCAGTGGTGCGGCGGCCAGTGCGTCCTTCATCAACCGGTCGCCGCGGCGGTGGAACGCCATTGCCGCATCCAGCCCGCCGCGCGGAAAGGCAAGCCGCGCCAGCCCCGGATCGACCCCCGAATCTCCCAGCGCCATGGTGATGGCTTCCTTGCTCCAACCGTCAAAAGGCACATGCGGCAGCATGGCGGCGATCAGAGCCTCGCGGGCAGCGTCGATATGGTCTTGCTCTGTGCGCGGGCGGTTTTCTTCTGTGCGCGTGCGATTTTCGGCGGAATCGCTGGAATTTCCGGTCATTGCGGTCGCTCCTTGCGGTATGATGCGTTTGGGTCGCCCCGACGGGGGCGGGCGCGCAATCTGGCCAGGCATGGTGGACACGCGTCGCCAGCATTGCTATATAGCGCGCCGCTACAGGACCCTACATCTAGAAAGGTGGTGACGTCAGTGCAGGTTATGGTCCGCGACAACAACGTCGATCAGGCGCTCCGCGCGCTCAAGAAGAAATTGCAGCGCGAAGGTGTGTTCCGGGAGATGAAGCTCCGCCAGGCTTATGAGAAGCCCTCGGTGAAGCGTGCTCGCGAAAAAGCAGAGGCCGTTCGGCGCGCGCGCAAGCTCGCGCGCAAGAAGGCTCAGCGCGAAGGTCTTCTCTGAACCACGGGAAGGAGCGTCGGAGCGACTGAGTCGCCCCGTCCTCGCTGGACATCAATGAACGCCCCGGCTGCAGCAATGTGGCCGGGGCGTTCTCTTTTCCGCATGCCGCTGGCGGGCGCGACGCAAACGCCCCTTGCCCGATGCCGTGGGGCGCCGGTATTCATGCATCAGACGGGGTTGCGGCCCCAAAAAGCACAACGAATTGCGGGAGACGGCGTCATGAGCGATTTCAAACACGGCAAGATGGACATCACCGAGCAGGAAAAAACCTTTGGCGGTTTCATCAAGTTCAGCATCGCCATCGTGGTGATCTCAATTGCCACGCTGATCTTCATGGCGCTGGTCAACGGCTGATAAGCTGCGCCTAGCGGGTCGATCGGGCCAGTCTGGGACGGCCAGCATTGCATGCGCGCGGCGTGGGGCCCCCCTGCGCCGCGCGCGCTGCGTTCAGGGTGTTGCGCGTCAGCGGTGCATTTTCGGGATGGCCAGAGTCGGCACCCCAGGCCCTGCGGCCAGCGTTTCAAACTTGAAGGCCTGCGCGAATCGCAAGCGCGGCGCGATGCGGCTGAAATGGGGCGCAGGGATGGGGCGGCGCGGGGCCCGGGTGGCGGGCGTGGCGCTTTCCTCGGCATCTTCGACTGACCTGGCCTGCCTGCGACGCTGCGTGGCGGCGTCGGGTGTGATCACCTCATCCGCGGACATGCGCGCGATCATCTCGCGGGCGCACATGCCCGGTGTCATCAGCCCATAGGCGCCCGCGGCGGCAAGCTGCGCGTGGCCATGGGCCAGCGACCACAGATAATACCCCTCTGACAGGCCGCCCTCCAACGGCTCAGCCCGCAGGGTCATCTCAAGGCCCTTGGCGGCAATGAAAAAGGGCGCGAGGGCGGCCTGCGCGGCGGTCGCCGCCGGGCCATCGTGGTCAAGCAGGGGCCCCTGTTCGAACATCAATTGATACAGTGCAGGCGCATGGGCGGCGAAATCGACATATGCGTGGATCGCCGCTTCGCCCCAATTGGCGCGCGCCGGGCTCGCCGTCGCCAGCGCAGCCTTGATCGCCACGCCGAGCCGTTCGAACCCGATCGCCGCCACCGCTGCGCGCAGGCCTGAAAAGGTGCCAAAATGGTTCTGTGGGGCGGTGTGGCCTACCCCCGCTTCGGCGCAGACGCCGCGCAGGGTGAAGGCCGCAAGCCCGCCGCCTTCGAGCAGCTTCAGCGCGGCGCCGATCAAGGCGTCACGCAGCTCTTGGTGATGACGGGCACCGTTGTCGGCGTCCTGTGCGTCCTCAATGTGCGCTTCGGTCATGCGCTAGAACTTCGCACGCCGAGGTTAAGTGACTATGTTCATCGCGCGGCACTGAGGTTGCGTCGAAGCTGCGCGGCTTCGCGGTCGCGGCCCTGGCGGTCCAGTTCCTTCAAAACGTCGCGCCGAAGGCGTTCGGTCTGGCGCAGATAGCTTGCGGCGTTGATCTCGCCCCCAACGCCCTGGGCGCGGGCCATGCGGGTCAGCTGCGCCTGGCGCCCAGAGGATGACGGGTGCGACGAAAAGAACCCTGCGCCATCGCCGTAAATCCGTGCCAGCACCTCAAAGCTGCGCGCGCCCTCAACCGCATTCCAGCCTGCGCCGGTCAGATACTGGAACCCGGTGATGTCGGCGTCGCCCTCCTGCGTGCGGGAATATGAGGCGATCGCCGCGCCTTGCCCCAGCCCGACCACCGGGTTGATGACGTCGCTCGGCAGCCCCAGCGCAGACAGCCCGACCGCCGCGATCAGCCCGCCAATGCCAGCCGCCATCTGCGCGTCCTTGTTGGCTGCGATATGGCCGCGGTCCACATGCGCGACCTCATGGGACACCACCATGGCAAGCTGTGCCTCGTTCTCCATCGCGGCCAGAAGGCCAGCGTTCACGAAGACATAACCGCCACCGGTGGTGAAGGCGTTGACGTCCGCATCAGCGACGATGTGGCCCTTCAACGGGACCGAGCCGCGCGGCCGTTGCTGGTCGATCCGCCCCAGAATCCCGGCCAGATAGGTGTTGAGGGAACGGTCCTCGATCAGCTTGTCCTTGGCGTTGAGCTCGCGGACCAGCGCGCGGGCCTGACCTTGCTCCGCTCGGATGTCAGTGGCGGACGGGGGGCCCGAGCTGGGCGCGCAGGCGGTGATGGAAACTGCAGCGACGGTGAGCAAGAGGGGGCGCAGGAGGGCGAGCATGGCGAGACCTCTTCAATGGGGCCGGCGGGTGAACAAGTGGAGCGTGCCGGACGCCGATGCGCAAGGGGGCACCACGCAGCCAAGGCGCCGCGTCGAGGGCGCGCAGGCCGAACCGAGGCCCCCGCGGCGCGCTGAACCGTTGGCATGGGCGTCGACGGCTGCGGTTGGCGCCAGTGCCACATTTTCCTGAAGGGCGCAGCGTATGGCACCCGCGCGACCGGCCGCCGGATGGCGGCGCGGGCGCAGGGGGCTCGATGCCCGCTGCGCCCGCATTCCGCGGATCAGGCGATCACGTAGCGATATGCGCCGTCATCGCCCAGATCCCGGCGGCATTCCCCACGCAGGTACAGATAGTTGAGGTGGGCCACCGCCTCAATCAGCCCCAGCCCGAAGGCTGAGGCTTCCAGTTCCCGCCCGAACACCGGCACGAAGCATTCCGTCGCGGTGCGCGGCGCGGTCAGGTGCTTGCGCAGCCGCTCGATCGCGTTGTGGTGGTTGGAGATCAGCTGCTCCAACCGCACCGGCAGGCCGGTGAACGGCAGCTTGTGGCCCGGCAGGGCGAAATGGTCTTCGCGGGCATGGGGCAGCAGTTTTTCGCAACTGGTCAGCCAGTCGCCGACGGGATCTGCCTCTGGCTCCGTCGGGTGCACGCCCAGATTGCTTGATATGCCGGGGATCACCTGATCGCCCGAGATCACCAGATTGTCATCCAGCGACCAGAACGTGGCGTGTTCCGGCGCATGGCCATCGCCCATCAGCACCCGCCAGCGGCGCCCGCCCATGGTGACAATTTCATCTTCCTTCAGGCGCCGGAACCCGATCGGCAGCTTGTCGGTGGATTGCGAGAAATTGAACGGCTTGCCGGATGTGTAAGCCTCCAGCCGCTCTGCCGGGGCACCGCCGCGGATGTAGAAGCGCACGTTTTCCTCAGGCGGGGTGTCATGGTGGTCAAGCTGCAGCATCCGCGTCATGAAATACGCGGTGCGGGTGGTCCACAGCTCAGCGCCGTGACGCGCCATCAACCCACCCGCGCCACCGATATGGTCGGGGTGGTGGTGGGTGGCAATGACGCGCGAAATTGGCCGCCCGCCCATGGGGCCTGCTTCCAACGCCGCCCAGGCCGCGCGCCCGGCTTTGCCGCGCATGCCCGCATCAATCACCGTCCAGCTGTCGCCTTCGTCCAGCAGGTAGACGTTGACGTGATCCAGCCGCATCGGCAGCGGCAGACGCGCCCACAGGATGCCATCGGCAACTTCGATCGTCTCGCCCATGGCGGGCGGGGTATCAAAGGGGAAATGCACGCCCCGGCGGGCAACAAGGGCTTCCATCAGGCCAATGCCTCCGCAGGAAGGGCATAGAGCGTGGCTGCCCCCGCCGTGGCCGCCGCGGCCAGCGCGGCCGATTGCGGCACGATGTGGATGATGAAGAACCGCGCGAGCAGGGCGCGGCGGTCCGCTTCGGGCCCGCCCACGGCAGCAAGCGCGCCTTTGCCGAGGTAGTGCCCCCCCAGCGCCAGCGCCCACATGCGCTGATAGGCGACCGCGCCGGCGAAGCGGTCATTGATGTCGCCCGCCGCCAGCAGCGCGTCGGTGGTCATCGCCACCGCCGATGCGGCGCCCTGCAGCGCCTGCGCCAGATCAGCGAAATCGCCCGATGCCGCCAGCGCGGTGGCGGTGGCTTCGATATCGGCCAGCAGCGACCGGGCCGCCGCGCCCCCGTCCATCAGCTTGCGGCCCACGAGGTCCATGGCCTGGATGCCGTTGGTGCCTTCATAAATTGGGGTGATGCGCACGTCGCGCAGATACTGCGCCGCGCCGGTTTCCTCGATAAAGCCCATGCCGCCATGGATCTGGACGCCGATATCGGCGACCTCGCAGCCTGCATCGGTGCCGAATGATTTGGCGATCGGCGTCAGGAACGCGCCGCGGGCCTTGGCGCTTGCGCGCGCATCCGCATCGCCCGCCGCCAGCGCCATGTCGAGGTTCAGCGCACAATCAAGCGCGATGGCCCGCGATGCCTCGGTCATGGTGCGCATGGTCAGCAGCATCCGGCGCACATCGGCGTGGTCCGCGATGTTGCCTGATCCGTCCCCGACCGGCGTTTGGCCCTGACGGCGGTCCAGCGCATAGGCCAGCGCCTTTTGGGTGGCGGCCTCGGCGATGCCGACGCCTTGCACGCCGACGCCGAGGCGGGCGTTGTTCATCATGGTGAACATGGCGGCCATGCCTTTGTGCTCAGCGCCGACCAGCCAGCCTTTGGCACCGTCGAACTGCATCACGCAGGTCGGGCTGCCGTGGATGCCCAGCTTATGTTCAAGGCTGACGACATTCAGCGTGTTGGCGACGCCGGGGTTCCCGGCATCGTCCGGCAGGTATTTCGGCACCAGAAACAGCGAAATGCCCTTGGTCCCCGCTGCGCCGTCGGGCAGACGTGCAAGCACCAGATGCAGCACGTTTTCAGCCACGTCATGGTCGCCCCAGGTGATGTAGATCTTCTGGCCGGTGACGGCGTAGCTGCCATCATTGTTCCGCTCCGCCTTTGATCGCAGCGCGCCAACATCCGACCCCGCCGACGGTTCGGTCAGGTTCATGGTGCCAGTCCATTCGCCCGAGGTCAGCTTGGGCAGGTAAAGCGCCTTGATCTCGTCGCTGGCGTGATGTTCCAGCGCCTCAACCTGGCCTTGGGTCAGCAGGGGGCAGAGGCCAAGAGCCAGGTTTGCACCTGCCACCATTTCATTGATGCAGGTGCCGATGGTCAGCGGCAGGCCCATCCCGCCCGAACTTTCCTGCGCCGTGACGCCAGCCCAGCCACCTTCGGCATAGGCTCTATACGCTTCCTTAAAACCGGGCGAGGTGCGCACGACACCGTTTTCCAGCCTGGCGGGGGTCAGGTCGCCACTTCGGTTGACCGGGGCCAGAACCTCTGCCGCCAGCTTGCCGGCCTCGGCCAGCACGGCGGCAAGGGTGTCGGCGTCGGCATGGGCGAAACGGTCCGTCGCGGACAGACGGTCGGCGCCGATGACATGGGTCAGGCAAAAGCTCAGGTCGCGCAGGGGGGCGGCATAGGCCATGGAAGGTCCTCCTTGGATGCGGGGGGGGCTGCCATGCCCGGGGCAGGACGCGCGCGTCTTTGCCCGGGCGGCGCAGGCCGCCGCGGTTGAGGCGCAAGGTATGGAGAAGCGGGCGGGCGTTCAAGCGAAACAAGAACGCCGTTTTAATTCGCCGCGGCATGGGGCTGAGGCCGGGTGCCCCTTGCGGATCGCCGCCCATGGCCCGATGAAGGACGCCAGCCCCGCAGCATTGGACCCTCGCATGAGCCATAATGACCCGACCTTTCCCCCCACGACTGCTGAGTTGCTGCGCCCTGATGCCGGGGGATTGGCACGCGCGGCACAGCTGCTGCGTGGTGGCGCCCTGGTCGCGTTTCCAACCGAAACGGTCTATGGCCTCGGCGGTCTTGCGACTGACCAGCGTGCTGCGCAGGCGATCTATGGGGCCAAGGGGCGGCCAAGCTTTAATCCCCTGATCGTCCATATTGCTGATCCGGCCGACGCCGCGCGCTGGGCGGTGCTGTCGCCTGTGGCCGCGGCGTTGGCGCAGGCCTTCTGGCCCGGCCCCCTGACGCTGGTGCTGCCGCTGCGCCCCGGCACCGGGATCGCGCGGGCGGTGACGGCTGGGGGCGCCAGCATCGCGCTGCGCTGCCCGGCGCATCCGTTGGCGCGCGCTTTGCTGGCCGCGGTGGGCGCCCCGGTGGCGGCGCCTTCGGCCAACCCGTCGGGCGGGGTCAGCCCCACGACCGCGGGGCATGTGGCCGCAGGGCTGGGGCACCGGATCGACGCGATTTTGGATGGCGGGCCCTGCGCGGTGGGGGTCGAAAGCACCATTGTCGCGGTCGATGATCGCGGCGTGCGGCTGCTGCGCCCCGGCGGTGTGACCGCCGAGGCGTTGGATGCCGCACTGGGCGGCGGTCTGCTGGATGCCGCGGGGGCGCTGGTGTTCGGCGCCTCGGGGCACGCGCCTGCTGCCAACATTGCGCCGATTGTGCCATCAGCGTCCCCTGAGGCGCCCGGGCAGCTTTTGTCGCATTATGCGCCCGGCGCGGCGGTGCGCCTGAACGCCGACGCGCCGCGCCCCGGCGAGGGTTGGCTGGGCTTTGGGCCCGATCCCGTCGGCGCTGATGACGGACCGCATGTGAACCTTTCCCCCGCGGGCGACGTAGCCCATGCTGCGGCGGCGCTGTTCGCCGCGCTGCGCGAGCTTGACGCCGCCATGGGCGGGGCGGGGACCATCGCGGTCGCGCCGATCCCTGATTGCGGATTGGGCCGCGCCATCAACGACCGACTGCGCCGCGCCGCGGCGCCGAGAGGAGAGCACCATGTCCGGCCCTGACGCATCGACCCCCGACGCATCGACCCATACAGCATCGATGGGCCTGAACGCCCCTGACGACGCGTTGCTGACCGCGCTGCGCGACCTGCTGGGCCCCGCGGGGGTGCGCGAAGCGTCCGACGCCGCCGCATGGCTGGAAGAACCGCGCGGGCGCTGGCATGGCCGCGCGGCCATCGTGGCGCGCCCTGCCTCAACCGACGAAGTCGCCGCGGTGGTCAAGCTGTGCGCCGCCGCCCGTGTTGGCATCGTGCCATGGAGCGGCGGCACCGGCCTTGTCGGTGGGCAGGTGAAAGAAGACGGGCTGGACCCGATCCTGCTGTCGCTTGACCGCATGAACCGGGTGCGCGCGTCGCTGCCAGAAGAAGATGCGCTGATCGTCGAAGCAGGCATGACGCTGGCCGACGTGCAAAAGGCGGCTGAGGCGGTCGGGCGGCTGTTCCCACTGTCGCTCGCGTCAGAAGGGTCGTGCCGGATCGGCGGTAATCTGGCCACCAATGCGGGCGGCGTGCAGGTGCTGCGCTACGGCAATGCACGCGATCTGTGCCTCGGCATTGAGGCGGTGATGGCTGACGGCACCGTGCTGCATGGCCTGAAAACCCTGCGCAAGGACAATGCGGGCTATGACATCCGCCACCTGCTGATCGGGTCCGAAGGTACGCTGGGCATCATCACTGCCGCGGCGCTGAAGCTGGTGCCGCGCCCCGCCGAAACGGCCACCGCGTTCTGCGCCGTGCCCGGCCCGGCCGCAGCGCTGAAGCTGCTGCACCACCTGCGCGGTCACTTTGCCGAAACCGTGTCGGCGTTTGAATTGATGAACCGGCAGGGGTTCGACTTTCTGGCCGAACATTGCCCTGAGGCCCGCCTGCCCATCGCCCCCCCCGAATGGGCGGTGCTGACTGAGGTCGCGGGGGCCAAAGGCGCGGCGATGCAAGGCCGTCTGGAAGACGCGCTGGCAAGCGCCATGGAGGCCGGGCTGGTCGAGGACGCCGCGCTTGCCACATCCCTGTCCCAGCGCGACGCCATGTGGCAGGTGCGCGAATTGCTGCCTGAGGCAAACCGGCGCGTGGGGTCAGTGTCGTCGCATGACGTGTCGATCCCGCTTTCGCGCATCGCAGCGTTCATCGAGGATGCCAACGCCGCCATCGCCGCCATCGACCCAAGCCTGCGGATCAATGATTTCGGCCATCTTGGCGACGGCAACCTGCATTACAATATCTTCCCCGCGCTGGGCAGAACCCGTGCGGATCATGACCACCAGCGCGGCGCGATCAAACGCGCGGTCCATGATCTGGTGCATGAGGCGGGTGGCTCCGTCAGCGCGGAACACGGCATCGGGCGGCTAAAGATCGACGATCTGCAGCGCTATGGCGATCCGGCCAAGCTGGCAGCGATGCGGGCGGTAAAGGCCGCGCTGGATCCTTTGGGGATCCTGAACCCCGGCGCGGTGCTGCCCGCGCAAGGCTGATCGGCGGCTTTGACTGCGTGAAACCCTGGGGGCGCATCCAGCGCCCTTTTGGGCGCGAGCGGCAGGCGCGGGCTGTTTGCGTTTCGCTGGACGGGCCGCGGAACACCTGTGGCAAGCTGGCATCAGACGCCGCCGCGCATCCCCGGCCCTAGGGCCGAACCGTGCCGTTATCTTGCTTGGTCTTTTCGCCGCTTACGCTGCGGCGCTGAAAGGCAGGCCCCCGTCCGGGTCGCGAAACCCGGACGGGAAAGGTGGCACATCTTTCATAGCTTGCTCGGCGACGTGGCAATTGGCTTGGACGATCCAACCGACCGATCCGGGAACACTTACGCTTACGCTTACGCTTTACACTCGGCCTGCAACAACGCGCGGGCCCTGCTTTACTCCGCTGCCGATCCGGCGCGGCTGGCGCTGCTCTAGACCGGCGGGGAGGCGGGTTGGACCGATACGTGGTCTGCGCCGCCTCCTGCCAGGATCGGGGGGCGCCACCCAGCCGCCCTCGTCTCCCGACACGAACAATATGGCCAGATACTGGTTTTTGATTGGTGAATGTCGTCGGGTTATCGAAGTAAACAGGTATAAACCTGATTTATTGAATGATAAGCTTATCCATTAGGCGAGTTATTATGGTTTATTTTTGTATATCATATACAGGCGGTGTACATCGCGGCCCCAAAATACCTGCCTTTGTGGCGGGTGTGCCGCAATTCAGGCCAATCGCGCAGGCCAATCGCCACCGCCACGCAAAAAGAATCGCCACGCAAAAAGAATCGCCCGCGATTTCGGCCCCGGGCCGAACGGACCCGGGGCCAGTGTCGTCAGGCTTCGGCGTCGCCGCCTTTGGGGCGGGTCATCTCGAACACCTCGGTCAGGGCGGCGTAGTGTTTGTAACCGCAGCGGGTCAGCGGCCGATAGCGCGTGACGTCAAGGTAGCCGTCCACAAGGAATTCATCGCGGATGTGCACCGCCACCACGCGGCCCAGCACCATGCGATTGGCCAGACCATCGACGCTGCCCGGCAGTTCGATGATGTCGTGCAGCACGCATTCCAGCGCGGCGGGCGCCTCAGCCACGAAAGGGGGCTTCACGATCAGCGAGGGCGCTTTGGTCAGCCCGGCATGGGCGAATTCATCCTCGCCCGCCCCATAACCGCCCGATGATATGTTCATTGCATCACGCAGATCGAACGAGACGATGTTGACGACGAATTCCTTGGTCGCTTCGATATTTTCGACGCTGTCCTTGGGTTCATCAATGCCGATTTTGCGGCCCAAGGATGAAAACATCACCATGGGCGGGTCGTCGGAGATCGCGTTGAAAAACGAATACGGCGCTAGGTTCGGGCGACCCGCGGCGTCGAGCGACGAAATCCAGCCGATCGGGCGCGGCGAGACGATCGCCTTGAACGGGTTGTGCGGCAGGCCGTGGCCGTCTTCGACGCGATATCTCATGGTGGGTCCTTTTCAAGGTCATGGCGCAGGAAGCTGCCGGGGTTGTAGGCCGCGCGTGGGGGCTGCGCCACCATGCCGGGCACCGCGGTGCGGAAGCGGGGGCGGCAGTTGGGTCTGTGCAGGGCGGCAGCGGGTGGTCTATAAGAGACGTAACGCTGGTTCCCGCGCCTGTTTTGCGCAGGTCGGGGCGGGTGCCACGACGTTTCGCTGCCCATTATGGGCGCATGCCTCAACACTCCGGCCCCCGCGCCGGCGCTGCGCCGGAGCCTTGCCGCCCGCCCATGTTCCGGATCCTTAGCGAAACCCCGGCAGATCTTCACGAGGTGGAGCTGCTCTATGACCTGGCCTTCGCGCCGGGCCGCACCGCGCTCAGCTCCTACCGGCTGCGCGAGGGGGTGGATCCGGTGGCTGAGCTGTGCCTGCTGATCCGCGACGATTACGATGCTGTGGTGGCCGCGATCCGCATCTGGCCGATCCGTGTGGGCGGTCACAAAGACACCGGTGCGGGTGGGATTGCGTCGCTGCTGCTGGGCCCGATCGCAGTGCACCCGACGCGGCAAGGCGAAGGGCTGGGCGCAATTTTGATGGACGCGGTGATGGAGCAAGCCCGCGATCTGGGCTGGACGCGCGTGATCCTGGTGGGCGATGAGCCCTATTACCGCCGCTTCGGGTTCCTGCGCGAACCGGCCAAGGGCGTAGAGTTTCCGCCCCCCACCAACCCCAACCGCATTCTGGCGCGTGAACTGGAAGACGGCGCCATGGCTGGGGTGGCAGGCATGGTGCATCGCTGGACTGATTGAACAGGCCGGGGCGCAGCGCTGCCCATCGCGGCCCCTTCGGGTCCGCATCTGGCCCGCCCTGCACCCCTTTTACCTGCGCAGGCTGCGGCGGAGCACCCTCCTTCACGCAGGGCCGCCCCTGCCTCGCCCGCCACGGGAATGGCTATCTGCCCTCAACCCGCCAGGCGCCGAGCGAGAGGAGCGCTGCGAGCATCAGCATCAGCCAGCCCGGCGCCAGCGGGGTCAGCGACACGTCGCGCACGGCATAGGCCTCGCGCCGCGCCAGCCCGATCCAGCCGCGCCCGGATGACACGCGCCCGTCGCGCACCCGCCGCAGGGCGGGCAGGTTTTCGGCGTCATCCCCGACCCGCATCGCGCCGCCGCCTGTCGCGGCCACCAGTGCGGCCAAAGGCAGGGGCGATGAAATCGGGTTCTCAAATTCCTTGGGCGCAGGCGGGCCGACCGCCGCGACCGCAGACAGCGCGCCGTCCGACAGGCGCCACAGGCCCTGCTCCTCAGCGGCGACGCTCGCGGTCCAGCGGCCCGGTGCGATTTCGGTATAGGCGATGCGCGTCGACACCCCCGAGGGCGACGTGGCGGTCAGCCCCGCGGGCACATCGGAGACGGATCGTCTGGTCACGGCGATCTCGGCGCCTGACACCTCAGCCACCAGCGCTTCTTCCTCAAGCTCAGGTTCCTTCATCAGCCAATGGGCGAGGCGGCGCAGCAGTTCCGCCTGCGGCCCGCCGCCTTCGAAGCCGCGCGACCACAGCCACGCATGGTCCGATGCCAGCATCGCCACGCGGCCCTTGCCCACCCGGTCAAGGATCAAAAGCGGTGACCCCGCGCCCGACATCACTGATTGGCCGGAGGCTTGCTCCATCTCCACCATCCGGAACCAGCGGCCCCAGGGGGCGACGCCCTCAGCCGTGGGCGGCATCAGCCCGGCGGTGACCGGATGGCGCAGGCCAAGCGGCGTGATTTCCGGCAGGAACCCGCGCTCAATAACCCGTGGGGTGGGGGTGCCGGGCAGGATGTCGCGCAGCGGCGTGCGCCACAGGCTTTCGACCCCAGCAAAGGCGGGACCCGACGCAACCAGCACCGCGCCGCCATCGCGCACATAGCGCGCGACGTTTTCAATATAGGCGTTGGGCAGCACGCCGCGGCGGCGGTAGCGGTCAAATATGATCAGATCGAATTCATCGATCTTTTGCATGAACAATTCGCGGGTTGGAAAGCTGATCAAGGACAGCTCAAACACCGGCACGCCATCTTGTTTGTTTGGCGGGCGCAGAATGGTGAAATGCACCAGATCGACCGACGGATCGGCTTTCAGCAGGTTGCGCCAGGTGCGCTCTCCGGGATGGGGTTCGCCGCTGACCAGCAGCACGCGCAGGCGGTCGCGCACGCCGTTGATGGTGAAGACGGCGGCGTTGTTGCGCTCAGTCAATTCGCCGTCAGCGGCGGGGATCGACACGGACACCACGTTGGCGCCGCCATGGTTCACCGGCAGCGCCAGCGTGACGGGGCGCCCCACGGGGATCGGCTGTGACAAGGCGCTGGCGCCGTCGATCAGGATCTCAACGCGGGCGCTGGCATCGGCACCCGGCGGGGGCGTGCCCAGCATTTCGACGCGAAAGCTCAGCTGCACCGTCTCACCCACCAGCCCAAAGGCGGGGGCGGTTTCCAACACCAGGCGGCGGTCCCATTCGCCCTCGCGCCCGGTCAGCAGCACATGGACGGGGGCGGGGAAGGTCGCCAGCCGGTCCGCGTCATGGGCCTGCCCGTCGGTCAGCAGAATGGCACCGGCGATGCGGTCGGGCGCGACCTCGGCGGCGGCGCCTTCCAGCGCGGTCAGCAGGCGGGTGCCCTTGTCGGCATTCGCGACGCCCACGGCATCGCCCACGCGCACCACCCGCCATTCCAGCGGCGCGTCCGGATCGGCGCCAAGGCGCGCCAACGCCTGCACCATTTCTTCGGCTGACAGCACCGTGCGCGCGTCGCGCCCATCAACGCGGTTTGACGCGCTTTCATCCACCACCAGAAACGCGATGTCCGGCAGCGGGTCGCGCAATTCCTGCTTCAGGCTTGGCCCGGCCAGGGCGGCCAGCACCGCCAGCCCGGCCAACGCCCGCAGCGCCCAGCCGGGGGATCCGCGCCACAGCGTCACCAGCGCCGCAGCGCCCAGAAGGGCGGCAAGTGCCAAGATCAGCGGCAGCGGCAGCAGCGGAGAGAATTCGAGCGCAGCGCTCATGAGCATTCCTGTCCTTCGCGGCGCAAAACGCGCCTTTCGCACTATCAATGCGGCCCGGCTGGACCGCCCTCACCACCTATGCACCGCCCGGATCGGCGCGCCTGCGGGCCCTTGCCCGCGCCGCCCTTGGGGGTTCGATGCCCCCAAGGGCGGCCGCCCGGCCAAAGGCGCAGCCCAGGCCCGCTGCTGTGCCGAGGGGCCTCAGTTGCCCAAACGCTCCAACAAGGCGGGCACATGCACCTGGTCCGATTTGTAGCTGCCGGTCAGCACGTACATCACCAGATTTACCCCGAAGCGGAACGCCATTTCGCGCTGGCGCAGCCCATCGCGCCCAACCGGCATCAGGAAGGCGCCCGCATCATCCACCGCCCATGCGGCGGCCCAGTCATTGGCCCCGATGATCACCGGCGTCACCCCGTCATTGAGGTTGCGAAACGGCCGCCCCTCCTCCTCCTCAGCGTCCGAGGACGCCTCAAGCCACGTCTCCCCCCCCGTCCAGCGACCGGGAAAATCGTTGAGCAGATAAAACGTGCGCGTCAGCACATGATCCTGGGGCGTCGGCTCCAGCGGGGGCAGGTCCAGCGGGGCCGCGAGGCGCCGCAGCGTGCGGCCCTCAGGCGTGCCCGACCCCAGGCCCCCCGCCAGATGCGCGTCGCGGGTGTCGAACACGATCATCCCGCCGGTGCGCGTGAACGCATTCAGCCGCGCATAAGCGGCGTCCGAGGGGGTGCGCATCCCTTCCGTCACCGGCCAATAGAGCATTGGGTAGAAGGCCAGTTCATCGGTTTCCAGATTGACGCCGATCGGGTCCGCGGGCTCTACCGCCGTGCGGCTGGCCAGCACGCGCGACAGGCCGGTCAGGCCTGCGGCCGATATCCGGTCCACATCCCGATCCCCGGTGATGACATAGGCCAGCACCGTGTCCTTGGTGGCCGCCACCGCGCGTTCATCCGAGGTCTGCGGCAGATCGCCGGGCACAAGGCCCTGCGCCCATGCCCCGTCATGCGCTCCGGCAAGGCAGACGGCCAGCGCCAGCGCCCCGACCCGCGCGCCGATGCCGAACAGCCGCCCGGCCACAAACAGCGCCGCAATGGCGTCAAGCGCGAACAGCAGCGCTGCACCGGCCAGCAGCACGCCTTTCAGGTCTTCTTCCTCAGCCCGCCCAAGGCTGTCTGCCACTGCCCGCGCTGGCGGTGGCGCCGCCGCGATCAGCCGCGTCTCAGGCCCCGTCACGTTGAACGCTGCGCTGCGATCGCCTGAGGTATAAAGCCCCGGCGGCGCATCGGCCCCCGGCCCGCCCTGCGCCAGCCTGCGCCCGGACACGCCCGCGGCCCGCGCTGCGCGCCCCGTGCGGCCAAAACCGTCAAGCAACATCTGCGGCGTCCATGTTTCATCCGCGAAGGCCGCCGCCGCCTCAGCCCCGCCCGAAGACGCGGCCACGGCGAGCCGTTCCAGCATCTGCACGAACAGGCCCGACAGCGGCAGCGTCGACCATTCCGCATTGGCCGTGACGTGGAACAGCACCACCCGGCCAAGGCCCCGGTCGACCATGGTCACCAGCGGGGTGCCGTCCTGCAGCGCGGCGATGGTGCGCGGCGCCACGTCCGGGCCGGGCTGGGCCATCACCTGTTTTGACACGGTGACGTCCGGGGGTGCCGTAAGGCCCGCAAACGGCCCGTCGGGCGCAAACCCGCGGATCGGCTGCGGGGCACCCCAGCTCATGGCACCGCCCACGGCCCGCCCGCCCGCGCGCAGGCGCACCGGCAGCAGGGGGTCTTCGTCAATGGACCTGCGCTCAGCCTCGGCCCGCGCGGTGCGTGGCCCGGCGAAGCGGATCAGCAGCCCCCCGGCCTCCACCCACGCGGTCAGGGCGGCGCGTTCGTCGTCGGTGAAGGTGCCGACATCGGCCAACACGATGGCATGGGCGCCGCGCTCCAACAGATCCTGGATCTGGCCGTCCAGCACTTCGGCAGTGGGGAGCAACGCCTGATGCAGATAATGGAGCTGTGAGGTCAGGGGTCGCGCGCCGTCCTCAGCCGCGCCCGCCAGCAGGCCCACGCGTTTGCGGCGCACCGCGTCGTCGGTCAGCGCGGCACCGCCCGCCGATCCGCCGATGGTCAGGGCCACGCGCTGCACCTGGTTGCGCAGCTCCAGCGGCAAATCGAACGCAAGGCTCGCCTGTCTGTCGCCATCTTCGAACATCGCTTCGCTGACCGCCAGCCTGCGTTCGCCGCCATCAGGCCCGGCGCCCATGGCAACGGCGGACACGGGGCGCTCTCCTACAGTTCCCGCGCGGATCGCGGTGGCCAGCAGCCGCCCGTCCGACAGAACCGGCGGGCGCAGGGCCAGGGCCAGACGTTCAGGCCCGATCATGGTCAAAGGCGCAAGATCGGCCAGCGTTTCGGCCAGCCCGTCATTTCCGGTGTGCGCCAGTCCGTCATGCAGCCAGACCACCTCCAGCCCCTTGGCGGCGTCGGTGGCAGCAAAGGCCTCGATGCGCGCAACGAAGGCCGCGCGGTCGGGCGCCCAGGGGCGGGGCTGTGCAGCTTCGGCGGCACCGCGCCAGTCGGCGGCAGCGCGGGGGACCATCGTGTCCTCAGCCAAGGCCTTGTCGGCTATCAGACGAAAAATCGCCGTGCGTCCGGCGCGATCGGCCTGCTCCAACAGCTCCAGCGCACGGGCGCGCCGCGCCTCCCAATCGGGGGCAGAGGCCCAGCCACCATCCATCAGCACCAGCACAGGCCCGCCGCCACGCGCCAAGGGCCGCGCGGGGTTCAGCACTGGCTGCGCAAACGCCAGGATCAGCGCCGCGACCATCGCCAGCCGCAGCAGCAGCAGCCACCATGGCGTGCGGTCGGGCATCTTTTCTTCGTCGCGCATGCCCAGCAGCAGCCGCACGCCGGGAAAGCTCAGCCGTTTCGGCGCCGGAGGGGTCGCACGCAGCAGCCACCACAGCGCCGGCAGCGCAACCAGCGCGGTCAACAGCCACGGGTTGAGGAAGGCGAGGGGGCCGATGCTCAGCAAAAGGCGTCTCCCGAATGGGGGGCAATCATCAAAGGGGACGCGGGGTGGGCACGTCGCGCGCAGCTTGGCGCGCGCGGGGGCGCCAAGCGTCCCGACGCCGATGAAATATACGGACCCCGTGCCATCAGCGCATGTTTCCCGAAATCGCGCCGTAAAGCCACAGCAGCGCTTTGCGCGGACTGTCAGAGGTTCGATGGATCTCAAACCGCCAGCCCGCCGCGCGGCAGGCACCCTCCAGCTCATCCCGGCGCTCCGCGAGCTTGGCGCGGTATGCATCTTTCAGGCCACGGGCGCGGTGGGTTTCAAAGTCCACGCTGCCGCCGACCGATGTCAGCACCAGCCGCCCATCAAAGGGAAAGCTTTCCTCGGCCGGGTCGATCACCTGCACGCAGGCGCCCGACACGCCCCGGTCGGCGGCGTGCGACAGGGCGGCCATCATATCTTCGCGCGGGCCCATGAAGTCTGAGAAGAACACCGCCTTGCCGCCGCGCATCATCGGGGCGCGCGGCGGGGCGCCGAAATCGGCGGCCTCGGAATCGGCGTTCGCGCGCCCGTCGATGGTGGCCAGCGCCATGGCGATGCGGGTCAGTTGGGTCTCGCCGCCGCGCGGGGCCTCAGCGTCGGTGGACAGCAGGCTGACACGTTCCCCGCCGCGGATCAGCAGCACCGACAGCGCCAGCGTCAGCAGCGCCGCGCGCTGGCGTTTGGTGCGCGGCGCAAGATCGGAGCGCCAGTTCATGCCGCGCGACACGTCGGTCCAGACCGACACGGTCTGCGCGGCTTCCCACTCCATCTCCCGGATGAACATGTGGTCTGATCGGCCAGAGCGGCGCCAGTCAATCGAGGTCGCCGGATCGCCGGGCATGGCTTGGCGGTATTGCCAGAATGTCTCGCCCGGGCCCGCGCGCCTGCGGCCATGCACGCCCGCGGCCACCGATGCCGCCAGCCGCTCGGCCTCTGCCACCAAAGGCGGCAGGGCGCCTGAGATCCGCTCCGCATCCCGGCGCAACCATGCGGGCGTGTCCGCAGCGCGTTTGGGGCGCGGGGCGCCCGAGGAGAAGTCCGCGTCGCTCACGCGGCGGCCTCCATCCCCAGGGTGTGCTGCACCAGCCGGTCGATCAGTGCGTCCAGCGTCTGCCCTTCGGCCTTGGCTGAGAAGGTCAGCGCCATGCGGTGCATCAAGGCGGGGCGGGCCAGCGCCGCCACATCACCGATCGACGGCGCCAGCCGCCCTTCAAGCAGCGCGCGCGCCCGGGCGCACAGCATCAGCGCCTGCGCCGCACGCGGACCGGGGCCCCAGGACACGGCGTTGTTGATCTCGTCGCTTGAGTCCGGCTCGCCCGGCCGTGCGGAGCGGACAAGACGCAAGATAGCCTCCATGACCTGTTCCCCCGCTGGCATCCGGCGCACCAGCATCTGGGCGTCCATCAAGCCTTGGGATGTCATGGCGGCCTCAGCGGTCAGATCTTCTGCCCCGGTGGTGGCCATCAAGATTGCGCGCTCCGCGTCCAGCGTCGGATAGGGCACGTCGATCTGCAGCAAGAACCGGTCCAGCTGTGCCTCAGGCAGGGGATAGGTGCCCTCCTGCTCAATGGGGTTCTGGGTGGCGAGCACATGGAACGGGGGGGGCAAATCGCGGCGCGCGCCTGCAACGGTCACATGCTTTTCCTGCATCGCCTGCAAAAGCGCCGACTGGGTGCGTGGGGATGCACGGTTAATCTCATCGGCCATCAGCAGCTGGCAGAAGATCGGGCCTTCGATGAACCGGAACGCGCGGCCGCCATTGGGTGCGTCCTCAAGGACCTCAGCGCCCAGAATGTCGGCGGGCATCAGGTCAGGCGTGAACTGGATGCGGTTGCCCTGCAGGCCCATCACGATGCCCAGTGTTTCCACCAGTCGGGTTTTCGCCAGCCCCGGCGCGCCAACCAGCAGCGCATGGCCGCCGGACAAAAGCGCGGTCAGGGCCAGCTCCACCACGTTTTCCTGGCCGATCACGCGGCGCGCGATCTGGGCGCGCGCGTTGATCAACGTGTCGCCGAGGGCTTCGATCTGGGGCAGAAGGTCGTCTTGCGTGTCGGTCATCTAATGTCCTTCGGGCAGCGCTCTCGGCAGGCCATGTTGAACGCAGGGTTCTAACACGGGTGTTTGAAACTGTAAGACGAACCCCCAGCTTATCCAACAGGCGCGCGCACTGCGCCAGTTTTTAGGTGCCCGGCGCGTGTCGCGCAGACTTTTAAGATGGAGGGATCGATGCCGCAGAACAATCACGTGTCCGAGAGCGGGGACGCCGCTGCCCCTCGCGCAGCAGAAAACCGTGCAGATCCCGGCGCTGCCGAAGATCTGGCCAAAACCATCGCCAAGGTGGGTAAAAAGGGCCCTGCGCCGGTGCATTTGTGGAATCCGCCGTTTTGCGGCGACCTCGACATACGCATCAAGCGTGACGGATCATGGTGGTATCTGGGCACTCCGATCGGGCGCGAACGACTGGTGAAGCTGTTCGCGTCGGTGCTGCGGCTGGACGGGGACGGCAAATATTATCTGGTCACTCCGGTTGAAAAAGTTGGGATCATTGTCGACGACGCGCCCTTTGTTGCCGTGGATTTCCGCGAAACGGGCGGCGCAGACCCTGCGATCACCTTCGTGACCAATGTCGGCGACGAAACTGTCGCTGGGCCTGAGAACCCGATTCGCGTGGCCCGCGACCCCGAAACCGGAGAGCCGAGCCCCTATGTGCATGTGCGCCGGGGCCTTGAGGCATTGATTGACCGCAAGAGCTTTTACCGCCTGGTGGAGATCTGCGTGCATGAAGACGTGGACGGCGAAAGCTGGTTCGGCCTGCGGTCCGGCGGCGTGTTCTTTGCGATCATCGCGTCGGCGGACTTGGTGGACTGACGCGCGCGCGGCCCATCGCGGCCCCTTCGGGTCCGCATCTGGCCCACCCTCGCGCCCCTATCCTCGATGCTCAGAGGTCGCGCATCGGGCCTTTTGCGGCCAGATCGTGCCCCATCCGCCCGGCGCGCGCCGCCAACGCGCCCGAAAGCGCACCGCTTGCGGCCAGCAGGTAGATCTGCATCGCGTCAGTGGCGACGAAATCGGCATAGGCGGCGATTTCATCGGGCAGGAATGGGTTGAGGATGTCGGCATTTGCCTCCTGATGCCAGCGGACCAGAAGCGCGGCGTTGTCCTGGCGATAGAACAGCAGGGCGTCTTCGATCTGGTTCGGGGTCAGCGGCGCTGTGCGCGCTGGCCTTACGCCCGCCACTAGCACCGCGCGCAGGATGCTGGCCTCGATCGTCAGATCGATGAGGCCGAAATTCTGCCGCGCACTGACCGCCCGGATCGGCGCCAGACGCGGGTCGGCAAAAACCTCCAAGCGGGCGAGCGCGTCGCCGCACCCCGCGCCGGGCAGGTCGCAATCGGGTGCCTCATACTTGGTTTCGGCGGCGGCGATGCGGGCGCCCAGCGGCGTGGCGCGCCAGTCGAGGATCGCTTGCAGCTGCGTGTCGTTCAGGGCCGCTGCGATGCTTTCGACGACCTCATTGAAAATCTCCTGCCGGTTGAAATGGCGGGCGACGGCGTCAGCGAGGGGGGCGCCTTCGTCAAGCGGCAGCAGCGCTTGGGGCGTCGCGATGAAATCCACGAAGTCGTCCACCATGCGGCGGCCGTCATCGTCTTGAAACAACGCCTGCGCGCGCGCCAGATCCGCCGCCTGCACCATGGGCGCGACCAGCAAGATTGCGGCGCAAAGAACCGCGCGCAACATCACAGTTCGCGCTGCCGTGCGGCTGCGGCGATGTCCTCGCCCAGCAGGCGCGCGCGGATTTCAAGCATGCCGCGCAGGGATCCGAGCATGGCACCGTAGAACGCGCCCGCCTCTGGCGTTTCCAGGAAATTAACGTAGGCGTCCATGTCTTCGTGCGAGATCGCAGCATAGGCACCCGCCGTTGAGGCTAAAACCGCCTCACGGGTTTTGTCGGCCTGCTCAGCCGTCAGGCGGCCAGCGATGGCATCGATGTCTTCGGGCCCCATGTCGAAATTGCCCTGCGCGCCCAGTATCCCCGCCAGCATGGACCGCGTCACGGTGCGAGAGATTGACAGCGCGATGTCGGTCATATGCAGCGCCCGGTCCATACGGGCGATCTGGCCGCGGCGGCGGCGGCCTTCGTCATAATACCGCACCAGGTCGTTGGCGGCCTGATCGGGGTTGGTTTGTTCGGCATGGGCGATTTCTGCGGCGGTCAGCCGGCGCCCAAGCGGCGAGGCCAGAAAGGCCGAAAACACCGCCACGTCGCCATCCGACACCAGACGAGCAACGGAATCGGCCATGTCGTCAAACATTTCATGGGGATCGAACCGCAAGCGCATCATGTCGGGCAGGCGTCCGGGCATGCCGCCCGGGGGATTTGCCTGCACCGCGTCCGCCGCCCCGGACAGCGACCCCAGCATTTGCCGCACGCCGCCGTCCTCCAGCACTTTTGCAACGCCAGCACGGTCCGCACCATGGGCGGGCATAAGGGTGCCGAGGATCACCACCGCGACGAACAGGCGGGTCGAGACGAGCGCGCGAAGCAGAGCGGCCATTTGCGACAACTTTCATGAAATCGTTAAGAAATCAGCATCCTCGCAAGCGTGCCTTTCCCGCAGGCCGGGGTCAATCATGTGTACGGTCCCCCTTGCCGCGGGCACCGTTTCGCGCCATTTGATTTTCGATGACGCTCTCACCCCTCTCCATCGATCTGTTGCACCGCGCGGTGACTGGCCCTGCGCCGGGGCAAAGCTCAGATTATGATCTTAACCCCGGCCTGCGCGCGCAGATCGCCGTCGGGGTGCCGCTGCGCGCGGCTGCTGTGCTGTGCCCGGTGGTCGACCGGGGCGGCGAATTGCGGGTGATCCTGACGCGGCGCGCTGATCATCTGCACGCCCATGCCGGGCAGGTGGCGTTTCCGGGCGGCAAGCGCGATCCGTCGGATGCATCGCTGGCCGATGCGGCGCTGCGCGAGGCTGAGGAAGAAATCGGCCTGCCGCGCGCCATGGTCCGCCTGCTGGGGGAAATCGACGGGCATGAAACTGGCACCGGATTCGCCATCACGCCCTTCGTTGGTCTGGTGGATTCAGCCTTTGTGGCGCGCCCCGACCCCGGCGAGGTTGCTGAGGTGTTCGAACCCCCGCTGGCCTTTCTGATGGACCCCGCCAACCGCATGCGTGAAACCCACGAATGGAAGGGCGTCGCGCGCCAATTTTATGCCATCCCGTGGGAAGGGCGTTATATTTGGGGTGCCACCGCGCGGATGCTGGTTGGCCTTGCGCTGCGCATGGAGGCAGCGCGCGCCCTGGTGCCCAACGCCGCCTTAGAGGACGCGCTACGGCCGCGCGCGGGCCTGCGCCTTGCGCCGGATCCCCGCGTTGGTGGGCGCGGGCGGGCAGCAGATTGACCCTGGTTTTCCCTGCGCTGGATGCTGCGCTGCGGCCCTGCGATCGCTGGTGCCCATGACCATGCCCGTTGATCTTTCGCGCCTTGATGCGCCATGGCTGACCGCGCCCCATGTGCGCGCGGTGATCGCCGCGCTGCAGGCCGGGCGCGCGCGGGTGTGGTTCGTCGGCGGTTCGGTGCGCAATGCGCTGATCGGGGCGGCGGCCTCGGACATTGACATGACCACCGACGCGCGGCCTGAGGCGACGATGCGCCTGTTGCAGGCCGCTGGCCTGAAGGCCGTGCCGACCGGCATCGCCCATGGCACAATCACCGCCGTCGCGAATGGCCACGGCATTGAGGTCACGACCCTGCGCGCTGATGTGGACACCGATGGCCGGCGCGCCACGGTCGCCTTCACCAATGATCTGGCTGAGGACGCGGCGCGGCGCGATTTCACCATGAATGCGCTTTACGCTGACCCTGATGGCCGGGTGATCGACCCGCTGGGCGGGCTGCCTGATCTGGCCGCGCGGCGCGTGCGGTTCATCGGCGCGCCGCAGGACCGCATCCGCGAGGATTATCTGCGCATCCTGCGATTCTTTCGGTTTCACGCTTGGTATGGCGATCCGGCGGGCGGCATCGACGCTGACGGGCTTGCGGCCTGCGCCGAACTGGCGGGCGGGATCGGGCGGCTGTCGCGCGAACGTGTAGGGTCGGAGATGAAAAAGCTGCTGTCCGCGCCCGATCCCGCGCCCAGCATCGCATCGATGGCCGCGTGCGGCGTGCTGCTGCATGCAGCGCTCGGCGCCAACCCCGCCGCCTTGGCACCTTTGGTAGACATTGAGGCGCGCGCGGGCGTTGCCCCTGACTGGCGCCGCCGGACCGCTGCGATGATGGGCGGGGATGGCGCGGCGTGCACAGCCCTGACCAAAAGCTGGCGGCTGCCTAAATCTGCGGCCCGCGCGCTGGACGCGCTGTGCGCCGCGCTGTCGACCCCCGCGCCGTGCGCGATTCAGGCGTATCTGCACGGCGCGGCGGCCGCCCGCGATGCGGCGCTGATCAGCGCCTGCGCCACAGGCACCATTCCCACGGATCTGGAGGGGCAGATCGCCCGTGGCACCGCCGCACGCTTTCCCGTGTCGGCCCGTGATCTGATGCATGCGGGCCATGTGCCCGGCCCGGCGCTGGGGGCCGCGCTGGCGGCGCTGAAGGCGGCGTGGATCGCGTCAGACCTGCGGGCGGGGCGCGAGACGCTGCTGGCCGCCGCCCCGCCGCCCGCCTGATGATCGCCATCAAAGATCGTCATGGGCCCGCATCTTGCGGGGCGGCGCGCGCGCGATCACATTGCGCCATGTCGCCACCCATGCCCCGCCGCGGGCCGAGGAGCCGCCCATGATCGGCCTGCTGACCGGATCTGAGACCCTGCCCGCCCTCGCTGCCTTTGCGCTGGCGGGCACATGGACGCCGGGGCCGAACAACGCGATGCTGGCGGCCTCAGGCGCCAATTTCGGGTTTCGGCGGACGGTTCCGCATTTTCTGGGCGTGTCGCTGGGGCTGGGGCTGATGTGCTTTGCCATCGGGCTGGGCTTGGGCGAGGCGTTCCAACGCTCGGCCATCCTGCGCGAAACCCTGCGCTGGGCCGGGGCGGCTGCGATGCTGTACATCGCATGGCGGATCGCCACCGCGGCCGCGCCCGGCAAGGGGCGGATCGGCGCGCGGCCGCTGACATTCCTGCAGGCTGCGGGCTTTCAATGGATCAACCCCAAGGCGTGGCTGATGTGTCTTGGCGTGCTGGCGCAATTCGCGTCAGGCACCGCACCGATGGCTGAGGCAGCGGTGATCTCAGGCGTGTTCGTCGCGTCGGGCCTGACCTCAGCCCCGTCATGGACGCTGTTCGGGCGCACGGTGGGGCGTTGGCTGGGGCAGGGGCGGCGGTTGCAGGCGTTTAACTGGGCGATGGCGGCGCTGGTTGTCGCGGGTGTCGCGCTGCTGATCACCGAAGATCTGGGCTGATCAGCCGGGCGCGTTGTCTGCCGCCTGCATGTCCAGCGCCGCGACCCGCGCGGCTTCGGCCCGCCACCAGCCGCGCCCGGCCAGCACGCGGCGCAGCGGCGTGTCGGTGGCGGCGGGGGCATTGCGGATATAGCGCACGGCCTCGTCGCGGCTGGCACCGGTCAGGCCCAGCAGCCACCGCTCAGCCGAGGCCAGATCGAACGGTTCCGCGGCGTGGTCGGTGAAATTGGGTGGCAAGGCGGTCCAGACGGCACCATGGGCACCCGCGGCGTCGACCCACGCCGCGACATGGGCACCGCCAACCCCCGCCACCCGGCCAGAGCGCGCGCAAACCATCCCGATCAGATCAAGTGGGGCGCGTTCGCGCGCGGCCAGATCGGCGCGCGCCACGTCCACGTCACTGCGCGCCGATCTGATCGCATGGGTGGCGCACAGCGCGCCGCACCCTTCGTCGATGCACAGCGCCAGCCCCATCTTGCGTTTGGGCGATATGCGTGAAAATTCCAGCGGCAGCGCCGGGCCGCCAGCCATTTGCCAGTCGCCGCGGATATGCGGGGTCAGGTTCTCAGGATCCCAGATCAGCGATCCCCAACCGATGATCGCGACGGCGTTGCGCATGGCGGCCCTGTTTGCTGCGGCGCAATGTTGCGGCGCGTTACACAGAATGTGGGCGGGCACCGCATGTCCTGCAAGGATGCGCGCTGGCTTGGTATGGTGGCTTGGTATGGGTGCGCCGCGGGTCTTGTGCCGGGGTTGGCCAGCCTCAGCCTTTTTGGGCGACAACCCGCAGGACGCCTGCTGCAGCAAGCATCAAGCTCAGCACCGGCATCCACAGCGCGCCGTCCAGATGATGCGCCGCGGGGCCAGTTTCCCAGGGCCATCCGGCCATCGCTGCGGCCGCTGGCAGCGTGCCAAGCACCAGCAGCATGCTGACGACGGCGGCGATTTGGGCACGGCGATGATGCGGTGCAGGCATGGCGGCGACTCTCCGGTTGTTGCACTGCACGCCATCCTGCATCCGTTGCGTGACCGCCATGTGACTGAGTGGCACCCATGCCGGATCAGACCGGATCAGACCGGCAGCCCGGCGTCCTTCAGCGCGGCGCTCAGGCCTTCGGCCCCTTCAAACAGGTGAGTGCGCCAGCCGCGGGCGGCGGCGGCGGCGATGTTATCGGCCCTGTCATCGGTGAACAGCAGGTCGGCGCCAGATAACCCGGTGCGCGCTTCGAGGATCTCATAGATCCGGCGTTCGGGCTTGACCGTGCCTTCGCGCCCGGACACCACCGCGGGGTCGAACAGCCCCAGCGCGGGATGGATGCGGACCGCTTTTTCCCAGGTGTCGGCGGCGAAATTGGTCAGCGCCACCGTGCGCACCCCAGCCGCGCGCAAGGTGGCCAGCAGCGCAAAGCTGTCGGGGATGGGCGGTGAGAACATGTCCTCCCATTCGTCATGCCAGGCGATGATATGGCCAGCGTCTGCGGGGTGGCGGGCGGCGAGGGCGGCGACCTCATCGGCCAGATGCCCGTCGCGGTCGCCGCGCAGGTTCATGGCATCAAAATCCACGCGCGCGAACAGGGCCTTGCGTTCGGTTTCATCGGGGATCCGGCGGGCATAGACCTCCTCAGGGTGCCAGTTCACCAGCACGTTGCCGACGTCAAAAACGACGGCGCGGGGGGGTGTGAGGTCGGGCATGAGGATCTCCTGGTCGCGGGGGCGCGGAACGGCGCGTTGTGCCGTCAAGGTGGGCGAGAATGGCGCGCACGGAAAGGTGCCCGTGCTGCGGCGTCGCGGCGCGGGCTGGACATCTGTGCATGGGGGATCAATATGAGAACATAGTGTGAACAGGTGCCTCGGCCCTGAGTCGCCCCAATCCTAAACCGTAACGCCAGAGGCCCCCATGAACCGCCCCCCCGGCCGCCGCATCCTGTCGCTTTGGCTGCCGCGTCTGTCGGCGGAGCGGATGCTGCGCCACGACCCGGCACCTGCCGCCTTTGCGGTGATTGCCGAGGCGCGCGGCGCGCTGATCCTGATCAGCCCCTGCGCGGTCGCTGAGGCTGAGGGCCTGAGCGCGGGAATGGCGCTGACCGACGCGCGCGCAGCCCTGCCCAACCTGCGCACCGCCATGTGGGACCCGGGGGCGGAGGCGCGGTTTCGCGCGGGGCTTTTGCGCTGGGCGGGGCGCTGGACCCCGTGGGCGGCGCCCGAAACTGGCGCGGCGCCCAAGCTGCGCGGCGCCGCGGGGGGTGAGGGCCCACCTGAGGGGGCGGGGGGGCTTGCGCTCGACATCACCGGCTGCGCGCATCTGTTTGGCGGAGAGCAAGTGATGGCCCGCCAGATGATCGACGATCTGGCCATGCTGGGGCTGAGCGCCGATGCTGGGATCGCCGACACCCGCGGCGCGGCCTGGGCTTTGGCGCGATTCGGGGGGGGCAAATTCGGGGGGACCAGATTCGGGGGCGCGCGCGTCCGATTGCCCCGCGGTGTGGCCGCCTCCGGGCGCCTTGCGCCCCCGGATGCGGCGCGGGCCGCCACAGGCCGGGTGCCTGATGCCGCACGAAGCGCAGGCGGCCCGCGGCCCGTGGCGACCGGCGCGGCCCCATCCCCAGGGGTGGTTGCCGTGCAGCCGCCCGGCGCCCCGCGCCAGACCCTTTCGCCCCTGCCGATCGCGGCGCTGCGCGTGCCGGCCCAGACGGTGCAGGCGCTGGCCCGGCTGGGGCTGACCAGCATCGGCGATCTGGCGGGGATGCCGCAGGCCGCCCTTGCGCGGCGCTTCGGGGCGGATCTTGTGCTCAGGCTCGATCAGGCGCTGGGGGCTGTGCCGGAACCGGTTTCTCCGGTCCGCCATGCGCCGGCGTTGTCGGCCCGCCTGACCTTGCCGGACCCGATCGGCCTGCGCACCGATCTGTCGGCGGCGTTTGCGCGCGTGCTCATGGCCCTGTGCGCACGGTTGGAGGCGCAGGGCATGGGGGCGCGGCGGCTCAGGTTCTCAATCCGCCGGGCCGATGGTGGGGGGCAGAGCGAGGAGGTCGGCCTTGCGCGCCCGTCCCGCGACCCCGCGCAGATCGGACGGCTTCTGGAGGGGATCCTGGACCGGTTCGACGCAGGCTATGGCATCGATGCAGTGCGCGCTGAGGCCGCGCAGGCCGAGCCGCTGTCAGATGTCCAGCATTCGGGCCATGCGCGCGCGGCGGCTGACGCATCCGCCCGCATGGCCCCCGGCGGCGGCGAGGCGTTCGCCGAATTGCTGGGGCGGCTGGGGGCGCGCATCGGGTTGGAGCGCCTGATGCGGTATCGCGCCGCCGACAGCCATATTCCTGAGAAGACCGCGCATCTTGCCTCAGCCGCCCATGCGCCGCCCCAGCCGCCGGGCTGGCCGGGGCCGGGGCGCCCACGGCCGATCCTGTTATGGCTGCCCGAGCCCGTGTCCGTGCTGACCCCCGGCCGCCCCCCCGCCGCATTTCGCTGGCGGCGCGGAACCCATGCGCTGGCGCTGGCTGAGGGGCCGGAACGCATCGCCCCGGAATGGTGGCTGGACGATCCGGCCTGGCGGTCTGGCCCGCGCGATTACTGGCGCGTGGAGACCGAGGATGGCCGTCGCCTGTGGCTGTTTGAGGCGCTGGGAGGCGAGACCAGCGGCGGCTGGTTCGTGCATGGCCCGCTGGCATGACGGGGGCGCCGCGTTGACATCGCGGGCGCGTCGATGCACCCCGGTTGGCGATGTACCTTGCCGCAGGATACGCCCATGCTGTTCGACCTTTTGATCCCCGCCCCGGATGCGGATCTGCCCGCCCGTGTGCGCCATGCGATCGACATCAAGACCAAGCCGCCGGGCTCGTTGGGGGCGATCGAAGACGTTGCCCTTGCGCTTGCCATCGCGCAGGGGACCGATGCGCCCACCGCTGATCCGGCGCAGCTGCTGCTGTTTGCCGGGGACCATGGGATCGTGGCTGAAGGGGTGTCTGCCTGGCCCTCTGAGGTCACGGCGCAGATGGTGCTGAACTTTCTGGGCGGGGGTGCGGCGTCGACCGTGTTCGCCCGCGCTGGCGGTGTGGGCGTGACGGTGGCGGATGCAGGCGTTGCGGCGCCGCTGCCGGACCATCCCGATCTGCGCCGTGCGGGCATCCGCAAGGGCGCGCGCAACAGCGCCATTGAGGACGCGCTGAGCGCCGTTGAGGTCGAAGCTGCGCTGCGCTTTGGTGCCGATCTGGCGCAGGAGGCCGCCAAGAACGGCGCCGCGGTGATCTTGTTGGGCGAAATGGGCATCGGCAATTCATCAGCCGCCGCGCTGCTGGTCCATGCGGTCGAAGGGCTGCCGCTGGGCCCTCTGACCGGCCCTGGTGCAGGGCTGGCGCCTGAGGGGGTTGAGGCCAAGCGCGCCATTCTGGCCCGCGCTGCGGCCCGGCGGATTTCGGGCGGCGCGCGGCTTGCGCCGCTTGATGCGCTGGCGGCGTTCGGCGGGCTGGAAATCGCAGCCATGGCGGGCGCGGTGATCGGCGCTGCGGCGGCAGGGCGCGCGGTGCTGGTGGACGGTTATATCGCAACGGCGGCTGCGCTGGTCGCCTTGCGCGCCCGGCCTGAGGCCCGGCCCCACGTGATTTTTGCCCATCGCAGCAAGGAGCCGGGGCATATCCTGATGCTCGACGCTTTGCAGGCGCGTGCGCTGCTTGATCTTGACCTGCGGCTTGGCGAAGGCACTGGCGCGCTGCTGGCGCTGCCCTTGTTGCGGGCGGCCTGCGCGATGCTGAACGACATGGCGACATTCCAAAGCGCTGGCGTGTCGGGCAAAGCATGACGGCCTGCGCGCCAAACGGGCTGCCCCACACGGGCGCCTTGCGCGCCCGCCTGCGGCACGGGCCAAAGGTGGCCCGTGGCCCCATGGCTGCCGGCGGGCTGCGATCATGAGGGCGGGTTTGCGGCGGATGGCGGCGCGCGAAGCGGGGCTGGTGCTGACGGCGGTGCAGTTCATGACCCGCCTGCCGGTTCCCGCGCCGTCCTGGGCACCAGCATGGCAGCCTGACATGCTGGCCCGCGCGGCGCGCCATTTCCCGCTGGTCGGTGCGCTGGTCGGCGCGATCTGCGCCGCGGTCTGGTTGCTGGCGGGGGCGGTGCTGCCGCCCGCCGCGGCGGCGGGCATCGTGCTGGCGGTCGGCATGCTGGTCACCGGCGCCTTGCACGAAGACGGGCTGGCGGACCTGTTCGACGGGCTGGGCGGTGGTTTCACCCGTGACCGCGCGCTTGAAATTATGCGCGACAGCCGCATCGGAACCTATGGCGGGGCCGCGCTGATCATGTCCCTGGGCCTGCGCTGGGCGGCGCTGGCGGCGTTGGCACCACTGAACGGGGCCTGCGCGCTGATCGCCGTGCACGCGCTGTCGCGGGCACCCGCCACGGTGATGCTGGCCGCATATGATTATGCCCGCGAAGGCCCGACCGCACGCGATGTCGCCGGGGGTGTGACAGTGCCTGAGGCGATCTGGGCGGCCTTGTCCGCGCTGGTGATCGCCGCATTGGCGCTTGGACCGACGGCCTTGGCCGCGGCCTTGGCGGGCGTGATCGGCGCTGCGGCGATGGCGGCGTGGATGCTGCGTCGCCTTGGCGGCTATACCGGCGACGGGCTTGGTGCGATGGAGCAGGCGGCCGAGGCCGCGATGCTTCTGACCCTTGCGGCGATGCTTGGCGTTTGATGCGCTGGAAACGGGGGGCCGATGGCCGGACATGATCTGAACGCCCTGCGCGCCCGCGCCATGGGCCCCGCGCTTACGCTGCTGCGCCATCCGCGTGTGGTGGCCGAGGGGCTGGTCTACGGCCGCACGGACCCGCCGCTTGGCCCCTCCGCCGCGCAGGAAATCGCCGCTGCCTGCGCCCGTGCGCGCGCGCTGCGCCTTGCGCCTGATGTGGTGCGCTGCTCACCCTCGCCGCGCGCGCTGGCGCTGGCTGAGGCATTGGCCGCGGCGCTGGGGGTCGCGCACGCGCCTGATCCGCGGCTGATGGAATTGGATTTCGGCGCGTGGGAGGGGCTGCGCTGGGACGCGCTCGACCGTGCCCAAAGCGATCCGTGGGCTGAGGACCCCTGGCGCCTCGCCCCGCCTAACGGCGAAAGCTTCGGCGATCTGACCGCGCGGGTGGCCGACGTGCTGGCTGAGGCACCCGAAGGCGCGGTTCTTGTGACCCATGCCGGGGTGGTGCGCGCGGCGCGGATGCTGCGCGAAGGGATCGATTTCGCGGCGGCCTTCGCGGCCCCGGTCCCCTATGCCGCGCCGCGTCCGCTGCGCGCCCGCGTCGGGTGACGCCGGTGCCGTGCTGGTCTCGCCGCGCGGGCACCACGGTGCAGCTATTGGGGCGGTGACAGCGCGGCGTCCCCGCAAGGCAGGCTTCACCCGGCGCGATCAAAGCGGCACATTGGCCACGCACCTCGATACCCAAAGGACCATCATGGCGCATATCACCTTGATTATCGGCGGTGCCCGGTCGGGCAAAAGTTCCCGCGCGCTTGCGCTTGCCGCCGATGCGCCGCGGGTGATGATCGCCACGGCTGAAGGGCTGGACGACGAGATGACTGCGCGCATCGCCCGCCACAAGGCTGAGCGGGGCGCAGGTTGGGACACCGTGGAATGCCCGCTGGATCTGGCCGATGCGGTCGCCGCTGCTGCTGCGCCAGTCCGGGTGCTGGTGGTCGATTGCCTGACGCTGTGGCTGTCGAACCTGATGCATGCGGGCCGCGATCCCGAACGCGCCTGCGCCATCTTGATCGCGGCGCTGAGTGCGGCGCCGGGGCGGGTGATCCTGGTCTCCAACGAACTGGGCATGGGCCTTGCTCCGATGGAGGCGCTCAGCCGCGCATTCCGCGACGCGCAGGGGCAGGTCAATCAGCGCATCGCCGCGGCGGCGGACCGGGTTGAATTCGTTGCTGCCGGTCTGCCCCTGATCCTCAAGGACGGCTGAGCGGGGTCAGCCCGTCGCGCGCGCCTTGTGTTTTTCCTCAGCGGCAGCCATTTCAGCGGCCTCCAGCACCGCGCTGCGCAGGGCATCAAGTCCGTCGGTCAGCGCCCCCGGTCCGGGCGCGAGCAGGAGTGGTGCGCGCACCTCCATCACCATGTTCCGGCGCACGGCGGGCAGCAGGTGCCAGCCGGGCCGGGCCGAAATCCGCTCGGTATGCACCCGTTTGCCGCACCAGGACGCCAGGATCAGGTCCGGGCGGGTCGCGGCGATTTCTGCCGGGGTCACGATCCGTTCGCGCGTCGCACGGGCGGCGCGCAGGTGTGAGACGACGTCCCGCCCACCCGCAATTTCAATCAGCTCAGTGACCCAGCCGATGCCGGCGATCAGCGGCTCATCCCATTCTTCAAACCACACGCGGGGACGGCGCAGAGGCGGGGTTGCGCGCATTGCTTCGATCCGGTCGCGCCAGCCGTCGATCAGCGCCTGCGCGCGGTCCGAAGCATTGACCATTCCGCCGAGGCAGGCGGTCATGTCAAAAATACCTTCGACATCGTGGTGGTTGAACGCGTGCACGGCCACGCCCGCGCGTATCAATAGGTTTGAAACCTCAGCCTGAAGGTCCGAATAGGTCAGCACCAGATCAGGTTCAAGTTCAAGAATCCCCGGCACGTCGGCGGCGGTGAATGCGCCGACGGTGGGCTTTTCGTTTCTGATGCGCGCGGGACGCTCAGCATAGCTGGTGACGCCGACGATGCGCGCCTCCTCCCCAAGAAGATAGAGCGCCTCTGCGGTTTCCTCCGACAGGCAGATGATGCGTTGCGGCGGCCAAGGCATTGGGAATTTCCGGTCGAGGGGCAGCATGCGCCCGCTGATGATACTGCACGTTAGATCCGGGAGGTTTACGGGGAGTAACTCTTTCACCCATGTTGGCGTCTGGGCCAAGAACGGCGCAAAACGGCAAACAGGTGCCTGATCAGACCATCAAGGGCCTGCGCGCAGCGGAAAACAGCGCATTGAGGTCCATTGCCGCCTCAAGCCCCGCGGCCACGTCATTGAGCGCGTCTTCGATAGATGCATCGAAATTGAACGAACCGGCCGTCTGCGCCCCGGCCCGCGCCAGCCACGCATCGCGAAACCCGTCGGCGGTGAACAGGCCGTGCAGATGCACGCCTTCGACGCGCCCATCGGGGGATGTTGCACCTTCGGGGCGCCCGTCGATCAGCGCAAAGGGGCGCGACAGGCCGGGGCCTGCGGCGCGGCCTGAATGGATTTCATACCCACGGATCAGATCGCCGCCGCGGGCGCAGACCGCCGCAACCGGGCGCACGGTCTTGTCCGGCGCCATGACGATGTCGATGTCCAGCAGCCCCAGCCCGTCCGCCGCCCCCGGCGCGCCGTCGATGCCCAAAGGGTCCTCAATGCGCCGGGCCAGCATCTGATAGCCGCCGCAGATGCCCAGCACCCGCCCGCCCGCGCGGACATGGGCAAGGATGTCGATGTCCCAGCCTTGATGGCGCAGAAACGCCAGATCGGCGAGGGTGGATTTGGTGCCGGGGATCACGATGATGTCTGCATCACGGGGCAGGGGGCGGCCGGGGGGAATAAAGGTCACCTCAGTGCCCGGATCGGCGCGAAGGGGGTCGAGATCGTCGAAATTCGCGATGCGCGGCAGCATCGGCACAGCGATGCGCAGGCCCGCGCCGGGGCGGGCCTGGGCGGGACGCTCCAGCGCCACGGCGTCTTCGGCGGGAAGGCGCGCGGCGGCGGGCAGCCACGGGACCATGCCAAAGCTGCGCCAGCCAGTGCGCGTGGCGATGTCGGCCAGCCCGGCGTCGAACAGGGATGGATCGCCGCGAAAACGGTTGATGCAGAACCCGATGACCTGCGCGCGATCCCCGGCATCCATCACCGCGTGATGCCCGACCAGCGCCGCGATCACTCCGCCGCGGTCAATGTCGCCCGCCAGCAGCACCGGCACGTTGGCGGCGCGCGCAAAGCCCATATTGGCGATGTCGCGGGCGCGCAGATTTGTCTCAGCCGGGCTGCCGGCCCCCTCGACGATCACGATGTCATGGGCGGCGGTCAGGCGCGCGAAACTGCCCAGCACCTCTGGCAGCAGTGATGCCTGCGCGCCAAAATCAGCGGCGAGCTGCTCTCCGACCACCTTGCCGCGCAGGATCAGCTGCGCGCTGCGGTCCGATTGGGGTTTCAGCAGCACCGGGTTCATGTCGGGATGAGGCGCCAAGCCGCAGGCGCGGGCCTGAAGCGCCTGGGCGCGGCCGATTTCACCGCCACAGTCGCAGGCCGCGGCGTTGTTGGACATGTTCTGCGGCTTGAACGGCGCGGGACGCATGCCGCGGTTCAGCGCGGCGCGGCACAGGCCCGCCACCAGCAGCGATTTCCCGGCGTCCGAACAGGTGCCCTGCACCATGATTGCGCGTCCGGTCATGACGCGTCCCCCAAAATTACCGCGACCGGGCCGTCGGGACGGTCGATCACGTCCGCCCGCACGCCATAGGCGCGCGCCAGTGTTTGGGGCGTCAGCGTGTCGCGCGGCGGGCCGTCGGCGATGATCGCGCCATGCGCCAACCAGACCAGCCGGTCGGCATGGCGGGCGGCCAGCGTCGGGTCGTGCATGACCACCAGCGCGGCGCCGCCATCATCGGCGAAGCGGCGCAACAGGCGCATGATCCGGTCTTGATGCAGGGGGTCGAGGGCTGCGGCCGGTTCATCCGCCAGCACCATGGGCGCATGGGCGGCCAGCGCGCGGGCGATGTGGACGCGGGCCTGCTCACCCCCTGACAGCGCATCGACGGCGCGGTGCTGAAGGGCGGTTAGGCCGCAAGCCTCAATCGCGGCGTCGACGGCATGGCGATCGGCCTCCGACAGCCGGTGCGGCGCGGCACCATGGGCAAAACGGCCGAGCGCCACCACATCGCGGGCGCGCACCGGCCATGCCGCCTCTCGGGCTTGGGGCAAGTAGGCGCAGCGGCGGGCACGTTCCGCCGGGGCCAGCGCGCGCGGGTCATCGCCGCCAAGGCGCACGGTTCCAGCGATGGGCGCGATCAGGCCGATGGCGGTGCGCAAAAGCGTGGTTTTCCCAGCGCCGTTGGGGCCAAGCAGGGCAACGAGTTCGCCCGCGCGGACGGTCAGCGAGATGTTCTCCGCGATGACATGGGCGCCCGCGCAAAGGGTCAGGTCAGTGCAGATCAGATCGGTCATCGCGGGGCCTTTGTGCCGGGGATGCCGGCGCGCAAGGGTGCGCCCGCTGCGGGCCGGGCGCCTGCGCCGGCGTCATGGCAGGTGCCCGGATGGACCGCCACGGGGTGGTTGGCGGCGCGGCGATCAGCCATGACGCCCGCTTCTGCGCGCGGCGATCCACGCAAAGGCCGGCGCGCCCAGCAAGGCGGCGAGGACGCCAAGGTTCAGTTCCGCCGCGCCGGGGGCCAGACGCACACCGATGTCGGCGAGCACCAGAATCACCCCCGCCAGCAGCGCAGATGGCAGCAATGCGCGCGCCGGGTCATGGCCCACCAGCGGGCGCACCAGATGGGGTGCCACGATGCCCACAAAGCCAATTGCGCCAGCCAGCGCCACCGCGGCGCCGGTCAGCAGCCCCGCGCCCAGCACGATCATGATGCGGGTGCGCCCGAGGTCTGCGCCGATGCCCGCCGCGGCCTCTTCGCCCAAGGTCAGCGCGGTCAGATCGCGCCGCCGCGCTGCCAGCGCCCAAGCCCCCAGCGCCATGAACGGCGCGGCAAAGCCCAGATCGGCCATGGACCGGTTGGCGACCGAGCCGAGCATCCAGTTGATCATCTCTGCCAAGGTGAACGGGTTGGGGGCGAGGTTCATCATCAGCGACATCAGCGCCCCGCAAAAGCTGGACAGCCCCACGCCCACCAGGATCAGCGTCACCACGGATCTGAGCCGCGCCGCCGCAACCGCCAGCAGCGCCGTGGCGGCCATCGCGCCGCCCACGGCGGCCAGCGGCAGCGCCCAAGGCGCAAGGATCGCCGGCAGCGCCGCCGTCCCGAAAACCAGCGTTGCGACCGCGCCCAACGCGGCGGCGGCGGACACGCCGAGCACCCCCGGTTCGGCCAGCGGGTTGCGCAGCAGCCCCTGCAGCGCCGCACCCGATGCCCCCAGCGCTGCGCCCACCATCCACGCGGCCAGCGCGCGCGGCAGGCGGATGTCGCGCACGATCACCTGATCGGCCAGCGCATCGACCGTGCCGCCGATGCCCAGCAGCCCCAAGATTGCGCGCCCCGGCGCCATGGGCGTTGATCCGATCAGGCACGCGGCTGCAATGACGGCCAGCGATGCGGCGGCCAGAATCGCGGTGAGGGGAACGCGCATGGTCATTTTGCGTCCCTTCGCGCCAGCGCGGCGTCGCGCCCGGCGGCCAGCGCCTCTACTGCGTCGGCAAGGAACCAGCCGCCGCAGGATGTCCATGCCCCTTTGAGCGCCACAATCGGACGGCGCGCCAGCATTTTGCGCGTCACCGGATGGCGGGCTGAGGACCAGCGGCTGGGGTTCTGGCTGCTGGATTCAAAAAACGCCGCGGCGATCAGGTCGGGTTCTTCGCGGGCAAGCCGTTCCAGCGGCAGGGGGCGCCAGCCTGCGCGGGTTTCATGATTGCGCAGCCCCGCGGCGCGTAGCATTTCATCAACCAGCGTGCCGGTCCCCGCGGTCCACCCGCCGGTGGTCAGGTACAGTGCTGAGATCGCGGGCGCGCCCGGGGGCGGCGCCGCGGCGGCGATGCGGGCATCAAGCTGCGCCGCCGTTCGCGTCCCGGCATCGGGCGCGCCCAGACCGGCCGCCATGCGCACAATCGTGGCGCGCACATCGGCGATTGCGCCTGCAAAGCCAACATTCAACACCGGCACGCCTGCGCGGGCCAGCTGCGCGCCGATCCCGGCGCCACCGCCATAGGACCGGACCACGAGGTCTGGGCGCAGGGTCAGCACGTCCTCAGCCCGCGGGCGCACAGTCGGCAGACCCGGGGCAGCATCGCGCATATAAGAAAAATCAGCGTCCGCATCCGGGGACAGCGCGGCGATGGCGGCGCGGTCGGCGAATTTCAGGACGAACTGGTCGGCGCAGTAATCAAGGCTGACGATCCGCCTTGGATGCGGCGGGGGCGGCGGGCCGAGGGCCGGGGCCGCGCCGACATAGGTTGCGTCAGCCTGCGCCGCGCCCGCCAGCAGCACCAGCGCCAGAACCGCGCCCCGCCCACGCCCCCCCCAGACCCTTGCGGGCCGAGGGGCGCGGAGAAAACGGCGGGGCGCGGTCATATTAAGGCTCCTGCGGGATGTGGTCCTGCGGGTTGGCTTTCCTGCGGGTTGGCTTTCTGCGGTTGGGGGGTCTCAGAACTTCGCGCGAAGGCCGAGATACCCCGACCGGCCCGCCGTGTTGTAGCCTGAGACGTATTCATAATCGACGTCGAAGATGTTCTCGAGGCGGCCATAGACCTCCACCGTCTCAGTCACCGCATAGCTGGCGGCGGCATCAACGCGGATCCAGCTGTCAACCGAACCGCTGAAGTCGGGATAGCCGTCATTATAGGTGGCCGTCACCTGGGCGCGCAGCGGTCCGCCATCGTCAAATGCCAGCTTCAGGTCCGCGGTGTGGCGCGGGCGCCGGATCAGGCGGGTGTCCGTGACGTCGTTATGCGCGTCGGTATAGGTGTAGGTGCCTGACAGCACGAACATCGAATTCAGGCGGGCGCTGCCGGTCAGCTCCAGCCCGGAATAGGAGGAACTGTCGATGTTGTAGTAGCCGTCTTCATAGCCGGGCGTGCCCCATATGCCGTCGGAATCATAGTCGATCTCATCCTTCAGCTTTTGCTGGAACACCGTGGCCCCTGCTGCGAAGCGCCCGTCGGCGGAGGCGAAATCAACCCCTGCCTCCCAGCCTTGCGATGTCTGGGGCTTGAGGCCCAGATTGGGCACCGGGGTGCCATAGGTCTGCTGATACAGCGACGGCGCCTTGAACGCGGTGCCCCAGCTGCTGCGCAAGGTGATTTCATCGGTGGCCGCATAGGCGGCGGAAATCCGGCCCGACAGATTGCCGCCGATTTCGGAATGCTCATCATGGCGCAAGCCGCCCATCAGGGTCAGCCCGGCAAGGGGCCGCGTCTCCCACAACCCAAAGAAGGATGAGATCGAGCTGTGGCTTTTGGGCAGGTCGACAGCCCCGAAATAGTCGCCCTCGCCGTTGAACCGCTCATGCTCGGCGCCGAAGGTGAGGGTGTTCCAGTCATTGGCGTCGACGGTGGCCTGCAGCCGGGCGAAGCGGCGCTCGCCCAGATAGTTGTAGTCGTAGACTTCAGAGCTGCGCTCAACCTGCGCATAGCCAACCTGGGAGGAGATGTCGACGCGGTCGCCCCAGACCGGCATGTCGAAGGTGAGGGCGGTGGAAAGCTCCTCGTTATCGCCGGTCGGCGTGGTGCCGGGCGCGTAAGGGTTGTCGTAATCGACGGTGGACTGGCTGCGCCGCAGGGTCATGCCGAGCCGCCCGTCGCCGGGCAGGTTGATGCCGGCGCGCGCATTGATCGCGAGGCTGGACATGCCGTCATCGTCGTCGCTTGAGTCGGCCTTGAGCGATGAGAACCCGTCGGTCGAGGTGCGGGTGAGCGAGACCGCAAAATCGCCGGTCTCCGAGGCACCCGAGGCCGAGCCTCCGGCGCGGAACGTCCCGTAGGAGCCGCCCTCGACGAAGAACGAGCCCTGCACGCCCGTGGTTCCGCGCTTGGTGGTGATGGCGATGACGCCCGCTTCGGCGCCGGAGCCCCAGAGCGTCGACTGCGCGCCGCGCAGCACCTCGATCCGCTCTATCGCGGCGGCGTCGAGCGAGGCGAAGTCAAAGCCGCCGCCGGTCGAGGAGGGATCGTTGATGGGCACGCCGTCGATCAGCACCAGCACGCCGTCGCCGGACAGGCCGCGGATGTAGACGCTGGCCGCGGCGCCCGGCGCGCCATTGCGGGTGATGGCAATTCCGGGCAAGGCCTCAAGCGCGTCGGCGACGGTGCGGTAGGCAGCGCGTTCGATGTCATCTTGCGTGATGACCGAAATCGCGACGCCGGCCGCGGCCTGCGTGGTCGGCAGGCGGGTGGCGGTCACCTCAACAGGGGCGAGCGCGACGGGTTCGTCGGCCCATGCCGGGGCGGCGAAGGCAAGGGCGCTGATGGTCAGCGGGCGCAGATATGTGCGGCGCATGGAATGGCTCCGGGATCAGATGCCCGCGCCAGATCGGGCGCGGACGTGCAACGACAAAACGACCGCGCCTTGCGGCGCGTTCGAACGAATTGTCGTTTCAACGGAACAGATCCCGTGCCCCGTGAGCTGTTCCCGGCTCCGGACGAACGACGCGACGGCAGGTCTCCTGGCTTGCGGGTCATCGCATTTTCGCCGCCTTCCCGACCCTTTGAAAAGGATCAGTGGCATCTGGCGATATGCTCTCCGCTCACAGTTGCGGGCACAGCCCCGGTTTGGGAAAGCATGGCTTTCCCTCCCGGTGTTCCCTCATGGCCCTCGCGGGCACCGTCTGGACGTGGTTATCAGATGTTGCGCTGCGAAAGGTCAAGCGTATTTGCACTGGGCGCAGGCGGCGCGCGGCTGGGCGAACAGGACACCAGTGCCGCACCCGCAGAATTTTCGGCGAAAAATCTGGTCTGCAATCGGGCCGAGGCGCAGGGCCGCATGGGGGCGCAAGGTGCGCTTCGCAAGCCCTGCCCATGCGCATCGGCGGGCTGGCATGGGCGGCGAGATCCGCCCTCGCAGCGAGTTTATGACCCTTGCGGTGCAAGTTTCCTGCCGTTTTTGGCGAAATCACGTCGTTTTCAGGGATTTGCGCTGGTCCCGCGCATGCCCCTTTGCCCACGCGCAGGCACCGCTGGGGACGTTGATCGGGCCATGCGCGGATCGTCGCGGTGCTGCTCTGCGTCGCAAAGTCCGCTGGACCGGCCCGAGACGCGCGGATATTCCCCAGTTTGGAACGGACTCGGCCTTCGGGCTGCGCCGCGTCGACCAGCATCTTTGCGCTATATGGTTTTCGCAGGGCGGCGAGGGGGCAGGCGAACAAGCGGCGCGCCAAGATAGGGCGGGCCAACATGGCGCCTTGACCGCAAGGCCCGACAGAATTGCCTGGCATGTCCGGGCGCAGTGATAGGGGAAACATGAACGTGGCCCACGAAGGAACGGACGTCCAGCCGACCCGCCGCGACTTCCTGTACGTCGCCACCGGCGCTGCGGGTGTCGTCGGCGTCGGCGCAGCAGTCTGGCCGCTGGTCGACCAGATGAACCCGAGCGCGGACGTGCTCGCCCTCTCCTCGATCGAGGTGGATGTGGGCGACGTCGAAGAAGGCACCCAGCTGACCGTCAAATGGCGCGGCAAACCGGTCTTCATCCGCAAGCGCACCGCGGCAGAGATCGAGGCCGCGCGCAGCACGCCGCTGGCCGATCTGAAAGACACCGCGTCGCGCAATGCGAACGGGCCGGCCGACGCCGATGCCGAGGATGCGAACCGCACCCTCGACGCCGACGGTGCGTGGCTGGTGATGATCGGGGTCTGCACCCATCTGGGCTGCATTCCGATCGGCAACGGCGCGGGCGAATTTGGTGGGTGGTTCTGCCCCTGCCACGGCTCGCACTACGACACCTCCGGGCGGATCCGCAAAGGACCCGCGCCTGAAAACCTTCCGGTGCCGACGGCGAGCTTCGTCTCGGACACCGTGATCAAGCTGGGCTGAGGAGAGCAAGATGAGCGGAATTCCTCACGAACCGTATGAGCCGAAGTCGGGCTTCGCCAAATGGGTGGAGACGCGGCTTCCGATCGGCGGGCTGCTGTTCAGCACCCTGACGATCCCGACGCCCAAAAACCTTAACTGGATGTGGATCTGGGGCATCATCCTCACGTTCTGCCTGGCGATGCAGATTGTGACCGGCATCACGCTGGCCATGCACTACACGCCGCACACCAGCCTGGCCTTCGCGTCGGTTGAACATATCATGCGCGACGTCAACGGCGGTTGGCTGCTGCGCTACCTGCACGCGAACGGCGCTTCGCTGTTCTTTGTTGCGGTGTATCTGCACATCTTCCGCAGCTTTTATTACGGGTCCTACAAGGCCCCGCGCGAAATCACCTGGATCATTGGCATCCTGATCTACGTTGCGATGATGGCGACGGCGTTCATGGGCTATGTGCTGCCTTGGGGACAGATGTCCTTTTGGGGCGCGACCGTGATCACCAACCTGTTCTCGGCGATCCCGCTGGTCGGTGAGCCGATCGTGCAGTGGCTGTGGGGCGGTTTCGCCGTCGACAACCCGCTGCTGAACCGGTTCTTCTCGCTGCACTATCTGCTGCCGTTCGTGCTGGTTGGCCTCGTGGTCGTTCATATCTGGGCGTTCCACACCACCGGCAACAACAACCCGACCGGCGTCCCCGTGCGCGTCGGGTCGATCGACGAGGTCAAGAAGGACACGCTGCCCTTCTGGCCGTATTTCGTGATCAAGGACCTTTATGCGCTGGCTGTCGTGCTGGTAGTGTTCTGCGCCTTTGTGTTCTTCATGCCCAACTACCTTGGGCATCCGGACAACTACATCGAGGCGAACCCGCTCTCGACTCCGGCGCATATCGTGCCCGAATGGTACTTCCTGCCGTTCTACGCGATCCTGCGGTCGATCACTGACGATGTGTGGCTGATCCAGATCCTGCCGATCGACGGCAAACTGGGCGGCGTGCTGGCGATGTTCGGCGCGATTGTGGTCATGGCGCTGGCGCCTTGGCTCGACACGTCTCGCGTGCGCTCGGGCCGCTATCGTCCGCAGTTCAAGTGGTGGTTCTGGCTGCTGGTCTTCGACTTCATGGTGCTGATGTGGTGCGGCGGCATGCCTGCCGAAGAACCCTATGCCACGATCTCGCTGATCGCCGCAGCCTACTGGTTCGGGTATTTCCTGGTGATCCTGCCGCTGCTGGGCGTGATTGAAAAGCCGCTCCCGGTGCCGGCCACCATCGAGGAAGACTTCGACGCGAAAATCGCGAAGAAGTACGGCGCCTCGAAGCCGGCGGAGTGACCGAGGACATGAGGAGAGAGATGATGACCCTTAAGCGCATCGCTGCGGCGGCCCTCGTGGCCGCCCTTCTCCCCGCCTCGGCCATGGCGGCGGGCGGAGAGAGCCACATCGAGAACATCGCGTTCTCATTCGAAGGCCCGATGGGCAAGTTTGAACCCGAGCAGCTTCAGCGCGGCCTGCAGGTCTTCAACGAGGTCTGCTCGGCGTGCCACGGCTTGAAGTTCGTCAGCTTCCGCGCGCTTGGTGAACCTGGTGGGCCTGGCTATGACGCAGAGCAGGTGAAAGCCATCGCCGCGCTCTATGACGTGGTCGATCCCGAAGGAGAGCTTGGCGACACGCGCCAGGGCCTTCCGTCGGACAAGTTCCCGGTCAACAAAGGTGCCGGGGCACCCGATCTGTCGCTGATGGCGAAGGCGCGGGCAGGGTTCCATGGCCCGGCCGGCCTGGGCATCAACCAGATGCTGAAAGGCACTGGCGGCCCGGAATACATCTACTCGCTTCTCACCGGGTACTCCGGTGAGGAGGTGGAGGTGGCTGGTGTTACCCTCTATGAGAACCACACCATGCCGGGCGGGCTGATCGCGATGTCGGCGCCGCTGTCGGAAGATGGGGTTGAATATGCCGATGGCACCAAGGCGTCGGTCGAACAGATGGCTGAGGACGTGTCCGCCTTCTTGATGTGGGCGGCGGAGCCCAAGATGATGGAGCGCAAGTCAGTCGGCATGCGCAACTTCATCTTCGTGATCTTCCTCGCGGTGCTGCTTTACCTGACCAACAAAAAGCTTTGGTCGGCGGTGAAGAAGAGAAAAGTGGCCTGATCACCACGGCCATTTTCACACTGAGACATGAAAGCGCCCGCCGGTTCCCCGGTGGGCGCTTTTGCTTTGCGGGGGTGCCGCGAAGGCGGGGGAGGGCCTGACGCCCTCCCCCTGCACCCCCCTCCGCGTGGGGACGGCGCCTTTCTGGCATGGAAATGGGATGCAGGGCGGGGCGGTCGCGGACCGAAGGGACCGCGCCGGGCCGAACGGCATCCAGGTCAGCCGCCCAGCCATGCCCGCAGTGCAGGGGGCGGATCGGCGAACAATGTCGCGCTGCCCGTCGCCTCAGTGATCTGGCCATCTGCGGCCACCGCCGCCAGATCGGCGGCGCGAGCCTCGTCCGGGTCATGGGTCACCAGCACCACGGTCGTCCCTGCGCGCGCCTGCAATGACCGCACCAACGCGAGCATGTCCCGCCGCATGCCGGGGCCGAGCGCGGCGAACGGCTCGTCCAAAAGCAACACCGGCCGCGCGCGGATCAGCGCCCGCGCCAGCGCCGCACGGCTGCGCTGACCGCCCGACAGGGCCGCCGGGTGCCGGGCGCCGAGCCCGCCGAGCCCAACGGCCTCAAGCGCGTCTTCGGCCTTGGCGCGCGCGGCGCGGTTCGGGCGCCAGGACGGGTCCGCCCCCAGCGCCACATTCTCCAGCGTCGTCAGATGCGGGAAAAGGTTATGCTCCTGAAACAGCATTGAGGCAGGGCGCGCCGCAGGTGGCAGGGCCGAGACGTCGCGCCCGTCGATCCGCACCTCAGCGTCGGCGTCCACAAATCCCGCGATGATGTCGAGCGCGGTGCTTTTGCCGCCCCCGGACGGGCCGATCAGCGCCATCATTGCGCCGCGCGGCACGCTGAACCCACCTGTCAGCGCAAAATCGCGGTCCCTCAGGCTGTGCAGGCGCAGCTCCAATCCCGGCTCAGCCATGTCGATCCCCCCATCGGCCCCATAGATCACACGCCGCGAACAGGCCGAGCGCCAGCGCCAGCAGCAACAACGAGGCGCCGGCGGCGGCCTCCATCCGATACGCGCCCATCAGTTGGTGCACCAGCAGCGGCAGGGTCGGCGCATCGGCGGGCGCGAACAGCGCGATGACCCCCAGATCTCCGGCCGACAGTGCTGCGGCCAGCCCGGCCGCGAACCCCGCAGGGCGGCGCAGCAACGGCCAAAGCGCATGGCGCGCCCAGGCCATGCCGCGCAGCCCGAGCTGGTCGGCCAGCCTGCCATAGCTGCTCGTCCCTTGCCGAAGCGCGGGCAGCACCATGCGCAAGGCGAATGGCAACGCCATCGCTGCATTCACTGCCCCGGTGATCGGCAGCGCCAGCGCGAACGGGTCCGCCCAGCCGCGCAGCATCACGAACAGCCCCAGCCCCATCACCATTGGCGGGGTGGCAAGCGCGAGCGCGGCGGCACCTTCGACGGCCTTGGCGGTGGCGGTGGTGCCGCGGCGCTCCGCGGTCACGATCAGCGCGGCGACGGCGGCGGTCAGCATCATGGCCAGCAGCGCGGACCCCAGCGCCAGCGCCGCACTGCGCCCAGCCGCCTGCCAGACCTGTGGCGGAAGGCCTGCAATGATCGCGTCCCCGCCGCGCAGCAGCACGGCGGCCATGGGCGCGCCCAGAAACAACGCGGCGGCGATCAGCGCGGTGCGGTCCATGCCGCGGCCCCCATCATCCCAGCGCCGCTGTGGCGCGCCAAGCCCGGGATCGGACCCGGAGGGTGCCGACAGCGCCAGCGCCGCCACCCCGATCGCCATGCACAACGTCATCTGGCACAGAGCCAGCAACGCCGCGCGCGCCAGATCAAAATCAAAGCGCAGTGCTTGGTAGATCGCCAATTCAAGCGTCGTGGCGCGGGGCCCGCCGCCAAGCGCCAGCACAGCGGCGAAGGAACTGGCGCAGATCAGGAAGATCAGCGCAAAGGCACCGGGCGCGGCGGCGGCCAGTGCCGGGCGCTCCACATGATGGAAATAGGCGCGGCCGGTCAGGCCCAGCTGGGCGGCGAGGCGCCCGCGCTCAGACGGGATCTGCGCCAGCGCCTGCACAAAGATGCGCGTCGCCAGTGGCAGATTAAAGAACACATGGGCGATCAGCACGCCCGGCAGCCCGTAGATGTCAAGCTTGCCGCCCCCCAGCGCCTCCAGCGCCGCGGACAGTGGGCCGGAGCGGCCCCAGATCGCGACGATGCCCAGCACTGCGACGATCACCGGCAAAAGGAACGGCGCGCCCAACAGGGTGATCGCCAGCCCGCGCCCGATAAATCGCCGCCGCGCCAATGCGCGGGCAAGCACAAGCCCGCCTGCAAGCGAGAGCGCCGCGGACCAGAACGCCTGCGTCAGCGTGAAGCTGAGCGCGCGCCAGTCTGCAGGGCCGAGCGCAGGGGTCGGTCCGTCGCGCCAGCCTGCCGCCGCGATGGCGAGCACGGCGCCGAAGGTCAGTGTCAGAATCAACAGCAGCGCTAGCACCCCGGCGGACAGGCGCAAAGCGGGGCGGGTCACGTGCGCCGCCCACTGCGCGAGACGGTCGCACCAAGGCGGCGTCTGCTGGGCAGGGGCGGCGGGCCGCAGGGCCGCGCCGACCGAGGGGGCGCAAGGCGCCCGAGGGCGGCACCCCGGAATGCGGCGCAACGCTTGGTGCGGGTGGCCGGGCGCTCAGGGGCCAGGCCCCCTCGCGCCCGCCGCGGGGCCAGGGCCCCGCCCGCCTCATCCCGGCGCAGCACGGGGGCGGCGTATGTCGCCCCCGCGCGCATCATTTCGACAAGGCGTCGAGCCATTCTGCCAGCGCCGCGCGGCGCACCGCATCGGCCTGCTCAGCGGGGATCAGCAAGGATTTGGCGGGGATTGAGAGCGTCTCAAACCCTGCGGGCAGGCCCGCCGTCGGGGTCTTGGCGGGGTACATCCAGTTGGTGGTCGGCAGGATCGTCTGCGCCCCTTCGGACATCATGAAGCCGAGGAAATCGCGTGCCAGTTCAGGCTGATCACTGCTGGCCAGCGCTGCCATGACCTCAATCTGCATGTAATGGCCTTCGGTGAAGATCGCGGCCTTTTTCGACGCGTCGCCCTCAGCAATCAGGTGATAGGCGGGGGATGTGGTGTAGCTCAGCACCATGTCCGCCTCACCTTCAAGGAACATGCCATAGGCCTCGGACCAGCCCTTGGTGACGGTCACGATCCGGGGCGCAAGGCGGGTCCAGGCGTCGGCGGCCTTGTCGCCGTAGACATCCCTGACCCACATCAGCAGGCCAAGCCCGGGGGTGGAGCTGCGCGGGTCCTGAATGACGATCGACAGATCTGAGGCGATCAGCTCCTCAAAAGACGCAGGCGCCTTTGCCAGCTTGCCCGCGTCATAGACGAACGCGAACCAGCCCCAGTCAAAGGGCAGAAAGATCGGGTCGGCGAAATCGACCGGCAGGTCGGTCGTGACGTCCAGACCATGGGGCGCGAACAGGCCGGTGGTGGCGGCGTTCGCGCTCAGGCTGGTGTCGAGGCCGATCACAATGTCGGCCGTGGTCAACGCGCCTTCCAGCTTCAGCCTGCCCAGCAATGCGGCACCGTCGCCCGCGCCGATCAGGACCAGATCGCAGGCGCACTGGGCCTCATAGGCCGTTTCGATCGCGGGGCCGGGGCCCCAGTCAGATACGAAGCTGTCATAGGCGTAGACGGTGAGCACGGGCTTGTCTTGGGCCATCGCGGGAAGCGCGAGGGTCAGGGCAAGGGCCGCGGCGATGGGGGCGATTTTCATTGTCGTTTCCTCCAGCCACGGCGCGGGGGTTGGAGGCGCATGCCGTCCGCGCAAGGCGGGCCGGCGTCGTCTGCCACTCCCTACGCCGGCATGATCCGGGTCAGGTTCAACGGGTCCGCATTGCTGCGTCTCAGCCCAGAACCGGCATTGCTGCTGGCTGCGGGCGCCCCGAGGCAGGATTGATGTTATAAGGCGCGCCGCGCCGCCGCAACCGTTCCTATGCGCGGGTCCAGCGGGTCAGAATGTCGCTGCCGACCGGGCGGGCCTCGCGCCGCACAAAGCGTGGCGCGCCTGCCAGTGACGCCAGCGCCAGTGGGCCGATGGCTGGCAGACCTTCGGCCCCGATGACCGTGCCTGCGGCGACCCACAGCAGTTCATCCACCAGATCATCTTTCAACAGCGCGGCGGCGATCTGTCCGCCCCCCTCGCACATGGCGCGGGTGATCCCGATGGCACCAAGCGCGCGCAGCGCGTCGGGCAGCGACAGGCGCCCATCGGGGCCGGTTGGCGCTTCGATGCAGCGCACGCCTGCGGCGCGCAGCGCGAGCACCCGGGCCGGGTCGGCACCCGCGTGGTGGATCAAGATGGTGCGGCGCACGGGTGCGTCCTGCGCCAGCTTGGCGGTCAGGGGCAGGCGCGCGCGCCCGTCCAGCACCACGGGGATGGGGGATCGGTCTTCAAGCCCGGCCAAGCGCACGGTAAGGCTGGGGTCGTCGGCGATGGCGGTGCCCGACCCGACGATGATCGCGTCGGAGCGCGCGCGCAGCAGATGCGCCTCAGCCCGCGCTTCGGGGCCTGATATCCACTGGCTTTCGCCTGATGCGGTGGCGATCCGCCCGTCCAGTGTGGCCGCAAGCTTGAGCGTCAGGTGCGGGCGCCTGATGCGCAGGCGCATCAGGAACCCGGCATTGAGCGCGGCTGCCTGCGACGCCAGCAGCCCGATTTCAACCGTGATCCCGGCGTCGCGCAGCCGCGTAAATCCGGCCCCGGCCACCCGCGGGTCCGGATCGGTCAGCGGGCAGATCACCCGCGCCACCCCGGCGGCGATCAGCGCGTTGGCGCAAGGGGGCGTGCGGCCGTGATGGGCGCAAGGCTCCAGCGTCACATAGGCGTCGGCGCCGCGCGCCAGCGGCCCGGCGCGGTCCAACGCGACCCGTTCGGCATGGGGGCGCCCGCCGGGTTGGGTCCAGCCGCGCCCAACCGCGCGCCCGTCTTTCACCAGAATGCATCCCACGGCGGGGTTGGGCGCAACCCGGCCCAGCCCGCGGGCGGCAAGCGCGAGGGCCGCTTTCATCCACGCGGCATCGTCTGCGGGGTTGGTCATGGCGCGCCGATCAGCTTTCCGGTGGGCCTGGCGGGCGAAGCTGGGACACGAACGTCTCAAAATCGTCGGCTTCCTGGAAATTCTTGTAGACCGAGGCAAAGCGCACATAGGCGACAGTGTCGATGCGGGCCAGCGTTTCCATCACGATCTGGCCGATGGCGTCGGACGGGATGTCGGTGTCGCCGGTGCTTTCCAGCCGCCGGATGATGCCGGAGATCATCTGCTCCACGCGCTCCAGTTCAATGGGGCGTTTTTGCAGCGCGATGCGGATTGAGCGCGTGAGCTTGTCGCGGTCAAAATCCTCTCTCCGGCCGGATCGTTTGACGACCGTCAGATCGCGCAGTTGCACGCGTTCATAGGTGGTGAAGCGGCCGCCGCATGCCGGGCAGAAGCGCCGACGCCGGATCGCGGCGTGGTCTTCGGCCGGGCGGCTGTCCTTCACCTGAGTTTCGGTGTTTCCGCAGAACGGGCAGCGCATTCGGGTCCCCTCCGTCGTCTGAGCGCTGCCACTATAGGGCGGCATCAACCGGTTGGGTAGGGGCCGCTTGCAGGCACGATATACGGGGGGCGTGATGGGCGCCTGCCTGGCGCATCGCTGCACCGCCGCATGCTTTGATGGCCGAAGGATGCGCTAGACTGGCGTTTTCAGGTGTTTTCAGTCGATTTCTTCTGTGCCGGGGGCGGCGGCTGGCCCGGCGATGTCGCCCATGTGCAGCATCGGCGCGGGATTGTCGTCCTCAGCGCCCATCAAAAGCGCGACACGTTCAAGCGCGGCGACCAGCATTGCCTGCTCCCACGGTTCAATCCGCGCCAGCCGCTCGGCAAACCGGGTCTGGAGCGGGTCAGGCGCGGCCTCAACCGCGCGCAACCCGTCCTCAGTGGCCTTGACCCAGACCTGCCGGCGGTCGGTTTTTCCGCGCCTGCGCACGGCAAACCCGCGCTGTTCCAGCTTGTCGACCAACGCTGTGGCAGTGCCTTGGGCGATGCCGACGCTTTGGGCGATGGTCTTTGGCGTGACCTCGCCATCATCGCGCAGGATCCGCAAGACCATCAGCTGCGGCCCGGTCATGCCGGTCGCGCGCGACAGATTGCGGGCCCCGGTTTCCGCCGCGCTCAGAATCCGGCGCAAAGCCCGCAGGCTGCTGTCCACTCGATCGTTCATCGCAGCCTCCGTCATGGCACCGATATGGGCGCGAGAGACGAGGTTGCGGATGCCGCGCCCGCGCGCAAGACGTAGTTGCATCGCCCATTGATCGAGTTGACGCCACCTGTGGATCGATCTTTTTTGACAGCCGAAGGAGATTTGGCAGAAAATTTTAGGGTTTTTTGAAAAATTACTTTTAAAAACAATGCTTTGATGAGCGTCTCCTTAAACGCATGTCTGAAAAAAACTTCGGGGTTGAAAATTTCCTGAGGATAGATATACTTCACACCCCGAAACAATTTTGAGACTCACATGTCCTCTGTCACGCTGCATCGCGATATCAAAGCTTCGACCGACATCGAATTCCGCGCTCCCGAGAGCCGGGATGGCCCCGCTGTATGGCAGTTGATTCGCGACTGCGGGCCACTCGATGACAACTCGCTTTATTGCAATCTGCTGCAATGCGATCACTTCGCGGACACCTGCGTTCTGGCCGAAAAAGACGGCGAGACGGTGGGCTGGGTCTCTGGCTACATCAAGCCCGGCGCGCCGGACACGTTGTTCGTGTGGCAGGTCGCGGTGGCAGACGCCGCCCGCGGCATGGGGCTTGCCGGGCGAATGCTGGACCATCTGGTGGCGCGCGGCGTCTGCGCCGCGGTCGCGCATGTGAACACCACCATCACCAGCGACAACAAAGCCAGCTGGGCGCTGTTCCGCAGCTTCGCCCGACGCATGGACGCGCCGCTTGAAGGGAACCCGCACTTCCGGCGGGACGATCACTTTGAGGGACGTCACGACACTGAGATCATGGCTGAGATCGGCCCCTTTGGCGGTTTGCGCATCAAAAAGGCGGCCTAACGCCGCCCTGCGCAACAAGAAGGCGGCCTGACGCGGCGCATTGCGCCCCCGGCCTGACGATCGCGCTGCCCGTTCGGGCGTGCGGCCCAAGAATTGACCTGAGGATCCAACCGATGACCCCCACCGGACAGTCCAACATCGCCATTTTTGAACGTCGCGAATCCGTCGTGCGCAGCTACTGCCGCAACTTTCCGACCGTGTTCTCCAGCGCCAGTGGCGCGCTGCTGCGCGACGAGGCGGGGACCGATTACATCGACTTTCTCGCGGGCTGTTCGTCGCTGAACTATGGCCATAACGACCCGGACATGAAGGGCGCGCTGATCGAATACATCGCCGCTGACGGCATCTCCCACGGGCTCGACATGCACACTGAGGCCAAGGCCCGGTTCCTTGAGACGTTTGAGCGGCTGATCCTTACGCCCCGCGGCATGGACCATAAGGTGATGATGACCGGCCCCACCGGTGCCAACGCGGTTGAAGCTGCGATGAAGCTGGCGCGCAAGGTCACCGGGCGCACCCAGATCGTTGCCTTCACCAACGGGTTCCACGGCATGACGCTCGGCGCACTTTCGGCCACTGGCAATGAGGGCAAGCGCGGCGGCGCGGGCGTGGAGATGCCCGGCGTGACCCGCATGCCCTATGAAAATGCCGTGGAGGGGGTGGACAGCCTGACGCTGCTTGAGGCGATGTTGGACAACCCGTCCTCAGGCATCGAAACCCCTGCGGCGTTTTTGCTGGAGGCAGTGCAGGGCGAAGGTGGCCTGAACGCCGCGTCCCCCGAATTTCTGCGCGGCGTGCAGGCGCTGGCGCGTCGCCATGGCGCGCTGCTGATCGTCGATGACATTCAGGCGGGCTGCGGGCGCACGGGCGGGTTCTTCAGCTTTGAAGGCATGGGCATCATGCCCGATCTGATCCCGCTGGCCAAATCGTTCTCTGGCATGGGTCTGCCCTTCGCCGCGCTGCTGGTGCGCCCGCAGCACGACCAGTGGAAACCAGGCGAGCACAACGGCACCTTCCGCGGCAACGGCCACGCCTTTGTCACCGCCCGCGTGGCGCTTGAAAAGTTCTGGGCCGACGAGACGTTCCAGGACGACGTGAAGGCCAAGGCTGATCATCTGATCAAGCGCCTGACCGGCATGGCGTCGTTGATCGACGGTGCCAAGCTGAAGGGCCGCGGCATGATGCACGGCATCGATGTGGGGTCCGGCGCGCTGGCGTCTGACATCTGCGCACGCTGCTTTGACCATGGCCTGGTGATCGAAACCTCAGGCGCCCGCGACGAGGTGGTCAAGGTGCTTGCGCCGCTGACCATCGATGCGGAGCTGTTCGACAAGGGGCTCGACATCCTCGAAGCGTCGGTTGCGCATTTCGCCGCGCGGGACGCCGCGAAAATGGCTGCCGAATAACCCCATCCCCCTGATGACCGGCGACATGCCCGGCCCCGCAGCGCATCGCGCGGGGCCGGGCAGCGCCATTTCCGAAAGGACCACCACATGATCATCCGTGATTTTCACGAAGCCAAAAACACTGACCGTAAGGTTGAAGACGCGCGCTGGAATTCCGTGCGCATGCTGCTGGCCGACGACGCCATGGGCTTCAGCTTTCACATCACCACGATCGATGCGGGGTCTGAGCACACGTTCCACTACAAGAACCACTTTGAAAGCGTGTACTGCATCTCAGGCACTGGCGAGATCGAAGATCTGGCCACTGGCGAGGTCCACCAGATCCGCCCCGGCGTGATGTACGCGCTGAACCTGCACGACCATCACACCCTGCGCTGCACCACCGAATGCGTGTTCGCCTGCTGCTTCAACCCGCCCGTCACCGGGACCGAAGTTCACCGCGAAGACGGATCTTATGCGCCGGCCGAAAACACGGCCTGACCCACGCCCCCATCCTTCGGACGCACAGCACACGGACAGCACAGGGCCGGGATGCGTGAGCACCCGGAAAATGGCATGACCAAGCATTCAGTTGAAAAAATCGGTGGCTCGTCCATGAGCCGTCTCGACGAACTTGTTGACACGTTGTTCATCGGTGGGCGCGAAGGTGCGGGGCTTTATGGCCGCATCTTCGTCGTCTCGGCCTTTGGCGGCATCACCGACAAGCTGCTGGAGAACAAAAAGACCGGTGCGCCTGGCGTGTTCGGTGCCTTTGCGGGCGGCGACGGTGCCGGTGAATGGATGGACGCGCTTGACGCCGCCGCCGCCGCGATGCTGAAGGTGAATGAACGTCTTGTGGATGACCCAACGGATCGCCGCGTGGCTGACGGTTTCGTGCGTGAACGCATTGAAGGTGCCCGCAACTGCCTGATCGATCTTGGGCGTCTGTGCTCCTACGGTCATTTCAAGCTGGACGAGCATCTGATGACGGTGCGCGAATTGCTGTCAGGGCTGGGCGAGGCGCATTCGGCGCACATTGCCGCGCTGATCCTGCGCCGCCGTGGGATCAACGCGCATTTTGTTGACCTGTCGGGCTGGCGGGACGAAGGCGCGCCTGATCTCGCGCAGCGGATCGACAATGCGTTTGCCCATCTGGATCTGGTCTGTGAATTGCCCATCGTCACCGGGTATGCCCAATGCCGCGAAGGCTTGGTCAGCACCTATGACCGCGGGTATTCTGAGGTCACGTTCAGCCGCATTGCCGCCCAGACCGGCGCGGTGGAGGCGGTGATCCACAAAGAATTCCACCTGTCCTCGGCCGATCCCAAGGTCGTGGGCGCTGACAATGTGCGCAAAATCGGCCGCACCAATTATGACGTGGCCGACCAGCTTTCCAATCTGGGGATGGAGGCGATCCACCCCCGCGCCGCCAAGACCCTGCGCCAGGCGGGCATTCCCCTGCGCGTCGCCAACGCCTTTGAACCCGAAGACCCCGGCACCTTGATCGACGCTGAACAGGGCGGCCCGGCGCGGGTTGAAATGGTCACCGGTCTTGATGTCACTGAGCTGGAGGTCTTTGAGCAGGACATGGTTGGGGTAAAGGGCTACGACGCCGAAATCCTCAAGGCCCTGACGCGGCACAAGGTGTGGATCGTCGCCAAATCGTCGAACGCCAACACCATCACCCATTATGTGCAGGGGTCGTTGAAGCGGGTGCGCCGCGTGTCCGCCGACATCAAGGACGCGTTCCCCTCAGCGCGCATCCGTGCGCGCCGTCTGGGGCTGGTCAGCGCGATCGGGCGCGAATTGTCGGGTCTCGGGCCGCTGCGCCGGGCGCTGACCGCGCTTGATGCCGCCGGGATCGACGTGGTCGCCGCGCAGGAAAACGGGCGCGGCATCGACATCATGCTGCTGGTCCCGTGCGACCGGCGCGACGATGCGATCCGCGCGCTGCATGCCGAATTGGTTGAGCGGGACGCCAAGACCAATGCAGACCTGCGCCGCGCCGCCTGATCCACGTCAAAGATTTGCAAAACCAAGCGCGCCGCCCGAGAGATTGGGCGGCGCGTTTGCGTTGGGGGGCGGGACTGTGTGCGCAGCGTAAATACCGCATGAAGACCTGCTTGAGATATCAATTTGGAAGCCCTAATTCCACAACCGCTCATCTGAGTTACCACAATTTTAACGCCAGATTGTGCGTGCTATAGGATGCCAAATTGAATACTTCAGCCAAGAAGCCAATTTTCGCGCTCGCAGCATCCGTCGTTGCGCTTGTCACCACGGGCGCGGCTGCGGCGCCCGCCACGCGGGATGGCATGGGCATGACGTCCCAGTGAACTGATTTTGAAACCGGTGCGGGCGAAATGCCTGAAATGGTCTGGGCAAACAGCGACGCGATGTTGGCGGACAAGATCGGCATCCATGTCGAATTCATCGGCGGGGTTGTCGGCACGGCGGTCTACAGCGGCGTCGCTGGGCTTTGGAACACCAACGGCTTTTCAAAAGCCGCCGATTCGGTCACCGGCTTCTTCGCCAGCGCTGGCGACCTGCACTGCCTTTACAACTCCGCGCCGACTTTCGCCTTTCCCGAGGCGCTGCCCATGGCGTGGCTGAGTCTTGCGAAGCCGTGGTCGAACAATTTCGACCTCGATTACAATGAGCAAAACAATTCGAACTTCCGCGCTTCGCTCGCTGGGTGGGAGGAAGGAACGTTTACGCTCTAAAGCTCCTGCGCCGCGGCCGTGCCGCTGCCCGCCGCGGCGCCGATGCTGCTGGCAGGTCTGGGCGGGCTGCTGGCCCTGCGCCGCCACCGGGTCTGATGTTGCCCGCGGGGCGGCCGGTTCGGGCCACCCCGTCAGCTTTTCAGGCGCCAGCCAGTGGACAGGATCCGCCAGCACACCGCCCAAAGCGCGGCCATCAGCCCTGCCGTGACCGCGAACCCGACCCAAGGAGACGCGTCCGATACCCCGAGCGCGCCAAACCGGAACCCGTCGATCAGGTAAAAAATCGGGTTCATGCGGCTGACCGCCTGAAAGCCGGCGGGCAGGGACGACACCGAATAAAACGTGCCTGACAGAAAGCTCAGCGGCGTGACGATGAAATTGGTGATCGCGCTCATCTGATCGAATTTTTCGGCCACCACTGCGGCGATCACGCCGACCAGCGACATGATGATGCCGCCCGCAAAGGCGAACCAGATCAGCCACAGCGGATGCGCGGGGGTCACGCCCGCCGCGATGAAGGCCACTGATCCTGCCGCCAGCGCCACCGACATGCCGCGCGCCACGCCCCCGAACGAAAAGCCGATCAGCAATTCGGTCGCGGACAAAGGCGGCATCAGCGTGTCGACGATGTTGCCCTGAATTTTCGATATCATGATTGACGACGACGTGTTCGCGAACGCGTTCTGGATCACCGTCATCATCACGATGCCGGGCGCCAGGAACGCGATGAACGGCACGCCGTCCACCTCGCCCCTGCGCGCGCCCAGCGCCAATGAGAACACCGCCATGAACAGCGCCGCCGTTGCGATGGGCGCCAGCAGCGTCTGGGTCCAGACATTGGTGAAGCGCCGCACCTCACGCTCACACAGGGTCCAGGTCCCAAGCACGTTCCAGCGGCCAAAGCGGCGGGCGCCAAAGGCGGCGGCGGGGGGCGTTGCGGGCATGGGGGTGGCTCCTGATCCTTTTGCAGCCCCATGACATGGGGCAAACGGGAGGGTTTGGCCAGTCGGGCAGCGCGCGGTGGGGGCGATTTTGGCCGCCACGGCGTGTTGATCGGTGCCCGCGACGACGGGGGCACGCGCAGCCGCTTGCCTCCGCCGCCGTGGCAGATACAATGCGCGCTTCAGATCCCAGCGGTCGGCGCGCCCTTGGCGGCGCCGCAGACCCCGGCGGCGTGCGGCAAAGATCCCCGCGCGCCTGCCGAAATTGCTTTCATGCAAGGAGCGCGACCGATGTCCTGGACGGATGAGCGCGTCGAGGCCCTCAAGGCCATGTGGAACGAAGGCAAAAGCGCCAGCCAGATTGCGAAAGCGTTGGGCGGGGTCACCCGCAACGCTGTGATCGGCAAGGTGCATCGCCTCGGTCTGTCGAACCGTACCGGCGCGCGTGGCGCGGTCAAGGACGGTGTGGCGGCTGTGGGCGCTGTGGCTGCGGGCGCTGCGCCTGAAACTGTGGTGGCGACGCCGGAACCTGCGCCCGCGCCGGAACCTGCGCCGACGCCGCGCCCGGCCCCCGCGCCCGTGGCGGTCGCCCCGGCCCCGCGTCCCGCGCCGGTCCCCGTGCCTGCGCCCGAACCGGCGCCGGTGCCCGCACCCGTGCAGTCGTCGGGTGGCGGCAGTTCCAACGATCCGACCGCGCCGACGCTGATCCCGACCAGCAGCGCCGCCGGCACGCATCTGAGCGGCGATGTTCCTGAGGAGGCGCGACGCTCGCTTGCCGCGGTGGAAAAGCGCGCGCGGCGTCTGTCGCTGCTGCAATTGACCGAGCGGACCTGCAAATGGCCCCTGGGCGATCCGGCAACCGATGATTTCTATTTCTGCGGATTGCAGAGCCAGCCGGGCAAGCCCTATTGCGAGGACCATGTGGCCGTCGCCTTCCAGCCCATGAGCGCACGTCGCGACCGCAGCCGCTCTCGCTGATTGGCGTTTCGGCACGCACGGGCCCGCGCTCCGGCCGGAGCGCGGGCCCGTTCGCGTTTCATCTGTCGGCGTGCGGCGTTGGGGTCTCCCACGCCTCAGCGGATGGCAGCCACAGGGTGAAGGCGCTGCCCACCTCCAGCTTGCTTTCGATGGTCAGGTCCCCGCGATGGCGCGCCATGATGTGCTTGACGATGGCCAACCCCAGCCCGGTGCCGCCTTGGTCGCGGCTGCGCTTCACGGACACGCGGTAGAACCGCTCAGTCAACCTGGGCAGGTGCTTACGGGCGATCCCCTCGCCCTGATCGGCGACGGTCAGGCCGACCATGCCGGGCCGGTCGGCGGTGGGCGCGGCGGGGAACACCCGCACCGGCTTGCCGCCGCCGTATTTCAGCGCGTTCTCGATCAGGTTGCCCAGCGCTTGGCTCAGCTGATCGCGGTCGCCGCGCACCAGCGGCCCGGCGGCCATGTCGGCGGCCTCGATCACGGTGCCGCGCTCACGGGCCACGGGGTCCAGCGCTGCGACGATTTCACGGGCGAGGGTCCCCAAACGCTCCTGCTGATCGGGGCGCACATGCTGGTTCATCTCAATGCGGTTGAGCGACAGAAGATCGTCCACCAGCCGCTGCATCCGTTCCGCTTGGGTCTGCATGATGCCTAAAAACCGGTCTCGCGCCTCAGGATCGTTGCGCGCGGGGCCTTGGATGGTTTCGATGAACCCACGGATTGACGCAAGCGGCGTGCGCAGTTCATGGCTGGCATTGGCGATGAAGTCAGTGCGCATGCGGATGGCCTGCATGGCCTGGGATCGGTCCTCAAACAGGCACAGGATGTGGCGTGCGCGGGGGTCCTCGCCCTCAGCAATCACGCCGTCAAGATGGGCGTTAAGCGCGCGGCCCCGGTCGCCATGCAAGGTAGCGTCGATGCTGCGGGCCGGACCGCCATCAAGCGCGTCCGCAAGCGCGTCAAGGAAATCTGGGTTGCGAAAGCTCATCGAAAAATGCTCCCCCATGCGCAGCCGTTCAAACAGCGTGTGCGCGGCGGGGTTCGCGTAGATGACGCGCCCGGCGGCGTCCATCAGCAACAAGGGCTGGGGCAGGCGGGCCAACACGCGCCGTCCCAGATCAACCGACCGCTCAGCGGCGTCCGCCCGAGCAATGGCGGCGCGCAGTTCGGCGGCGCGCACGGTCTCGACCACCTCAGCGGCGGCGTCACTGCGCTTTGCGCCCAGTGTGCGGGCGGCCAACAGGCCACAGGCCAGGGCTGCGGCGGCGGCGGCGGCCTGCGCGGCCGGTCCCGCCCCTGCGCCTGAGGCCGCGATCGCGCCCCCTGCGGAAAAAAGCGCGGGGATCAGCTGCAAGGACGTGACGCGGGGCAAGGCGGGATCTTCTGCGCTTCTGCGCGGCTGGGCCCCGGGACAGGGCCGATCCAGCGATGTAGCATGACCCCGGCGATGCAGCGAAGCAGGATTGTCTTTACTAAATCGTCATATACCTAGAATGCGGAGCACCGAGCGGGAGCGATCTGCATGATCCGATACGCCTTGAAATGCCGGGACGGGCACCGGTTCGAAAGCTGGTTTCAGTCCGGCGACGCGTTTGAACGGCTGAAGGGCGCGGGGCATCTGAGCTGCTCAGTCTGCGGCAGCGCGGATGTGGAAAAGTCGATCATGGCCCCGGCTGTGTCGACCCGCGGCGTGCCCGCATCGCCGCCGCCCGGGTCCGCGCCGGTCCGACCTGCTGACGCGCCTGCGTCCGAAACCCTGCTATCCGCCCCGTCCGGCCCTGCCGAAGCGGCGCTGCGCGAACTGCGCGCCCGCATTGAGGCAAGCGCCGAGAATGTCGGAGACAGCTTTGCCACCGTGGCCCGCGCGATCCATGACGGTGATGCGGATGAACGCGCGATCTATGGCCGTGCCACGCTGGACGAGGCCCGCGCGCTGGTCGAAGACGGTGTGGACATCGCCGCGCTGCCATGGACCTTGCGCCGCGACAGCTGAGCCTGCGGCCGCTTCGCTCTTGCCGTGTGGTGCGGCTTGGGCCACGGTTGATTATCCGGCCGGAACGGACCTCACGTCCCGGCAGTGGAGCCTGAAAAGGAGCTTCCTTGGCGCAAAGCCCACTGTCTGATGACCCGCAGCCTGTCATGCCGGTGTCGTCGACCGCACCCGCCGCGCGCGCCGAAAAGGCGTTGCCTGAGACGGTGCTCGAATTTCCTGACAACCGTCTGCTGCTGGACCTGTGCGGCGCCCATGATGCCAATCTGGTCCGGGTTGAAAAAGCCACCGGCGCGGTGATCGCGCGGCGGGGCAACAAGCTTGCCGTCCATGGCGACCCTGACGCGCGGGGCCGTGCGGCCGACGCGCTGACCGCCCTGTGGCGCAGGCTTGAAGATGGCCGTGGGCTGGAGGTTGCGGATGTGGACGCCGCGCTTCGGTTCGGCGTGGCCGACGCCGCAGGCCCAGCGCCCAAGCGCGACCAGCTGGAAATGTTCGCTGGCGGCGCGATGGCAATCCGCACTGGGCGCAAAACGGTGGAGCCGCGCACCCCTGCCCAGGCCGCCTATGTCCGTGGATTGTTCATGGATGAACTGATCTTTGGCATTGGCCCCGCGGGCACCGGCAAGACCTATCTGGCCGTCGCCGCCGCGGTGTCGATGTTCATCGAAGGTCATGTGGACCGGATCATCCTGTCACGCCCGGCGGTTGAGGCAGGCGAACGCCTTGGCTTTCTGCCCGGCGACATGAAGGAAAAGATCGATCCCTACATGCAGCCCCTGTATGATTCGCTGAACGATCTGATCCCGCCCCGGCAGGTCCAGAAATACATCGAAGAAGGCCGCATTGAGATCGCGCCGCTGGCCTTCATGCGCGGACGCACGCTGGCCAACGCCTTTGTGATTCTGGACGAGGCGCAGAACACCACCGAAATGCAGATGAAGATGTTCCTGACGCGCATGGGTGAGGGATCGCGCATGGCGATCACTGGCGACGTGACGCAGATCGACCTGCCGCGGGGTGTGCAGTCGGGGCTGGTGACGGCTGAACGGGTGCTCAGCGACGTGGACGGCATCCGCTTTGTGCACTTCACCGCCGCCGACGTGGTGCGTCATCCGATGGTGGCCAAGGTCATCCGGGCCTATGCCACTGATCGGGGCCCGGCGCCGGGAACTTCCCGGTGATCGGCGCCCAACCTGTTGATATGGGTCAGTTTCCGCAGATCTCTGCCGCGGTCGAAGACAGCGCTTGGGATGAGGTTGCTGATCTCGAATCGGTCGCCGCGCGCGCATGCGCCGCCGCCTTTGCCGCGGCCGGGGTGGCGCCTGAGGGACGCGCGGTCAGCATCCTGTTTGCCTCGGATGATGAAATCGCGGACCTGAACCGCGACCATCGCGGCAAGGCCGGCCCGACCAACGTGCTGTCCTGGCCCGCCCATGATCTGGCCCCCGACGCGCCCGGCGCTCGCCCCCCCGCGCCCCCCGCGCCGCGCCTGATGCCGGGCGAGGAGGCTGAGGACATCGGGGACCTCGCGCTTGCCTACGGGGTCTGTGCCAGTGAGGCGCGCGCGCGGGGCATTGCGCTTTCTGCGCATCTGACGCACCTGATCTTGCATGGAACCCTTCACTGTCTGGGATATGATCATATATCGGACTCCGACGCCGCTGTGATGGAGGGGCTTGAGCAGGACGCCATGCGCGCCATGGGCCTGCATGATCCGTATGAGACGACGGACGGCGATGATGCGCCGTCACTGATGGAAGGGACCGATGCAGACTGACGGGAATTCCGGCGCAGGGGCTGATCAAAGCCATGGCGCCGAAGATGACGAAGGCGCCAGTCGACCTTCGTTGATCGCGCGCATCTTCGGGCTGGGCCCGGAAGACGCGCCCGTGCCCGCGCCAGAAGACGGCGCGCCTGAGGCCAAGCAGGCCGAGGCTGACCGCGCTGCGGGCGAGCGTGAGATGTTGGTGAACGTGCGCAAGCTGCGCGATCTGCGCGTGGTGGACGTGATGGTCCCGCGCGCCGACATCAGTGGCGTGGAAATCGGCGCCGCCCTCGACGAGGTGCTGGACGTGTTCCGCGACACCCGCCACACTCGGTTGCCGGTTTATGCAGATACGCTCGACGATCCGCAGGGGTTTGTGCATCTCAAGGACGTTGCGCTGGGCTATGGTTTTGGTGCCGATCAGGGGGCGTTCGATCTGCGCGGACTGCTGCGGCCGATCCTTTATGCCCCGCCCTCAATGCCGATCGACGCGTTGTTGCAGAAAATGCAGCGCCAGCGTGTGCATCTGGCGTTGGTGATCGATGAATATGGCGGGGTCGACGGCCTGCTGACCATCGAGGACCTGCTGGAGCAGATCGTCGGCGAAATTGAGGATGAGCACGACGTGGCCGACGAGGCCTCGTTCCGCGAAATCAGCGAAGGCATCTTCAGCGCCGACGCGCGGGTGGAACTGCCCGATTTCGAAGAAACCGCCGGTGTGGATCTGCTGTCGGACGATCTGGACGAGGAGGTCGACACGCTTGGTGGCTTGGTTTTCATGCTCGCTGGCCGGGTGCCTGAGCGCGGCGAGGTGATCGCCCATCCTGACGGGCATGAGTTTGAGGTGCTGGACGCGGACCCGCGGCGGATCAAGCGTCTGCGGGTGCGGCTGTCGAACGCCGCGGCGCTGCCCAAAGCGGCGGAATGATCGCATCCCTCTGCGCGGGAGCCGTCCACCCGGGGGATTGACCCCCGTGCGTCCGGCGCGGGCGTTCCGCCCGCCGGCGCTCCGAACCTTCGTTGTGAAGGGGGGCCGCCGGTCGCCATTGCCGCGCGGGCACTAGCGCTGCCAATGGCGCGACGCCCGGCGCGCGGCCGGGCCCAACGGAAGACGACCGCAAGGTCGGCGACGGGCGGGAGGAGCCCGGTCAATACCCTGGCGCGCCGGTTGGGGGTTTCCTCTCGCCCATCCGCGCGGCAATCTGCACGCCGCAGTCGCCCGGTGCGGTCCGGGCCTCATCCATGCACCCGTGGCACGCTGTTTCGTGCCGGGTGCCTTGCCGCGGGGCTGACGATCTTCATGTCCAGCATCAATGTCGGGTCTCTGGCGGGCCGCGCGTCCCATGTGTTGGGCCTTGGCGCGTCCGATCTGGCCTCGCGCACTGCGCGTCGGCGCCGGATGGCGGCTGCGCTCGCTGCCGGTGCAGTGCTGACCCTTGCGCAGCCGCCCGTGGGCTGGTGGTGGGCGGCACCGCTTGCGCTTGCGCTGCTGGCGGCGCTGTGGCGCGCGGCGGCGGGGCAGGGATCTGCGCGCCATGTTTTCGCCGTGGGCTGGGCGGCGGGCACCGGGTTCTTTCTGACCGGCCTTTGGTGGATCGCCGAGGCGTTCTTGGTCGATGTCGCCCGCCATGGCTGGATGGCACCTTTCGCGATCGCTGGCATGGCGGCGGGGCTGGCGCTGTTCTGGGGCGCGGGATTTGCGCTTGCCGCCCGCGCGGTGGGGCTTGGGGCCTTGGTGGGGGCTGCTGCGCGCGATGGAATGGTGGCGCGGAGCGGCGTGGCGGCGGCGCTGGCGCTGGCCGCGGCGCTGGCGCTGGGTGAATACGCGCGCAGCACGGTGCTGACCGGGTTTCCCTGGGCGCTGCCATCCTATGCGCTGTCGCAGACGCCACTGGCGCAGCTTGGTGCGCTGGGGGGGCCGCATCTGCTTGGCTTTGCGCTGCTGCTGGTGGGGTTCGTGCTTGGGCTGACGGGCGGGCGCAGGCGCATCGCCGCGATCGCTGTGGCTGCGGCGCTGGTGGCGGGCGGCTGGGGCTGGGGCGCGGCGCGCCAATCGGCAGCGCCGGTCGCGGGAGCAGACGCGCCGGTGATTCGCCTGGTGCAACCCAACGCCACCCAGCGCGACAAATGGCGCCCTGAAATGCGGCGCGTGTTCTTTGAGCGGCTGCTGGCCCTGTCCACCCCCGACGGCCCGCCCCCCGCGCTGGTGGTCTGGCCCGAAACCGCCGTCACATGGCTGCTGGACCGAGAGCCTGAGCTGCGCGCCCGAATCGCGGGTGCTGCGGGAGGCGCGATTGTGTTGACCGGCGCCCAGCGTGTGGCAACGGGCGCCAGCGGGCCTGAATGGCGCAACGCAATGCAGGCGCTGGGCCCTGACGGCGCGGTGATCGCGTCTTATGACAAACATCATCTGGTCCCGTTTGGCGAATACCTGCCGCTGGGCGGGTTGATGGCGCGGATCGGCCTTGGTGCCCTTGTCGGGGGCAGCTTTGGATCGGGGCCGGGACCGGCGGCGATGCAGCTGCCGGGGCTGCCGCTGATCCAGCCTCAGATCTGTTATGAAACGATTTTTCCCGCTGGGGTGCTGTCTGGCCCAGCGCGTCCCGCCGTCATTGTGCAAGCCACCAACGACGCGTGGTTCGGCACCTCAGCCGGGCCGCGCCAGCATTTCCAGCAGGCGCGGATGCGCGCGATTGAGCAAGGATTGCCTGTGGCGCGCGCCGCCAATACCGGGATTTCGGCGATCATTGACGCCCATGGCCAAGTGATCGCCGCGCTGGGCTTGAACCGCGCCGGGATGATTGAGGCACCGCTGCCGCCCGCCGCCCCACCCACGCTTTATGCCCGCAGTGGCGACGCGCCGTGGATCGCGCTGATCGCGGTGTTGGGCACCATCGGCGCATGGGCCGCGCGCAGGAGAGCAGGGGCGCCCGCCGTTGCGTGAAATTTTAGCAGATAGAATCCACAGCGCGCGGTCCCCGCGTGATCTGCGCACCGCCTTGACCTTGCAGGGCTGGAAGGCATAGCAAGGCGGCTCTCGCCCTGGTCGGAATGCCGGGGCTTCTCAGCCATGTCGTCCACATGTCCGGGGGATCGCGCCTTTGGCTCGCCAGAATTACCTCTTTACGTCCGAATCCGTGTCTGAAGGCCATCCTGACAAGGTCTGTGACCGGATCTCGGATGCCGTCCTCGACGCTTATCTGGCGCAGGATCCGCAGGCCCGCGTGGCGTGTGAGACCCTTGCCACCACCAACCGCGTGGTTATCGCTGGCGAGGTGCGCGGCCCGCATTCGGTGCTGGAAAGCATCGATGACATCGTGCGGAGCTGCGTGCGCGACATCGGCTATGACCAAGACGGCTTTTCGTGGAAAACGCTGAATGTCGCGAATTATCTGCATGAGCAATCTGCAGACATCGCGGTGGGCGTTGATGCGAGCGGCAGCAAGGACGAAGGTGCCGGAGATCAAGGCATCATGTTCGGCTTTGCGGTCGATGAGACGCCTGAGCTGATGCCTGCGCCGATTTTCTACGCGCACAAGATGCTCAAGCGTCTGGCTGAGGCCCGCAAATCGGGTGAGGCTGCGCAGCTTGGCCCTGACGCCAAATCCCAGCTGACCGTGCGGTATGAGGGCGGACGCCCTGTCGGCGTCAGCTCATTGGTGCTGTCCACCCAGCATCTGGATGAGGACATGACGTCTTCGGACGTGCGCGATCTGGTGGAGCCCTATATCCGTGAGGCCCTGCCTGAGGGCTGGCTGACCGCCGAAACCGAATGGCATGTGAACCCCACGGGCAAATTCGTGATCGGTGGGCCGGATGGCGATGCGGGCCTGACGGGCCGCAAGATCATCGTCGATACCTATGGCGGCGCGGCCCCTCATGGCGGCGGCGCGTTCTCGGGCAAGGATCCGACCAAGGTCGACCGGTCCGCAGCCTATGCGGCGCGCTATCTGGCGAAAAATGTGGTGGCGGCCGGGCTGGCCAGCAAATGCGTGATCCAGCTCAGCTATGCGATTGGCGTCTCAAAGCCTCTGTCGATCTATGCCGACACGTTCGGCACTGGCGAGGTCTCCGAAGAAGCGATTGAGCGGGCGGTGGCCAAGGCGATGGACCTGACGCCCCGCGGCATCCGCGAACATCTGGGCATGAACCGCCCGATCTACCAGCGCACCGCCGCGTATGGCCATTTCGGCCGGGCACCCGACGCCGATGGCGGCTTCTCGTGGGAGAAGACCGATCTGGCCGACGCGCTGAAGAACGCGGTCTGAGGCAGCGGGCTGGGGCTGATGCGCCCCGGCCCGCGCCCCGCGACGCCCAGCCTGCGCCCCGCGACGTCCCCCGCGCGCCGCGACAAAGGAAAAACTGATGAGCGTGGAAGACGGCGGTCCCGACCGCGAAGATGGTGCGCCGTGGCGCAATTTCTATGGCCGACGGCATGGCAAGAAGATGCGCCCGGGCCAGATCGAGCATCTGGAAACCACGCTGAAAGACATCTCGGTCCCGAACACGGGCTGGGACGAAAACCCTGAGCGGGAAAAAATCTCGCTGCCCGATCTGTTTGGCGACGACCGCGCGGTCTGGCTGGAAATCGGCTTTGGCGGCGGGGAACATATGCTGGGCGTGGCTGAGGCGTCGCCCGAGGTCCGGATCATCGGTTGTGAGCCGTTCACCAACGGCGTGGCGATGCTGCTGTCGTCAATGGCCAGACGCGGCATCGAAAACGTGCGGGTCCATCCCAGCGATGCGCGCCATCTGATGGACGTCCTACCCGATGCATCCATTGCGCGGGCGTATCTTTTGTACCCCGATCCTTGGCCCAAGACCCGCCACCACAAGCGCCGGTTCATGTCCGAGGATAATCTGACTGCGCTGGCAAAAGTGCTGAAGCCAGGTGCGGAGCTGCGGGTGGCCACCGATATCGGCGACTATGTGCGCCATTCGCTGGCCGCAGTGTTCGACCACCCCGATTTTGAATGGACCGCTGAGCGTCCCGCGGACTGGCAGCAGCCCTGGGATGGCTGGGTGCGCACCCGCTATGAAACGAAAGCCATCCGCGAACACCGCACGCCGACCTACCTGCGCTTTCGCCGCCGCTGATGCACCATGCGGGGGAGGGCCTGACGCCCTCCCCCTGCACCCCCCACCCCGTTGGGACGGTGCCTTTATGGCATGGGAATGGGATGCAGGGCGGGGCGGTCGCGGACCGAAGGGATCGCGCCGGGCCGAACGGCATCCTGCGCGGGCGGTGGACGCGAGGGGCCGGGGCCGGTAGACCTGCCCGCGACCCAGCAGCCATTCTCGTCCCGCGGAGCGTCCCTCGCATGTCCCATTCCGGCCCCAAAGCCCCTCTGACCGCGCGTGCCTGCGGGCCTCTTGTCGGTGAGGTTGCGATTCCCGGGGACAAGTCGGTGTCGCACCGTGCGCTGATCCTTGGTGCCCTTGCGGTCGGGGAAACCCGGATTGAGGGGCTGCTGGAGGGCCAAGATGTGCTTGATACCGGGCTGGCCATGCAGGCGTTTGGCGCTGAAGTGACCCGCGACGGCCCGGGATTGTGGCGCGTCAACGGCGTCGGGGTCGGGGGCTTTCGCGAACCCGGCGACGTCATCGACTGCGGCAATTCGGGCACCGGCGTCCGGCTGATCATGGGCGCGATGGCCACCACGCCGATCACCGCGATTTTCACCGGCGATGCCAGCCTCAGGTCGCGCCCCATGGGCCGGGTGACCGAGCCGCTGGCGCTGTTCGGCGCGTCCTCGGTCGGGCGTGCTGGCGGGCGGCTGCCATTGGCGCTGACTGGCGCGGCGGCACCTGCTCCGGTGACGTACCGGATGACCACCCCGTCGGCGCAGGTGAAATCGGCGATGCTGCTGGCGGGCCTCAATGCCCCTGGCATCACCGAGATCACGGAAATCGAAGCCACCCGCGATCACACGGAGCGGATGCTGCGCGGCTTTGGCGCTGAGGTCGAGGTGATCGAGGGGCGCGGTGAGCGGCGCATCCTGCTGACTGGCCAGCCTGAGCTGAAACCCTGTTCGCTGTCGGTCCCGCGCGATCCGTCCTCGGCCGCCTTTCCGATCGCGGCGGGGCTGCTGGTGGAGGGCTCTGCGGTCCGCGTGCCGAACGTCTGCCTCAACCCCACGCGCGCTGGGCTTTACATCACGCTGACCGAGATGGGCGCCAACCTGACCTTTGAGAACCGGCGCGAGGAAGGCGGCGAGCCTGTCGCCGACCTGGTGGCGCGTTTCGGCCCGCTGACGGGCGTAGAGGTTCCGCCTGAGCGCGCGCCCTCAATGATTGACGAATACCCGATTCTGGCGGTGCTGGCGGCCAATGCTGAAGGCACCACCGTGATGCACGGCGTCAGGGAACTGCGCGTCAAGGAAAGCGACCGCATCGACGCTATGGCCCGGGGACTTGAGGCCTGCGGCGTGCGCGTTGAGGAGACCGAGGACAGCTTTACGGTCCACGGCATGGGCGCGGGCGCGGTGCCTGGCGGCGCCACTGTCGGCGCGCGGCTCGACCACCGCATTGCCATGAGCTTTCTGGTGCTGGGGCTGGTTGCCAAGGCGCCGATCACCGTGGACGACGCCGCGCCGATCGCGACCTCGTTCCCCGGTTTTCGCCCGCTGATGGAGGCGCTGGGTGCCGCGTTCGACGAGGGCGCGGCATGACCGTTTTGGGGTCCTGCCTTTGTGGTGGCGTGCGCTTTGCGGTGGCCGGCCCCCTGCGCCCGGTCGTGGCCTGCCACTGTGTGCAGTGCCGCAAAACCTCAGGGCACTACGTGGCCGCAACCTCGGCGCTGCGCGATGATATTCGATTCGCGGCCGATGCGTCATTGCGATGGTTTCGGGCGTCAACCACTGCCCGGCGCGGATTTTGCGGGACCTGCGGGTCATCTCTTTTCTGGGCGCCGGACACGGGCCCGCGCATGTCGATCCATGCTGGCGCGCTGGATGGTGCAACCGGGTTGGCGCTGATCGGGCATATCTTTTGCGCCGACAAGGGTGACTATTACACCCTGTGCGACGATCTGCCCCAGGCCTCTCAGAACGATCCGGAGCTGGGCACACAATGACCGCAGACACAGCGAATTTCACCGTCGCCATTGACGGACCTGCCGCCGCTGGCAAGGGCACGATCGCGCGTGCGCTGGCCGCGCGCTACGGGTTTGTGCATCTCGACACCGGGCTGCTTTATCGTGCGACCGGGGTGAAAGCGCTGGCGGCGATGGGCGAGGATTTCTCAGATGGTGACGCTGCTTACGCGGCGCGCTCGCTGACGCCGCGTGACCTTGAGGCGCGCGGCCTGCGCACCCGTGCGGCCGGCGAAGCGGCGTCCCGCGTTGCTGCGATACCCGCCGTGCGCGACGCACTTCTGGACTTTCAGCGCAGCTTTGCGCGCCGGTCTGGCGGGGCGATTCTGGATGGGCGGGACATCGGTACGGTGATCTGCCCGGACGCTGAGGCCAAGCTTTATGTCACCGCCGACGATGCCACCCGCGCAGGCCGGCGCCATGCCGAACTGACCGCGAATGGTGAACAGGTCAGCTTTGATGACGTCGCCGCCGATCTGGCCCGCCGCGACGCGCGGGACGCCGCGCGCGATCAGGCCCCGATGAAGGCTGCTGACGACGCGCTCTTGCTCGACACCACGGATTTGAGTATAGACGCGGCCATCGCAAAGGCGGCGGCGCTGATCGATGAGAGACGCGCGCGCTGAGCTGAACGGGACCTTGGGTCCGGGGTTTCATCCCTTGGGCCCATCATCCTGTTTCGCCGTCCTTGTTCTGAAATCGCTAAAGACCGCCGGAACCAACCGGTAGGCCCGAAAAATAGAAGCTACGGAGTCCGCACCTTATGACGACCACTTCGATGGAGGAGTTCGAAGCGCTCCTTAACGAGAGCTTTGAACTTGTTACGCCCGAAGAGGGCAGCGTTGTTCGCGGCCGCGTTCTTGCGGTCGACAACGGCTCAGCCCTGATCGACATCGGCTACAAGATGGAAGGCCGCGTCGAGCTCAAAGAGTTCGCAAAGCCCGGCCACGACGCCGAAATCAACGTTGGCGACGAAGTCGAGGTCTTCCTCGAGCGTGTCGAAAACGCCCGTGGCGAAGCCGTGCTGTCGCGCGATAAAGCGCGCCGCGAAGAAGCCTGGGACCGTCTCGAGAAGGCCAACGACAAAGAAGAGCGCGTCGAAGGCGCCATCTTCGGTCGCGTCAAAGGCGGGTTCACCGTCGATCTCGGCGGCGCAGTTGCCTTCCTGCCCGGCTCTCAGGTCGATGTGCGCCCCGTGCGCGATGTCACGCCGCTCATGTACCAGCCGCAGCCTTTCCAGATCCTCAAGATGGATCGCCGTCGCGGCAACATCGTCGTTTCGCGTCGCGCCGTGCTTGAAGAATCGCGTGCTGAGCAGCGCGCCGAAGTCGTCGCCCGTCTCGCCGAAGGCGACGTGGTCGAAGGCGTCGTCAAGAACATCACCGATTACGGCGCATTCGTCGATCTGGGCGGCGTTGACGGCCTGCTGCATGTCACCGACATGGCGTGGCGCCGCGTGAACCACCCGTCCGAGATCCTGAACATCGGCGAGACCGCCAAGGTCCAGGTGATCAAGATCAACAAAGACACCCACCGCATCTCCCTCGGCATGAAGCAGCTGATGGCGGATCCGTGGGAAGGTGTTGAGGCCAAGTACCCGATGGGCGCCAAGCTCCCGGGTCGCGTGACCAACATCACCGATTATGGCGCATTTGTTGAGCTGGAGCCGGGCGTCGAAGGTCTCGTGCACGTTTCTGAGATGAGCTGGACCAAGAAGAACGTCCATCCGGGTAAAATTGTTTCGACCTCGCAGGAAGTCGAAGTGATGGTGCTCGACGTGGATCCGGTCAAGCGCCGCATCTCGCTCGGCCTCAAGCAGTGCCTGAAGAACCCCTGGGACAACTTCGCCGAAGCCTACCCGGCTGGCACCGAAGTTGAGGGCGAGGTCAAGAACATCACCGAATTCGGTCTGTTCATCGGCCTCGACGGCGACATCGACGGTATGGTGCATCTGTCGGATCTCGACTGGAACACCCCCGGCGAGCAGGCGATTGCCGAATACAAAAAGGGCGACATGGTCAAGGCCGTGGTGCTCGACGTTGATGCCGAGAAAGAGCGTATCTCGCTGGGCGTCAAGCAGCTGGGCGATGACACCTTCACCGGTGCCACCACCGGCATGAAGCGCGGCGAAGTTGTGACCTGCACCGTGACCGCCATCGAAGACGGCGGGATCGAAGTGGAGCATCAGGGCTTCAAGTCGTTCATCCGTCGCTCCGATCTGGCCCGCGACCGCGGCGATCAGCGTCCCGACCGCTTCTCGGTTGGCGACAAAGTCGACGCGCGGATCACCAACATCGACAAGTCGGCCCGCCGTCTGGGTCTGTCGATCAAGGCCCGTGAGATCGCCGAAGAAAAAGAAGCCGTGCAGCAGTATGGCTCCTCGGACTCGGGCGCGTCGCTTGGCGACATCCTCGGTGCCGCGTTCCGTGTGTCGTCGTCGACCACTGACGACGCTGCCGAAGACGCCGCTGCTGACGATGCTGCTGCTGAAGACGTTGTGGCCGAAGACGCTGTGGTTGAAGTCGCCGTGGCTGATGAAGCCGTGACCGAAGAAGCCGCTGCCGAAGTCGCCGTGACCGAAGAAGCTGCTGTCGAAGATGCACCGGCCGAAGACGCCGTTGCCGAAGACAAAAAGTGATCTTTCGCGCATGAGCGATGAGATCCACACCATTGAAAGGCGCCGCCCCTGGCGGCGCCTTTTCACGTTCTGGCGGATCATGGCGATCATTGTCGTGGGTCTGCTTGTCTTTAACTCCATCAATATCTCAACACCGGCTGGCCCGCGCATCGCGCGACTGATGGTGCTGGGGGTCATTGTTGACGATCCGGCGCGTGACGCACTGATCGCCGAACTGGCCGCGGATGACGACGTGCGCGCCGTCATCATGCGCATCGACAGCCCCGGTGGCACAACCGCGGGGTCTGAGGCGCTTTACGAATCCCTGCGCGGGCTGGGCAAGCCCGTGGTTGCGGTGATGGGCGAGATCGCCGCCTCTGGCGGATACATCGCTGCGCTGGCCGCCGATCATGTGGTGGCGCGCGGCAACACGCTGACCGGTTCAATCGGCGTGATCGCGCAATACCCGCAGGTGTCCGGCCTTATGGACAAGCTGGGCGTTGAAATGCGGATCATCCGCTCCGGCCCTCTCAAGGCCGCGCCGACGCCGTTTGCCCCGGCCAGCGACGCGGCGCTCGATGTGCAGCGCGCCTTGATCGCCGACAGCTACGCGTGGTTTCGCGCGCTGGTGCAGGACCGCCGGGGCCTGACGGGCGCCGCGCTTGATGCCGTATCCGACGGGCGGGTGTTCACCGGGCGCATGGCCCTGTCGGCGGGGCTGATCGATGCCATTGGCGACGAGGCGGTCGCCATCGCTTGGCTTGAAGCCGAGGGTGGCCTGGAGGCAGGACTGCCGATCCGCGACGCTGAGGTGCCGACGGCTGATCCCACGCTGCTTTCGCTTATCATCGACCGGGCTGTGGGTGGCGCGTCGCTGCCTGGCGCCTATGGTGCGACGGCGCTGGAACGGGCGCTGATGGGGCCGCGTTTGATGTCGATTCTCGACTAAAGCGGAATTATCCAGCCCGCACCGCGAATTAGGACGGTGACAAGAGCGCCTTAGGTGGCGATACTGATCTCCTTGCTCGAGAGGGGGGCCAGGCCGCCGCGAGATTCTACGAAGGGGCGCAACGTGATTAAATCCGAGCTGATTCAACGGCTGACGGAAGACAACCCGCATCTCTATCATCGGGATGTGGAGAGGATCGTGTCCTCGCTGTTCGAGGAGATCGCCACTGCGCTCAGCAATGGTGATCGGGTTGAACTGCGCGGTTTCGGCGCCTTTTCGGTGAAGAAGCGTGAGGCAAGGATGGGCCGCAATCCTCGCACTGGCGAATCTGTGCCTGTGCCGGAGAAGCATGTGCCGTTCTTCAAGACCGGCAAGGAACTTCGTCTGCGTCTGAACGACAAGCTGCCCGATGGCGGCGGCGATGACGACGACGACTGATCATGACCGGCCTCGCCCATCGGACGCGGTCGGGACAAAGGGCTGATGATGCGCATTCTCAAACTTCTGGTTCTGGCGGTGGTGGCAGTTGCGGCTGTTATCCTGGCTGTGGCCAACCGCGATATGACAACGCTGAACCTGCTGCCGGTGTCCATCGATCTGGGCTTCCCGACATCGGCGACGCTGCCGCTGTTTACGGTGATCCTCGCCTCAGTGTTTGTGGGGATCCTGATCGGCCTGGTGCTTGAAGCACTGCGCGAGACCGAACATCGCCGCAATGAGCGTGATCTGACGCGCAAAACCGCCGTGTTGAACCGCGAAGTGCACCGGCTGGCCAAAAAGGCCGGTGAGGAAGACGACGACATCCTGGGCATCCGCCGCGTCTGACCAGGCGCATGGACCCATGCGAATGGCGGGCCTTCACGCCCGCCATTCGCATGTCCGGACCAAGGGTGCCGTCCGCGCCGGGCATTGAGCCCGCCGCGTCCGGCCCGGCCCAAAGCGGGCCGGCGGCGCGCCAATCCGGGCGAGGCGCTGCAACGCAGGAGGCGAGCCATGCGCGTGAAAATTTGCGGCATCAATGATGTGGCTGGGCGCGATGCGGCCGTGGCTGCGGGCGCGGCCTATCTGGGTTTTGTGTTCTTTGCGGCCAGCCCGCGCAACCTGTTGCTGTCGGCCGCGCGCGATCTGGCCTTGGGCGTCGCGCCGGGCGTGGCCAAGGTGGCGCTGACCGTTAACGCCGATGACGCTGCGCTTGAGGCGCTGCTGGACGCCGTGCCGATCGACATTCTGCAACTGCACGGCGCTGAGACGCCGGAGCGTTGCGCCGCGGTGCGCGAACGCTTTGGCCTGCCGGTGATGAAGGCTGTGGGCATCCGCGATGAGGGCGATCTGCCCGCCATCGCGGACTATGCCCGCGCCTGCGACCAGATTCTGGTGGACGCCAAGGCCCCCAAGGATGCCGCGCTGCCGGGTGGCAACGGGCTTGCCTTTGACTGGCGGTTGATCGCGGGGCACCGCTGGCCGGTGCCATGGATGCTGGCCGGGGGCCTGACGCCTGAGAACGCCGCCGAGGCCGCGCGGCTGACCGGGGCGCGGCAGCTTGACGTGTCCTCGGGCGTTGAAACTGTGCCGGGGGTCAAGGACCCGGCGCGGATCCGGGCGTTTCTGGCGGGCGTTGCCGAGTTGCCCTGACGTTGGGGGCGGATGCGGCCTAGGCGGGCCGCCGCGCGGCTGCTAACGTTTCGCAAAAGAACAGACCAAAAAATGCAGACTGGCGGGAGACTTGTGATGCGTGCGCTCGAACGGGTGATCGACGAGGCGGTGACGGACGGCCGCTTGCCGGGCGCGGTGGCCATGGTCGCTGACCGCAGTGGCGTGATCCATGCCTCAGCCCATGGCAAACGTGCGGCGGGGGCGCCGGAGGCAATGACCCTCGACGCGACGTTCCGGCTGTTTTCCATGACCAAGGCGGTGGCTGCGGTCGCCGCATTGCGCTTGGTCGAAGAAGGGCTGATCGGGCTGGATGATCCAGTCGGTGACGTTGTGCCGGAATTTGACGCGCTTCAGGTGCTGGAGGGGTTCGACGGCGACACGCCGATCCTGCGCGCGCCTGCCAGCCGCGCCACGATCCGCCAGCTGATGACCCACACCGCCGGTCCAGTTTATGAGATGTGGGACGCCAACCAAAAGAAATACCTTAAGGTCACCGGCCTGCCGCGCATGGCGTCCGGCGCGCGTGAGGCGTTCACGGCCTATCCGCTGGCCTTCGATCCCGGGACCCGCTTTGGCTATGGCGTGTCCACCGACTGGCTGGGGCTGGTGGTCGAAGAGGTGTCTGGCGAGCGCATTGACGCGGTGCTGCGGCGTGAAATTTTTGCGCCGCTGGGAATGGATGCCACCGGGGTGGAATGCTCGCCTGAGATGGGCGCGCGGCTGGTGGGTGGCCATATGCGTGGGCCCGACGGGTTTGCGCAGATCAACGCCTCGCCGCCCGATCAGCCAGAGGTCTATTGCATGGGCCAGGCGCTTTTCGGCACTGGCGGCGATTACCTGCGGTTCCTCAGGATGCTGCTCGGCGGCGGGCAGCTTGATGGCAAGCGGGTGCTGTCTGAGGACGGCGCGGCGCTTTTGCTGTCGAACCAGACCGGCGACCTGCCGATCGGGCCGTTCAATTCGGTGTCGCCGGGTGCGTCGGCCTCGGCTGAGTTTTTCCCCGGTGCGCGCAAGTCCCATTCGCTGGCCTGCCTGCGGGTTGAAGACGACGTGCCCGGCATGCGCCGCGCTGGGTCCTGCGGCTGGGCGGGGCTGATGAACACCCATTACTGGATCGACCCGACCACCGGCATCTGCGCGGTGCTGATGATGCAGCAATTGCCGTTCATGGAACCGGGGGCGGCGACGACGTATGAGGCGTTCGAGCGCGCGGTTTATGCTGAGCTGGGGTGAGGCGGCTGGCTGACAAATCGCGGTGCGCGGGCGTTTGCTGCCTGCCCCGATCCGTGCGGCGTTCATCCTCTCGACGTGCGCGCTGAAACCGCGTAGAACGCGCGTTCGCGATCGGGCGCGCGCGCGCATCCGCCTCTCAGTTTCCAGATTGCAGGTGAGTTCATGTCCGCAGACGGCCTCAACAGCTTCCGCACCGGCCCTGATGAGCGTGGCCGTTTCGGCATCTATGGCGGGCGTTTCGTCTCCGAGACGCTGATGCCGCTGATCCTGAGCCTTGAGGCTGAGTATGAGAAGGCCAAGACCGACCCGGTTTTCTGGGCGGAAATGGATGATCTGTGGACCCATTACGTCGGCCGCCCCTCGCCGATGTATCATGCCGAACGCCTGACTGAGACGTTTGGCGGCGCGCAGGTCTGGATGAAGCGCGATGAGCTGAACCACACCGGCGCACACAAGATCAACAACGTGCTGGGCCAGATCCTGCTGGCGCGGCGCATGGGCAAAACCCGCATCATTGCCGAAACCGGCGCCGGGCAGCACGGTGTGGCTACCGCCACGGTCTGCGCGCGGTTCGGCCTGAAATGCGTGGTGTTCATGGGCGCCACCGACGTGGTGCGCCAAAAGCCCAACGTGTTTCGCATGAAGCTGCTGGGCGCCGAAGTGATCCCCGTGACTTCGGGCCGCGGCACGTTGAAAGACGCGATGAACGAAGCGATGCGCGACTGGGTGACCAATGTCGACGACACGTTCTATTGCATCGGCACGGTCGCCGGTCCGCACCCCTATCCCGCGATGGTCCGCGATTTTCAGTCGATCATCGGCAAGGAAGCGCGAGAGCAGTTCATGTCCCGTAATGACGGGCGCCTGCCCGACATGCTGGTGGCGTGCATTGGCGGCGGGTCGAACGCCATGGGGCTGTTTTATCCGTTCCTCGATGATGCCTCTGTGCGTCTGGTCGGCGTCGAAGCGGGCGGGCATGGCGTGGATGAACGTATGGAGCATGCCGCGTCCCTGACCGGCGGGCGCCCTGGCGTGCTGCACGGCAACCGCACCTATCTTTTGCAGGATGATGACGGCCAGATCCTTGAGGGGCATTCGATCTCGGCGGGGCTTGATTACCCTGGCATCGGGCCGGAACATGCGTGGCTGCATGATATGGGCCGTGTGGAATATGTCTCGGTCACCGACCGGGAGGCGCTGGACGCCTTTCAGCTGTGCTGTGAGGCCGAAGGCATCATCCCCGCCCTTGAACCCAGCCATGCGCTTGCCCATGTGGCCAAGATCGCCGGGGCAATGCCCCAGGACCAGCACATCGTCATGAACATGTGCGGACGCGGCGACAAAGATATCTTCACGGTGGCTGAGGCTCTCGGCGCCGAGATGTAGCGAACGACCCGCGGGCCTGAATGGCCATGCGGACCGAAGGCGCGCCCGAATGGGCCGCGCCGCAACCGGGCGGGGCAGTGCACGCGGAGACGCCGCGGCCCCCGATCCCAAGCCGAGCCGCCGCGGATCCGGCGTGCACGCAAGTCCCCCCGAGGGGGGCACGCAAAGGTTATGTTACGTGTCGAAATATCAGATCGGGGACATGGTTGTCCTTACGTCCGGTTCCATGCGCATGGCGGTTGAATCGGTCGAAGATGAAACGGTCAATGTCGTCTGGTGCCACGAAGGCAAAGTCGGCCGCGATGCGTTCAGCGAAAAGCTGCTGAACAAGTGGGAAATGCGCGAAGCTGACCGCGCCCCGCGCCCGAGCCCCAGCTCCAGCTTCAACGACCGCGGCCCCCGTCCGGGCGGCTTTGGTGGCGGTGATCGTGGCGACCGCGGCCCCCGTCCGGGCGGCTTTGGTGGCGGCGACAAGGGCGGCGATCGCGGCCCGCGCAGCTTTGGCGGCGACAAGGGCGGCGACCGCGGCCCGCGCAGCTTTGGCGGCGACAAGGGCGGCGACCGTGCCCCGCGCAGCTTTGGCGGCGACAAGGGTGGCGACCGTCCCCAGGGCGATCGTCCCCAAGGTGATCGTCCGCAGGGCGGTGGCTGGAACAAGGATCGCGCGCCTGCCGGTCCCTCGACCTATGATGGCCGCCCGCGTGAGAAGAAGTTCTTCCGCAAAGACAGCTGATCTGACACGATCCGGCCCGTCCCCCACCGGGGGCGGGCCTGTTTAACCACGGAGACCTTCATGTCGCGCATCGCCGCCACCTTCAAGACGCTCTCGGATGAGGGCCGCTCAGCCTTCGTGTCCTTCGTGATGGCGGGCGATCCCGGCTATGACGCCTGCCTTGAGATCGTGAATGGCCTGCCGGGCGCGGGCGTTGACATCATTGAACTTGGCATGCCGTTCACCGACCCGATGGCCGATGGCCCCGCGATCCAGCTGGCAGGTCAGCGCGCGCTGGCCGCAGGCATGACGCTGAAGAAAACGCTGCAGATGGTGCGCGATTTCCGGGTGGGCAACGACACGACCCCCATCGTGCTGATGGGCTATTACAACCCGATTTATTCCATGGGCGTGGATGCGTTTCTGGCCGAGGCCAAGGATGCAGGCGTCGACGGTCTGATCGTCGTCGATCTGCCGCCCGAGGAAGACGAGGAACTGTGCCTGCCCGCGCAGGCCGTGGGGCTGGATTTCATCCGCCTTGCAACGCCGACCACCGACGATGCGCGCCTGCCCAAGGTGCTGAGCAACACGTCGGGCTTTGTCTATTATGTCTCAATCACCGGGATCACCGGGTCGGCTGAGGCCAATGCCGCCAAGGTCGCGCCTGAAGTTGCGCGGATCCGCACGGGCGGGCTGCCGGTCTGCGTCGGGTTCGGCATCAAGACGCCGCAGGCCGCCGCGGAAATGGCCGCCATCGCCGACGGCGCCGTGGTCGGGTCCGCCATTGTGGACCGGATCGGGCGCGGGGATGCGCCTGCTGACGTGCTGGCCTTTGTGAGAACCTTGGCCGAGGGCGTTCATTCCGCATAAGTCCTGCCGGACGGGCGAGACTGGGTGCGCCAGAAAATACGCCGGCCGTCCTGTTGGGCGGCCGGCGTTTTCATGTCTGCCGGGTCGGGCGCGGGCTGTGGGCGGCGCGCCTTAGAACGGGATGTCGTCTGAGGCGGTGACGAAGCTGGCGACCACTTTCTTGGGCCCGGATTTTTCAAAGGCGACGGTCAGTTTGTCGCCCTCAACGTCTTCGACCGCGCCATAGCCGAATTTCTGGTGGAACACCCGGTCACCGACCGAGAATGCGCTGATGGCGGTCGCGTCGATCACCAGATGTTTTGCCTCAGCGGGGCTGCGCAGGCTTCGTTCGCCCGATTTGGCCTGCATCCGCCGCCAGCCCGGGGAATTGTAGGCGTCGGTGCGGGTCGCGGCGTCTTCAAGCTTGGATCCGCCCATCTGGCCTGATCCACCGCCGCGCATGGCACCCGCGGCACCAAAATTGCCGCCATAAAGGCCGGGAGGGGTCAGCACCTCCACATGTGCGGGGGGCAATTCGTCGATGAACCGCGACGGCAGGGCGCTCTGCCAGCGGCCATGGATCGCACGGTTGGCGGCAAAGCTGACGGTCAGCAATTTCTCTGCGCGGGTCAGGCCGACATAGGCCAGACGCCGTTCTTCCTCCAGCCCGGCCTGCCCACTTTCGTCCATGGAGCGTTGGGAGGGGAACAGCCCATCTTCCCACCCCGGCAGGAACACGCACGGAAATTCAAGGCCCTTGGCCGCATGCAACGTCATGATTGAGACCTTGGGCTGGCCGTCTTCCTGTTCGTTGTCCATCACCAGCGCGATGTGTTCAAGAAACCCTTCGATGTTCTCAAACCCATCCAGCGCCTTGACCAGTTCCTTGAGGTTTTCAAGCCGCCCCGGCGCGTCGGGCGATTTCTCCGCCTTCCACATGCCGGTATAACCGGATTCGTCGAGGATGATTTCCGCCAGCTCAATGTGGTTCATGCCGCTCGTCAGCTGCGCGCGCCAACGGTCCAGCGCGTCGATCAGCCCGCCCAGCGATTTGGCGGCGCGCCCGGCCATGCCCCCGGCGGCCAGCACCATGCGCGCCCCCTCCAGCGGGCCGACATCATGGTCGCGGGACATCTGGTTGATGGTCGCCTGCGCTTTGTCGCCAAGCCCGCGTTTTGGGGTGTTGACGATGCGCCCGAAGGCCATGCCGTCGCCGGGGTTGGTCACGCAGCGGAAATACGCCATGGCATCGCGGATTTCGAGCCGCTCGTAGAAGCGCGGGCCGCCGATGACGCGGTAGGGCTGGCCGATGGTGAGGAACCTGTCCTCAAAGGCACGCATCTGGAACGACGCGCGCACCAAAATTGCCATGTCATCGGGCGATACCGGGTCAAGGCCGCGGGTGCCGCGAGACAGCGCCTCAATTTCCTCACCGACCCAGCGGGCTTCTTCGTTCCCATCCCAATGGCCGATCAGGCGGACCTTTTCGCCGGTCGGTTCTTCGGTCCACAGCGATTTTCCCAGCCGGTTTTCGTTGGCGTGGATCACGGCGGTCGCGGCCGCAAGGATATGAGGGGTTGAGCGGTAATTCTGCTCAAGCCGGATCACTTTTGCACCGGGGAAGTCTTTTTCAAACCGCAGGATGTTGCCGACCTCAGCCCCGCGCCAGCCATAGATCGACTGGTCGTCATCGCCGACGCAGCAGATGTTGTGCGCCTTGCCCGCCAGCAGCCGCAGCCACAGGTATTGGGCGACGTTGGTGTCTTGGTATTCGTCCACCAAGATATAGCGAAAGCGGTCGCGCCACAGGTCCAGCACGTCGGGATGCTTTTGCAAGATGATGACCACATGCAGCAGCAGGTCGCCAAAATCGACCGCGTTCAGGGTGCGCAGGCGTTGCTGATAAACGGCGTAAAGCCGCCCGCCCTGCCGATTGAACTCCGACGCTTCGCTTACCGGCAGTTTGTCAGGGGTCAGGCCGCGGTTCTTCCAGCGGTCAATCAGGCCCGCAAGCTGCCGAGGCGGCCAGCGCTTGGGGTCGATGTTCTCAGCGGCCAGGATCTGCTTCATCAGGCGCAGCTGGTCATCGGTGTCCAGAATGGTGAACCCGTTCTCAAGCCCCGCCAATTCGGCATGCCTGCGCAGGATCTTCACGCACAGCGAATGGAAGGTGCCGAGCCATGGCATCCCCTCAACCGCCGGGCCGACCAGCTTGCCGAGGCGCGATTTCATTTCGCGCGCCGCCTTGTTGGTGAAGGTCACGGCGAGGATCTGGTTGGGCCGCGCGCGGCCTGATGCGAGGATCTGCGCGATGCGGCAGGTCAGCGCCCGAGTCTTGCCGGTGCCCGCCCCGGCCAGCACCAGCACCGGACCGTCGAGCGATTCTGCCGCCTCGCGCTGTGGTGGGTTCAGGCTGTCGAGCCATGGCGTCGGGCGCGCCGCCATGGCGCGCGCCGACAGGCTTTGTTCTTCCCATGCCTCAAAGGCGTCGATGTCGTCTGGATGGCTGTGCGTCATGGGCAACAGCCTAGCGCGGTCCGCGCGATAGGGAAAGGGGTGTTCCCTGTGTGTTCCGTCCACCCCGACGCGATGCCGCGCCGGGGCGGGGGCGGTCAGCCCTTGCGGCGACGCGCGGCAAAGCCGGTCAGCGCCAGCGCGCCCAGCAACAGCGGCGCGGCGGCGGGCAGCGGGACGGCGGAGGCGATCACATTGGTGGTGATCGTGTCTTCGGGCAGCGTGAGGACATAGACGCCCTGCGTGTAGCCGAGCGAGAACAACGTGGCGCCGACGAAAGTCATCGACCCGCTCAGCGCTGTGTTGGTTTGGTAGAGGTAGGGCACTATCACACCGTATTGGCTGACGGAGAAGCTGTCGCCCGACTGGGTCGTCGTATAGGTGGCTGCGCCCGTGGCTTCGCCCGGGCCGTGTGGTGCGTTCGGTGTCACATAGCTGTAGTTCCAGCCTTCAAAATAAACTGAGACTACCATTCCAAATTCTGGACGAACAAATCTGTTGGTACCACCCGAGTATGCGCCGGTGCCGAGGCCGGTCGGATCGATTGTGCCAGAAAAGTTGATGACCACATCGGCCCCAACTTCCTGCACATTGACGATCACGGCGGCTTGTGCCGGGCTGAATGGCATAATTGCAGCCATCGCTATTGCGCTGAGCCAGTTTCGCATTGATATATCCCCAGAAAAAATATTTCGATCGAATCGACCGTTTCAGCCTTATACGTTAAATTTCCGGCGTCTAATTATGTTTTCATTTGTGCGGCGGCTTATGGCGTCGTCCGTCCCGCGTCCGGGCGACGATCGGGATGTCTGCCAAGGGCCTGCGCCCCGGTCGTGATGCACCGCGGTCCTGCCCTGCGCGCCCTGCCCCCGGGCACGACGCGCGCCGGGGGAAGGTTGGTCGGATCAGCCCTTGCGGCGACGCGCGGCAAAGCCGGTCAGCGCCAGCGCGCCCAGCAGCAGCGGGGCTGCAGCGGGCAGGGGGACGGCGGAGGCGATCACATTGGTGGTGATCGTGTCATTGACCAGCGCGAGCTCGTAGATGCCCTGCGTGTAGCCGAGCGAGAGCAGCGAGGCGCCGACGAAGGTCATCGACCCGCTCAGCGCCGTGCTGCCGTCATAGCCTTCGGGAACCGCAAAGCCGGTGGCATCAAATCCGAACGCGACCCCCGTGCTTGTGTCCGCAGGCCACGCCAGTCCGGAGCCATGGGGCGTCCCACCCGCGCCCGTGAAGGAGTAGACATCGAAGGGTGTCAACAGGTTGAAAATTAGCCCCTCGTTCGGTGTCGCGCCGACCAAGCCTAAAGTCTGTGTAAATTCGAAGGTCTCGCCGGTCAGGTCGAGCGTGCCGGAATAGTCGATGACGACGTTGCCGCCGACCTCCTGCACGTTGACGATCATGGCGGCTTGCGCGGCGCCTGCTGACAGAAACGCGGCGCTTGCGGCCGCAATGAATGAAAACCGCATGGAACTATCCCCCAGAACGTCAGCAGCCAAAGATGGCTGGATCGTCTGCGTATGCTAAATGAACCTAAAATGAAATCAATTCAGCATCGCCTGACATAGGGCAGGGCGGCCGCCCGCCGCGCCGTTGCCGTGGGGCGCTTTGCGCGCTATCTCCTGCATCAACAGGAGGACACGCCATGTTCTGGACCCACCGCAACCCCGAGATGCCCAATGCTGCTGAGGCACTGCCCGGCCGCCCTGATCCGATTCCGACCGCAGAACTGCACCATGTGACGGGGCGCCCGCTGCAACCGCCCTATCCCGCGGGCATGCAGATCGCGATGTTCGGCATGGGCTGCTTTTGGGGTGTTGAGCGCCGCTTGTGGAACATTCCCGGCGTGTGGGTCACCGCCGTTGGCTATGCCGGGGGTCTGACGCCGAACGCCTCGTACCGTGAGGTATGTTCGGGCCGCACCGGTCATAACGAAGTGGTGCGTCTGGTGTTTGACCCCGCAGAGGCCTCGTTTGAGGTGCTGTTGCAGGCGTTCTGGGAAGGGCACGACCCGACCCAGGGCATGCAGCAGGGCAATGATGTCGGCACCCAGTATCGCAGCGGCATCTATGTGACCGATGACGCGCAGAAGGCCGCCGCCATCGCCAGCCGCGACGCGTATCAGCCGCGGCTCAAGGCCGCCGGGTTTGGGCAGATCACCACCGAAATTCTGCGCGCACCCGCGTTCTTTTTTGCCGAGGATTACCACCAGCAATACCTGTCCAAGAACCCCGGCGGCTATTGCGGCATGGAGGGGACTGGCGTCTCCTGCCCGATCGGGACGGGCGTCTGACCCTGCGCAGGGCGCGGCGCCGCCTTGACGCGGCCCGCGCCCACGCTTACCGCAGGGCCTTCATTCCTGAAAGAAAGCCCTTGGCATGACCACCTGGACCGCGCTGACCACCATTCCCGGCGAAAAACCGGCCTATGCGTTGGGCGACGCGGTCGAAAACCTGCCCGTCACGCCCCATGGCCTTGCGGTCATGGAGGTCGAGGACGGGTCGGGCCTGTGGGAGGTCGGGGGCTATTATTCCGAAAAGCCCGATGAAATCGCCTTGGCGATTCTGGCGGCGGTCCATGGCGCGCGGCCCTTCGCGGTGTCGGTGCTTGAGGACCGCGATTGGGTCGCCCATGTGCGCCGCGAATTGTCGCCAGTGCCCGCGGGCCGCTTTGTGGTCTATGGCCGCCATGACCGCGAAAAAATCGGCATCAACAAGCTGGGGCTGGAGATCGAGGCCGCAATGGCCTTTGGCACTGGCCATCACGGCACCACGCGGGGCTGTCTGCTGGCGCTCGACAAGCTGCTGAAACGCGGCGTGCGGCCTGCCAAGGTTGCGGATATCGGCTGTGGCACCGGCGTGCTGGGCATGGGCGCTGCGGTGGCGATGCGCAAACTGGTGGTGGCGACCGACATTGACCCGGTGGCGGTGCGCACGGCGCGGGCCAATGTGGTTCATAACGGGTTTGGGCCTTGGATGCGGGTCGGGCGCTCTGTCGGGTTTCGCAGCCCGTTGTTGCGCAGCGCCGGGCGGTTTGACCTGATCTTTGCCAATATCCTCGCACGGCCCCTGAAAGGGTTGGCGCCGGACATGGCGCGCGCGGTGGCGCCGGGCGGGCATGCGGTGCTTTCGGGCATCCTGAACGAACAAGCGCAGGGCGTGGAAAATGCCTATCTCGCGTGGGGATTCCGGCGGATTGAACGGATCGTGCTTGGTGAGTGGACCACGCTGCTGCTACGCCGCTGACGCTTTACCAGTTGAGAAGTGTGCAAAGCGGCCACGCGCGGGGACAATCGCGCGTGGCCGCTTTGCAGGGGCGCGTGCCGACCCGTCGGGCGCGTGGCGCTCTCGGCGAGGTCGGCGCGCCCCTTTCGGCCCTGCCTGACGTTGCCGCGCGCGCCCCTTGTTGAAAAAGGGCGCAGCGCGGCTTGGCAATATCGGCGCGGCGCGCGGGGGAAGAGGCGGGGAGGGCCGCCTTCGCGCATCGCGCCCGTTTCGCCGAACGGCAAGAAAGGACCGATGTCCGGGCGCGGCCACAAGGGCGGTGCCCAAAAGAGGTGCCCGGACCCTGATGTGGGGCCGGCGCTGCAGTATTGGCGGCATTCTAATCCGCCCGACGGGCTGCGCGGGATCAGGCCCGCACGCGCCCCTTATCGCTTAGCGAATGCGGCGTTCAACGGCTTCGTCGAGGGTGCCCGGCACTAGGCCGATATCTGCCAGCTGGCGCGGGCTCAGACGTCCGATCTCAGACCGGGTCCGGCGGCGTGCCTGAGCAAGGCTCAGCGTGCGCAGGCAGGCATTGAGCGCGTGTTCAACCGCGTTCACGGCACGCAGGACGGTTGCCGCGCCCATGGGCGAGGAAGAGACGACGAAGCGAGGATCGATGACGGCCATGGCGGGGACTCCGATGCGCGTGGAACTCCACGAGATTGATGCTTGTAACGCTCGGCATTTTGTCTGCCAGCGATGGGCAGATAGCCTCGAAGCCCCGGATCAGCAAGTGCAATGAATGCATGGCCGACATGCGTTTTTCGCATAACGTTTTTATTAAGATTTTCAGTGCTTAAGCCAGATTTCAGGTTGGGTCGGCGCTGTGGCGCAAAGTGTCGGTTTCCGAACTCAGAGCCTCGTGGATGCCGGTTTCCACTTGGGAGCCGTTCCCCTTTCGTGCTAGCGGTTGCCTTGCATTTGATAAAAAGGACGGACCCATGCGCGTGATCGGACTGGACCCGGGGCTGCGCCGCACCGGTTGGGGCGTGGTCGATGTGGCGGGATCGCGGCTTAGCCACGTCGCAAACGGGGTGTGTGCGTCGCAAGGCGATGACCTCGCGCAGCGGTTGCTGAGCCTGTTCAACCAGATTGAGGAAGTGGTCGCCCGCTGGGCCCCCGACCAAGCTGCGGTGGAGCATACTTTTGTCAACAAGGACGCAGCGGGGACGCTGAAGCTGGGGCAGGCGCGGGCGATGTCGATGCTGGTGCCCGCGCGCGCCGGGCTGGTGGTGGCCGAATACGCGCCCAATGCGGTGAAAAAGGCGGTGGTCGGCGTCGGGCATGCGGATAAGGGGCAGGTCGATCACATGGTGCGCATGATGCTGCCGGGCGTTGTGATCGTGGGGCCTGACAGTGCGGATGCGCTGGCGGTCGCGCTGTGTCATGCCCATCATGCGCGGTTCCAGAACCGGTTGGCAGAGGCGATTGCGGCGGCTGACCGGCGCTGATCGCCGGGCGGGCGCGGCCTCGGGGGGGCGAGCCCCCCCCGCTCAGCCGCGCGGGGCACCCGGTGGCGGACCGGGTTCGGAATATCGGCGGGAAGGGACATGAGATGATCGGAAAGATCGCAGGCAGGCTGGATTACGTCGCTGAGGATCATGCGCTGATCGAGGCCGCGGGCGTCGGGTACATCATCTATTGCGCGCCACGCACGCTGGCCCGATTGCCGAGCCCTGGTGAGCATGCCGCCCTTTATACCGAAATGGTGGTGCGCGAGGATCTGCTGCAGCTTTATGGCTTCATGACCTTGGCGGAGAAGGAATGGCACCGGCTGCTGACCTCGGTTCAGGGTGTCGGCGCCAAGGCGGCGCTGGCGGTGCTGGGCGCGTTGGGGCCGGACGGGCTGGCGCGGGCGATCATGCTGGGGGACGCAGGCGCGATCCGCCGCGCGCCCGGCATCGGGCCGAAGATCGCCGCACGGCTGGTGTTGGAGCTGAAGGACAAGGCGCCGACCATCATGGCCATGGGCGCGCGGATGGCGCGGCCCGCGGATGGCGGGTCCAGCATGCCTGACGATGTGCCCGACGATGTAATCGACGATGCTCCCAAGCCCAAACGCACGCGCAAACCCGCCGCCCCTGACGCCGCCACCCTTGCCGCCGCCGCATCGGCCGCGGCGCAGGCGGATGCGTTGTCGGCGCTGTCCAACCTCGGCTATGGCATGTCTGAGGCCGCGCAGGTCATCGCTGAGGCCGCCGAGGCAGAGCCGACCTCAGACGCCGCCGCCTTGATCCGCGCCGCCCTGCGCGCCCTTGCGCCGAGGGGCTGAGCATGACCGACGAGACTGGCCGCCTTGTGGACCGTGATCCGCGCCCCGGCGACGATCATGACCGGGCGCTGCGCCCGCAATCGCTGGATGATTTCACCGGCCAGGCCGAGACCCGCGCCAACCTGCGGGTGTTCATCGAAAGCGCCCGCCAGCGCGGCGAGGCGATGGACCACACGCTGTTCCACGGCCCCCCCGGTCTGGGAAAGACCACGCTGGGGCAGATCGTGGCGCGCGAATTGGGGGTCAATTTCCGCATGACCTCTGGGCCTGTCTTGGCCAAGGCGGGGGATTTGGCGGCGATTCTGACCAATCTCGATGCGCGCGATGTGCTGTTCATCGACGAAATCCACCGCATGTCGCCGGTGGTCGAAGAGGTGCTCTACCCTGCGATGGAGGATTTCGCGCTGGATCTGGTGATCGGCGAGGGGCCTGCCGCGCGCACGGTGCGGATTGATCTGCAGCCCTTCACGCTGATCGGGGCAACCACGCGGCTGGGGCTGCTGACCACGCCTTTGCGCGACCGGTTCGGCATTCCCACACGGCTGGAGTTCTATTCGGTTGAGGATCTGGTGAAAATCGTCACCCGCGCCGCCGCGCTGATGAACGCCCCCGCCGAACCTGAGGGCGCCCATGAGATCGCCCGCCGCGCCCGCGGCACCCCGCGCATCGCCGGGCGCTTGCTGCGCCGCGTGGTGGATTTCGCGGTGGTTGAGGGCGACGGCACCGTGACGCGGGCGATTGCGGACCGGGCGCTGACAAGGCTCGGGGTTGATGATCTGGGGCTGGATTCGGGGGATCGGCGGTATCTGAACATGATCGCCGACAATTTCGGCGGTGGCCCGGTGGGGGTCGAGACGATGGCCGCCGCCCTGTCAGAATCCCGCGACGCGATTGAGGAGGTGATCGAGCCGTTCCTGTTGCAGCAAGGCTTGCTTCAGCGCACCCCGCGGGGTCGGATGCTGGCGCGCAAGGCTTGGGTGCATCTGGGCCTGACGCCCCCCAAGGTGCCCGACCCGCGTCCGGGGTTGTTTGAGGAGGACTGAGATGGAGTGGTCGAAACTCGGCGCCGCGCCGCCGCCCGATTTCCCAGACCTGCGCCCGGCGGAGATCCGCCTGCTGCGCGCGCTGCGCGGCGAGGCGGGCGGGGCGGATGTGGATGACGACGGCCACGTCGTCATCGGGGATGACCTGCCTGCGGTCGGGGATGCGGATCGTGCGATCCGCGCCGGGCTGATCGCCTTTCTCGCCCGCGCTGGCGACGCCCGCGCCCCGACGTCGGACCGGGGCCTGCTGATCGTGGGCGCGTGGATCGACGGCGGTGCGCTGGACCTGGAAGGCGCGAAACTGCGCGGCGATCTCGGGCTGATGCGGTGCCGGTTTGACCAGGCGCCGATTCTGCGCGGCGCCGCCTGCGCCTCGATCTTCCTCGATGGCGCGGTCTTGCCGGGCTTGGTGGGGGACCGGCTTCGGTGTTCCGGCAGCCTGTTAATGCGGAACGGGTTCACGGCGACGGGCGCGGTTCGGCTGCTCGGGGCGCAGATTGGCGGAAACCTCGAATGCGGCGGCGCGACGCTGGACGGCGGCGGGGGACATGCGCTGATCGCGGATCGCGCGCGGGTGACGGGCGACGTGTTTCTCAACGCCGGGTTCACGGCGATGGGCGAGGTTCGGCTGCTCGGGGCGCAGATTCGCGGGATCCTCGTCTGCAGCGGCGCGACGCTAGACGGCGGCGGGGGATATGCGCTGAACGCGGATCGCGCGCGGGTGACGGGCTCCGTGTTTCTCAACGCCGGGTTCACGGCGACGGGGGCGGTTCGGCTGCTCGGGGCGCAGATTGGCGGAGACCTCAACTGCATCGGCGCGACGCTAAAGGGCGGCGGGGGAAATGCGCTGAGCGCGGATCGCACGCGGGTGACGGGCTCCGTGTTTCTCAGGCGCGGGTTCAAAGCGACGGGCGCGATGGTTTTCACCGAGGCGCGACTCGGCGCATTCGCGGATGAACTGGCGTGCTGGCCGACGCCCGGCGACGGGCCGGGGCAGGGCGAAATCGGCCTCGTCGGCTGCGTCTATGGCGGCGTCCACAGCAAGGACTGGGACGCAAGCAGCCGCCTCGACTGGCTGTCCCGCTGCACCATCGGCCCCGGCGACGGCGGCTTCCACCCGCAACCCTATGAGCAGCTCGCCAAGGTGTTTCGCGAGTCCGGCCATCCCGAAGACGCCCGCATCGTGCTGATCAAGAAGGAGGAGTTGCAGCGCCAATCGCGCCGCGGACGACTGCCTGCATGGGGGTGGCGGCGGTGGGCGCTGGCATTGCGCGATGGGGCGCTCGGCGTGTCCGTGCGCTACGGCCACCGCCCTCTGCGCGCTTTCGTCTGGCTAGGAATGTTCGCCGCAATCGGCACGGCGACCTTCTACGCCGCCTCCCAAGCCGACGCCATAAAACCCAACTCCGCCGTCGTGCTGCGCTCCGCCGAGTGGACCGCCTGCGCTGTTCCCAGCGGCAAGCATTTGCACCAACGGTCTGCGGGCGAAGCGTTCCGGGCGATCCGTGGGCGCGCGAAAGCCGACGAATCCCAACGCGACTGCTTTGAACGCCAACCCGAGGCCGCGTCGTGGCCCGAGTTTAACGCGTTCGTCTACTCGCTCGACACCCTTCTGCCGATCGTAGACCTCGAAATGCAGACCTACTGGATTCCGGATGAGGACAAGAACGACAGCGATTGGTGGAACAGTTTGGGTTGGTGGGCTCGCCTATACCTCTGGCTCCAGATCGCCATGGGCTGGGCGCTGTCATTGCTCGCCGTCGCCGGGTTCTCCGGCCTTGTGAAATCGGACTGATCGCCATGCACCGCTTTGAGACCCGCGTCTGGTATGAGGACACCGACATGGCGGGCATCGTCTACCATGCAAATTACCTCAAATTCATCGAACGGGCGCGCTCGGACGCGCTGCGGGTGCATGGGGTGGACCAGAGGGCGATGAAGGCGGACGGGCTGGTGTTTGTGGTGCGGCGCATGACCGTGGAATGGCGCGCGCCCGCGGTGTTTGAGGACGTGTTGACGGTGACCACCGCGGCGACCCAGATCAAGCGTGCCTCGGCGACCTTGCGGCAGATCGTGCTGCGCGGCGATCAGGCCCTGTTCGCGGCCGATGTCCAGATCGCCTGTATGGATGCCTCCGGCGCCCCGGTGCGCATCCCTGAGGCCGCCTTGGCCGCCCTGCGGCGTCTGGGCGCGGAGGGGTAATCGCCCCGCGCGCGGCCTGATGCGGCGCGAAATGTCTTTCCCTGCCTGCATTTCGCCGAGATTTCGCCCTCAAACCGACCGGCGCCTGTTGCAACGATCCCTCGTGCGTTATGTTAGGGACCTGATAACAGGTGCGCCGTGCGCTCCCGCAGGCAAGTGGGGCGACTCGGAAGATCAGTCGACGGGGCGGCAACGGCTCCGCGGCGCTTAGTTGGCGGCAAAGGCAGAGCATAATGGACAGCGGAACGGTCACTGGCGCGGTCGACGCGGCGCATCAGCTTGATTTCTCGATGATGGCGCTGTTCGTGCGCGCAACTCCCATCGTGCAGGCGGTGATGGTTTTGCTTGTCGCGGCCTCGTTCTGGTCATGGACCATCGTGGGCGCCAAGCTGATCGCGTTTGCGCGCGCGCGCCGCGCCGCCAAGGGGTTCGAAGCTGCGTTCTGGTCGGGCCGCGCGCTGGATGATCTGGACCGCGGGCTGGGCGATGATCCTGACGGTGCGCTGGCCCGCATCTTCCGCACTGGCATGGATGAATGGCGCAAATCGGCGCCTGAGGGCCGCAGGCCGATCCCCGACGCCGTGCCGCGCATTGAACGGTTCATGTCCGTCGCCATCGCCCGCGAATCTGAGGCTTTGGAGGACCGTCTGGGGTTCTTGGCCACCGTTGGGGCGATCACGCCTTTCGTGGGTCTGTTCGGCACGGTCTGGGGCATCAAGAACAGCTTCGAAGCCATCGCCATCATGCAAAACACCAACCTAGCAGTCGTGGCGCCGGGCATTGCTGAGGCGCTGCTGGCCACCGCTATGGGCCTGCTGGCGGCCATCCCGGCGGTGATTTTCTACAACCGCCTGTCCGCCGACGCCGACCGCCTGACCGCCCGCATGGAGAATTTCGCCGATGAATTCGGCGCCATCCTGTCGCGCCAGCTTGCGCGCAGGGAGGATTGAGCCATGAGCGCAGGCGCCATCAAACGCAGTGGCGGCGGGCGCAGATCGCGCCGGGGTCGGCGCGCGATGTCCGAGATCAACGTCACCCCCATGGTCGACGTGATGCTGGTGCTGCTGATCATCTTCATGGTCGCGGCGCCGTTGCTGAGCGTGGGCGTGCCGCTGGAGCTTCCTCAAACCGACGCCAACCCCCTGCCGCAGACTGAGGAAGAGCCGCTGACGGTCCAGATGGCCGCAGATGGCAGCATCTTTGTGCAGAACGTCGCCGTGCCGCCCGAAAACCTGATCGCCACGTTGCGCGCCGTTGCCGCCGAACGCACCGATGACCGGGTCTATCTGCGCGCCGACAAGGCGATCCCTTATGGTCGGGTGATGGAGGTGATGGGCGCGCTCAACGGTGGTGGTTTTCGGTCCATCGGTCTGGTGACTGACCCGGCGGAGGGCGGGCCGAAGTGAGCCGCGGCACCCATATCGATGCGCCCCTGGGCGATCCGCTCGGCAAGGAGCCGATGGGGAAGGGCGTTCTGGTGTCCGCCGCCATTCACGGCGCCGTGCTGCTTGCGGCGCTGTTTGGCATGGACCTGTGGGCGCGTCCCGAACCTGCGGTGATCGTGTTTCAGGACGTGGCGGTGATCTCAGGCCCGCAATTCGACGCGGCGATTTCCAAGGCGCCCGAGGCACCCAAGGCGATGGCCCCCGCGCTGGCCGCGCCCGCACCCGCGCCCGATGCGTCGCCCGATGCGGCGGCGGCGGATGCGGCGCCCAAGGCCACCGATGAATTCGTGATCGGCGATGTCGCGATTGCGGAGCTGTTCCCGGACCTGACCGCGGTGCTGACCCCGCTGGCGCGCGCCAACGTGCGCCCGGCGCAGATTGCGGCGCTGGTTCCGGCCGCCCCTGCTTTGGGCGATGCGCCGCCTGCGCCGATGTCGCTGGGGATGTCGTCGATGCGGGCGCCGGGCGCGCCCGCGCCGCAGCGCATGGACGGCGCGCGCCGGGGATCGGCGCTACGGATCGACACCGCGCCCCCCCCGCCCGAAGACCGCATCGCCCCTGAGGCGCAGCCCAAGCCCGACACTCCCAACCGCGCAGATGAAAAAATCGCCGCCAACGCGCCCGATCCTGAACCTGCGCCCGACGCGCCGGTCGAAGAAGCGCTGAAGCCCGCCGCCCCCGCTGCGGCCACTGAGGACGTCGTGACCGAGGCCGACAAGCCCGCTGAGGACGCGTCTTCGGCGCCGGTGGCATCGGCCATCCCGGTCGGGCGCCCTGATGGACGCGCGCAGGAGCTTGCCGCCGAGGCCCCCGCGGCCGAAAAGGTCGCCGCCGCGGCGCCGGAGGTTTTGCCTGAGCCAGCGGTGAAACCTGCCGAGAAGCCCGCTGCCAAGCCCGCTGCCAAGCCTGCTGAGAAGCCGGCAGAGAAGCCTGCTGAGAAACCCACACAGAAACCGGCCGAAACGCCCGCTGCCAAACCTGCCGGGACCGCCGTCGCCGCGGGCGCTGATCTGCCGGTGGGCGCGCCTCTGACATCTTCTGAGGTGTCGGGGATCAAGGGCGCGATCTCCAAGGTTTGGAACAAGGCAACGCTGGAGCGGATGCCGAATTTTGAGGACCTCGTGATCACCATGCGGATCACGCTGGACCAACAGGGCAAGATCGTGGGAAATCCCGAAATGATCCGCCCGGCATCGACATCGGACCCGCGATTCGCGCAAGCTGAGCGCGCCGCGGCGACCGCCTTGATGCGTGCGCAGCCCTATGATCTGCCGCCGGGCAAATTCGCCCGCTGGCAAGTGATCGAAGTGACGTTCAATCCCGGATTGGGAGTGTCGATGTGAAGCCCTCCGCCCTTTTTGCCGCCTTTTTTGCCGCGCTGCCATGCGCCTTGGCCCTTCCCGCCATGGCGCAGGCACCCGGCCCTTTGCGCATCGAAATCACCGATGGCGTGTCGGAGCCGTTGCCGGTCGCCTTGCCGCGCTATGCCGCCAGCGATGCCCGTGCCGCCGCGTTGGCCGAGGAAATCCGCGCCGTGGTGAAGGCGGATCTGCAAGCCTCCGGCATCTTCCGGGTGATTGACGAGGCTGCGTATCTGTCGGCACCCGCGGGCGTCGACGCGCGTCCTGCGTTTGAAAACTGGCGCGTGATCAACGCTGACGCGGTCGGGTCCGGCCAGGCCGCGCTGACGCCGGATGGGCGGCTCGAAATCCGCCACCAGTTGTGGGACGTGTTCAACCAGCGCCCTGTGGGCGAAGCGCTGGGCATGCGCGCCGCCCCTGGGGATGCCCGCCGCATCGGCCACAAGATCGCCGACAGCATCCATCTGTCGCTGACCGGAGAACCTGGCTGGTTCGACACCGAGATCGCCTTTGTCGATGAAACCGGCCCCAAGGGCGCGCGTAAAAAGCGCATCGCGATCATGGATCAGGACGGCGCCAATGCGCGCTATCTGACCGGATCTGAGGATCTGGTGCTGACGCCGCGCTTTTCGCCCGATGGCCGCAGCCTGGTGTATCTGAGCTATCAAGGCGGCATCCCGCGTGTCTGGATCATGGATGTGTCCACCGGCGGACGTGACACGCTGGGGCGGCTTGGCTCCATGTCCTTTGCGCCGCGGTTTTCTCCCGATGGTGCCAAAGTGGTCCTGTCATTGTCTGATGGTGGCGGCACCGATCTGTGGGAAATGCGGCTGGCGGACCGGCAGATGCGGCGCCTGACATCAGGCCCTGGCATCGAAACCGCGCCGACCTTTTCGCCTGATGGCGCGCAGCTGGCGTTTGAAAGCGATGCGGGCGGCGCACCGCAGATTTATGTCATGCCTGCGGGCGGCGGCGCGGCGCGGCGCATCAGCTTTGGCGACGGGCGCTACGGGACCCCGGTGTGGTCGCCCCGCGGCGATCTGATCGCTTTCACCAAGCAGCTTGGCGGCCGGTTCCACATCGGCGTCATGCGCGTGGATGGCAGCGAAGAACGCCTTCTTACCGCCTCGTTTCTAGACGAGGCTCCCACCTGGGCGCCCAACGGCCGCGCGCTCATGTTCTTCCGCGAGACACCCGGACCGACCGGTGTGCCTTCGCTGTGGCGGGTGGACGCGACCGGGCGAAATCTGGTGCGCGTGCGCACGCCCGCCGCGGCCTCCGATCCGTCTTGGTCACCGACCCGGCCATAGAGCCTGGCGGGACTCCCCCTTCTCACGCCTGAGGCAAAGAGAAATCACATGACCACCACGAGCAGCTTTCTTCGATTCACTGGTGCGGCGCTTTTGGCGCTTAGCATTGCGGCCTGCTCCGGCGCGGGCGACGATACCGATATGGCCGGAGGCGGCGCGGCCGGCCTCGGCGGCGCGGCGGGCACTGGTGGCGCGCTGGACCCGACTTCGGTCGAATATTTCCAGATCACGGTCGGCGACCGTGTGTTTTTCATCACCGACAGCTCCTCGCTGACGGCCGACGCGCAGGCCACCCTGCGCGCCCAGGCCCAGTGGCTGACGGCCAACCCCGCGCGGTCAGCCATCGTCGAAGGCCACGCGGATGAACGCGGCACCCGCGAATACAACCTTGCGCTCGGCGCCCGCCGTGCCTCAGCCGCGCGGGCGTTCCTGCTGGCCGAAGGCGTGGACGCGTCGCGCCTGCGCTCGGTCACCTATGGCAAGGAACGGCCCGAGGCGTTGTGCGCCGCGGACAGCTGCTGGTCGCAGAACCGACGCGCGGTGACGGTGATGGCCGGCCCCGCGCCGATGTCCTGATGGGCATCTCCTTCGGGGCCCTCGTTCCCGCCGCGGCGCTTTTGCGCCGCGGCGGGGCGTTGGCGGCATTGGCGCTGGTCCTGTCGCCCATGGCCGCGATGGCCCAAAGCGATTCGGCCACCATCGTCCGGGTGCAGGAGCTTGAGGCTGAGATCAGGCGCCTCAACGGCAAGATCGAGGCGCTGGATCACCGCATGTCGCGCATCGTTGACGACGCCTCGTTGCGCATCGGTGATCTGGAATACCGGGTGATCGTGCTGGAGGGCGGCGATCCGTCGCTTCTGGGCGCGGCGCCGCCTTTGGGCGGAACTGCCGAGCCATCGGTCGCGCCGACCGCCGCCCCTGTGGTTGCGGTGTCTGAACGTGTGGCATTCGAAGTGGGCGTGACTGCGATTCAGGACGGGAAGCTGTTGCAGGGGCGCGCCGCGCTTGATGCGTTCCGGCGCGATTATCCCGGAAGCCCGCTGTCCGGGGACGCGCAGCACTGGATTGCCGAAGCGCTGTTCGCGGCTGGCGATTACGGGCGTGCCGCGCAGACCTACCTTGCGAACATGTCGCAATATCCCGACGGCCGTCAGGCACCTGACAGCGTGATTGGGCTGGCGCTGGCGCTGGAAAAACTGGGCCAGCCCAGCGAAGCCTGCGCCACGCTTGACGAAGTGCCGCGGCGCTATCCCGCGGACGGTCCCGCGGCGGACCGCGCGGTGGCGGAGCGTGCGCGCCTCGACTGCCGCTGACAATGCCATGACCGACCCGCGCGCGGACCCCGACGCGGCCCTGCAGATCTGCGGGGCGGCGTTGTCGCGTCTGGCCGGGGATGCGCCGCGTCTGGGCGTCGCGGTGTCGGGCGGCTCAGACAGCACTGGGCTGCTGCTGGCGGCCCATGATTGGGCGCAAGGCAGGGGTGTGGCGCTGTCGGTCGCAACCGTGGACCACCGCCTGCGCCCCGAAAGCGGCGCTGAGGCTTCGGGAGTCGCGCAGCTTTGCGCCGCGCTGGCGCTGCGCCATGATGTGCTGATCTGGGATCATGGCGGTGCCCCTGCTGGCAATTTGGCCGACGCGGCCCGTGAGGCACGGCGCGCGCTGCTGGGCGCATGGGCGGCGCGGCTGGGCCTGTCTGCCGTGCTGCTGGGCCATACCCGCGACGATCAGGCCGAAACACTGTTGTTGCGGCTGGCGCGCGGTGCCGGGGTGGACGGGCTGTCGGCCATGGCTGAAGCGTCTGGCGCGGGCGATCTGCGCCTGCTGCGCCCGGCGCTTGGCACGTCACGCGCCGCGCTGCGGGCACTGTGCCGCGCCCGCGATGTGACGTGGGTCGATGATCCGAGCAACGAAGACCTCGCCCATCACCGCCCCCGCGCGCGCGCCGCGCTGGCGGCCCTTGCGCCGCTGGGGCTGGATGCTGAAGGGCTGGCGCGCACCGCCGACCGGCTGCGCGGCCAGCGCGCCGCGCTGGACCATGGCGCTGGGCGGCTTGCGGCGCAGGTGCTGCGCCCCGGTCCGGTGGGCGATCTGCGGCTTACGCTTGCGCCATGGGCGGCGGCGCCGGGCGATCTGCGCCAAAGGGTGCTGGCCGTCGCGCTAGCGCAGATCACTGGCACCCGGCGCCCGAGGCAGCGCAGCCTTGCACCGCTGGAGGCCGCCTTGCTGGCCCCCAAATGGTCCGCGCGCACGCTGGCCGGAGCGCTTTTCATCCCCATGGGCGCTGAGGCGCTGATTTGCCGCGAGCCGTCGCGCCTGCCGCCCCCGGTGCCCGCGCGCACCGGCGCGGTCTGGGACGAACGGTGGCAGATGCATGGCAAAGCGCCCTCAGGGGCGGTTTTGGGCGCGTTGGGGCCTGATGGGTTGCGCGCGTTGGCGGGCACTGGCGCGGCACTTTTCCCCGCATGGGCGGCGTCGCTGAGGGAGGCACGGCTGGGTGCCCCTTGCCTTCGGCATGACGGCGCGTTGATCTTCGCTCCCGGCGCAGGTTATACATGTCTGCTCCCGGGGGTAACGCTGCGCGATCTTCGCGCGGCGCTGCATTCGGATGGTAATGGAACTTAAACGCCGAGACGGGACGCTGCGTCGTTGCTACCGCCGTTGAATCCTCGGTATTGAGACCTATCTTTAGCTCACGACAGCAGGGTGCGAGTCGCGCGCCCTGATTTTCTCGCCCACCCGGCGCCACAGTCTACGGAGACTCTTTTGGGCAACGCGAAGAACCTGGCCTTCTGGGCCGTCGTGATCCTGCTTCTGTTCGTGCTTTTCAGCGTGTTTCAGGGTGGCGGATCCAATTCGGCGACCAGCCGCATCACTTTCTCCGATTTCCTGGAACGGGTCGACAACAAGCAGGTCGCCAACGTCGTGATCGACGGTGAGCGTATCGGCGGGCGCATGATGTCGGGTGCCGAATTCCAGACCATCCAGCCCGCGGGCGCGGATATTCTGCCAGATCTGCGCGCATCCGCGGTGGAAATCCGGGTTGAACCGCAGGAAAGCTCCGGCATCATGTCGACGCTGAGCTTCTGGCTGCCGATGCTTGTCCTGATCGGGGTGTGGATCTTTTTCCTCAACCGTATGCAGGGCGGTGGACGCGGCGGGGCCATGGGCTTTGGCAAGTCCAAGGCCAAGCTGCTGACTGAGCGGTCCGGCAAAGTGACCTTTGACGATGTCGCTGGCATCGACGAGGCGAAGGAAGAACTTGAGGAAATCGTTGAGTTCCTGAAGGACCCGCAGAAATATTCGCGTCTTGGCGGCAAAATCCCCAAAGGCGCGCTGCTGGTTGGTCCTCCGGGCACCGGTAAAACCTTGCTGGCGCGTGCGATCGCGGGCGAGGCCGGGGTGCCGTTCTTCTCCATCTCAGGCTCCGACTTCGTTGAAATGTTCGTGGGTGTCGGCGCGTCTCGTGTGCGTGACATGTTTGAACAGGCCAAGAAAAACGCGCCCTGCATCGTCTTCATCGATGAAATTGACGCAGTGGGCCGTCATCGCGGTGCCGGCATCGGTGGTGGCAATGACGAACGCGAGCAGACGCTCAACCAGCTGCTGGTTGAAATGGACGGGTTTGAGGCGAACGAGGGCGTGATCCTGATTGCGGCCACCAACCGGCCTGACGTGCTTGACCCCGCGCTGCTGCGCCCGGGCCGTTTTGACCGTCAGATCACCGTGTCCAACCCCGACATCCTGGGCCGGGAAAAGATCCTTAACGTTCATGCGCGCAAAGTTCCCTTGGCACCGAATGTTGATCTGCGGGTGATTGCGCGCGGTTGCCCGGGCTTTTCGGGTGCCGATCTTGCCAACCTGGTGAACGAGGCGGCGCTGACCGCCGCGCGTCTGGGCAAGCGCATGGTCACGATGGAAGACTTTGAGACCGCCAAAGACCGCGTGATGATGGGGGCGGAGCGCCGATCCCTAGTCATGACCGAGGACGAGAAGAAGCTGACCGCCTATCACGAAGCCGGTCATGCGATCGTCGGCCTGCACTGCCCTGAGCATGACCCGATCCACAAGGCGACCATCATCCCGCGCGGCAGTTCGCTGGGCATGGTCATGTCGTTGCCTGAGCGCGACCAGCTTTCGATCTCCAAGACCAAATACGAAAGCAAGATCGCCATGACCATGGGCGGCAAGGTGGCCGAAGAACTGATCTTCGGGCCGGAGAATGTGACCTCCGGTGCCAGCTCCGACATCCAGCAGGTCACCCGCATCGCCCGCGCGATGGTGACGCGGTTTGGCATGTCGGAAAAGCTCGGCAACATCGACTACGCCAATGAACAGCATAGCTACCTTGGCATCCAACAGGGGCCAAACACAGCGTCGCCTGAAACCGCACGGATGATTGACAGTGAAGTCCGCCGCTTGGTCGACACTGGCTATGAGGAAGCAAAGCGCATCCTCACAGTCCATGGCGATGAGCTGGAGCTGCTAGCCCAGGGCCTGCTGGAGTATGAGACCCTGACTGGCGATGAGATCGGCAAGGTCATCCGTGGTGAAAAGCTGGACAGGTCTGAAGACAGCGGCCACTCAGTTGACCATGGTGGGCCGTCCGGCCTTGCGTCGATCCCCAAGACTGGCAAGCGCCCGCGCGGCGATGAGGGTGGGTTGAACCCTCAGCCACAGGGCTGACAGCCGCTGTGGGGTGAAGAACGAAGGCCCTCTCATCTGCGGATGAGGGGGCCTTTTTCGTTGGGGGGTATGGGGTTGATAGGCTTAGGACTCATAACCAGAATATGACGGTTGCAGCGATGCAGATGGCGCTCATGAACGTGTGGGCGCAGCGCTCACAGCGCGTGGCGATCCCGCGCCAGTCCTTAAGCCTGCCGAACATGCGCTCGATCAGATTGCGCTGCTGGTAGATTTTGGTGTCGTAGGGGGTTGGTGCCCTGCGGTTATTGCGCCCTGGAATGCATGGTGAGATGTCCAGCTTGGACAGGGCGTGGCGGAACCAGTCGCGCCTCGACCCCCTTGTCGGCGATCAGGGTTTCGGCACCCGGCAGCGCGGGCAAAACGGTCGCGCCGCCGCGATAATCGCTGATCCGCTGGCCGGCAGGCGATGCGTGCATCGCCGAGAGGGTGGCCCTCGATGAGCAGCAGAATCAATGGCTTGCCGTCGCCGTCGCAGACCGCGTGCAGCTTGGAGGTCAGGCCCCCTTTGGTCCGCCCGATACGGCGGGGAACAGCCCCTTTTTACGCAAGCTCGCCGAGGTGCGGTGCGCTTTGAGGTGGGCCTGCGTCCGTTGCCCGGCAGGCTATTGCGCAGCAATCGACGAGAGGGGATCATCACGGTCTCCGGCGCGGTGCCTTCGGCGGCCAGAGTCGCGAATATCCGATCGAACACGCCGATCCGGCCCCACCTGATGAACCGGTTGTAAAGGGTCTTGTGCGGAGCGTAGGTGGCGGGGGCGTCGCGCCACATCAGCCCGTTGCGGATGACATGGATGATCCCGCTGATCACCCGCCGGTCATCGACGCGCGGCACGCCTCTCGGCTTATTGGGCAAAAGAGGTTGTAGGTGCGAAAACTGGGCTTCTGTAAGCCAGAAGTGGTGATCAGACATGGCGAACCTCGCGACGTTTGGGAGGTTTGAATCATAACCGGCAGTCAATGGAAATCCCTTCTGCGGGTCCTGACCCTAGGCTGCGTGGACAAAGCGCATCCAGCGATGGATTGCGGCGATTTTAACGAAGCTGAGGAAGCTTGCAGGGGTCTTGCCGTAGCAGGTTGCGACGCGTCGAAACTGCTTTAACAAGCCCATCATACGCTCGATGCGGTTGCGCTTGGCGTATCGAATCCGGTCCAGCGTGCCGGGCTGCTTACGGTTGGATCTCCACGGAATGATCGGGTGTGAGCCCTGCAGGTACAGGTCGGCGCGCAGGTCGTCGCTGTCATAACCCTTGTCGGCCAGCAGCTCGCGCGGGCGTTGTTCGGCATAGGCCAACAGGGCGGAGGCGGCGGAAATATCGGCCGTCTGACCCTGCGTCAGGTGCATCGCAATTGGCAGTCCATGGGCCTCGGTCAGCACATGGATTTTGGTGCTGAAGCCACCGCGAGACCATCCTAAGGCGTTAAATTCGCTGCCCCTTTTTTGGCTCCAGCACTATGCTGGTGCGCGCGGATAACGGTGCTATCGATCATCTGGATTGCACCATCGCCCGCGCCGCTGGCCACCAAAGCCTCGAGAATACCTTCGATTACCCCGGCGTCGCGCCAACGAGCAAACCTGCGCCAGACGGTGTTCGACTTGCCAAAGCACTCGGGTAAATCGCGCCAGGGCGCGCGGGTCCGCGCGATACCTTCGAGCAGCAGCCGATTGCCGATGGATGGGCGGCAGGCACGCCACCGCCCAGGCGGCAGGAACAGGGCAATCAGCGTCTAGGCGGCGTTGTCGATCAGATCTCGGGTCAAGGCTGGCTCCCAGTTTCCAGCCTTGAATCACGGCGGTGGCGCTGTGGGAATCCTTTTTGTCCACACAGCCTAAGCGCAGTCGCCTCTGGCCTTGGTTTTGGCGCACCCTTAGCCCTTAGCCCTTCGCGTTCGCCATCATGACGGCGATGGCGCAGGACACCAGGCGCGCCCTTTCATCGTCTGCGCGGCTGGTCAGGATCACTGGCACCAGCGCGCCAACCACGATGCCGCCAGCTTCGGCGCGTGCCAGAAAGGTCAGCTCCTTGGCGACCATGTTCCCGGCCTCCATGTTTGGTGCCACCAGAATGTCGGCGCGCCCAGCCACCGTCGATACGATGCCTTTGGTGCGCGCAGCGCCCAGATCGACCGCGTTGTCCATCGCCAGCGGCCCATCGACCAACCCGCCGGTGATCTGACCTCGGTCCGCCATCTTGGACAGCACGGCGGCGTCGATGGTTGACGGGATCTGTGGCGACACGGTTTCAATGGCCGAAAGAATACCAACCTTCGGTTCCACCACGCCAAGCGCGAGGGCGAGGTCGATGGCGTTCTGCACGATGTCGCGCTTGGTCATCAGATCGGGCGCGATGTTGATCGCCGCATCGGTGACGAACAGCAGCCGGTCGCGCCCGGGCACATCCATCACGAACACATGGCTCAAGCGGCGTCCTGCGCGCAGGCCGCCATCTTTGCGCAGCACCTCGCGCAGCAGCACGTCGGTGTGCAGATCGCCCTTCATCACCGCCTTGGCGCGCCCTTCATGCACCAGCGCCACGGCCCGCGCGGCGGCGGCCTGATGGTGGGGGGCGTCGATGATTTCAATGCCAGAGATGTCGTGATGCGCCGCTTTGGCCACAGCGTGGATCAGCGCAGGATCGCCGATCAGGATTGGGCGGATAAGGCCTTGCTTCATCGCCGCCAGCGTGCCGGACAGCGCGTCGGGCTTTTCTGGCGCGACCACGGCGACGTCCAGCGGCACCATCGGGGCCGCGCGTTCCAGCAGCGCGTCGAAATGGCGGTGCTGGTTCAGGATCAGGCCCGGGGCGTGGACGTTCTCAAACACCAGCTTGGTCGCGGGCGCCCGCACTTCGGCGATGCCAGAGGCCACGGTGATCCCCCCGGGCAGCGTCGCAGTGGTTTCCAGCAGCACCTCGCCGCCTTCGCGCTTTTCGATCACCTTGACCAAGACCGTCAGTTCATCGCCCGCCTGCACGCGGGAGTGGAAATGCAGCTGCTGGCCCAGATAAATCGTGCCCGGTCCGGGCAGCAGATTGCCCAGCACCGAGGAAATCAACCCGCCGATCCACATGGCGGGGGCAATTGCCTCGTCCTGCCCGTCGCCGTCTCCGTCGAATTTGGGCAGGTGCATCGGGTTCATGTTCCCCGAGGCGTTGGCGAAGATGTAGAAATCTTCGACCGAGGCGACGCGGTGGATCGCGGCCTCGTCGCCAACGCGAAGTTCATCCCAGGTGCGGTTTTCAAGTCTCATGTGGCGGGGCCTTTCGGGTGGAACGCCGTGCAAGATGCTGCGCCGCGGCGCGCAGGGCCATGATGCAGGTCAACCCGCCCGGGTGGCTGAGACGAAAGCGCCCGGCGACGGATCGCCGGGCGCGGCCCGCATCAGCCCGCGGCGTTGACGATGCCGCTGAAATCGGCGGCCTTGAGGCTGGCGCCCCCGACCAGACCGCCATCGACATTTGAAACCGCAAAAATTTCAGCCGCATTGCCCGGCTTGACCGAGCCGCCATAGAGCAGCCGCATGCCGTCGCCTTCGGCACCAAAGCGGCTGACCAGCTGGGCGCGCATGGCGTCGTGGATTTCCGCGATCTGGTCGAGGGTGGGCGTGCGGCCGGTGCCGATGGCCCAGACCGGCTCATACGCCACCACGGTGTTGGCCGCCGTGGCGCTGCCTGGGACCGATCCCGCGATCTGGCTGGCGATCACGTCCAGCGCCTGACCGGCGTCGCGCTGCGCTTCAGTTTCCCCGACGCAGATGATGGCGATCAGGCCCGCGCGCCAGGCAGCCCCAGCCTTGGCGGCAATCGCGGCGTCGGATTCGCCGTGGTCCGCGCGCCGCTCAGAATGCCCGACGATCACGGCTGAGGCACCTGAATCGGCCAGCATTTCCGCCGACAGATCACCGGTATGGGCACCAGAGGCCCCCGCATGGCAATCCTGCCCGCCGACCTGCACGGCCGAGCCTGCCAGCGCAGCAGCCATCGGCGCGATCAGCGTGGCAGGGGGGCACAGCAGCACATCACATGTGGGAAAGGGACAGGCCGCGGCAAGCGCGACCGCCTCGTGCACCGAGGCAGCGAGGCCGTTCATCTTCCAGTTGCCAGCGGCAAGCTTGCGGCGGGTCATTGGCGTCTCCCGATATGCGTTGATGTCGGGGACGTGCGTATCGTGTGGGGGCGGTTTGGGGAAGGGCGCGCCCTGCCGCGGGGGCGGGCACAGTCGGGGGCTCGCGCCCTGCTCCGCCGCCCGCGCCTGCGCTCGCGCTGCGGCAAGGGCGGGGGAGGGACCTCCCCCAGCGCCCCCTCCGGGGACAGCGCGGGGGTGTCAGGTCTCGGCGAACTTGATCGATTCGCCGCAGCCGCAGGCGTCGACAACGTTGGGGTTGTTGAACACGAACCCGCTTTCGAGCAGCGAGGTCTTGTAGTCGATCTCAGTGCCGAACAGGAACATCTGCGCCATGGGGGCAATCATGACCCGGGCGCCGTCCTGTTCGATCACCTCATCATGGGTGCCGATCTCTTCGGCATGCTCCATGGTGTATTCCATGCCAGCGCAGCCGCCCTTTTTGATGCCGATGCGCAGGCCTTGGACCTTGCCGTCCGAGGCGTTCATCAGCTTTGAAATCCGCACCGCTGCTGCGGGCGAAAGGGTGACCGGTGGCTTTCCGGGGATCCCGAACATGGTGCGGCCTCCTGAATAACGGCTATTTTCAAGATAGGACTGTGCGGCGCGTGGTTCAAGCGGGCGTGCCGCCGCGCCCCAGATGATCCCCGCTGGGGAGGGGCGCGGCGGGCCCGTTGGGGCTCGCGCCGGGCGCGAGCGGGCATTGTGCCCCGAGCGCCCGGCCCCCGGGGCGCAGGCTCAGATGAAGCCGAGCTCGAGTTTGGCCTCGTCCGACATCAGTTCCATGCCCCAGGGCGGCTCCCACACCAGCGCCACGTTGACCGTGCGCACGCCGGGCAGGGGTTCGACCGCGTCGGCGACCCAGCCGGGCATTTCACCGGCCACCGGGCAGCCGGGGGCTGTCAGGGACATGTCAATCTCCACATCCGCGTCGTCGTTGATCGAGATGCGGTAGATCAGCCCAAGGTCGTAGATGTTCACCGGGATCTCCGGGTCGTGGACCGTGCGCATCGCCTCTACGATGCTTTCATAGAGCGGGTGATCCACGCTCGATGGCCCGATCAGCGGTGCGCCTTCTTCGCCGGGGGCAGGGGCGTTCACGTCGTCTTCGGGGCGGTGGCCGTCCATGACAATGGCTCCTTGGGTTGGCTTCCTCTGACAACCATATAGAAACGCGCGGCACATGCGTCCAGACAGGAGCGTCAAATGACCCGCGCCTTCTCATTTTCGATCCATGCCACCGACGGTCGCGCCCGCACCGGGCGCATCGACACCCCACGGGGCGAAATCCGCACCCCTGCCTTCATGCCTGTGGGCACTGCGGGCACCGTGAAGGCGATGTTTCCCAAGGATGTGCGCGCCACCGGGGCCGACATTCTGCTGGGCAACACGTATCATCTGATGCTGCGCCCGACTGCTGAGCGGATCGCGCGGATGGGCGGTCTGCACAAGTTCATGAACTGGGATCGGCCGATTTTGACTGATTCGGGCGGCTATCAGGTCATGTCGCTGGCGGACCTGCGCAAGATGACCGAGGACGGCGTCACCTTTAAATCTCATATCGACGGGTCAAAGCACATGCTGAGCCCTGAGCGGTCGATGGAGATCCAAAAGCTGCTCGGGTCGGACATCGTGATGTGTTTCGATGAATGCACGCCTTATCCGGCGGAAAAAGATGTGGCGGCGGCCTCCATGCGCATGTCGATGCGGTGGGCGCAGCGGTCGCGCGATGCGTTCGGGGACCGGCCCGGTTACGCGCTGTTCGGCATCCAGCAGGGCAGCATGTTCAGCGATTTGCGCGAAGAAAGCTCCGCCGCGCTGCGCAAGATCGGCTTTGACGGCTACGCCATCGGCGGGCTGGCAGTGGGCGAGGGCCAAGAGGAAATGTTCAAGGCACTCGATTTCGCGCCCGGCATGCTGCCCGACGATAAGCCGCGGTATCTGATGGGCGTCGGCAAGCCCGACGACATCGTCGGCGCGGTGCAGCGCGGCGTGGACATGTTCGACTGCGTGCTGCCGTCGCGATCCGGGCGCACCGGGCAGGCGCAGACGCGGCGCGGCGCGGTGAACCTGCGCAATGCGCGCCATCAGGATGATCCGCGCCCGCTGGACCCTGATTGCACCTGCCCGTGCTGCACCGGGTGGTCGCGCGCCTATCTGCACCATGTGAACAAGGCGCAGGAGATCATCGCCTCTATGCTGCTGACCTGGCACAACCTGCATTATTACCAAGAATTGATGCAGGGGCTGCGCGATGCGATCGCCGCTGGAACGCTGGATGATTTCGTCGCCCGGTTCCACGCGCTGCGGGCTGAGGGCGATCTGCCGATCCTGTGACGGGCTGCGGGCGGGTTCGGGGGGCAAACCCCCGCTCACCCGCCCGCGCTGCCGCGGAGAAGGGGCGCCCGTATCGCCGCCCCGGCAGGGGTCAGTCGGGCCAGTCGCCGCCCCTGGGCACGGTCACATAACGCGGCGCCGGGTTGGGATCGTCAAAGCGCGCGCGCCCGGTGTCGGAGTTGATCACCTTGCGCACGCCCCAAGTGACCACCGGGTGCAGGCCAGCGCTTTCCAGCATCGCCATCATCGCCGCGCTGGAGAATTCAAAATCGCCGGGCCGCGGCTGGTTGCGCGCAGCGTCGCCGCTCAGATCCTGCCACGCGATGCACAGGTAATCGTGCAGAATCGCGGCCTCAAGATGCGGGCCAACGCGGCCCAGCACCGGGCGGGTGAACCATTTTGATGTGGCGAGGTCGGTCAGCATCCCGGCAGGCGCAGTCACCCGCCATGGTCTGCCGTCCACGTCGAACAGCACTGTGAAATCGCGGGCCAGCACATATTCGGTTTCACGGTCTTCGTCCGGGCGCAGGCGCAGGCGCGGACGGGCGATCATCAGATCGCTTTCCTGCGCCAGATAACGCACCGAGGAAAAGCCAGCCGGGTAGGGATCGTTCATCTGCGGGATCTGTGGGCGCCAGTCCGCGCGGCGATCACGCTGCGGTGCTGCGGTTTGGGGTGCTGCGGTTTGGCGTGCGGCGGGCGCAGCGGCGCCTTCGGCTGGATCGCGCATCAGCGAAGCGAGCCGTATGTCCGAAGAGCCGGGGTCGCGCTTTTTAAGCATGTCCGCCGCATTTGGTGCGAATTAAGGGTCTGCCACTATGCCTGCTTGCCGTGCCGTGCGCCAAGCACCCTTCAGGGGCAGGCGCGCGACCAAGGGTCTCTGGCACCGGCGTGCATCACCAATTTTGGGTATGGGCGCGCCATTTTCGCCACGATTTGCGCCGCGCCTCGGCGCAGGCTGCGGCGCTGCGTGTCTGGACCTGCCGCGCCCGTGGGGGTAAAAGCGCGTCGGACGGAGCCAGCGATCGTCCGCGCACAGGCGCGGTGTCAGCGCGGCCCGGCATTCCGGCCCCGGCGATATGGCGGAGACGCGCACGTGATCGAGTTCCTGAAACGTTATCTGACCTGGTGGAACGGCGCGACCGTCGGCACCCGGATGTTCACCCGCAAAAACGGGACTGAGGTGGGCCGCGACGCCGCCGGCAACATCTATTACCGCAATGAGGATGCCAGCCGCCGTTGGGTGATCTACAACGGTGAGGTTGAGGCATCGAAGGTCAACGCAGACTGGCATGGCTGGCTGCATTTCACCTGGGATGAGCCGCCGACCGCATCCCCGCTGCCGCACAAGCCGTGGGAGAAACCCCATACGCCCAACATGACCGGCACGGCCGGTGCCTATCATCCGCCCGGCAGCATCACGACCCCCGCGTTGCGGCCACGCGTGACCGGCGACTATGAGGCATGGCAGCCTGAATGAACGGTGGGCTTCGGCCCCCCTGGCTTGCAGCCCGGCAAGACCGCGGCGTAGGCTGCGGCGTAGACTGCGCGTGCGCTGTCGCCGCATCTGCGCCACAGCTTTTTAACCATCGTGACCGGCGCCATGTTTGCGCCTGAAACTGATCCCAAGATCCGCCCCGCACCCATGGGGCAAATCCGAGGAGCGAGATCCCACACATGGCGAACAACGCGGCTGAAGCGCTGATCGGCGCTGTCGTTCTGGCGGCTGCGGGCGGGTTTCTCGTCTATGCGGCCCGCACGGCTGATCTGGGCCTGTCGCGCGGCGACAGTTATGAATTGACCGCTGCCTTTCGCAAGGCTGAGGGGCTGGTGGTCGGCGGCGATGTGCGTGTGGCGGGGGTGAAGGTCGGCACGGTCAGCTCGCTGACCCTCGATCCGCAGACCTTCCGCGCGCTGGCACGCATGTCGATCGACAAGGACGTGAAGCTGCCCGAAGACAGCGACGCCGCCATCGCGGTGGAGGGGTTGCTGGGCGGTGCATATGTGGCTGTCACGCCGGGATCGTCGGACTTCATGCTCGCGCCAGGTGCGGAGGTGATCTACACCCAAGGTTCGGTGAACCTGCTCGATCTGGTGGGCCGGGCGATTTCTGGCACCACAACCGCGGCTCCTGCCGCGGGCGACGCGAAATGACTGGCTTGCAGGATGCCTGGAGCGCGGACCGCTATGCGGCCAACGCGCGGTTCGTCTCGGATCTTGGGGCACCGGTGCTGGCGCTGTTGAACCCCATTGCCGGGGAACGGATCTTGGATCTGGGTTGCGGCGACGGCGCGCTGACCGCCAAACTGGCTGAGGCGGGGGCCGAGGTGGTCGGCATCGACGCCAGCCCTGACATGATCGCTGGTGCCCGCGCGCGCGGCCTGACCGCCGAAGCGGTGGACGGCCATGCGCTGGCCGAATGGGCCGCCGATCAGGCGCCGTTCGATGCGGTGTTTTCAAACGCTGCTTTGCATTGGATGACCGATCCGTCGGCGGTGTTCCGCGGCGTCGCCAAGGCCCTGCGCCCCGGCGGGCGTTTTGTGGCCGAACAAGGCGGTTTCGGCAACGTCGCCGCCATCCGCACCGCGCTGATCGCCGCGCTGGACGAGGCCGGGATCGCCACCGATCTGCGTGAGATCTGGAGCTTTCCAACCCCGACCGAACAAGGCGCGCGCCTGACCACCGCCGGGTTTGCCGTGTCTGAAATTGCGTTGATCCCCCGCCCCACCCCGATCGCTGCGGGGATGGAGGCGTGGTTGGCAACCCTTGCGGCCCCGGCGCTGGCGCTGGCGCCTGAAGGGCTGCGGGACAGTTTGCGGGCCCGCGCCGCGCATCTTGTCGCCCCGGCGATGCAGGACGAGGCGGGTGCCTGGACGGCAGATTATATCCGCCTTCGATTCAAGGCGGTGCTGGCATGATCATGCGGTTGGCCTTGGTGCTGGCGCTGGTTGCCCATGGCGCGGCGGCGCAGACTGATGGGCAGGACACGCTGCTGCTTGACGCGCCTGGCCCCGCTGAGGTTGAGACGCTGGCGGATGAACTGCCTGCCGATGGCGAGGTGCGCAGTCTGTTCCGCCTCGCCCCCCCGCCGCCTGAGGGGCAGGAGGCCGCGCCGACCACCTGGTCCGATCCGATCATCGTGCGCCCCGAATCGCACACGCTGCCTGCGGACCGCGCCACGCTCAGCATGCTCGATAAAATGAACGGCGAGGTGCAGAGCTTTGATCTGGCGGTCGGCCAGCGGGTGGTGCGCGGGCGGCTGGAAATCACGCTGGAGGCATGCCGCATTCAGCCGCCGGACCTGCCCCAAGACGCCTGGGCCTATCTGCAGATCCGCGACCAGCGTGAAGACACGCCGCGGTTCAAAGGGTGGATGATCGCATCAATGCCCGCGCTTTCGGCGCTGGACCATCAGCGCTATGACGTCTGGGTGCTGAGCTGCAGCACCTCGTCGGCAGATACGTCGTCGGGCAGCGCGAAAAAGTCCGACTGAACCGCCAGCGCGTTGGCCAGCCGTTCGTGATATTCGGCGCGGTCGATTTCAATGGCACCAAAGCGGCCCAGATGCCCGGTGACGAACTGGGTGTCGAGCACCGTGAACCCCCCCGCCCGCAGCCGTGCCACCAGCCAGACCAGCGCGATTTTCGACGCGTCAGTGACGGTGGAGAACATGCTTTCCCCAAACCACGCGCCCCCCAGCCCAACGCCGTAAAGCCCGCCGACGATGTCGCCATCCATCCGCACCTCTACCGATTGCGCGCGGCCAGATGCATGTAGATCGCGGTAAAGCTGGGCGATTTCGGGGTTGATCCAGGTTTCCTCACGCGCAGCGCAGGCGATGAGCACGGCGTGAAAATCGCGGTTGATCGTCACCTCAAACCCGCCTTGGCGGATGCGTTTGCGCAAGGATCGGGGGATGTGGAATCCGTCCAGCGGCAGGATCCCGCGCCGCTTGGGATCAACCCAGAAAATGTCGCCGGCATCGGCGCTTTGTGCCATTGGGAACACCCCGGCAGCATAGGCCCGCAGCAGCAGGGACGGCGTGATCCGGTAATCCGACAAGTGTTGTGACATAAGCTTCGACGGCCGCCTTTCCCAGAAATCGTAAAGAAGCGGGGCCGCCGGGACAATGCACCTATTTCGCGGAAAAGAACGGCAGGAACGCGTCAAGCACCGCGTCGGGATGTTCCTCCTGCGCGAAATGACCTGATTCGATGGGGGCACCAGTGACCGTGTCGGCCCATTTGCGCCACAGACCCATCGGATCTTTGGTGCGCGCGGGAAATCCGTGATTGCTCCACAAAAAATGCAGCGGCGCCTTGATGGTGGTGCCCGCGGCGCGGTCGTCTTCGTCATGCTGGCGGTCGGCGCCGGTGCCTGCGCGGTAATCTTCGCACATGGCATGCACGCAGTCGGGGTTGCGCATCTGCGCGCGATAGCTTTCAAGCGCGGCAGACGGAAAGGCCGACAGATCGCCCGAACTGGCCCAGGCGCTAAGCGTCCAATTGAGGAAAAAATCCGGGTCCGCGCCGATCATGCGTTCGGGATAGGGCGCGGGCTGCGACAGAAAGGTCCAGTGCCAGGCTTTCTGCGCCAGTTCAGGCCCGTAGCTGCGCCACATGTCGGCAGTGGGGACAACTTCGATGATCCCCAGCCGCGCGACCCGTTCGGGCATGTCCAGCGCCATCCGATACGCCGCCCGCGCGCCGCGGTCATGGCCCAGCACATGGAATTGATCGTGCCCCAGCGTTGCCATCAGCTCCACCAAGTGGCGGGCGATCACGCGTTTGGACATGGGTGGCAGCACGCCGATCCCGCTCCGGGGTGCCATTTCGCTATCGCCATAGCCGGGCAGGTCGGGCACGACGCAGGAAAAACGCTCCGCAAACGCCGGCGCGGTGCGCAGCCAAGTGAGATGCGTCTGCGGATAGCCATGAAGCAGCAGCAACGGCGGCCCGTTCCCGCCCGTGTGGACCGAGAGCCGCGCGCCGGAAATGTCGAGCATCTGGCGGGAAAAGCCAGGGATCAGCGAGGCTGACATCGGGGGTCTCCGTAATTTGATGGAGTCAGTTTTCTCACGAAAGTCTGAACGCAATGAAACCATAGGCTGCTAAACGCAAAAAGGGCACCCTTGGGTGCCCTTTCAATCACGTTTGCGTGCGCGCGGGCATCACGACATCCGCTCCAGCCAACGCTCCAGCCATGCGATGTTGTAATTGCCGCTGATCACGTCGGGGTCGTGCACCAGCGCGTCGAACAGCGGCGCAGTGGTGGACACGCCGTCGACGATCAATTCCGACAGCGCGCGATCAAGACGCGCGAGCGCGGCGGGCCGGTCCTCAGCATGCACGATCAGCTTGCCGATCAGGCTGTCGTAATGGGGCGGGATCCGGTAGCCGTCATAGATCGCGCTGTCCATCCGCACACCAAGCCCGCCGGGCGCATGAAACGCCGTGACCGTGCCCGGTGAGGGCGAAAAGTTCGGCAGCTTTTCTGCATTGATCCGGCATTCGATGGCATGGCCAACCGGGATCAGGCTTTCCTGGCTAAAGGACATCTCAAGCCCAGCAGCGACGCGGATCTGTTCGCGGACCAGATCGACACGATACACGGCCTCAGTCACTGGGTGTTCGACCTGAAGGCGGGTGTTCATTTCGATGAAATAGAACTCACCGTCTTCATAAAGAAATTCAATCGTGCCAGCGCCGCGATAGTTGATGCGGGCCACCGCGTCAGCGCAGACCTTGCCGATGCGTGCGCGCTGTTCGTCATTGATGACGGGGGACGGGCATTCCTCCAGCACCTTTTGGTGACGGCGCTGAAGCGAGCAATCACGTTCGCCCAGATGCACCGCGCGGCCCTTGCCGTCACCGAAGACCTGAATTTCGATGTGGCGCGGATTGCTGAGGTATTTTTCGATATAAACCGCGTCGTCGCCGAACGCGGCCTTGGATTCTGATTTTGCCGTGAAGAACGCCGTGGACAGATCAGCCTCAGTCGGGGCCATTTTCATGCCCCGCCCGCCGCCGCCCGCCGACGCTTTCACGATCACCGGAAAGCCCATTTCGCGTGAGACGGTCATCGCGTCTTCAAGCGTGGTGATTTCACCGTCTGAGCCGGGGACACACGGCACGCCAAGCTTTCGCATCGCGTCCTTGGCCGCGATTTTGTCGCCCATGATCGAAATATGTTCAGCCGTCGGGCCGATGAAGGTCAGGCCGTGATCTTCAACGATCCGCACAAAACCGGCATTTTCCGACAGAAATCCGTAGCCGGGATGGATCGCCTCGGCGCCCGTGATCTCACAGGCTGAGATCACGGCAGGGATGTTCAGATAGGATTGGCTTGCGGGCGCGGGGCCGATGCACACGCTTTCATCGGCCAGCCGGACATGCATCGCATCCGCATCGGCGGTGGAATGGATCGCCACGGTCGCGATGCCCATTTCCTTGCAGGCGCGATGAATGCGAAGCGCGATCTCGCCGCGGTTGGCGATCAGGACTTTGCGAAACATGGGTGCGCTCACTCGATGATCATCAGGGGCGCGCCGAATTCGACCGGCGCGCCGTCATCCACCAGGATGCGCTTGACCACGCCCGCGACCGGCGCGGGGATCTGGTTCATGGTCTTCATCGCTTCGATGATCAGCAGCGTCTGCCCTTCGGTCACCTGGTCCCCGACCTTCACAAAGGCCGCGGCGGTCGGCTCAGCCGACAGATAGCAGGTTCCGACCATGGGCGATGACACCGCCCCGGGATGCAGCGCCGGGTCTTCGGGCGCGGCAGCCGCAGCAGCGGGCGCTGCCGCAGGGGCGGCGCCGGCGGCATGGGCGATCTGCGCAGGCGCAGCGGCGACGGGGGCGACCGTGGAATGGCGGCTGACGCGCACCTTCAAATGGTCATCTTCGCCGAACTCACGTTCGACTTCGATCTCGGACAGATCGGTCTCCCGCAGCAGCTCGGCAAGCTGCCGGATGAAGGCGATGTCGCTGTCGTGGGTCTTGCTCATGGATGCCGTCCAAGGGGTTACGCGGCCGGCGCCGCAGTCAAGAGCGACTTACACCAAGCTGCGTGGGTTGCAAAGCCCCGCCGCCGCAACCGTGGCGGCGCAGGATCGGCGTGCGCGCGCCCCGCGCAATGGCGGGGCGCGCGCGGGGCGGTCAGCCTTTGTTGGCGCGCTGCTCAGCCACGGCGGCCTGCAGATCCTTCAGTGGCACGAACCCGCGCACGATCTGATCGCCGATCACAAAGGTCGGCGTGCCTTCGATGCGCAGCTTCTGGGCCAGTGCAGAGGTGCGGGCGAGGTTCTTGGCGATCTTCGGGTCGCGTGCATCCGACCGCAAAAGCCCCACATCCAGCCCCGCGCGTTCCGCGAGCTGGTAGACCGTTGCTTCGTCCAGCGCGCCGCGGTTTTTCATCATCAGGTCGTTGAATTCCAGATAGGCATCGCCGCCTTGCTGCGCGATTGCGGCCATCGCGGCCTCGGCGGCAATGCGTGACGACGGGCCGAGGATCGGGAATTCCTTGATCACCAGCCGGACGTTCGGGTCCATGCGGATCAGGGCCTTCACGTCCTCATGGGCGCGCTTGCAGTAGCCGCAATTATAATCGGTGAATTCAACCACGGTGACGTCGCCGTCAGGGTTGCCGGCCACAAAGGAATAACCGTCATTGCGCAGGTCTTCGCTGATCGAGGACACCATGCCTGCCTCAGAGGTCGCCTCAGCCTCCTTACGGCGCAGTTCAAGCACCTGGATGGCTTCCATGATGACTTCGGGATGCTCCAGCAGATAGGCGCGGAACTCAGTGCGCATGCTTTCGCGCTGGGTCTGGCTCATGTCGCCGGCACCTTCGGCGGCGACGGGCTGGCTCGACATGGCCCAGATGGCGGCAAAACCAAGGGCGGCAAGCGGGCGGGACAGGCGTAGCTTCATAAGGTGTTCTCCTGCGGAGGGCGCCGGGGGTAGGGACGGCGGGGCGAGGGCACGCCGCGCGCGAGGCGCTGCAACCCTATCGCCCCGAAGGGGGGGTTCCTAGTCGAAGCTCTCCAAGCTCGCGACGATGTCATCGGCCCGAAGCCATTCGGGCGATCCGTTCGGCAGCAGCGCCCTGGCGCGCGCCGCCTGAATACGGGCGTCATGGACCGCGCCGATTAAGGCCAGCCGTTCCGCCGTTGCCAGCGCCGCGCGGCCCTCATCGCCCGCCCGCGCATAGGCAAAGGCCAGATCGCGCAACACCGACGGATCGCCCCCGTCTGAGGCGGCAACCCCTGATTCCAGCGCACGCACCGCCTCAGCGTCTGTCGCGGCCGTGCCCACGGTCAGCAGCGCGCGGCCCAGCTGCGCGCGGATCAGCGCCTCATCGGGCGCGAGGCGCGCGGCCTCACGGTAAGGGGCGACCGCCTCGGGCCCACGGCCGATTTCCAGCAGGAACTGGCCCTTCAGCTCATGATAATAGGGATCGTTCGGCTTCATCGCGATCAACCGGTCTGCGGCGTCCAGCGCCTTGGCCGGATCGGGCAGGCGGTGCAGCGCAACCGCGCGGCGCAAGGTGTCGAATTCATCATCCGCCTTGGGGGCGTCACGCAGGGTGCGTGTCGGGTGGTTGATGAACCCGTCCAGTTTGGCGCGCATACGGTTGAAGCGATACACCGCCTCAGGCGACGACGCGGCACCCAGATAAGGCGATTCCCCCGTGCGCCGCTGCACCAGCGACAGACGCGCGGCACTGATCGGGTGGGTCGAGGCATAGGGATCGCGCGTGGCGGCGGAGAATATCTCCTGCCCGCGGAACCGCTCCAGCACCTTGATCATGCCGGCAGGGGACAGGCGCGCGGTCTCCAGATACGTAATGGCGGCTTGATCCGCGGCGGATTCTTCGGCGCGCGAATAACTCAGAAACGCCCGCTGCACCGCCGATTGTGCCCCAAGGCCAGCGGCCAGCGCGCTGCCGCCACCGCCACCGGCCGCGGCCGCGGCGGCGATGGACAGCAGCATGGCGATGGCGGCGGGGCCGCGCAGATTGCGTTCTGCAATCGCGCGGCGTGCCAGATGGCCGCCCACCAGATGCCCGGTTTCATGGGCGACAACGCCCTGCAATTCGGTCGGGCCGTCCATGTCCTGGATCAGGCCGGTGGTCACCGCCATGCGCCGCCCGCCAAACGCGAACGCGTTGGGGCGTGGATCGGACAGGATGATGATGTCCACTTCATCGGCGCCCAGACCTGCGGCTTCGAACACCGGGGCGGACAAAAAGCGCAGCGTCGCCTCAATCTCGGCGTCGCGGATCAGGCTGATCGCGGCGGCGGTGTTGCCCCACACGGTCAGCAGCGCGGCGGACAGGGCGGCGGCAAAGACGGTGCGCGGGGTCATGGGGTCTCCGAGATCTGGGGCGGCATCAGGGGGCGGCGCCGGGAATTCCGGCGCAGCGTCGGGGATGGCCGCGCGGCTTGACCCGGGGCGGGCAGGGACGTAGCCCTCGGCACCAAGACTTCGGCACCTCAGCACATAGGGCGATCCATGGCGAGAATTTCAAGACGTTCCGCGGTCGAGAGCTTTCGTGTCATGGATGTCATGGAGGCGGCCCGGCGCGAAGAAGCCACCGGCCGCACCATCATCCACATGGAGGTCGGCCAGCCCGGCACCCCTGCCCCGCGCCTTGCGCGCGAGGCGCTGTCCCGCGCGCTGCAGGCGGGCGATCCGATGGGATATACCGTCGCCCTGGGGCTGCCAGCCCTGCGCGAACGCATCGCCCGATTGTATCTTGATTGGTACGGCATCACCCTGGACCCTGAACGGGTGATCGTGACTGCCGGGTCCTCAGGCGCGTTCATTCTGGCGTTTCTTGCGCTGTTTGACGCTGGCGACAGTGTGGTGATCGGCGATCCCGGATATCCCAGCTATCGCAACACCTTCAAGGCGCTGGGCGTGAATGTGCGCGCTGTGCCCACCGGCCCTGCGACCCGGTTCCAGCCGGTTCCTGCCGATCTGGGCGACGCCGACGGCATGTTGGTCGCCAGCCCTGCCAATCCCACCGGCACGATGCTGGGCGCGGATGAACTGCGCGCGCTTGCCGGTGCCTGCGCCGCGCGGGGTGCTGCGTTCATCTCGGATGAGATTTACCACGGGCTGAATTGGACCGGGCGCTGTGTCTCCGCGCTCGAAGTCAGCGACGATGCTTTTGTGATCAACTCCTTCTCCAAGTATTTTTCGATGACCGGGTGGCGCATTGGCTGGATGGTGGTTCCCAAATCCCACGTTCGCGTGATTGAGCGTCTGGCGCAGAATCTTTTCATCTGCCCGCCCCATGCCAGCCAGGTTGCCGCCCTCGCGGCCATGGACGCGGGCGAGGAGCTGGAGGCCAACAAGGCCGCCTATGCCCGCAACCGTCAGATCATGCTGAATGAGCTGCCCGGCGCAGGGTTTGCGCAGTTCGCGCCCTGCGACGGTGCCTTCTACATCTACGCCGATGTGTCGGGCCTTACCGACGATTCCATGGCCTTCGGCGCCCGGATGCTGCGCGAGGCAGGCGTGGCCGCGACGCCGGGCATTGATTTTGATCCGGACCGGGGGGCGGGCTGGATGCGGTTTTCTTTTGCGGGCGCCGAATCGGACATCACTGAGGGCATGCGCAGGCTGCGCAACTGGCGCAGAAGCGCCTGAGTCTGCCGGATTTGCTTGAAGATTCGTGTATTCATTGTTAACAAACTGTCATGTAGATCAGAGGATCGCGCAGAACATTGTTTCCGAATGGAGATTGTAAGGCATCTGGGCTGGCCATCCTGTTGAAAAGGTTGGACAAAAACAGAATGCATAGAGTTCTTCACATCGGTGCGGTCCTGCGGTATCTTAGGTCGATCGAGCAATAGGGGGTGAGTCGATGTGTGCTTTGGGGCCATCGATTTGCACGAAGCCTTAACGGGCTGAGCTTGGTTTGGTTTTTTGGGGATTCAAAGGAGAGAGACATGCGCAAGACTCTCATAGCCGCTTCAGTCCTGGCCCTTGTGGCTGGTTCTGCGTCGGCTGCTACTGTGTCTTACAATACGACGTCCGGAAACACTGGCCTGACCAGCGTTACTGCGGCGGGCAGCCCGTACCAGGTGTTGTTCAAGCAGTTCAACACCACGTTGGGAACGCTTACGGGGATCGATATCTCCATCGGCGGCAACACCGTCACCAAAGCGTCGTTCACGAACACTGGGGGCGTTACAGGTACGATCAACTCAGCCAGTCTTGACACGACCGTTACCTTCCAGCGCGCTGATGCCAGCATCGCGAGTAACGCTTTCCTTGGCGGCCTCGACGTGACCTTCTTCCTGGCAACCGGCTTCCCTCCGGCTGGGGATAGTGTCGGTGCAGGCGCGACAAGGTTCTATCCGGGGCCGACGGGCGCGGATACCACCTCGCAGTCGGGTCCTTTCACCGACACGTTGGGCTCGGGTGCTTTCGGCGACTACGAAGGAACCGGCACAGTTGCGTGGGACCTCTTTATCTCTGGTCTCTTGAACACCTCGAAGTCGACGAACACGACTTGGAGTGAGGCCTTGGACGCAACCTACAGCCTCGACCCGACGATCACCTACACCTACACGGCAGTGGCGGCGGTCCCCGTCCCGACCGCGCTTCCGCTGCTCGCCACCGCTTTCGGTGCGCTGGGTCTGCTGCGTCTGCGCCGCAAGGCCTGATTTCCTTACAGCGGTTTCCGCTGAAGGCTATGACCGGCGGCCCTTAACGGGCCGCCGGTTTTTCTTTGCGTGCCGTTGTGGCGTTGAACGACCCTAGCCGGATGCCGATGCAGGCGAAGCGCTGGGCAGATGGCATGATCGTGACCGCGGGCCACCACGTGGGCGACAGGCGGCCGCAAAGCAAGAGAGCGTGGCAGGCACACATGAAAACGGCGCGCCCCTTGCGGGGCGCGCCGTTTTGTCATGTGAACCCCGCCTAAGGCAGGAAGGCGCTCAGCGGCTCCACCATCCACGCCGCTTGGGCGCGGCAGCATCATCCTGCGGGGCAGGGGCGGGCGTTTCCTCAGCCAAGACCGGCTCCGGCATCGCTTCAACCAGTGCAGGGGCTGCGGGCGTCGGTTCTACGGCAGGCGCAGGCGCTTCGGGTTCCGCGGCGGCTTGCACCGGCGCAGCGACCTCAGGCTCAGGCTCAGGCACCGGCGCGGGCGCGGGCGCGGCAGGCACCGCAACCGTTTCGATCATGGCGGCGGGCGCAGCAGCTTGCGCCGCCTCGGCGACCGCTGGTGCAACCACCTCAGCAACCACAGCTTCAGGCATAACGGCCTCAGCCATCGCAGCTTGGGGCGCGGTTGCATCAGCGTCGGCAGCTTCTGGCGCGTCGGCCTCAACCTCCGGGGTCTCACCACGGGGTTTGCGGCGGCGACGGGTCCGCTTGGGGCTGGGCAGTGCGGCGGTCGCGGCCTCAGCGCTCACCTGAACGGGGGCTTCCGCCGGCGTCTCGGCAACCGGTTCGGCCTCAGCAACGGGGGGCAGATCTTCGACCTCAGCGGGCGTCACTTCGGCTTCGGCCGAAGTTTCCATGCCATCATCGTCATCCTCGCCGTTGCGCCGACGCCGACGGCGACCGCCGCGACGACCGCGCCGTTTGCGGCCAGCCTCATCATCTTCGGCGCTGGGTGCGGGCGCAGGCGCGGCGGGCACCGCCTCAGGCACCGTCTCGGCTTCGATCACCGGGATCTCGTCCTCGATCACCTCAGCATCCATCATCGCGTCGGCGGCATCGGCATAGACCGCCGAGGCAGTCACCGCCGCCCCAACCGGGCCAAGCTGACGGGTGCGCTGCGGGGTTTTCACCCGTTCAACCGAATGCTGCGGCGTCACCAGCGATGGATCAGCCTCAACCCGCACGGTGATGTCGCAGCGCGCCTCGATGCGCATCAGATGTTCGCGCTTCTGGTTCATCAGCCAGTTGGCAACTTCGACCGGTGCCTTGACCAGCAGTTCGGGCGCACGGTTGCGCTGGCCCTCTTCCTCAAGCGCGCGCAGAATCGCGAGCGCCATGCTTTCGGGCGACCGAACGATGCCGGTGCCGTGGCAATGGGCGCAGGGCGCGGTCGTCGCCTCCAACATCCCCGGACGCAGCCGCTGGCGCGACATTTCCATCAGGCCGAACGAGGAGATCCGCCCGCACTGGATGCGCGCACGATCAGTTTTCAGCGCGTCCTTGATGCGCTTTTCGACCGCGCGGTTGTTGCGGCCTTCTTCCATGTCGATGAAATCGATGACGATCAGGCCAGCAAGATCACGCAGACGCATCTGGCGGGACACCTCATCGGCGGCCTCCAGGTTGGTCTTCAGCGCCGTGTCTTCGATTGAGCCTTCTTTGGTCGACTTGCCAGAGTTGACGTCCACCGCGACCAGCGCCTCGGTGATGCCAATCACGATGTATCCGCCAGAGCGCAGCTGCACCACGGGGTTGAACATCGCGTTCAGCTCAGTCTCAACCTGGTAACGGGTGAACAGCGGGCTCGGCTCATCATAAAAAACCACGTCTTTGACGTGATCGGGCATGAGCATCGACATGTAGTCGCGTGCTTCGGCATAGCCGGTTTCGCCCTCAACCAGAATCTGGTCGATCTCACCACTGAACAGATCACGGATTGACCGTTTGATCAGCGAACCTTCTTCGTAGATCAGCGCAGGCGCGACAGATTTCAGGGTCAGCTCACGGATCTGTTCCCACTGGCGAAGCAGGAATTCATAGTCGCGCTTGATCTCAGCCTTGGTGCGCTTGGCGCCTGCGGTGCGGACAATCAGGCCCATGCCGCGGGGCACTTCCATGTCACCCGCGATTTCTTTCAGCTTTTTGCGATCCGCCGCATTGGTGATCTTGCGGCTGATGCCACCACCGCGCGCGGTGTTGGGCATCAGAACGCAGTAACGGCCGGCCAGCGACAGATAAGTGGTCAGCGCGGCGCCCTTGTTGCCACGCTCTTCCTTCACGACCTGGACCAGCATGATCTGCCGGACCTTGATCACTTCTTGGATCTTGTAGCGGCGTGCGCGCATGCGGCGCGGCGCTTCGTCCACGCGGTCATCGGCGGCACCACCGGTTTCTTCGGGCGCGTCGGGCTTGTCGTCGCCCGCATCGTCGTCTGCGGCGTCGTCATTGCGACCGCGGCGCGTGCGGGTGCCGCGGCGGGCGCGCGACCGGGTGCGCTGGGAGCGCCGCCCGGTGCCGTCCTCAGATGCATCATTGTCGTCGTCGTTTTCGTCGCCGTCGTCGGACGCGTCCTCAGTTTCGGGGATCTCAGCGACCGGCTTGGGCGCCGCTTCGGGGGCATCAAAGGCCTCCTCAACGCGATCATCATCAAGGCCGGTATCCTCGGCCATGGTGCGCGGATCTGCATCCGGGGTCTCGTCGGCTTGGTCTGCCGCCGTCTCAGTGGGGGGCGTCTCGACAGGCGGCGCTGACGGGATTTCCTGCGGCGCGGCGGGCACCTCAACCGGGGTTTCCACCGGGGTCTCAACCGGCAGATCGCCGGGGATTTCCTGCGGCGTGGGATCTTGCGCGACCTCAGCAACCGCGCCGCCTGACGCCTCAGCGGTCAGTTCATCACGCGGATCGGCAGCGTCACGGGGGTCTTCGGCCTGGTCCACGCCAATATCAGCCGTGTCCGAGCGCTTGTTCCGGGTGCGTCCGCCACGGCGGGAACGGCGGCGGCGACGGCTGTCGTCACTGCCGTCATCCTCGTCATCGTGCTCAACGGCGTCGTCGGCATCCTCAGCCTCTTCGGCCTTGTCGCGTGCGCGGGTGCGGGCTTCGTCAGCCTTGGCCGCAGCCTCTTCCTCCGCAAGCAGCGCTTCGCGGTCTGCCACCGGGATCTGATAATAGTCAGGATGGATTTCTGAGAACGCGAGGAAGCCGTGCCGGTTTCCGCCGTACTCCACAAACGCTGCCTGAAGCGACGGCTCAACGCGCGTCACTTTGGCGAGGTAAATGTTGCCGGCAAGCTGTCGTTTGCTGACGGATTCAAAGTCGAATTCGTCTACCTTCGCGCCGTCCAGTACGACGACGCGGGTCTCTTCCGCGTGCGTCGCATCAATGAGCATCTTCTTGGCCATGTTCTCCTGCCCCGGCGGTCCGGGCGCGGATCTGATCCGCAGGCGCGCCCGCCGGTTCCGTCTTGCGCAAGACGCCCACGCGCGCAGCCGGACACCCGCCGGCGCTGATCGGCGCCTGGTTCGGGGTCGCTAAGGGCTGTCGCGTGAAGCATCGCGGCTGTCTCCTGGGTGGGCCCTTGGTTGTGCGGGGCCGCGTATCGGGTCGGTTCATCATCCGCGTGATTCGCCTTGTCGCGCCCGGTGCGGGCGCCTTAGGGCGCGGACAGTCGGGCGTCGCAGCGCTTGTCGTGATCCGTCCCCCGCTGTGCGGAGAGGCGGGTCAGCGCCGCAATCGGCCGAAGAACCAGTCGTTCTATAGTGTCCGGAAGGGATGCGTGCGAATCACACGATGCCTTCCGTGGCAACTTTGGCACTGTAGACGTGCCATGGACGGGTTGACAATCAATCTCCACGCGATTGGCTGGACACGATAAGGCGAATTTTCATGAGGGCCGCAAGCATGATCCGGCAAGATCGGGCGCAAGGGCGCAATTGGCGTCGTATCGGCGTTATTTTTGCGGTTTTCGCCGCATTTTCATGGGGTTGGTTCGGCGGCGCACCTGGCACTGTTCGCGCGGCGGGGGGGGCGGAATCAGCGCCCCTCGTCGCGCCGATCCCGGTTCCGGCCCCGCGGGTGGGGGCTGCGGCGCCGCGCCGCGCTGACCCGGTGTACGCGCAGGCGCTGTCGGTCACGCGGGTGGACGGGCGGCGGACCGAGGCGCGCCTGACCCTGTCCGCCCCCGTGCCGTGGCGGGCCTTTGTGCTGGCCGACCCGCCGCGGATGGTGGTCGATTTCGGCGATGTCGCGTGGCAGGGCGCATCGGCCGCGGTGGACGCGCGCGGGCTGGTGTCCGCCGCGCGGTTTGGCCTGCTGCGCCCCGGACGCGCGCGGATGGTGCTGGACCTGACCGGCCCCGTTCGCTTGCGCGAGGGTGAGATGACCGCGACCCCGCAAGGCGGCGTTCTGCGCCTGTTGCTGGAACGCGGCGACCCGGCCGCCTTTGCCGCCCGCGCTGGCTGGCCTGACGATGACGCGCGCCCGCCTGCACCGCCACCGCCGCCGCGCGCGTCTGGTGGCCTTCCTTTGGTCGTGGTCGATCCGGGCCATGGCGGGGTCGATCCCGGCGCAATCCGCGGTGATGTGCAGGAAAAAGACCTCGTGATGCGGTTTTCGCGTGATCTGGCGGCGGCGCTGAATGCGTCGGGACGCTGGCGCGCGATGATGACGCGGGATGCGGATGTGTTTCTGTCGCTGCGCGAGCGCGTCGCCTTTGCCGAGGCTGCAGGTGCCGCGGTGCTTCTGTCGATCCACGTCAACGCGCTGGCGCAGGGAGAGGCGACGGGCGCCTCAATCCACACCCTGTCCGAAACCGCGTCAACTGAGGAGGCGGCGGCGCTGGCGGCGTTTGAAAACCGCTCAGACGTGCTGGCGGGCATTGAACTGGCGGGTGAGGGCGACGATGTGGCCCGCGCGCTGATTGACCTGAGCCGCAGGCGCACCAACGCGCGGTCCCGCAGTCTGGCGCGCGCGCTGGTCGATGCGCTGAAAGGTGAGGTCGCGCTGCTGGACGGGCGTGCGCATTCGCTGGCCGGGTTTCGCGTGCTGAAATCGCCGGACATCCCGTCGGCGCTGATAGAGCTGGGGTTCATGTCCACCCCCGCTGATCTGGCCCGCATTGAGGACCCGGCCTGGCGTGGCCGCGCCGCCGCCGCCCTTGTCGACGCATTGGACAGTTGGGCGCGATAAAAGCGGCCGCAAATCGCGCCCTCGCCTTGAACGCCCCGCGTTTTCGCCGCGTTTGGGGTGCAGGGGAACATGGGGGCGCGGTCTGTCGCTTGTCCGCAGCCTCGGGTATGGTCCCGCCATCCTGCATGCATGAGTCGTCCCGCATATGATCCGAATTCTGGCCTTCCTGTTCAGCCTCATGTCGATCGGCGTCGTGATTGGCCTTGGCGCCGTCGCGGGCGCGGTGTGGTTCTACAGCCGCGATCTGCCCAGTTTTGACAGTCTGGCGGACTATCATCCGCCGCTGATCACACGGGTCTATGCGCGCGATGGTCGCCCGATTGCAGAATACCTTAAGGAACGCCGGGTCTTCGTGCCGGTTGATGAAATTCCGCCGCTGGTCAAAAACGCCTTCATCGCGGCTGAGGATGGGAATTTCTATACGCACCCCGGTTTTGACGCCAAAGGCATCCTGTCAGCGGTGTTCGATTACGCGCGTGGGCAGCGGCTGCGCGGTGCATCCACGATCACCCAGCAGGTGCTGAAAAACTTTATTCTGACAAATGAGCGGTCATTTGACCGCAAAATCAAAGAAATCATCCTCTCAACCCGCATTGAGCAGGTGATGACCAAGGATCAGATCCTCGAACTCTACCTCAACGAAATTTACCTCGGCGCGCGCGCCTATGGCATCGCCGCCGCCGCGCAGAATTATTTCGGCAAGACGTTGGAGCAGATCACCCCTGCTGAGGCGGCCTATCTGGCGGCGCTGCCCAAGGCGCCCTCAGACCTGCATCCGGTGGACAACCGCGAGAAGGCGGTGGACCGGCGGAACTATGTGCTCGGCCGGATGCTGAAGGATGGCTACATCACTGAGGCGGAGGCCGAGATCGCCCGCGCCGCGCCGTTGGAAACCGTGCTGGACGGGGCGATCGAAAGCACGCTTCCAGCCGTGCCGTTCCCTGATTATTTCACCGAAGAAATCCGCCGCCAGCTGATCGACGCCATGGGCGAGGATGAGGTTTTGGGCGGCGGCCTTGCCGTGCGCGCCACCATCAACCCCGCGTATCAGGCGCTGGCGGGCAAGGCCCTTCGCGGCCGTCTGGAAAGCTGGGACCGCGAACGTGGCGGCTGGCGCGGACCGCAGGCAACCCTGCCCCAAGACGCGTTGCGCGACGCGCCAACCTGGCGCGCCGCCCTGCGCGGCATGCGCGATCTGCCCCGCGACATCCCCGAATGGTCCCCCGCCGTGGTGCTGAAGGTTGGCGTCAGTTCCGCCCGCGTCGGCATTGAGGGCGTGGAGGAGGACGCCGACGGCCATTACCTGACGATCGCGGACATGGACTGGGCGCGCCCCAAGCTTGATGGCGGCGGTCTGGGCAAGACCCCCAAGCGCCCCAGCGACGTGCTGGCGGTCGGCGACGTGGTGTTCGTGACTGCGTTGAAAGACAAGGACGGCAAATTCGACCGTTGGTCCCTGCGCCAGATCCCGGAGCTTGAGGGCGCCTTCATGGCCATGGACGCGCTGACCGGGCGCGTGCTGGCGATGGTCGGCGGGTTCTCGCACCAGACCTCGGTGTTCAACCGAGCCACGCAGGCCAAGCGCCAGCCGGGGTCGTCGTTCAAGCCCTTCGTCTATGCCGCGGCGCTGGATTCGGGCTACACGCCCGCGACCGTGATCCTTGACGCCCCGATCGTGGTGGACACCGGGGCGGCAGAGCTGTGGCGCCCCCAGAACGCCAGCAAGAAATTCTATGGCCCCTCGCCGATGCGTCTGGGGATTGAACAGTCGCGCAACGTGATGACCGTGCGGCTGGCGCAGGAAATCGGCATGGACAAGGTCGCCGAATATGCCGAGCGGTTCGGCGTCTACAAGAACATGCCCCGTCATCTGAGCTATGCGCTCGGTGCTGGGGAAACCACGCTTTACCAGATGGTCGGTGCCTATGCGGTGTTCGCCAATGGTGGATTGGCGGTGGAGCCCACGCTGGTTGACCGGGTGCAGGACCGCCGCGGCGTCACCATCTGGCGCCATCAGGCGCGCCGCTGCGATGATTGCGCAGCCCCGCTGGTCGGTGATCCGCGCACGGCGCGCGAGCCGTGGGCCAAGCCCAATTCCCATCGGGTCATGGACAGTGTGACCGCGTATCAGCTGACTTCGATGATGCAGGGCGTCACGTCGCGCGGAACGGCGCGGCAGCTGTCATCGCTGGGCATTCCGCTGGCCGGCAAGACCGGCACCACCAATGATGCGCGCGACGTGTGGTTCATCGGCTTCACGCCTGACATCGTGGCGGGCTGCTTCATCGGCTATGACACCCCGCGGCCCATCGGGCGCGGCGCAGCGGGGGGCACGCTGTGCGCCCCGGTGTTTGAGGAATTCATGAAGGTCGCCAAGAATGACCGCCCGGTGACCGATTTCCAAGTGCCTGCCGAAGCGGTCGCCGTGAAGGTGGACCGGGTCTCAGGCGTGCGTCTGCCTGATGACGCCACGGGCGATTATGTGGTGGTTGAGGCGTTCCACCCCGGCGATGTGCCCCGGGTGGGCGAATTCACCGGCGAAGGCGTGATCGGCGGCGAAAGCGGTGCCGGGATGTTGACCGAAGGCGGCGATCTGCCGATGGAGGCGGTGGCTGGCCCTGCGCCCGCGCAGGTTGATGCGGCACCCAGTGCGCCGCGGCCGCCATCGGGGGGTGGGTTTTCGGCGGGCGGGCTTTATTGAGCAGGGGCGCGCGCGCGTCCCATCGCGGCCCCTTCAGGTCCGCATCTGGCCCGCCCTCGCGCCCCTTTCCTCGGCTGCCCTTGCCGTGGCGCGCCTTGGCCGGTATTGAGCAGGTTCCCGCACATCAATTCACAGCCGGAGCCTGCCTTCATGCGCGCCGAAACCCAGTCCGCCATCGCCGAGATCGAAAGCTCGCTGGTGCTTCTGCGCCAGCGCGTGGGGTGGGAGACCGCCGAACACCGGCTCGAAGAATTCAACGCTATGTCGGAAAACCCGACTCTGTGGAACGATCCTGAAAAGGCCCAGAAACTGATGCGAGAGCGTCAGGCGCTGGTCGATTCGCTTGATGCCTGCAAGGGCATCGCGCAGGACCTGTCTGACCAGGTTGAGCTGATCGAGATGGGCGAGGCCGAAGATGATGTGGCCGTGATCGCCGAGGCTGAGACCGCGCTGTTCGCCTTGCGCGACAGGGCCGCCCAGAGAGAGATCGAGGCGCTGCTGGACGGCGAGACCGACGGCAACGACACCTTCCTTGAAATCAACGCCGGGGCTGGCGGTGTTGAGGCCTGCGACTGGGCGAACATGCTGGCACGCATGTATGTGCGTTGGGCCGAGAAAAACGGCTTCAAGGTTGAGCTGATGGCGGAGAGTTCGGGCGAAGAGGCCGGGATCAAATCCGCGACCTACCAGATCAAGGGCCATAACGCCTATGGCTGGCTGAAGACGGAAAGTGGCGTGCACCGTCTGGTGCGCATCAGCCCGTTTGACAGCCAGGCGCGGCGTCAGACGTCCTTTGCCTCTGCCTGGGTCTATCCGGTGATCGATGACAACATCGACATTGATATCAAGCCGAACGACATCCGCATCGACACCTACCGGTCGTCGGGCGCGGGCGGGCAGCACGTGAACACCACCGATTCTGCGGTGCGCATCACCCATTTCCCGACCAACATCGTGGTGACGTCGTCGGAAAAGTCGCAACATCAGAACCGCGCCAACGCCATGGCCGCCCTGAAATCGCGGCTTTACGATTTGGAAATGCGCAAGCGCAACGAGGCCATCCAAGAGGCGCATGAGGCCAAGGGCGAGGCGGGCTGGGGCAACCAGATCCGGTCCTATGTCCTGCAGCCCTATCAGATGGTCAAAGACCTGCGCACGAACATCGAGACCTCTGACACCCAAGGGGTGCTGGACGGCGATCTGGACAAGTTCATGGCCGCGGCCCTTGCGATGGACATGACCGGCAAAACCCGGGCTGAGGCGTCGGCCAAAGACTGATCCGCCCCATTGTTTGGCAAAAAGGCCCGGCGCAGGACTGCGCCGGGCCTTTTTCGTTTGGCGTTGCGCCTTTCGTATAGCGCCGCTGACCTTTTCGCCGCGCGGATCACCCTTTCACGCGCTCGCACCCATGGGGTCTGAGGGGGTAAATATAAGGTAATGAGATCCCAAGGCGCACCGGCACCAGACGCTTCTGCAGCATCAGAAAGGACCGAGATCATGGCGCAATCTGATCGTATCGATTTCAACCGCCAAATCCACGCCCCCTCACGCGCTGAGATGTTCGAGGCCGCTGCGGAGCTGCGTCCGGTGCGTGATGCCGGGCATGATGGCGGCGACCGTGGCGGGTTCCCCTTTCGCTTGCTGGGGATCAGCTATGGGGTGGGGCTGGTGCTTGCAATCGCAATGGTTGGGGGCGGGTTCGGCGTGCTGACTGCGGTGGTCTCAGCCTGGCTGGGCGTCGTCGCAGCGATAACGATCACGCCCTTCATCATCGTTTTGCTGGATGAATTTCTGGGCCCGGTCAAGCAACGCGCCCACGACGAAACCCACCGCCGCGCGACCCTTGAGGCCTGGGGCCATGACAGCGCCCAAGAGGACGCCGAGGCCCACGCGCACGGCGTGACCCGCCCGCCAAGAGGCGTTGAGCCGGAATGAATTGCGTCGCGTTGTTGTGCGCATATGTCTGCGTTGCTTTGCGTATCTGACGCCCTTGGCCTTGTTGGCAGGGGCGCAATGTAAAAAGGCCCGCGGCGCAAACTGCGCCGCGGGCCTTTTTTTGCGTGGGTGGTTCGGATCAGTCGGTTGCGGGCTTGGCCACAGCACTGTCACCAGCACCGGGGGCAGTCGGCTTGGGACGGCCACCATCGCCCAGCGGATCGTCCGAGCGCTGCACGGAGCCTTCGAAATGCGCACCGCTTTCGATCGCGATGGTCTTGTGGATGATGTCACCCTCAACCCGTGCGGAGGAGGTGAGACGCACCTTGAGCCCCCGCAGGCGGCCCACGACGCGGCCATTGACCACTACGTCGTCAGCAACGATTTCGCCGCGGATGGTGGCGGTTTCACCGACAGTCAGCAGATGGGCGCGGATGTCGCCTTCGATTGAGCCTTCGACCTGAACGTCGCCGGTGGTGGTGATGTTGCCGGTGATGGTCAGGTCTTGGCTCAGCACCGAAGGCGCAGATTTCGGTCGCGTCGATGCCGGAGCACCTGCGGGCGCGCTGGGCGCGGCGCTGGGCGTCGGGGACGGCCGGGCGACGGCGGCGTCGCGCTTGGGTTCGATCGGGTCGGTGATCTTGGACTTAGAGAACATTGCGCGCGGCCTCGATGTATTTGAGCGGGTTCACCGGTTTGCCCAGAACCCGCACTTCGTAATGCAGGTGGACGCCGGTGCTGCGTCCGGTGCTCCCCATATCTCCGATCCGGTCGCCTTGCGCAACCCGGTCCCCGACCCTTGTGCGGGTCTTGTCCATATGAGCGTACACGGTTTCGAAGCCAAATGCGTGCCGGATCTTCACCACGCGGCCATAGCCGGACTGCCAGCCTGCAAAAGTGACCACGCCTTCGCCGGTGGCATAGATTGCCGTGCCGCGGCCAGCGGCGAAATCAGTGCCATTGTGCATTCGCGCGCGGCCATTTTTGGGGTCACGGCGCACGCCAAAGCCGGACGTGAAGCGGAACGAGGCCCGCACCGGTTTGGCCAGCGGCAGCCTGTCGACGGCGATTTTCATCAAGCTGGCGCGCTCCAACCCGCCCATCAAGCTGGCAACGCGCGCGGCTTCGGAGCCGGGCATCGCGGACACTTCGTCATCAAACGTGGCGGAGACGGGGATGAACGGGCCACCGGCGCCTGCGTATTCACGCCGCACCGTGTCGACCAGCGCATTCACATCAAGGCCAGCGCGGTCAAACACGCCCTCAAGCGCGCCAAGGCCGACCTGCACTGCATCCTCAAGCTGGCTGAACATTTGTTCGCGCCGGGCGCGGTCCTCAGCGATCTGCGTGCGCATGGCGACCAGCGCGGTCCCGGCAAGGCCTGCATCGCGCGTGGCCAGATCACGCGCTGAGGCGGCGTCTTCCAGCGCGTCCGACACCGCCTGCATGGTTGCGGACCAGTCGTTTTCGGCGGCATCAGCGGCGGCGAGGCGTTCGCGCGCCATTTCCAGGGTCTGCGCCATGAAGGCTTCGTCGGTCACTGCCGCATCGCGCCGGGACACCGCGTCACGCAGCTTGGCGCGTAGGGTTTCAAGGGCGATGGTCAGCTCACGCTCCGCCTCGGCGGCATCGACCAGACGGACCTGCTGCTGCGACAGTTCCCGCGTCAGGTCGGTCAGGCGGGTTTCGTGGGAGTTGAGATCGGCGCGCAGCATATCGCGCTCCGCCGCCATGACGCCGCGGGCGGTGTCATGGTCGTGGGTCAAGCCTTCAATCCGGCCGTCAAAGCGGTGGTCGATCAGCGTCAGGCGGCTGGCGAGCGCGTCGCGCTCCACTCCGGCCACAATCCATGATGCGGTCGAAAACGCGCTCCAACCAATCAGGGCCGCGAAGGCAACCCCAAGGCCAAGCTGCGCCGCGGGCGAAACCCGGACATAGCGTGTGGACGTGTCGGTGCGGATCACCATGTTGCGCTCCGCAGGGCACCAGCCCCGCGGCCGGACGGCTTTGGCGCGATCATCGATTCGGCTCATTCACGTCCCTCGTTTACGCGGGCTCGTTCGGTTGCGTCCGAACAGTATTTTTTTCACTCTGTTGCTGTGATGCATCGTTACTGGAACCAGCTTCCACGATCAAGAATTTTCGACCGCTTGAAAAAGGGGTGAAAATACGGGCCTCAATGTGAACAAACCGGGATCAAATGCCAAAAAACAGCCTTGAAACGGCGGGTTGTCGATTAACTGATCTTGGGTGTAACGAAGGTTTGGACCGGCGGCATTCCACCACGCAAAAGGGCGAGGCGGTGATTTCCCTGCCTCGCCCTCCCTTGTCGTTCACAAAAAGTTCAGTCGCGCAGGCACCAGCGTAGAATGCCCTTTTGGGCGTGAAGGCGATTCTCAGCCTCGTCGAAGATGACCGAATTGGGGCCGTCCATGACCTCAGAGGTCGCCTCCTCGCCGCGATGGGCGGGCAGGCAATGCATGAACAGCGCGCCCTTCGATGCCTTGGCCATCAGTGCGGCGTTGACCTGATAGGGACGCAGCTGGTTGTGGCGGCGTTCCCGCGCGCTTTGCGGATCATGCATCGACAGCCAAGTGTCGGTGACCACCAGATCGGCACCCGCCACCGCCGCGTAGGGGTCGCGCACGATGTCGATCTTGGCACCGCGGTCGCGCGCAAAGGCCATCGCCTCAGCGTTGGGGTCCAGCGTCATCGGCCCGGCAAAGGTCAGGTCGAACCCGAACTGCCCCGCCGCATGCAGAAAGCTGGTGCACACGTTGTTGCCATCGCCGCACCACACCACCTTTTTGCCCGCGATCGGGCCGCGATGTTCTTCGAACGTCATCACGTCGGTCATGATCTGGCAGGGGTGGGACCGGTTGGTCAGCCCGTTGATCACTGGCACTGAGGCATGTTCGGCCATTTCGCGCAGGGTGCTGTCTTCGAACGTGCGGATCATGATCGCGTCGACATAACGCGACAGCACGCGGGCGGTGTCGGCCACGGTTTCCCCGTGGCCAAGCTGCATTTCTGCGCCCGACAGCACCATGCTTTCGCCGCCCAACTGGCGCACGCCCACATCAAAGCTGATGCGCGTGCGGGTCGACGGCTTTTCGAAGATCAGCGCCACCATCTTGCCCGCCAGCGGCTGGTCATCGTCACGCATGCCCCTGGGACGCATGGCGCGCGCGTCTTTCACGGCACGGGCGTCGTCGATGATGGCGCGCAGGTCGCCGGGCGTCATTTCATCCAGGTCGAGGAAATGACGGGTCATGCCATCGCCCCCTTTGCCGCGGTGCAGGCCGCATCAAGCCGGGCCAGACCTTCGTCGATCTCAGCGTCGGTGATGTTCAGGGGCGGCAGCAGGCGCACCACATTGTCGGCGGCGGGCACGGTCAGCAGACGGGCGGCATACCCGGCCTTCACCAGATCCCCGGCGGGGATTTTGGACTTCAGCCCGATCATCAGCCCTTCGCCGCGCACGCTTTCGAGCACATCGGGATGGGCGGCGACCAGCGCCTCCAGCCCTTGTTTGAACCGGGACGCGGCCGCGTTGACGCGGTCCATGAAGCCGGGCGCAGTCAGCGCCTCCATCACCGCGACGCCCACGGCGCAGCCCAGCGGGTTGCCGCCATAGGTGGACCCGTGGGTGCCCGCAACCATGCCTTTGGCCGCCGATTCAGTCGCCATCACGGCACCCAGCGGAAAGCCGCCGCCGATGGCCTTGGCAACGGTCATGATGTCCGGCGTGACCCCGGCCCATTCATGGGCGAACATTTTGCCTGTGCGCGCAAAGCCGCACTGGATTTCATCAAAGATCAGCAGGACGCCGCGCTCGTCGCACAGTTCGCGCAGCCCTTTCAGGCACTGGGGCGGGATCGGGCGGATGCCGCCCTCGCCCTGCACCGGTTCGATGAACACAGCCGCGGTTTCGGGGCCCACCGCAGCGTTCAGCGCGCCATGATCGCCAAAGGACACATGGTCAAAGCCGGGCATCAGCGGGCCGAAGCCCTTGGTCATCTTCTCAGCCTCAGACAGCGCGATGGCGCCGGTGGATCGGCCGTGAAAGCAGCCGCCAAAGCTGACAAAGCGGGTCCGTTCGGGATGCCCGTCATCATAGTGCTTTTTGCGGGCCATCTTGATGGCCAGCTCCACCGCCTCAGTCCCCGAATTGGTGAAGAATACCGTGTCCGCAAAGCTTGCGTCCACCAGCATCTGCGCCAGCTTTTCCTGTTGGGGGATCTTATAGAGGTTGGAGGTATGCCACAGTCGTCGCGCCTGATCTTCCAGTGCCTGCACAAGGGCGGGGTTCGCATGGCCCAGGACGCACACGGCGATGCCGGCCCCCAGATCCAGGAACTTTTCACCGCTCTCATCGGTCAGCCAGGGGCCTTTGCCTTCAACGAAAGACATCGGCGCCCGCGCGTAGGTCGGCAGGACGGGCGTGATCACGCGGAAGTCTCCAATACGATCGGCCATTTCTTGGAAAAACAAAAACCCCCTCCGCAGCCGGGCGAAGGGGAGGGGGGATTTGATCGGTCAGACTGTCGGAAATGTCAATCAAGATGGGGCCTGACAGTGATTTTCGGCTGTGCGCGCGGCTTGATCGCGCCGCAACCTTGGGATATTCACGCGGCCATGGGGCGCGGAGGCCCCGCCGCCCGCGGGGCCTGTGCCCTTTGGTGAACCCTCCGCCTTTATCATCGACGCGGCTCTGATCTCAGGCGCGGCGCGATGGCAATGCGGGCACCATCGGACATCTCTCGCCGCGCGAGAGGACAGAGCAATGACCAATCCCACCCCGCCGCTTGCGCGGATCAAAGACCAGGCCCGCCGCATGCGCACGCGCACCGTCGGCAAAGGCGCGCCCCTGAGCCAGGCTCAGGCGCTGGAAAAGCTGGCCCGCATGTTGGGCCACCGCGACTGGAACACCCTGCATGCCGCCGCGTCTTTCACCCCCGAAGGCGCGCCCGCCAAAACCGGCGACAAGCTGCGCCTGCGCTATATGGGCATTGAGGCGGAGGGCCGCCTGCGCTGGGTCAAAGAGGGCGCTGAGCAAGGCTATTGGCAGGTTGCCATCGACCTGACCGCGCCCTTGCCGATCCCCACCGCTGAGGGGATCGACCTGACCCGCCGCCGCTTGCACGCCGATCTGGACGCCAAGGGCATCTCGCGCGAGCGCAGATCGGACGGCACCCCGCATCTGGAATTGCTGCGCGGGCGCTGAGCGGCCGTTGGGGCGGGGGCACCGCGTGCCTCCGCCGTTGTCGTCAGGGGGCAATGCCGGTCACGAACGGCGGCGGCGCGCCGGATGCGCGTTGCTGGGCGATGAAATCAGGACCATATGCACGTCATGAGCACACCTAACGACACTGTCATCACGCAGGCCATAACCCGCGATGACCTTGAAAAGCTCTGCCGCGCTGGCAAGACTGTGGTGCTGAGCGGTTGCGATATGCCAGCTATGGATCTGTCGCGGCTTGACCTGTCAGGGTGGGGGTTCGATCACTGCAATCTCACCGGTGCCTCGTTCGATGGGGCCCGGCTTGAGGATGCTGTCTTCACAAAATGCCGCGTGGCTGGTGCCCGCTTTGTCGGGGCCGATCTTCTTGATGCGGCAATCGAGGGCGGCGATTTCAGCAACACCAACTTTCGCCGCGCGACCCTGACCTCAGCCAGCATCAAGCGCTGCAAGATGACGGGCGCAGATTTCAGCGAGGCTCAGCCCATCGGCCTTGAATTTGAGGAGGTTCTGCTGTTTCTGGCGACGCTTCCGAAATTCTCGTTCCGCAAGGCGGTGCTGAGGCAGGTCGATTTCGGCGAAGCAGATCTGCGTGGGTGCGATTTTCGGGATGCGGTGTTCGAGGATTGCTCGCTGCGCGGCGCTGATCTGACCAACTGCCGTTTTGAAAACGCAGACCTGCGCGGCGCCGATCTGGGCGGCATAAAGCTGGTCGATGCGCGGCGCTTCAAGGGCGCTGTGATTTCAAAGCGCCAAGCGGCCGACCTGCTTGGCCAGCTTGGGTTGAATGTGCGCTGAACACTGGCCCGACGCGTTTTTGGCCGTTGGGCAGGCACCGCATTCGCGCCGCCCGCCCGATCAGCACCTGCCCGATCAGCCCTTGCGCAGATCGGGGGGCGTGGCTTCGGCAACCAACGCCGCGATCGCCTCATCCAACGGCATGGATTTCTGCCCCTGCTGGCCCAGACGGCGGATTGAGATTGTGCGGCTCTCGACCTCCTGCTTGCCGAGCGCGAGGATCGCGGGGATATGGGCGTGGCTGTGCTCACGGACCTTGTAGTTGATCTTTTCATTGCGCACGTCGATTTCCGCGCGCAGGCCAGCCGCCTTCATCGCAGCAACCACTTCGGTGGCATAATCATCTGCGTCCGACGTGATCGTCGCCACCACAGCCTGACGCGGTGCCAGCCACAGCGGGAAGCGGCCAGCGTGGTTTTCAATCAGGATGCCGATGAACCGCTCAAACGACCCGAGGATCGCGCGGTGCAGCATCACCGGGCGGGCCTTTTCGCCCATGGGGGTGATGTATTCGGCGTCCAGACGTTCGGGCAGGTTGAAATCGGCCTGGAAGGTGCCGCACTGCCATTCGCGCCCGATGGCGTCGGTCAGCTTGAAATCCAGCTTGGGGCCGTAGAACGCGCCCTCACCCGGATCGGTTTCATAGGGCAGGCCCAGCGATTGAATCGCGGCTTCCAGCGCAGCCTCAGCCTTGTCCCACACCGCGTCCGACCCCACACGCACATCAGGGCGGGTTGAGAATTTGATGTCGAACGTTTCAAACCCCAGATCTTTGTAGACTGAAGACAGCAGCTGAATGAACCCGGCGCATTCGTCCTGCAACTGGTCCTCGGTGGCGAAAATATGCGCATCATCTTGCGTGAACCCGCGCACACGCATCAGCCCATGCATGGAGCCTGAGCTTTCATACCGATGGCATGACCCGAATTCCGCCAGCCGCAGCGGCAGGTCGCGATACGATTTCAGGCCGTGGTTGTAGATCTGCACATGGCACGGGCAGTTCATCGGTTTCAGCGCGTTCACACGTTTCGAATTGGCGTGGCTGCCAGCCTCAGAGCCTTCATCGATCTCAGTGATGAACATGTTCTCGTGATACGCTTCCCAGTGGCCGGATTTTTCCCACAGCTTGCGGTCCACCACCTGCGGGGTGCGGATTTCCTGATACCCGGCGGTCGTCAGACGGCGGCGCATGTAGTCTTCGAGCGCGCGGTAGATCGACCAGCCATTGGGGTGCCAGAACACCATGCCCGGCGCTTCTTCTTGGATGTGGAACAGCTCCATTTCCCGGCCCAGCTTGCGGTGGTCGCGTTTGGCGGCCTCCTCCAGCATGGTCAGGTGGGCCTGCAATTCCTTGCGAGTCAGGAACGCGGCGCCGTAAATGCGCTGAAGCATCTTGTTGCGGTGATCGCCGCGCCAGTATGCGCCCGCCACCGACATCAGCTTGAACGCGTCGGGCGGCACCTGGCCGGTGCGCGCCAGATGCGGGCCGCGGCACATATCCTGCCAATGGCCGTGCCAGTACATGCGCAACGGCTCATCACCGGGGATGGTGCTGATCAGCTCAACCTTGAACGGCTCATTGATCGCCGTGTAATGGGCGATGGCGCGCGACCTCTCCCAGATCTCGGTGGTCACGGGGTCGTTGGCAGCGATGATTTCGCGCATCTTGGCCTCAATCGCGGCCAGATCGTCGGGGGTGAAGTGGTCTTCACGGTCAAAATCGTAATACCAGCCATTGTCGATCACGGGGCCGATGGTGACTTTGACGTCCGGCCACAGGTCCTGCACTGCGCGGGCCATGATGTGGGCGCAGTCGTGGCGCACCAGTTCTTCGGCCTCAGCGCGGTCCTTCATGGTGATCAGCGCAAGGGCGGCGTCGGCCTCAATCGGGCGTGACAGATCGACGAATTCACCGTCAATGCGCGCGGCGATCGCCGCTTTGCCCAAGGATTTGGCGATGTCGTTCGCAACTTCGCCGGGCGTCACGCCGGCCGGGTAAGTCCGGGTCGCGCCGTCGGGCAGGGTGACGGTCACCATGCGGTTTTCGGGCGCGTCGAGCATTGGGTAGCCTCCGGAACAGAATTATATCGCCGCGCGGGGCATCCCGGGCAGCGTGCGCACATTATGTGGGGGGGGCGGAGTGTCAAGCAATGCAGGGCCGCAGGCTGGCCCGCGTCAGGTGGCAGCGCGGGGTCGGCGCAGCCCTGCAAGCAACGCCAGTGCGCCGATCAGCAAGGGCGCGGCGGCCGGCAGCGGGATCGCAGGCGCCCCGCCCAGCGCCGATCCGGCCAGATAAATGTCGTCGGCGAAGATGAACTTGATGTCGCCGCCGCCGGGCTCCAGCTTGCCTTCCAGCTCCCTGAATTCGAACATTGAAAATCCGATTTTTTCGATCGCGCCAAAGAATTTCCACGCGGTGCCGAGCGTTGAATTCGACACGCAGTTGTCCCCGGCGGCATCGCAGGTCTCGCCGAAATCGACGGGTGTGTTGGGATACCCCTCAAGGAACAGCCCGACCGAGGCATAGGGCGTGTTGGTGGTCAGCCAGCCACCAACGGCCTAGAGTGTTTCGGCCGATTGCGCGGCACCTTGAAAGCCGTCGCCGTAGCCGCCGGGGATAAAACAGTCGGGGTTGCCCGCGTCGTAGGACCCGTGGGGGTTGGCGTAGACCCCCCAGCTGCCGCTGCGCGCGGCGCCTTTGCTGGTGGTGATCTGCCCGCCCGCTAAGTTGCTGGTCCAAGTCACGCCTTTGCTGGTGACCGCGGGTGCCAGCTGCGGCCCGCCGGGGATGGTTGAACGCACGGCACCCCAAGCGGCGTCGCCCTCGAATGTCTCATGCACAGGCGCCAACCCTTCGGCGGCGAGCGCGTTCAGAAATTCGGTCTGGTCGGTATAGGCGACCGGCACGGCCTCAGCTCGCTGCACCGCGGCCAGCATCACCACGCATATAAGGGGTCGCGGCGAAGATGAGCGTCGCGGTCCCGATGGCCGGGGCAGGGCGCGTTGCAGCGGGGGTGGCGGTCATGGAATGTTCCTGACGTGCTGATATGCGAATTATTTATGACTACCATAATCAGTTTTGGTTTTCAAAATACAGCGCCTTGCGCCCCTTGCCGGGCCGGCATGGCGGCGCAAGTATGACGTCGCGGCAGGCGCAGTGCCTGGCCGCATGTCACAGGAGGACCACCATGTTCACTCGCCGCGCCACTGCGTTCCTGCTTGCGCCGATCCTCGCGCTTTCGGCCCTGCCTGCCGCCGCCGCTGAGGCATATTTCATCGGGCTGTCTGACGGGGCGGTCGTGGCCTCGCCTGTCACGATCCGCTTTGGGCTGACAGGCATGGGCGTCGCGCCCGCCGGGATTGAAAAGGACGGCACCGGCCATCACCACGTTCTGGTTGACCGGGCCGTATGGGGCGCCGGGCCTGACGACGCCGCCATCGCGGAAAACGGGCTGCCGAGCGACGATCACCACCGCCATTTCGGCGGCGGCCAGACCGAAACTGTGTTGGAGCTGAGCCCCGGCCCCCACACGTTGCAGCTGGTGATGGGCGACGCGTATCATGTGCCGCTGAAGCCTTCCGTTGCCTCGGGTCAGATCACCGTCATCGTAGAATGACGCGGCTGTGCGTCAGGTGAAATTGGCGGCAAAGCGGCCGCGGTGGCGCGCCATCGCGGCCGGATCTGGCAGCACATGATCGGGCATGCGCAGCGCTGCGAACGCGGGCTGCGCGAACCAACTGCGCGCCTCAGGCGCAAGCCGCAGGGACACCATCACCCGCCAGTTTTCGTCGAACGTGATCAGCCCTTTGTCAAACGCGCGATCATGCAGCGCATTCAGGGCGATGCCGTTGGATGGGTCAAGCCGCCGCGCGCGGTCCTCGGCCCAGGGCACGATGTGGCTGGCGGTCAGCAGACGTTCGTCATCAAGGCCGGTGACCGCGCAGCGATAGCTGAACCGGATCAGGGCATTTTGGCGAAACCAAGTCTGGCCGCGCCGGGCGATGGCGCTGACCGGCGCATCTGTGTCGATGTCAGGGGCTGGTTTCAGGTGGGCAGGGCTTAGGCGGGCCGGGTGCGGTTCGGCGAATCCCGTTGGGGTGGCACGCGCTGTCTCCAGCTCCGCGAACAGCGCGGCGGGGGCGTGCAGATAGGTGCGCCAGATTGCCCGGTCCTGCTTGGCGACCCCGTCCAACCCGCGCCGCGCCAGATGCGGGTCGAGATGGGCGAAATTGCCCAGCTTCATCGCCACCGCGCCCGGCGTGCGCCCGATGGCATTGGCCAGCGCTGCCACCCGCGGATTGCGCGCATGATTGTGCCCGAACGGTTGCGAGAGATAGAGCTCCAGCACCTCAAGCGCCTGATGCCGCGTCCAGAAATTGGCTTTGGTCTCCATGGCGATACCCAGACCAGGCCCCGCGCCGCCAGTCAACTGCCACCAGTCAGCCCATGCCGCGCAGCAACTGGCGCACGAAATGACGCTCCCCACTTAGGCTCAGCGCCTCGGCGGCGTCCTCGATGCGCATCCAGACGGGGGAATGGTCGGGTTCAATCGGCGGGGCGATGCGCTGGCCAGCGCGGCATAGGTGGATCATGCAGATCTTGCGCGCCCAGAACCCGTAATCGGGCATGTAGCAATAGCGCTGATAGGCCCCAAGGCGGCGGATCGGGGCGACGGTCCAGCCGACTTCCTCCCTGACTTCGCGGTGCAGGGCTTGCAGGGGCGATTCGCCGGGATCCACCCCACCGCCGGGCAGCAACAGCGATTCGCCATCGTTTGGCGTGGCCGCAAGCAGCATCATTGGTCCGCGTAGGATGGCGGCATAGGCGCCGGGGCGCTGGCGATAGGGGGCGTCGTTGCGCCATGTCTCTCCGAACCGTCTCATGGCCACCATGATGCTGCGCAGGGGGGCGTGGTCAAGCGCGGGGGTGGCGGTGGGCGGTCCCCGGCGCTATGTGTCGCGGCAACTGCGCGCCCCTGCGCGTGCCCCAGACCCACCGCCGCCCGGAGACTTCGCCATGACCGACGCCCCCATCCTTGCCGGAGACGACACCGTCCTTCCCTTCGTGCTTGAAGGCGCCGATGTGCGCGGCCGCTCCGCCCGGCTCGACAGCACGTTGGCCCGGATGCTTGAGGGGCATGATTACCCCCCCGTCGTCGCGGGTCTGGCGGCTGAGGCCGCGCTGATCACCGCCCTGATGGGCCAGGCGATGAAGCTGCGCTGGCGCCTGTCGCTGCAAATCCGCGGCAAAGGGCCGATCCGCCTGATCGCCACCGACTGGTATGCCCCGGCGGCTGAGGGCCAGCCCGCCCGCATGCGCGCCTATGCCGGGTATGACCGCGATGCGCTGGACCCGGACGCGCCGGGTTTTGCGCAGATCGGCAGCGGCATCTTTGCCATGATGATCGATCAGGGCGCGGGCATGCAGCCCTATCAGGGCATGACGCCTTTGACCGGCGGATCGCTTGCGGCCTGCGCTGAGACCTATTTCGCGCAGTCCGAACAGATCGCCACCCGGTTCATGCTGTCGACGGCGCAATCTGAGATCCCCGGCCATGGCAAATCCTGGCGCGGCGGCGGGGTCATGCTGCAACAGATGCCCAAACCGGGCATGGGCGCGCCCGCGGGGGCTGAGGCGACCGGCGCCGACGGCCTGCTGTCATCCCACGACGTGGCGGAGATGGGCGGCGCAAGCCAGGCTGAGAACTGGACCCGCGTGAACATGCTGCTGGACACCGCGGACACGCATGAACTTCTCGGCCCGTTGGTGACCCAAGAGACGCTGCTGACGCGCCTGTTTCACGAAGAAACCCCACGGATCTGGGCCCCGCAAACGGTGAAATTCGGCTGCACCTGTGAGCCCGCCAAAGTGGTCGAGGCCCTGCACCAGTATTCCGCAAAAGACATCCGCACCATGACCACGCCCGAGGGGATGGTGACAGCTGATTGCCAGTTCTGCGGGCGCCATTATGAATTTGAGGCGTCGGCGTTGGGGTTTGAGGCGGGCAAGGAGTGAACAAGGCGGAGGAGGTCGATGGGGTCGCCGAACTGTGAGGGTATGCGTGGATACCCGGGCAGCAAGTTCGGAATGTCTAGTTTGCCAACGTACTCAAAAATTGGCGCCCCGTCCGGGCTAAGCGCCAGGAAGAATGCGCAAAATATCTCGTTTTCAGAGAGTCGCATTGATATTCTTTGGAAGCTATCTCTTGGTGGCGATGGCGATGGCGATCTGTCTGCCAGTCTGCAGGCATGAATTAGCGTTTTTATAAAGCGGTCCGGGTCGACTGCGGGGTGCACAGATTTGGTGACTAATCGACTAATTTCATCGATCTGTTTGATGTCTTTTTGCACCCCTTCTGGGCGTGAGTAATTTCGAAGCTCATTAGTTATACCCCTTTGGACCATCCCGAATGCAGCTTGGCCAACAAGGGGCGCATTTTCGCCGGGCGTTCGCTGAGTTAACTCGCGCCGCGCTGCATCCAGATCGGCCAAAGCCTCAGCAAACACCTGATTGAACAACTGCCGTTCGTACAGTCTCGCCTGCCCTTGCAATGCCTCCGACGACCGCGCCAATTCATGGCGCGTGAGGCGAAGTTCTTCCTGCTGAATGCGGATCGTGTGCAGCAGCGCGAACAGCGCCGCCGCGGCGATCAACGGGTTGAGGATGCCGCCGAAGAAATCGCCCGCTGAACCGAGCGCCCCTCCCTTTTCGCCGAGAAATCCCCAGACTGCGATGCTGACAACCGAAATTCCGAGTGCCACCAGAAACAAGAGCGACAGGGCCGGCAGGCTGCGTTGAAGCTTGCCGCGCTTGTAGCGCCTCAGCCCCAAACGCAACCAGACTCCGACGCGGCGCAATCCGCGCGCGGGTTGGGGGCCGAGTGCTAGCAGCAACCCCGCCGCCAGAAGCAGATATCCGACGGCGTTCTCCAACCCCCTCAGCCCTTCAACGCCGCCACAAACGCATCCATATCGCGCTTTTCCGTCGCCCAGTTGCACACCAACCTTGCCGACAGCATCTTGTCGCCCGGCCCCTCCAGCGACTGGTCGAACGGCCACATGTAATAATGCGCCCCGGCGTCATGGGCGCGGCGGTGCATGTCGCGCGAAAAGGCGACGAACAGGGCGTTGGCCTCAGGCGGGTGCAGGAATTCGACGCCCTCAACGCCGCGCAGCCCTGCGACCAGATGGTCGGCGGCGGCGTTGGCGCGGCCCGCCAGATCCAGCCAGCGGCCATCGTCCAGCCACGCGTCCATCTGCGCCGCCACATAGCGCATCTTGGAGAACAGATGCCCGCCCCGCTTGCGGCGCAGCTCCAGCTCCCACGCTTTGCCTTTGAATTTGTCGGGGTCGAACAGAATGATCGCCTCAGCCGCCAGCGCGCCGTTCTTGGTGGCCCCGAGGCTCAGGATGTCCACGCCCGCCTTCCACGACATCTCCGCCGCTGTGCCGCCAGTGCGCGACAGCGCGTTGGCAAAGCGGGTGCCGTCCATGTGCACCGGCAGGTCAAAATCGCGGGCAATCGCGGTCAGCGCCGCGATCTGGGCGGGGGAATAGATCGCGCCCAATTCGGTGGACTGGGTGATCGACACCGCGCCGCGCTGGACGTTGTGCACGCCGCCGCGCCCGGTGTGGCTGATGATGTGCCGCAGGGCGCTGGCATCCATGCGCCCGTGATCGCCGGGCACCAGCGTCAGCTTGGCACCGCCGGTGTAGAATTCAGGCGCGCCGCATTCGTCTTCTTCGATATGCGCGCGTTCATGGCAAAACAGCGCGCCCCAAGGCGGGCACAGCGCACCCAGCGAGATGACGTTGGCCGCCGTGCCCGTGGCCACCAGCAGCACCTCGGCATTGGGCGCCTCAAAGATGTTGCGGATGCGGGCGGTGACGCGCGCGGTCAGATCATCAGCGCCGTAGGACGAGCAATAGCCGTCATTCGCCGCCACCATCGCATCAAGCAGCGCGGGGTGGGCGGGGCCGGAATTGTCAGATGTGAACCACATATCAGAGCATCCCTTCGATGATGTGATCTTCAAGATCGTCCTCGTCGACCTCCCATTCGGGAACCGAGGACTGGTGCATGGCGACGCCCGCCTTGCGTGGGCTGTCAGGATCGCCGGTGACCAGCGGGTGCCAGTCGGGCAGATCGCGGCCTTCGTGCAGGCGCCGGTATGCGCAGGTTTCGGGCATCCAAGGCGCAGAGGCGTCAATGGTTTCCGGCGTCAGCTGCACGCAGCCCGGCACCAGACGTTTCCGGTGCGCGTAATTCCCGCAGCGGCAGGTGTCTGGATCGAACAGGCGGCAATGCACGTCGGTATAGGCGACCTGGCCTGTGTCTTCGTCCTCAAGCTTCAGCAGGCAGCAGCGGCCACAGCCGTCGCACAGCGCCTCCCATTCAAGGCGCGTCATGTCGGAAAGGGGCGTCGTGCGCCAGTATTCGGGGGCCAGCCCCTTGCGGTCGATATCGCTTGTCATGGCGGGGACATGACCACAGCCGCGGCCTCGGGTCCAGCGGGGCTAATGGCCGATTGCCGCCAGTGCCGCAGCTGCCTGATCGCAATCGCGGTGCATCTGGGCGACCAGTGTGTCAACGCCGTCGTATTTTTCCTCAGGCCGCAGGAATTTGACCAGCCCGACGGACAACTCCGCGCCGTAAAGATCGCCGGCGAAATCGAGCAGGAACACCTCAAGGTTCGGGGTGTTGGCGCCGAACATCGGCCGCACGCCGATCGACGCAGCACCGCGGTGGCGGCCCATGTGCGGGCCGTCCAGCACATCGACCGTCACCGCATAGACGCCAAAGCGCGGCAGGTGCAGGCCGGTAAGGTCGATGTTCGCGGTGGGAAAGCCCAGCGTGCGCCCGCGCTTTTCGCCGTGCTGCACCGCCCCGTCGATGCGGTGGCGATGGCCCAGCATGTGGGCGGCGTCCTCGGGGCGTCCCTCAGCCAAGGCGATTCGGATGGCGGTGGAGGAAATCGCCTCCTCACCCCCCACCAGATCAACGGCAGTGACGCTGAACCCGTAGCGGGCACCAAGCGCGGAAAGCTGCGCTGCATCCCCGGCCCGGCCTTTGCCGAACCGGAAATCGGCGCCCACCGCGACATGTTTCAGGCCCAGCGCACCCACGAGCATGTCGCGCGCGAATTCCTCAGCCGAAAGGCCCATCAGCGCGGCGTTGAAGCTGAGGATAAACAACCGCTCCACCCCCAGCTTTTCCAGCCGATGGACGCGCGCATCCGGTGTCATCAGCCGGAACGGGGGCGCGCCGGGGGCAAAAAAGACCCGAGGGTGCGGTTCGAACGTCACAACCCCAAGGGGCGCGCCGGGGATCCGCGCGGCGTCGAGCACCGCCTGATGCCCGCGATGCACCCCGTCAAAATTGCCCAGAGCGGCAGAGGTTCCACGGTCCTGATCGCGAACCGCGTCGATGCCGGTGATGATGCGCATGGGCGGCCTTTCCGTCGGGGTCCGTCCCTTGGGGCCGGGATCGGTCCGAAGGGGCGGCGTCAGTCGAATTTACGCGATGGCGCGAGGACAAGCGCCTCGCCCTTCAGCACGACCGTATCGCCCACGAGGCAGCGGCAATCAAGGGTCACGCGACGTTTCCCGTGGTCGATCTCTCGCACGGTCACTTCGGCAACCACCGTGTCGCCGGGCCGCACGGGTGCCATGAATTTCAGCGTCTGGCCCAAATAGACCGAGCCGTGGCCGGGAAGCTGTTCGCCGATCACCGCTGAAATCAGCCCCGCGGTCAGCATGCCATGGGCGATGCGGCCGCCAAAGATGGTGTCTTGGGCATAGGCGTCGTCCAGATGCACCGGATTGTGATCGGTAGACACCTCTGCAAACATTTCGATGTCGCGGTTTTCGATGGTTTTGCGCACATGGCGGGTCATGCCGATTTCGATGTCTTCGATGCAGATCGTGCCGCGGGGCATGTTGTCGAACATCTCGCTGTCCTCCTGCAAGGTTTCGGTTTTTCGTTCGGGCACCAAAAGCGATCCCGCCGTGCTGCGCTGCACATTTGATATAAGCTGGCGCGCGCGTGGGCAAGGGGTCCACGCAATATATTTCGTGTTTATGGGGTGGTATTAGTAATTATCTTGCGTCGCCGTGGCGCACAGGCCAAGGCGAAGCCCCCCAAACCCCCATGAAACCGCAAAAAGCGCCCGATGGGGCGCTTTCAGGGCTGTTTCGCAAGCGCAGCATAAACCAGTCAGATCACGCTATTGAACGCAGGAGGCGATCGCCACCGCCTCATCCTCGCCCAGCAGGGTGACGGTGATGGTGGCGCGGTCGACCCAGGTGCCGGGGGTCATGGTCTGCATCTGCGCGGCGGCGTGGATCAGGCCATCCTCAATGCGGACATCGGCGGGGGCGAACCACACGTCGTCGCCAGCCTCAACCACCACATAGGGCGCTTGGGTGAAACCGGCGCTGGGGCGGAAGACGCCTTCGAAATGGCGTGCGTCGCCGGTGCCCACGATGGTGCACCGCTCAACGGTCATGGTGTCGGCGTGGGCGGGCTGGATGCGGTTGGCCAGCGCCGCGGCGATCACGTCGCTGGGGCTGGGCGCGTCGCTGGCCGCCTCAGGCGCGATGGCCCCGGGCGCAATAGTAAGTGTCAGCGTGTCATGGGCGGGCACGCAAATGTCCGCGCACACGCCGTAATCAAAGCCCAGCCGCAGGATCACCGGCAGGGCGGGGTCCTTGGGGGTCACCATCAGCGGCAGGGTCACCTCGTGCTTATAGCCCAGCGTGCGCATCCCAAAGCTGTCAAAGGCGTGGGGGCGTGGCCAGACCACCGCGACACCTTCGACGTTTTCCGACCCGCTCCAGTCAAATCGGGGGGGGATGCCGGCGTCGCCGGGGTTGCGCCAATAGGTTTTCCACCCCGGCGCCAGCGCGATGCTCAGGCCAGCGACCTGGCCGCCGCCCGGCTCGCTCCAACCAGGCAGCAGCGCGGACACGGCATAAGGACCGGTGGCAAGGGCGGGGCAGGCCGCAAGCGTCAGCGCGGCGGCGAGGGTGATGCGCATGTTCATCCATCCTATATAGCGGTTCCGCCGCGCGTGCGGGAGGGGGGACGCGATCACGGTATGGCGATTGGCGCGTTGGCCCGCGCAGCGAAGCGTTGAAGACCGGCGGCGGACACGCCATCATAGGCGTCATGATTGAAGACGACGCCGCCTTTGGCCCCGACTCGCTTGCGGGCATCATGCTGATCGCCACTCCGGCGATGACTGACCCGCGATTCGCGCAATCGGTGGTGTATCTGTGCGCCCATTCGGCCGAGGGCGCGATGGGCCTGATCGTCAACAAACCCAGCCGGGACGTGGCGCTGACCGACCTGCTGGAGCAGCTGAAAATCGCGCCGAGCGTGGCGGCAGGCCGGATCAACGTCCATTTCGGCGGGCCCGTGGAAATGAGCCGCGGATTCGTGCTGCATTCCGATGATTTCGCCACCCCCGGCGTCACCCAAAAATTGCAGGACGGGCTGGCGCTGACCACCACCATCGACATCCTGCGCGCCATTGCGCGCGGGGAAGGCCCGCGCCGCGCGCTGCTCGCGCTTGGGTATGCAGGCTGGTCGGCTGGACAGCTTGAAGGAGAGCTTCAGCAGAACGGCTGGCTGTCCTGCCCCGGCGACGCAGATCTGGTGCTGGACGGCGCCGATGACGGCAAATGGACCGCCGCGCTGGGCAAGATCGGTGTGGACCCCGCGGTTCTGTCGGCGGTGGGCGGCTCGGCCTGAGCCGCCCACGCTGATCAGCAGGGGCGCGTCACCAGGGGATGGTTTCGCCGTCATAGGTTTCGAACGTGCCGGTTTTTTCGGGCGTCAGCGCATCAAGCCGCGCCAGCAGCCCCGCCGCGCTTTGCTGGGTTGAAATGTCAGCCCCCGACCCGCCCATATCAGTGCGCACCCAGCCCGGATGCCATGCAGCCACGGCGATGCCTTCGGGCGCCAGATCATGGGCCAGATTGCGCGCCAGATTGATCGCCGCGGCTTTGCTGGCGCGATAAGCGTAGCCACCCCCGCCCGCCACCTGCTGAGAGCCCATTTTCGACGACACGATGCCGATCCGCGCGCCGGGCCGTTTCAGCAGCCCCCGCAGCGCCCGGATCACAAAGAACGGCCCCGCGGCGTTGGTCATCAGCGTGCGCGACCACGCATCCAGCGTGTGCGACGGATCGTCGATGCCGCCGCGCCCTTCGAATACGCCTGCATTGCAGATCAAGGCGTCGATCTGTTCGTCCGCCAGCGTTGCGGCCAGGGCGGCGCAGGACATGGGGTCAATCACATCCAGTTCTTCCAGCCGCGATCCGGGGGCAGCGTCGATCAGCGCCCGCAGCGGGCTGGCCTGATCGTGCTGGCGGGCGGTGGCGATCACCCGGTCGCCGCGCGCGATGGCCTGGCGCGCCAGTTCAAGCCCGATGCCGCGGCCCGCGCCGGCAATAAGAATGGTCTGCATGGGGCGTCTCCCTCAGGCGAATTTCGGCAGCGGATTGGCCCGTGCAAGCGCATGGAAAGCCGCGAGATCGGCGATCACTTCGCCCATCCGCGCCAGCGGGATCATGTTCGGCCCGTCGGAGGGTGCATTGTCGGGGTCTTCATGCGTTTCAATGAACACCCCATCGACACCCAAGCTGACCGCCGCGCGCGCCAGCACCGGCGCGAATTTGCGCTGCCCGCCGGATGCGCCGCCAAGCCCGCCGGGCTGCTGCACCGAATGGGTGGCGTCAAAGATCACCGGCCAGCCGGTCGCGGCCATGGTTGGCAGGCCGCGCATGTCGGTGACCAACGTGTTGTAGCCAAACGAGGTCCCGCGCTCGCACAGCATCACCCGGTCATTGCCGGTGGACGCGATCTTGGCCGCCACATGGGCCATGTCCCAAGGCGCAAGGAACTGGCCCTTTTTCACGTTGATCGCAGCCCCGGTTTCGCCAGCCGCGATCAGCAGATCGGTCTGGCGGCACAAGAAGGCGGGGATTTGCAGGATGTCGACCACCTCAGCCACCCGCTTGCACTGGGCCGCGTCGTGGATGTCGGTGACGACGGGGCAGCCGATGGCGCTGCGCACGGCGGCCAGTATCTCAAGCCCCTTGTCCATGCCAACGCCGCGCTCGCCGCTCAGCGAGGTGCGGTTGGCCTTGTCAAAGCTGCCCTTGAACACGAACCCCAGACCGTGGCGCGCGCACAGTCCGGCCATTTCCCCTGCGATGGCAAGGGCATGTGCCTCGCTTTCCAACTGGCACGGCCCGGCCATCACCGTCAGCGGCGCGCCGCCGCCAAAGCGAACGTTTTCTGTCGGGCCTTTGACTGAGACGGGGCCGGGGGTCGCTTGGGTCATGGCAGGCGGTCCTTGATGGAGGGCGATGGGGGGATTAGCAGGCGCGGGGGTGCGCGCTCAAGCTCAGCGGCCGTAATGGCCCCGATACCAGGCGACAAAGCGCGGGATGCCGTCCGACAGCGCGGTGCGGGGGGCGTAGTTCACCTCGTCCTCAAGCGCGCTGACATCGGCCCAGGTGGATTGCACGTCGCCTGCCTGCATCGGCAGGAATTCCTTCACCGCCTCACGCCCGGTCGCCTGTTCGATCAGCGCGATCATGTCCATCAGCCGCTCGCGCTTGGAATTGCCGATGTTGAACACCCGGTGGGGCGCCCATGACCGGCCCGGATCAGGCGCCATGCGGTCAAATGCGGGGTCTGGGGCTGCGGGGCGCGGGATCAGCCGCAGCACCGATTCCACGATGTCGTCAACATGGGTAAAATCCCGCTCCATATCGCCGTTGTTGAACACCTTGATCGGATCGCCCTTCAAGATGGCCTCAGTGAACTTCCAATAGGCCATGTCCGGGCGGCCCCAGTCGCCATAGACGGTGAAAAACCGCAGGCCGGTGCAGGGCATTGCGTAAAGGTCGGCATAGGCGTGGGCCATCAGTTCATTGGCCTTTTTCGTCGCCGCATACAGGCTGACCGGATGATCCACGCTGTCACTGACCGCAAACGGGATTTTGCGGTTGCCGCCATAGACGGATGATGAGGACGCATAGACCAGATGCGCCGTCCCCGCCGCCCGGCAACCTTCGAGGATATTGAGGAACCCGGTCAGGTTGCTGTCGGCATAGGCGTGCGGGTTGTCGATGGAATACCGAACCCCCGCCTGCGCCCCCAGATGCACCACATGGGCAAAGGACTGGCGGGCAAACAGCGCGGCGATGCCTGCGCGGTCGGCCAGATCCAGCAACTCGAACGTGAATTTGGGGTGGGCGCGCAGCCGGGCCAGACGCGCCTGCTTAAGCGCGGGATCGTAATAGGGGGTAAGGTTGTCGAGCCCGATCACCGTCTTTCCGGCCGCCAGCAGCCGCAGCGACAGCGCGGCACCAATGAAGCCCGCGGCCCCGGTGACAAGAATGGGGGCGTCGTCGGGCAGGGCTTGGGCCCAGGCGGCGGGGTCAGATGCGGGCATGGCGTTTATGGTCCTTCGCGGAGCGGGCTTACGCAGATCGGGCACAAGCCCCACAGATTGATAGATGCGGCGGCGCGCAGGGTCACAATCGCGCCGCCGCCCGCAGCGCTGCATCAAGCGCAGGGCCGTCCCCCATGATGTCCAGCACCTTGATCCGCGCGGTCGCGCCGCGGGCCAACGTCACGTCGCGCCGCGCCACCCCCAGCGTCTTGGCGGCCAGCTTCAGCACAGCCGCGTTGGCCGCCCCGTCCACCGGCGGGGCGGCCACGCGAACGCCCAAATATGCGCGCCCGTCGGCGTCATGGCCAATGCCGTCGATCCGGTCGCGCCCGCCCTTGGGGGTCAGGCGCAGACGCAGGCGCAGCCCGCCGGGGATCGTTTCCCACGCAAGGGCGGCGGTCATGGCTGCAAACGATCAGAACGCGCTGGCGTTGTTTTTGATAACGATCTGCAACGCCACGATGCCCAGCAGCACCACCAACGGGGCCAAGTCGAGACCCCCAAGCGACGGCAGCGCATTGCGGATCCGGCTGTAGACCGGATTGACCAGACGCTCCAGCGTGCGCCACACATTGGCGACGAAGGGCTGGCGCAGATTGATCACGTCGAAATTGATCAGCCAGCTCATCACGATGTGGATGATGACCACCCACCACACAAGATTGAGGATCATCAGGAAGACCATCGCCAGTGAACCCATGAGTGTCGCGCCCTTTTTTTCCGAATGTAAGATCCCAGAAGTAGCCGGGCTTTCCCCAAGGTTCAACAGCCCTGCGGCGCCGAGGCACCGGGATCATGGTTGAAGGGGGTAGAATGGCCTCACGTTCGGGCCTCTCCGGACGTCATGCATTTTCTTGCGCAGACCGCGCCTGCGGGCGCTTGACAGCCTATGCATCGGCCCATAAAAACAGCGCCACGGCGGGGCTGTAGCTCAGATGGGAGAGCGTCGCGTTCGCAACGCGAAGGTCAGGGGTTCGATTCCCCTCAGCTCCACCACTTCCCCTTTTCCACCTGTTATCAGCGCGATCAGGGGAGGGGGTGACCCTCCGCCGGGCCTCAAAACAGATCATGACCAGCACGGCCCTATGGTTTTGGGCGGTGTTTTCGTGCGCGCAGATGTCCCGCGAAGCGCGTCTTTGGCATCCGGCCAGCCCATCCTCGTGTTGGGCATAAGCTGGCCGGTTGCCGGTCGGATCAGGACCGGCTTTCGCTGAGCTGATCTTCAAACCCCAGGAAGGTGGCCCCATTGGGTGCCGCGCGCCGACGTGATTTCACCGAATTGGCCGCAAAGCTTTCGTCGGGCCAGCCGAGCGCGACGCAGGTCAGGATCACCTGATCGTCGGGGATTTGCGCATGTTCGCGAACCACCGGGCTTTGCATGATGCCCTGACCGTTGATCACCGCGCCCAGACCCCGGCTCCATGCTGCCAGCACCAACCCGTAGGTCGCGGCACCCAGATCGAAATGCGCGATCGTGCCCTGGTTTTCCATCGACCGATCAAACGTCACCACCACTGAGACCGGCGCGTCGAACTGCCGAAAGCCGCGCATCACCCAATCTTGCCGGCGTTCCTTGTCGTAGCGGTCGATGCCCATCGCTTCGAACAGTTGGACGGCGATTTCCACCTGCCGGTCGCGGTGTACGCCTTCATATTTGCCATGGTCCGGAATTTCGCGCTGGGGCGGGATGCCGGCCAGCATCCGCTCAGTATTGCCGCTGCGGACCTTTTCCAAAGGCGCGCCGGTCAGCACGTGAAAATGCCACGGCTGGGTGTTCATCGAGGACGGCGCACGGTTGGCCAGCGCGATGATCTCCTCAAGCAGTGCGCGCGGCACCGGGTCGGGTTTGAAGCCGCGAATGCTGCGGCGCTCCTGCATCGCGTGATCCAGATCCATTGGCATGTCCTTATATCCCTCAAGGGTGCGTTGGGGCCTGTGACCCCTGATTTGCGGCGACTATACCCGGCGGGCCGCCTCTGTCACGAGTTTGTCGAAACACCGTTCCGCAAAAGCACGTCGCGCCTTTCCTCCCTGCGGATCAGGTCACAATTTGGTGAGCGAAGACGTGATCACGCCATATTTGGGGCAGGAATTTCAACAACTGACGCTGAGTCGAGTTTCCTCTCCCGCCGCCATCGGATAGGCAGGGGTCTGGTTAACAATCGGGATCAGCCATGACCGACGGATCTGCCATTCTGCCGCTGATCGCTGCGATGCCATTCATCGGCGCGCTGCTGCCGGGTCTGACGATCCGGGCCGGGCGCAGCACCTGCGCGATGTCGGCCGGGGCCGCAACCCTTCTGGCGCTGATCATGCTGTTGATCGAGGCACCGGGCGTGCTGCGCGGTGAAGTGCTGTACGCGCATATCGAATGGCTGCCTGCGCTGGGCCTGAACGTGTCTTTCATGCTCGACGGGCTGGGGCTGCTGTTCGCGGGGATGATTCTGGGGATTGGCCTGCTGATCATCCTTTATGCGCGGTTCTATCTGTCGAGCGCCGATCCCATGGGGCGCTTCTATACCTATCTGCTGCTGTTTCAGGGCGCGATGCTGGGCATCGTTCTGTCAGACAACATCTTGCTGCTGCTGATTTTCTGGGAACTGACCAGCCTCAGTTCCTTCTTGCTGATTGGCTACTGGAAACACCTGCCCGAAGGCCGCCAAGGCGCGCGCATGGCGCTGGCGGTCACCGGAATGGGCGGGCTGGCGATGATCGCCGGCATGCTGATCCTGGGCGACATCGTTGGCAGCTATCAGCTGAGCGTGATTTTGCAGCACGGCGATCTGATCCGCTCCTCGCCGATGTACCTGCCTGCGCTGCTGCTGATCCTGCTGGGGGCGTTTACAAAATCGGCGCAGTTCCCGTTCCATTTCTGGTTGCCCCACGCCATGGCGGCGCCGACGCCGGTGTCGGCCTATCTGCATTCCGCAACCATGGTGAAGGCGGGCATCTTTCTGATGGCCCGCATGTGGCCGGTGCTGGCGGGGACCGATGCGTGGTTCTACATCGTCACCACCACCGGGCTGATCACCATGCTGATCGGCGCCTTCATCGCGCTGTTCAAGGATGACCTGAAGGCGCTGCTGGCGTTTTCCACGGTCAGCCATCTGGGCCTGATCACCATGCTGCTGGGCTTTGGCACCAAGATGGCGGCAGTGGCGGCGGTGTTTCACATCATCAACCACGTCACCTTCAAGGCCGCCTTGTTCATGACCGCGGGCATCGTCGACCATTCGGTGCACACGCGCGACATCAAGCGATTGGGAGGGCTGGCGGCGTTCATGCCAATCACCGCGGTGATCGCCACAATCACTGCGCTGTCCATGGCGGGGATCCCGTTTCTGAACGGGTTCCTGTCAAAAGAAATGATGCTTGAAGAAGCGTCCCACACCGTGTGGCAGGGCAATCACCTGATTGTGCCGGCGCTGGCGACCTTTGGGGCGCTGCTGTCGGTGGCCTATTCGCTGCGCTACGTGTTCCATGTGTTCTTTGGCGCGAAACGCACGGATTACCCTGCGGTGCCCCATGATCCGGGCTTTGGGCTGTGGGCCGCACCTGCGCTGCTGGCGGTGCTGGTGGTGCTGATCGGGATCATGCCGATGACCATGGTTGGCCCGCTGGTCAAAACGGTGTCCGGCGCGGTGATCGGTGAGCAGATGGAGTATCTGAAGATCAAGCTTTGGCACGGCGTGAACCCCGCGCTGTACATGAGCGGCATCGCCGTCGCGGGCGGTGCCATATTCCTGCTGCTGCACAAACCGTTCAACCGCGCGTGGCGCGCCATGCCGCGCCCTGAGGCCAAAGTGATCTTTGATGCGATGATGGCCGGTTTCGTGTCCGGCGCCCGCCGTATCACGGCCGCCAGCCACAATGGCGCGATCAGCCGATACCTTGCGATCTTTGTGACCGCGACGCTGGTAATGGGCATTGTGGCCTATCTGGGTGGTGGGCAGGCGCCTGCGACGCGCACCATGCTGCCGATCCCGATCCCGGTTGCGGCTGGCTGGCTGCTGCTGATCGTGGCGGCCGGGGCGGTGGTGCGGTTCCACCGGATGCGGTTCCTTGCGCTGGTGCTGATCGGCGTCATCGGGCTGATGGTGTCGCTGGGCTTTGTGTATCTGTCGGCGCCGGATCTTGCACTTACGCAGATCTCGGTTGAGACGGTGACCATCATGCTGCTGCTGTTGGCGCTGAACTATCTGCCAAAGCACACCCCGCGCGAAAGCTCCAACCTGCGCCGGGCCCGCGATGGGCTGATCGCGGTGGGTGCGGGCGGCGGCGTCGGGGTGCTGGCCTATGCGTTCATGATGCGCGACTTCACGTCGATTTCGTCATGGCACCTGGCCAATTCCTACACGGGCGGTGGCGGCACCAACGTGGTGAACGTGATCCTTGTGGATTTCCGCGGCTATGACACGTTCGGAGAGATCATCGTTCTGGGCATCGCAGGGCTGACGATCTTTGCGCTGATGGACACGCTTTTGCGCGGCCCAGCGGCGCAAAAGCTGCACAACTGGCGGTTCACGCAGACGCGCTCCGCAGACGTGCACCCGATGATGATGGTGGTGGCGACGCGGCTGATGCTGCCGATCGCGATCATGGTTGGCGTCTATATCTTCCTGCGCGGCCATAACGAACCTGGCGGCGGCTTTGTTGCCGGTCTGGTCGTGGCGATTGCGTTGCTGATGCAATATATGGCCAGCGGCTTTGCCTGGTCTCAGGACCGCAGGCGCATCGAATATCATTCGCTGATCGGCGTCGGCGTTTTGATCGCCGCGCTGACCGGGGCGGGGGCGTGGCTGGCCGGAAAGCCGTTCCTGACCAGCGCCTTTGGCTACGTCAAACTGCCCTACCTTGAGAAGTTTGAGCTGGCGACCGCCATGGCGTTCGATCTGGGCGTGTTTCTGACGGTGTTGGGGGCGGTGATGCTGATCCTGTACAGCCTGTCGCGGATCGCGCGCGCCGCGGGGTCCAAGGTGAACGTGGAACCGATGGATGTGAATCCCTCGGCCCCGGCGAAGGAGGCCTGACATGGAAGTGCTGGTTGCAAGCGCCATCGCCGTGCTGACCGCGGCGGGAACCTATCTGATCCTGCGCCTGCGGGCGTTTCCGGTGATCCTCGGGATGACCATGCTGACCTATGGGGTGAACCTGTTCCTGTTCGCCACCGGACGGCTGACGGTGCACGCGCCGCCAATCCTGATCAAGGGCGTTGAGGTCTATACCGACCCGCTGCCCCAAGCGCTGGTGCTGACCGCAATCGTGATTTCATTCGGCATGACCGCCGTGGTGGTGATGATCGCGCTGGGCGCATTTATCGAACATGGCGACGACCGCATCGACATCGTCGATGCGGCCGATGACACGAATACGGAGATCAACCGGTGAACCACTGGATCATCGCGCCGGTCATCCTGCCCGCGCTTCTTGCGCCCATCCTTGCCTTCGTCATGCGCCACGACATTGTGCTGGCGCGCGCGTTCTCAGCCGTCGGGACCGTGGCGATGGCATGCATCGCGCTGGGGCTGGCGCTGCTGGCCGCCGATGGCCAGACCCATGTCTATCAGCTGGGCAACTGGCCCGGGCCGTTTGGCATCGTGCTGGTGCTGGACCGGCTGTCGGCGCTGATGCTGCTGCTGACTTCGGTGCTGGCGCTGGTGGTGCTGATTTATGCGATCGGCAGCGGGTGGGACCGGCGTGGCCGCCATTTCCACGCGCTGTTCCATTTCCAGCTGATGGGCGTGTGCGGCGCGTTCCTGACCGGCGACGCGTTCAACCTGTTCGTGTTCTTTGAGGTGCTGCTGATCGCCTCCTACGGTCTGATGATCCACGGCGGCGGTGCCATGCGCCTGCGTGCGGGTCTGCAATACGTGGTGATGAACCTTGCCGGATCGGCGCTGTTCCTGTTCGCGCTGGGCACGATTTACGCAGTGACCGGCACGCTCAACATCGCGGATCTGGCGCGGATTGCGCGCGAAATGCCCCTGGAGGACGCTGCCCTGCTGCGTGTGGCGGCAATGCTGCTGATGATCGTGTTCGCGATCAAAGCGGCGCTGTTCCCAATGCAGTTCTGGCTGCCCGGCGCGTATTCTGAGGCCCCCGCCCCGGTCGCCGCCCTGTTCGCGATCATGACCAAGGTCGGTGCCTATGCGATTTTGCGGTTTTTCACGATCATCTTCGGGCCAGACGTCGCGTCGACCGGGTCAATGGCCGCAGACTGGCTGATGCCCGGCGCGCTGATCACGCTGGCGATCGGGGCCGTGGGGGTGCTGGGCGCGCGCGGGCTGTCGCGGATGCTGGCGTTTTCGGTGCTGGCGTCCATGGGCACGCTGATGATCGCCATCGCGCTGTTCACCCCTCAGGCGGCGGCGGCGGCGATGTATTACATGATCCATTCAACCTTCGCCGCGGCGGTGCTGTTCCTGATCGGCGATCAGATCACGCGCCGGCGTGGGCAAGTGGGGGATGCGCTGCGCGTTGCGCCAGACATTTCGCAAAGCGGGCTGCTGGCGTGCCTGTTCTTCGCCGCCGCCATCGCCATGGCGGGGATGCCGCCGCTCAGCGGGTTTCTGGGCAAGCTGCTGGTGCTGGACGCCGCGCGCGATGCGCCGGACATGGTGCTGATCTGGGCGGCGATCCTGATCAGTTCGTTGGTGCTGGTGGTCGGGTTTGCGCGGGCGGGCAGTGTGCTTTTCTGGAAGCCTGCCGGGCTGGCGGCGCTGCAGGGCCGCCCAGACCGCACGCCTGACCGCGTGCCAGACCCTGACCCTGCGCGATGGGCGTTCGCCGCGATCTTCGGGGCGCTGTTCGTGCTGGCGATGCTGACGGTGTTCGCGGGTCCCGCGATGACCTATCTTGATGCAACGGCGGCCCAGCTGTTCGATCCGTCGGGCTATGTGTCCGCGGTGCTCGGCCGCGGTCTGGAGGGGGCGACCCAATGATCCGCCGCATACTTCCCCACCCACTTTTGACTCTGACACTGACGGTTGTCTGGCTGCTGCTGGTCAATTCGGTGGCAGCTGGCAGCGTTGTGCTGGCCCTGATCCTCGGGATCGTGATCCCGCTGTTGACGGCGGCCTACTGGCCTGACCGCCCGCGGCTGCGCAACCCGGCCATGATGCTGGAATACATAGCGGTGGTGATGTGGGACATCATGGTCGCCAACGTCGCCGTCGCGCGCATCATCCTGTTCAAACGCAACGCGGACATGCGCTCGGCCTGGATTGCGGTGCCGCTGGACCTGACCTCGCCTGAGGCGATCACCGTGCTGGCGGGCACCATCACCATGACGCCTGGGACCGTGACCGCAATGCTGTCAGCGGACAACCGCAGCCTGCTGGTCCATTGTCTTGACACAAGCGACCCCGACGCGGTGCGCGACGACATCAAATCGCGGTATGAGCGCCGCCTGATGGAGATCTTCGCATGATAGACCTCGCTCTTGCGTTCTGCATGGGGTGCTACACGCTGGCGCTGGTGTGCAATCTGGTGCACATCGCGCGCGCGCACCGGGCGGCGGACCGGATCCTCGCGCTTGACACCATGGTGATCAATTCGATCGCGCTGTTGATCCTGTACGGGATATTTCAGGACACGCCGATTTACTTTGAGGCCTCAATGCTGATCGCCATGGTCGGCTTTGTGTCCACCGTTGCCTATTGCCGCTTTATCCTGCGCGGCGATCTGATCGAATGATGGGGCGGAAACTGGCATGATCCTGTTTGGCGAAATTCTGGTGTCGTTCTTTCTGGTGGTTGGCGGCATTTTCGGGCTGGTCGGGTCCTTTGGGCTGCTGAAACTGCCCGACACGATGCGGCGTCTGCACGCCCCGACCAAATCGTCCACTGTGGGCGTGGGCGGGGTGCTGCTGGCCTCAATGGGGTATTTCTATCTGCATGACGGCAGGATCACGATGCATGAGCTGCTGATCACGTTGTTCCTGTTCCTGACCGCGCCGATCACGGCCAACTTCATCTCCAAGGCCTACATGCTGAACCATGTGAAGGCCGATGAACTGCCTGAAACCAAGGGCGATTACGGCTGGGCAGGCTATGACGAGGGGCCGGGCAAGGACGCCTGAGCGCAGCTATTTCTGCCCCATCGCCACCAGATACCCCACCGCTGCGGCCAAGATCAGGCCCGCAAGGACCGCGCCCGCGATTTTCCATGGCGAATAGGGGCGCGCGCCCTGCACCTGCCCGGTGCGGCCGTTGACGCTGACCCGGTAGGATTTGCCGCGGTAGCGATAGGCCGCCAGCCAGACCGGCACCAGAATGTGCTTGAAGGTCACGTCGCGGATGTCGGTGGACAGGGCGTCGATCTGCTGGCGATCGCCGCCGATGTCAAAGCGCACGTCGCGGCGGATGGTCTGATCCATGATCTCACGCGCATGGGCGTATCCGTCCTTTAGGGGGATCGAATGCGCCTCAGCCCGGAACCCCGCCAGATAGCGGGGGTCGTATGGCTCCAAGGCCATCAGATCCCAGGCGCCGAGGCGTTCGAACGCTTTGTGGTCGATGGCGCGGGTGGCGGGGCACAGGATGTCGTCAAACGCCCGCCGCACCCGGCCCGACACCCGCCGCCAGCGGATTTTTGGCACCTGCCGCGATTGCATGGACATGCCCTTGTCGGTTTTGACTGGGACCATCTGCGTTTCATAATAAGTGTCACCGCGCTGGCCGCGATAATCTGACGTGGTGTCCGCGTCGAAGGTCCAGCACGGCACATAAAGCCCGTCCATCTTGCGCCCCTTGCGCGCATAGTCCGACAGCCCCGAAGGCGCGAACCACAGGCGCCCCAGCCATTGCCCCATGGCGGCGTGGGCCTCGCGTTCTGGTGTCAGGAACGGCAGAACGCCGCGTGGGCGCAGGATCGGGTGGACCTGCGGCGCGGCGATCAGTGGCGCGGCGCACCACGGGCAGGTGCCAGCATGCTCGGCTGCCTCAAACTCAACCTCAGCGCCGCAGGTGGTGCAGGGGATCACACGAACATCGGTGGAATTTTCCGCATCGAGCGTGTTGCGCAGCGCAGCTTCGAAGTCGAGCTCCTTGAGCGCGGCGGCCGCGTCCCAGGGGTTGGCCTGCCGCACTTGGTTCACATGGCCGCAGAACGGGCATTTCAGCGCGTCCGCCCCGGGGGCATAGGCCAGCGGGGCGCCGCAGTTTTCACACGGAAAACGCGCGGGTTCATGCGCTGGCGCGGGGGCGGTGGTGGCGTCCATCGGTGGATCCTTATGGGACGGGGTTGGTGCGGCCCATCGCGGCCCTCGCCCAAGCGCGAGGTCCGCATCTGGCCCACCCTGCACCCCGATCGCGTTACGCGGGTGGCGGGGGCGGCGGCATGATGGTGAAAAGCTGGGCGAGCTCTGGCGCGTCATCGGCCTGCATCCAGCCCTCATACCCCGCGGACCAGACCATGGTTTCGCGGGCAAAGCCGCCCGATGTCACCATCCGCCCCAAATCGGCGCGCGAAAACGGCCCGGTGGTGACGCCGTTCTTGGCGAGGTGCCAGACCCGTTCGATCGCCGGGGGCGGCGGGGGTGGGGGGGCCACATGGGTGGGGGCCTGTGGGGCCTGCCCATAACCCTGCGCGCCGTGATGGGCCCCCCACGGCGATTGCGCCGGGGCGTGCGCCGCGCCGTGCATACCGCCCAGCGCGGCGCCCATGGCCTGACCCGCCGCGATGCCCATGCCCATGCCGAGGCCCGCGCCCATGCCGCCGCCGCCGCCGGGGTTCTTGGCCGCAGCCTCCATCGCCTCAGCCGCCTGGAATTTGGCGTAGGCGTCCAGATTGCCGATCACGCCCATTGAGGTGCGCTTGTCCAAGGCCTTTTCCACGCTTTCGGGCAAGGAGACATTTTCGACCGTCAGGGCAGGGGTTTCAATGCCATAGGCGGCCAGTTCCGGCGCGATGCGCGCGCGGATCATGTCGCCCAGCTGGTCGGTGCTGGCGGCAATGTCGAGAACCGGGATCTGCGCCTCGGCGATGGCGTTGGAGAACCGCGCGATGATGATGTTGCGGATCTGCTCTGAGATCTCATCGGTGGTGAATTCGCCGTCAGTGCCAACAATCTCGCGCAGGAACAGGGCGGGGTCGGTGATGCGCAGCGTGTAGGTGCCAAACGCGCGCAGGCGCACCGGGCCAAATTCCGGGTCGCGCAGCATGATCGGATTGCGCGTGCCCCAGCGCATATCCTGAAACCGGGTGGTGTTGACGAAATAGACCTCAGACTTGAACGGGGATTTGAACCCGTGGTCCCAGTGCTGAAGTGAGGTCATGATCGGCAGGTTGTTCGTCTCCAACAACCACATGCCGGGGGTGAACACGTCGGCAAGCTGGCCTTCGTGGACGAACACGGCGGCCTGACCTTCGCGCACGGTCAGCTTGGCCCCGTATTTGATTTCATTGCCGTGGCGTTCAAAGCGCCAGACGAGGGTGTCGCGCGTGTCGTCGGTCCATTCGATGACATCGACGAACTGGCCGCCGAGAAAGTCGAAGATGCTCATGTCAGGGGCCTTTCGGTGGGGGGGGTGGCTGTGCGCATGATCTTAGCGACGAGTCCGTTGTATATTTTTGATCTTAATCCGTCTTTTTCTGGCGATATTTTGAATCCATTTTCAAGGCTGGCAATATTCTCGTGAAATTTACGCCAGTGCGTCAGAACGTGCTCATATTCTTTCAACACAACTTTTATGTGATCTGCTTCAGATCGCGCATACGGGAAAATTTCGATGCAAAGACTGTACGCTGCCATGATTTGCAATACGATTGATGTGCGATCGCCGGTCGGGACGCGCAGGGGGCCGTCCAGTTCTGCGCGCGCTTCGGCAATCTGCAACTGGGCGCCCAGGACCGCCAGCCATGTTGCGTCAGCATGCGCGGCGACGCGGCTGGTCGCGGCAAGAACGGGGCGGCACGATCTGAGGTCTTGAATGGGGCCGTTCAAGTCGGCTTCGGTCTCCGGTCCGTCTGGGCGCGTCCAAATCTCAAGCAGCTTTTCGAGCGCGCCGGTCGCCTCCGAGAGCGCGCCTTGCAGCTCGATTTTTTGCGCTTCAAGCGCCGACATCCGTGCGCTCTCCTGCGTATCTCGCCCCTCCTGAATCTGCCACCCGATGCCCCACACCGCGAGCCAAGCCGCCGCCATCGTTCCGCACACGCCGATCAACTGCTCGCCGATGCTCGCCGGGACCGTGTCCTGCTGCACGCCATGCGCCAGCAACAGCGCGATCACCGCCAGCAGCGCCAGAACCGCCCCCAGCGCGATGCCCTCCGCCAACCGGCCCGGCCCCCTCACAGCTCCAGCTCCGCCGCGATGCGCCGCACGATGGGCATGCCTTCGGCCTCGGTCATGCCGGGTTTCAGGCGGGGGTCGTATAATATCCGCAGCAGCATCTCATCATGGCGGGTCAGCAGGGCGAATTCCTGCCCGTCGTTGAAAATTGAAGGCCGCACGTCGTCGCCATCGTTCAACAATCCCAACACTTGCGTGAATTCTTCGTGCAGGCAGGATTTGCGCAGCAGGCGCGTGGTTTCCGCCTTGATGAAGATGAAGGCGCGCAACGTGCCGGCGTTCGCGCCATGCCTCACCAGCCCGATCTGGCCGATGCATGGAAAGCGGTCCTCGGCCGACCACGCCTTGATCAGCGGCACGGCGCGCAGGGTGTCCTGGACGCTGAGCAAGCCGATCACCAGTTCGCGCGTCCTTGCGCCCAGCACCAGCATGCTGACGTCAGGGGATGCGTCGTCCTGGGGCGTCAGCTGGGTGAAGGTCAGGCCGGTGGCCGCCGCCAGCCGCGCGATCAGGGCTTGCATATCCGCGATGTCTGTGGGGCCGACGCCGTCGCCGTCGATGGACCAGCTCAGGCCTCCGGTCCATTTGAACAGCTCGGTCGGGGTTTCTTCTTGGCGCAGCTTTTCGCCGGGGGCGAATTCGGAATGGAATGCGATTTTCTGGAAATTACGCACCAGATCGTCGCGGGAAAACGGCGCGTCTGCGGGGTCGTAATCGGTGCGCAGCAGGCCCTGTTCGGCGTACCAATCTTGCAGTGCTTCATATTTCTGCTGGGTGGTCTGGGGGCCGCAGCCAGCCAGCAATGCGCACAGGATCAAGGCGCGGATCATTGCGCCGCCCCCCCGCTTGCTGGCAGGAGGCAGGCCGGATCGGCCCCGGCGGTAGGGCCGGTCGCCCGGCCCCGCGCATGTGTTTGGGCTGCGATCATGCGTCGCCGTCTCCGCCGCCATCGGCGGGCCCGCCTGCGGGCATCATGCGCGCAGGGGCCTTGGCGGCGGACAGGGCGGCTTTCAGCTCGCCCTCCATCTTGATCAGCTCGCGCTCTGCCTCAGCGCGGCGGCGCTTGCCTTCGTCGGCGATTTGCAGGCTTTCCTCGATGGTTTTGACAAGGCGTGCATTGGCCTCACGCACGGCTTCGATGTCGAAGACGCCGCGCTCCATCTGGGTGCGGACCTCGCGGTTGGCGATGCCGAGCTGTTCGGCGTTTTTGGTCAGCAATTCATTGGTCAGGTCAGTCGCGCCCTTGACCGCGCCGGCGGCTTCGCGCGACCGGGCGATGGTCACGGCCTGCGCCAATTGCGTGCGCCACAGCGGCACCGTGTTCACCAGCGTCGATCCGATGCGCCCGATCAGCCCCTTGTCGTTTTCCTGCACCAACCGGATCGAGGGCAGGCTTTGCATCGTCACCTGCCGCGTCAGCCGCAGATCATGCACCCGGCGTTCCAGATCGTCGCGCGCGGCGCGAATGTCGCGCAATTCCTGGGCCACCAGCGTCGCGTCGCCATCAGGTGCGGCGGCAACTTGGGCCTGTTTGGCGGGGATGGTTGCGGCGTCCAGATCGGCCAGCTTGGCAACCCCGGCGGCAATGAAAAGCGCAAGATCATCATAAAACACCAAGCTTTCCTCATAAAGCTTGTCGAGCATTTTCACGTCTTTCAGCAGCTGGGTTTCGTGCTTCAGCAGCTCATCCGTCACTTTGTCGATATGGCCACGCACGTCTTCAAACCCGGCGATGAAATCAGCGACTGAGGAGCCGCGGCCCAGCAGCCGGTCCCACCATGACCGTTTGCGGTCGGGGTTCAGTTCATCCACGTCAAACCCGCGAATGGTGGACACCATGCGCGTCAGCGCGCCGCCCGCTTGCCCGGTGTCCTTGGCACGCACGCCGTCCAGCATCCGGTCCGAAATCTCGGTCAGTTGGGTCTGGGCGGCGGACCCGAAGGTCAAGATCGACTGTGCGTCGGTCATGTCGATGCGCGCAACCAGCGCGTCGATCTTGGCGCGGTCTGCTGGGTCTGCCTGATCGGCGGTGATGATGTCCGCCTTGGGTTCGGGCAGCACGACGGCAAGGGTGGCCTCGGCCGCTTTGCCCAGGGCAGCGGCGGCGTCGTCAGCGTTGGGGGTGGTGGTCATGGCGTGTCTCCTGTCCGCGGGGTTATCGGGCGCCACCGGCCCCGTCCTGGCGCAATCGGTCTGAAAGAACCTCGATCTCGATCTCAAGCTCCGCCCGGTCATCGGCGGTCAGCCGGGCGCTTTGTTTGGCAAAGCTCGTCTCAAGCTGAGTCAACAATGAGACGAAGGCCGCGCGAAGGTCAGGGTCTTCGACGCCCAAGCGCGCATATTTGACGGTCGCGTCGCGTGCACCAGTCAAGGTGATCGACAGGAACCGCCGCGCGCGGTGCAGATCGCGCGGGTCCTGTTCGATCTGCACCAGAACAGGGCGGGCCGACGCGCACAGCGCCCGAACCCTGCCCGCCAACCCTTGATCGCCAAGGCGGCGCGCTGCCGACAGTGTGTCGGTGATCAGGGCCTCAGCCTCAGCCAACGCTTCGTTCGCGCGCTTGGCGTCGCCGCCGCGCGCAGCCGCAAGGCCCTTGGCCCGCAGTGGATCAATGCCAAAGGCCGCGCAATGCACAACGCCTGCCAGAATGCCATAAGCGCCGCCCGCAACCGGCCCCAGCCCCCAGGCCGCCCCTGCCAGCACCCCGACGCCGAGCGCGGTCAGCAAGGATGCGATGACCTTTCTGGGGATCGGCGGACGGGCGGCTGAGGCGCGGGCATGCCACGCGGCCTCAGCCTTAAGCCCTTCGCGCAGGGATTGGGCGGCGAGGATCAAGGCCGCGCCTGCGCCCAGTTCGGTGGCGATGCCGACCGCGTCGCCGCGCAATATCTCTGCGTAGATCGAAAACAGCAGGGGCACGGGGGCGAAGAACATGGCGCGCGACCAAAAGCCGCCTGCCTTGGGGGGGGGCGCGCTGTGGGCCTCAGGGCTGTGCGCGCCGGTATAGCGGCGGGCGGTCATCGGGTGGCCTGCGCCGCGGGCAGGGTTGCCGCGGGCGCGCCATTGACGCCGAATGCCTTACAAGAGGCGGTGAAGATCATCAGAAAAACGATCAGGCTCGCCAGCCTGCGCCCAGTGTCGCCCAGCATAGATGTCACCCGTTTCGCTTCGCTTCGGTCCTTCAACAGATAGGGGGTCGCACCCGCGCGCGCCACAACCCTATGCTGCGCCGCGGTCGGGCGGGCGCAATGCGTGCCCGCGGCGCATCGCCTTGCTGCAGCGGGGGTTGATTGACCCTGCCGCCCCGTGGCCTAAGTGCGCAATCACAAGCCGATGCCGTGCGCGAGCTGGCGCGAGACGCGAAGGGATAAGACGGATGGACGGAACGACCGCGCAGATGACCCCCCCCGGGCAAGGGCGGCTTGCGCATGCGCCCGCCGATCACCCCGCCGTGGCGCGTGCCAAAATCGGCGTGATGCTGGTCAATCTTGGCACCCCCGACGCCACCGATTACTGGTCGATGCGCCGATACCTTGGCGAGTTTCTGTCTGACCGCCGGGTGATCGATTATTCGCCGTGGGTCTGGCAGCCGCTGCTGCAGCTGATCATCCTGTCCAAGCGCCCCAGATCCAGTGGCCGGGCCTATGCCGGCATCTGGAACAAGGAGCGCAACGAAAGCCCACTGCTGACCACCACCCGCGATCAGACCGAAGCGCTGGCCGCGCGCCTGTCGACCGCTTGGGGCGACAAGGTGCTGGTCGATTTCTGCATGCGCTACGGCAACCCGTCCACCGACAGCCGCGTGCGCGCGATGCAGGCGGCGGGCTGCGAAAAGATCCTGTTCTTCCCGCTGTATCCGCAATACGCGGGCGCCACGACCGCCACCGCCAATGACGCGCTGTTCAAGACGCTGATGAAGCTGAACTGGCAGCCCGCGGTCCGCACGGTCCCGGCCTATTACGACAACCCGATGTACATCGATTGCCTCGCTAAGACGGTTGAGGAAGCTTATGCCAAGCTTGACCATCGCCCCGACGCGCTGGTGGCGTCGTATCATGGGCTGCCCAAGCGCTATCTGGTGAAGAAGGGCGATCCGTATCACTGCCATTGCCAGGCCACCACGCGGCGGCTGCGCGAACGGCTGGGATTTGCCAAAGATGAGGTGGTGCACACCTTCCAGTCGCGCTTTGGCCCTGAGGAATGGCTGCAGCCCTACACGGTCGAAGAGGTCGCGCGGCTGGCCAAGGCCGGCAAAAAGCGGATCGCGGTGATGGCACCCGCGTTTTCCTCTGATTGTGTCGAGACGCTGGAAGAAATCAACGAAGAGATCAAAGAGGCGTTCGTGCATGCGGGCGGTGAGACGTTCACCTATATCCCCTGCCTGAACGCCCGGCCGGATCACATGGACATGATCGAAAGCATCGTGCGCACTGAGCTGTCCGGCTGGATCTGAGCGCGTCGCCGGGGCGGGCAATCGCGCGCGCTTCGGGTCTGATCGCGGCGCGGTCCGCACAGCGGGCCGCGCCCCCACGCGGGCACCCAGCCGCATCGGATCGCCCGCGCGGCGGGGTGGGCGTTGGCGCGTGCGGGCAGGGGCGCGGGGGGGCGGTCCGCTCACGCCTGCGTCATCGGGGTTGCGGGTGACGCGCGGGCGGGCGACATCTGGGGGGCGACCCTTTGAACCGGAGATCATCGTCCTATGCTGCGCATTCTCAGCGTTTTGTTCCTGCTCGCCGCCGCCGGGGCCCTTTTCCATGACATTTCCGCGGGGGGAGAATTCGCGTTCTCGCCGCTGGGGGATCTGTGGTTCCAGTTGCACAAGGAAAGCCTGATCGGGCTGCAATCAGGGCTTGAGAACCGGGTGTCGCTGGACGCGTTCGCGGCCATCGAGCCGGTGCTGTATCTGCCTGCCGCGCCGCTTTTGGGCGGGATCGGACTGGCGCTTTTTGTGGTGCGATCATTGCTGCGGGTGCGGGCGGCGAACCGAGCTGCGGCGCGGATCTGACCGTTTCGCCATTTGTTTGCCAGATGGCCCAGTACGGGCATGGATTGCGCCCCGCGGCGCGCAGGGCCGTGGCGATGTGGATTTCGAGGGTGGCCCAAAGAAAAAGCCCACCACGATCCCTTCGCAGCAGGCTTTAGCGCCCCGTTTCCCCAGACCCGTCTCGCCCGCCCCGGCAGGGGCCTAGCGGCGGGCGCCGCGTTTCACCGCACGCGTGCGCTTTTTCGGATCAGTCTCAAACAATGCCGCAAGCTGTTCGGTCATCACGCCCGCCAGCTGGTCGGCATCGGTGATGGTCACCGCGCGTTCGTAATACCGCGTCACGTCATGGCCGATGCCGATGGCCAGCAGTTCGACTGCTTTTTTGCGCTGGATCATTGCGATCACATCGCGCAGGTGTTTTTCAAGAAAGTTCGACGGGTTCACCGACAGCGTGCTGTCATCCACCGGCGCGCCGTCTGAAATCACCATCATGATGCGCCGCTGCTCAGGCCGCTTCATCAGCCGGCGATAGGCCCATTCCAGCGCCTCGCCGTCGATGTTTTCCTTCAGCAGACCTTCCTTCATCATCAGGCCCAGATTGGGCCGCGCGCGCCGCCACGGGGCGTCGGCGCGCTTGTAGACGATGTGGCGCAGGTCATTCAGGCGGCCGGGCGCCTGCGGACGGCCGTCGTTCAGCCATTTTTCACGCGATTGGCCGCCCTTCCACGCGCGGGTGGTAAAGCCGAGCACCTCAACCTTCACCTGACAGCGTTCAAGCGTGCGCGCCAGAATGTCGGCGCTGATCGCTGCGATGGAAATCGGGCGTCCGCGCATGGACCCTGAATTGTCGATCAGCAGGGTGACGACGGTGTCGCGGAACTCCGCTTCGTGCTCGACCTTGAACGACAGGGGCGTGGTGGGGCTGGCGACGACGCGGGCAAGGCGGGCGGCGTCGAGAACGCCTTCCTCCTGATCGAAATCCCAGGACCGGTTCTGCTGGGCCTGAAGGCGGCGTTGCAGCTTGTTGGCCAACCGTCCGACGGCACCTTTCAGCGGCTCCAGCTGTTGGTCGAGATAGGCGCGCAGGCGCTCCAGCTCCTCCAGCTCAGCCAGATCCTCGGCCATGACCTCCTCGTCGAAGGTCTGGGTGAACACCTTGTAATCGGGGTCTGCGTCGGACGCGGCGGGCGGCTGGGGCGGCAGATCAGGGGCGTCGCCGTCTTCGGCCTGCGCGTCCTGATCCATATCCATGTCGTCGAGCTCATCCATCGCGGCCTGCATGGCTTGCGAATCGCGGCTGTCCTCGGCCGTCTCATCCTGCGCGGTGTCCTGATCCTCGTCCGAGCCTTCTTCGCCGCCATCGTCGCTGTCGGGCTGTTCTTCTTCTTCGGACTCAGAGTCGTCCTCGTTTTCGTCGTCCTGCTGGTCGGGATCTTCGCCCAGTTCCTCACCATACCCCAGCTCAGCAATGGTCTGGCGGGCCATGCGCGCAAAGGCGGTCTGGTTGTCCAGCGCCTCGTCCATCGCGGCGAATTTTTCGGCCGCGTGGGATTCGAGAAACCCCTGCCACAGGTCCAGCACATGTTCCGCGCCATCGGGCAGCTTGCGCCCGGTGGCCAGTTTGCGCACCAGAAAGCCCGCGGCCTCAGCCAGCGGGGCCTGCGCGGGATCGGTGATGCCGGCATAGCCAAGGCGCTTGGCCTCAGCCTCCATGCGTGCATCAAGATTGTCGCCGACGCCGGGCATGGCCTTGGCGCCGATCGCCTCGCAGCGCGCGTTTTCCATGGCGTCAAACAGAGCACGCGCCATTTCGCCATGCGGGCGGTATTTGGAATGCGCGCCGACGTTGTGGAACCGCGCACGCAGCGCGTAGGCGTCGGAGGCACCGCGCGCCAGACGCACCTCATCACGGGTCATGCGCCGCGATATCTGCGGCAGCCGCACGGTGTCGTTCACCATTCCCGGCGGATCGACCGAGAACGTGACCTTCATCTCAGCATCGCCCGCCATCGCGCGCGTGGCCTCGCCCAGCGCCTTTTTGAACGGGTCGGCGGGGTTGTCTGATGGTTTGCTCATATGCGCCACCAAGCTCTTTTCCGAACAGTTCGCTTGATCATCGCCTCAAGTCGCAATGCGTTTCCGGCATCTTTGAGCTGATTGCTATGTTCAAGGAGAAATCGTGAAATTTCGATGTCAATTGTCCTGGGGTCTGCGCCAAGATATGGGTCGCGTGCGAAGTGGGCCGTCACCACGAGGTGGAAACCATCCGGGGTGTTGCCCAAATAGGTTCCTGCGAAAGACCAGATAGCGCAGATGCAGTGTCAGGCATGGCCATTTTCGCTGGTTCTTTTCGCTTTTTCATCAGCTTTCGCAGGCAAGCGGCGCCATCCTTCATCTGCGGGTCAGCCCAAGCTCACGCTCACGGCGCTTTCGGGCAGTTCTTCGCCAAAGCAGCGCTGGAAGAATTCGGCGACCAATTGGCGCTCCAGCTCATCGCATTTGTTCAAGAATGTGACACGGAACGCGAAGCCGACGCTGTTGAAGATGCGCGCGTTTTCGGCCCAGGCCAGCACGGTGCGCGGCGACATCACCGTCGACAGATCGCCATTCATGAAGGCTGAGCGGGTCAGATCCGCCACCGTCACCATGCGCCCGATCGTGGTCTGCCCCTCAGGCGTGCGGTAATCGGGGTTCTTGGCCAGAACGATCGCGCATTCCGCATCATGGGGCAGGTAGTTCAGCGTCACCACCATCGACCAGCGGTCCATCTGGCCCTGATTGATCTGCTGGGTGCCGTGGTAAAGGCCGGTCGTGTCGCCAAGACCCACCGTGTTGGCAGTGGAGAACAGGCGGAAATACTTGTGGGGGCTGATCACTTCGTTCTGATCGAGCAGGGTCAGCTTGCCATCAGTTTCCAGCACGCGCTGGATCACAAACATCACGTCCGGGCGGCCCGCGTCATATTCATCGAACACAATGGCGACCGGGTTGCGCAACGCCCAGGGCAGGATGCCTTCTTGGAATTCGGTGATCTGCACGCCGTCGCGCAGTTTGATCGCGTCTTTGCCGATCAGATCGATGCGGCTGATATGGCTGTCGAGGTTCACGCGCACGCACGGCCAGTGCAGCCGGGCGGCCACCTGCTCAATATGCGTTGATTTACCTGTGCCATGATAGCCTTGGATCATCACGCGCCGGTTGTGCGCAAAGCCCGCCAGAATGGCGAGCGTGGTGTCCCGGTCGAATTGGTAGGTGGGATCAAGGGTGGGCACGCGGTCCGTCGGCTCGGCAAAGCCTTTGACGGTCATGTCCATGTCGATCCCAAAGGTCTCCCGCACATCGATATCGACATTGGGTTCCATCGCCTGCATCGCTGCGCCGTCCGCCATCGTGAGCTCGTTTCCTGAAATTTGATGGGTCGCGCCGTTTTGCGAAAGGGCGTACCGCGCGACCGAATTGTAGAGCGAAGCATATGGCGCGCGCCGCTGAGTGCAAGGGGTGCCGGGCAGTGCGGGTCGATTTGCGGCGCCCCGGCGCCTATATAATCTGAACGACGCGGCCCGATCGGGTCGTGAAGACGGCGCAGGGGTGCGCCGAAAGGGAGCAACAGGGTGGTTCAATCGGCAAAGGCCGTGCGCGGTATGCGTGCATGGGTGGTTTCAGGCGTGGTGCTTGCCGCGGCGCTTGTGGCGGGCGCCGCCATGGGCGGTGCGATGGATGCGCGCGCGGTTGCAGCGGGCGCTGCCGTCGCGGGGCCGGCGCGGGCGGTGGATGGCGACACGCTGGTCCTGACGCTGGCGGGCGGGCCGCTGCGCGTGCGCCTTCATGGCATCGACGCGCCGGAATTGGCGCAGCTCTGCGCCAATGCAGCGGGCGTCCATCGTCCCTGCGGGGCGGAGGCGACCGCGGCCATGACCGGCCTGATCGCGGGGCAAAATGTGCGCTGCGTGTCCCAAGGCAACGTCAGCTATGACCGCTTGGTCGCGGTCTGCTCGGCAGGGGACCGCGATCTGGGCGCTGCCATGGTGCGGCAGGGCCAGGCTTGGGCAGCGCGGCGATATTCGGTTGCCTATGTTGGCGACGAACAGGACGCTGAGGCATCAGGCCGCGGCATCTGGCAAGGCGAGGCAACCCCGCCTTGGGCTTGGCGCAAGGGCACACGGCTGGCCGGGACCGCAGGCCCAGCGTGCGCAATCAAGGGCAACGTGTCGAACAGCGGGCTGATCTATCACCTGCCGGGAAGCCGCGGATATGCACGCACCAAGATCTCGGCCGCCAAGGGTGAGCGGTGGTTCTGCACCGAAGCCGACCCGCGTGCGGCGGGCTGGCGTCCTTCGCGTGGGTAGGCGTCCTTCGCGTGGGTAGGCGTCCTTCGCGCGGCTAACGGGGTGCGGGCTCGGGGCGCCTTGCGCGCCCGCTCGCCCGGCGGCGCGAAGGGCGCCGCGCGCCCCAATCCGGGCGTCGGTGCGCGGGGGCAGATCAGGCTGAGAAGTTGCGGCTGTCCTTGATCTGTTCCCACGCCCACAGCACCTCTGTCAGCCGCGCCTCTTCATCGCGGCTGCCGTCGTTCATGTCCGGATGCAGCGATTTCACCAGCGCGCGGAAAGCTTTGCGCATTTCGGTTTTGGGCACGCCGGGGTCTACCCCCAGCACGCCGATCGCCCGGCGTTCGTTCGCGGGCAGGCGGCGCATGCGGCGGGCGGCGGAGGTCTGTTTCTCCTGCTCCCGCGCGGCGGGGTTGATGGTGGCGTTGTCGCCCAGCACTGACATCGGGTCCTGAAAGCCAAAGCGGCGCCAGGCGTTGCCTTCTTGATGGGGGTGCATGCCGACCGGGCTTTTGGTCTGGTCCCGAAAGCTCCAGGTTGGGCGGTCCCAGACGCCGTCGCTGCGGATCTGGGCCTCCACGTCCTCATCCGACCAGTCCTGATAAAAGTTCCATGACCGGTTGTATTCCCGCACATGGTCAAGACAGAACCACCGGAATTCATCCAGCCGATCTGCGGCCAGTGGCGCGCGGTATGCGCCGGGGCTGTCGCAGTTCTTGTGCTCACACACGCGGTCTGATGCTTCGAATGCGCCCGACATTCCACGCCGCCTGGTGCGGCGGCGTTTGTCGGCGGACACCGAAACGTCATAGTTGAAGATCGATCTTGGCGGCACGCGAAAAAGGCTCCGTTGATTGCGGGCGCTGGGCGAACATGCGAGTTTAGCCCGTGAAATCCTGACGCCAAGTCGATGGAGCGCCGTTTTGCCCGCCCACATCGTCGCGGAAGGGATGAAAAGTGCCGACAATTGCGTCGACCAAAGCCACAAAGGACCGCGGACTGATGACCCAGACCACCTATACCGACCGGATGCGGACTGCACTGACCGAAGCGTTTGCGCCCGACAGCCTTGAGATCGAGGACCAGTCCGAGGCCCATCGTGGCCATGGCGGCTTTCGCGAAGGCGGCGAGACACATTTCCATATAACCATGCACGCGGCCGCTTTCGACGGTCAAGGACGCGTGGCGCGTCAGCGCATGGTGCACAAAGCCGTCGCGAAGGAGCTGGAGGAGCGCGTCCACGCGCTGTCGCTCACGCTGCGCGGGTCTGGCGAATGATCCGCGTCGCCGCCCTTCTGGCGATCTGCGCCGGTCTGGGCGGCTGCGGCGTTGCGGTGGGGGCTGCGACCTCGGTCACCATCGCGGCGGCGGGGCTGGCAGTGGATGGCGTGACCACGGTGATCGGCGCCACTGCCGACGTCGCGGTTGGCGCCGTCGATCTGGTGGTCGGCGGGGACTGAGCGCGCTCAGTCCCCGATGTTGAACAGCGATGTGGGCGCAGGCGCAACGCTTGGTGCGGGCGCGGAGGGTTCCGCGCGCGCAGACATTGTTGCAGGCGCGATGGTGTTCACGACACGGCGGAAAACCAGCAGCGCGTGCAGCACTTCGTGGCGGCCACCGAAAAGGCCCTTTTTCTCATCGCAGGGCAGGCTTTCGGCGCGCTGGAATTCCCAGCCCGCCGCGGCCTGATCGTTCAGCACTGCCTGAATCGTCTGGGCGAAGGCCTCGGCCCCCGATGTCTTGCCGCGGGCGCGGCGTTCCCGGCGCGGGGCCGGAAGGGTCTGGTATTCGTATCTGATCATGTCCCCGCCTCTCCGGGTCCCAGGGGCGGGACCTCATTTGTTCAGCGCCGCGACGATAGCACAGGCGCACCGTTGATCGAGCCGCAGCGCGGGATCATTCGATCCCGAGCTTGGCCTTCACGATCTGTTGCACCGTTTGGGGTGCGGCCTTGCCGCCGGTGGCCTTCATCACCTGACCCACGAACCACCCGGCCATCGAGGGTTTGGCCCTCGCCGCCTCAGCCTTGTCGGGGTTGGCCGCGATCACGTCGATCACTGCCTGTTCGATGGCGCCGGTGTCGGTGACCTGCTTCATGCCGCGCGCTTCGACCAGGGCGGCAGGATCGCCACCTTCGGTCCACATGATTTCGAACAGGTCCTTGGCAATCTTGCCGGAAATCTCGCCCGATTTGATCAGATCGATCACGCCGCCGATCTGCGCGGGGGAAATCGGCGAGGTGGCGACGCCGAGGCCTTCTTTGTTCAGACGCCCGAACAGCTCATTGATCAGCCAGTTCGCGGCCTGCTTGCCATCGCGGCCCGCGGCCACGTCTTCGAAGAAGGCGGCGTTTTCAACCTCAGCCGTCAGCACCCCGGCGTCATATTCGGTGACGCTGTATTGGGTGACAAAGCGGGCTTTCTTTTCATCGGGCAGTTCGGGCAGGCTGGCTTTGATCTCATCGACCCAAGCTTGGTCAAATTCCAGCGGCAGCAGGTCAGGATCGGGAAAATAGCGGTAATCATGCGCTTCTTCCTTGGAGCGCATGGACCGGGTTTCGCCCTTGGTCGGATCGTAAAGGCGGGTTTCCTGGGCGATGGATCCGCCGTCCTCCAGAACTGCGATCTGGCGGCGGGCCTCATAATCAATGGCCTGCTGGATGAACCGCATCGAGTTCATGTTCTTGATCTCGCAGCGCGTGCCCAGATGGCCGAAATCCTGCGTTGCCATGTATTTTTCGTGCTGGCCGGGGCGGCAGACGGACACGTTCACATCCGCCCGCATAGAGCCTTCTTGCATGTTGCCGTCGCAGGTTCCCAGATAGCGCAGGATCTGGCGCAGTTTGCGCACAAATTCAGCGGCTTCCTCGGGCCCGCGGATGTCGGGGCGGCTGACGATTTCCATCAGCGCGACGCCGGTGCGGTTCAGATCGACGAAGGACAGGCGCGGGTCCAGATCGTGGATCGATTTGCCGGCATCCTGTTCCAGATGGATGCGCTCAATGCGCACGCGGCGGGCGATTCCCGGCGCGATGTCCACCAGAACCTCGCCCTCGCCGACGATCGGGTCGCGGAACTGGCTGATCTGATAGCCCTGCGGCAGATCAGGGTAAAAATAGTTTTTGCGGTCGAAGACTGAGCGCAGGTTGATCTGCGCTTTCAGGCCCAGACCGGTGCGGATCGCTTGTTCCACGCAATAGTTGTTGATGACCGGCAACATGCCTGGCATGGCTGCGTCGATCAGCGACACGTTGGTGTTCGGCTCAGCCCCGAATTGGGTTGAGGCACCTGAGAACAGCTTGGCCTTCGAATGGACCTGGGCATGGATTTCCATGCCAATCACCAGCTCCCAATCCCCGGTCGCGCCGTGGAAGATCTTCGGCTCAGGGTCGCGATAGTCGAGATGGGTCATGGTCGGGTCTCTCCTCATGCTCCGGCCGGGATCTTGGCGGGCGCTCCGGCGGGGAACGGCGATAGGGGACATACCGCGCGCGGGCGCGCTTTTCCAGCGGCAAGCCACGCGCGCGCGGTGCGGCGATCCCGGGGGGGCGCGGTGATCCGGGGGGCGGGTTGAAAAATGGCGGGCGGCGGCGCAAGCTTTGGCCCGATGCATAAGGGGGGCGGGCGTGATGAAGACTGCGTTGGGCAGGACGGGACGCGCAGCGGCGTTGGGCGCGTTGGCCTTGGCCGCGCTGTCGCCCATGGGCGCGCAGGCCGACGTGATCGCGCGGATCGAAAGTTCGGGCGTGATCCGCATGGGCTACCGGCATGACGCCCCGCCATTTTCTTATCGCGACGAAACGGGCACCCCGGCGGGGCTGGCCGTGGCGCTGTGCAGCGCGCTGGTGCGCCATCTGGCGCAGGCGGGTGGCCGCGCCGATCTGGCGGTGGAATGGATCGCGGTGACCGCGCAGACCCGGTTCGCGGCCATCGTGGACGGGCGGGTCGATCTGCATTGCGGGCCGACCACCCAGACCATCGCGCGGCGTGCGCGGCTGGATTTCTCGATCCCCTATTTCATTGCGGGCGCCGGGGTGGTGTTTCGCAAAGGCGGGCCCGAAAAATTGTCGGACCTGACCGAGGAGCCCGTGGGCGTGCTGGCCGGCACCACCACCCAGGCGCTGGTCCCCGATCTGCTGGGCAGCCATGGCGCATCCTCGCCAGTGATTGCCTTTGCCAGCCATGTGGATGGGCTGGCAGCGCTGCAGAACGGCGAGATCGAGGCCTATATTGGCGATCAGTCGATTCTTTTATACCAGCTCGGGCGCATGCCGCCTTTGGCGCCGCTGGTCGTGGCGCCGGAGCTTTATTCCTTTGAGCCTTACGCCCTGACCATGGCACGCGGCGAGACCGCGCTGCGGCTGCTGGTCGATCAGGGCCTGAGCCGGATCTACCGCTCAGGTGAGATATTCGATCATATCCAGTCGGCGATGGGGCGGATCAACCTGACCCCGCTGACTGAGGCGGTTTATGAGGTCGTCGCAATTCCAGAATGACGCGGCCTTGAAGGCCCGGGGGTGTGGCCGTGCCCTCGGGGGGGCGGGCCCCCCGCTCGGGCACGGGGGCGCCGTAGTCGACGTTGCGCGTGCGGCGGGCGGGGCGCCGCGGCGCCGGTCAATCGTCGCTCTGCGGTTTCCCGCGCAGGGATTTCACGCCGCCGCGCCGGGTTTTTTCATCCAGCCGCCGGCGTTTTGACCCCAGCGTCGGGCGCGTCGGAATGCGGCGTTTGGGGCGGTGGGCGGCTTGTTCGATCAGGGTTTTCAGACGCTCCAACGCGTCTTCACGGTTGCGCAGCTGGGACCGGGTGCTTTCGGCGCGGATCAGCACGGCACCGTCCAAGGTCCAGCGCCGGCCCGCCAGCCGTTTTAGCCGCGTCTTCACATACTCGGGCAGGTTGGGGGAGCGCGCGGCCTCAAACCTGAGCTCAACCGCCGTTTCGACCTTGTTGACGTTCTGCCCGCCGGGGCCGGAGCTGCGGGTAAAGCTCTCAGACAATTCCCAGTCGGCGATGGAGATGTCGTCGGTGATGCGGATCATCGGGGCGGACCTGGTTGGCGGCGGGGTCCCCAGATATGGCCCATCGCGGATGGCAGCGCCACCTTTGGCCCGCGTTTCATACTGTGATTCACAAAGCGTTGCACAATACGAAGGGGCCGCGGTTGTCTCCGCGGCCCCTGACCTGCAGCTTGTCAGCTACAGGGCGTGAGTTTCGGAACCGACGGCCTTGGGCGGCGCATCGCGCCGCGCTCGGCGCCGTCGGCAGAGAGGCTGCTCCCTTACCCGCGATCCTCGCGCGTAAACCCCGCCGTCGGTCCCATGTTCTCACTTGACATAGAGCAACCTCCTTTCCGTTGTTGATGACTGTGATCATCGTGCGCGCGCGGCGTCGTTCTGTAAAGCTTTGCGTGCGGTGCCCGCCGCAATTTTCTGGTGCATTTGATGCAAATGCAAAAGGCCGCCCCGACATGCGGTGCGGCCCCTGCAATCATGGTCGCGCGATCAGGCCGCGCGCATGCGCGCCGACAGGGCCCGAAATGGTGCCAGCGCCACCAGTGCCAGCGTCAGCTTCACCGCAAAATCGGCCGTCGCCAGGCTGACCCACAGCGGCGCAAGCGGACCCATGCCCAGCAGGGGGATCATTTCCCCGGCCCAGGACACGTCGTCCGACGGCGCAAGGAACGCCAGCGCCCCGGCGAAGGCGATTGAGAAGAACAGCGCGGTGTCGAGCGCCGAGCCGAGCACTGAGCTGACCAGCGGCGCGCGCCACCAAGCCCCGGCGCGCAACCGGTCGAACACCGCCACGTCCAGCATCTGCGCGATCACAAAGGCCAGCCCTGAGCCGAGCGCGATGCGGAACGTGGTCATGCCGAACTGCGCCGCGACAAAGCTGCACGCGACCCCGGCAACGAAGCCCGCCACCACCACCCGCCGCGCGGCGGTAACGCCCAGACTGCGGTTGATCAGGTCGGTCACGAGGAACGCGAACGGATAGGTGAATGCGCCCAGCGTCAGCCAGTCGCCAAACAGGTGTTGCACGAGGATGTTTGAAGCGACGACCACGATGGTCATGGCCGCTATGCCGAAGATGACGCCGCGGGTCATGACGCGATGCTCCTGCAAAAGGGAAAACGTGCCGCGTCCGATAGCGTAGGCAGGGCGCGCGCGCAAGGGGCAGGGAGCAAGGACAGAGCGGCTGCGCGGGGGGAAAATGGCCAAGTGATCGGGTTTTTTGGCTGTCAGATGCAAATCATCAGGTATCGGGGGCGACTCAGTCTTGGCCGGGCCGCCTGCGCTGCCGGGCCGACGCGGCGCAGCTGGCGCCCGCGCTTCCCAAACAGCCATCGAACGCGAGGGGAGCTATGGCCATTGGGCGCGCCGACGTGCAGGGCGAATTTGCCCGGTTGATGCGCGCGCATCGGCGCAGATGGCGGCCAGCCCCGACACATGAAAACGCCGCGCCCTGATCGGGGCGCGGCGTTTTCATGTGCCATTGGCGCTTGGGTGGTGTGGCCTCAGCCGGGCAGCATGCCCAGGGCCTGAAGGTAAAGGTCGAGCATTGCCTCTTCCTCTGACCGCTCATCTGAGGATTTTTTGCGCAGACTGATCACCTTGCGCAGGATCTTAGTGTCAAATCCGTTGCCCTTGGCCTCGCCGTAGACCTCTTTGATCTGCTCGGCGACTTCTTTCTTTTCTTCCTCAAGGCGCTCGATCCGCTCAATGATGCTGCGCAGTTGCGAGGCATGCACGGTGGCATTGGAAGCGTCGTCCGTTACGTCGTCTGCCATCTGGGGTCTCCGAAAGGCTGCTGTGCTGCGGGTCGCATGAAGCGGCGGAAACTAGCGGCGAAGCGGGCCGCGGGCAAGGCGCGCTCAGTGATCCGGGCGGTTCTTCTCAAAAGCGGTCTGCTTGTCGGGGCTGGCCTCGGTCTGGTGCTTGTCGCACCAGTCGCCGTAAGGCTCGCCATAAACGATTTCCCGGCCCTGATCTTTGGTGACGGTCACGCCGTGCCCAGCGGCGGCATCTTGCCACCAGCGCGACAGGCAGTTGCGGCAAAAGCCGGTCAGATTCATCATGTCGATGTTCTGCACATCTGTGCGCGCCATCAGGTGGTCGCGCATGCGGCGGAACACGGCCGCCTCAATTTCGGTGCGGGCCGCGTCGTCGACGGGGGGAAGGGGGTCGGTCATGGGATCCTCCGGGGAATGTCTGTCAGACGGTATCTAAGGCGTGCGCGCCGTATCCCAAGGGGGGGGTCAGGGCGCGGCGTCCTCCTCCATCCGCGCCAGCGCTGCGCGCAGGATGGGTGCAAGACGCGCGGCCCAGGCGATTTGCTGGTGCTGGGTGTCGATCAGGTCGTTGCGCAGTTCCAGCAGCGCATGCGGCAGGCCGCGGCTTGTGCCGTGGGTCCACATGGTGTCGCCCGCCAGATGGCCCGCATAGGGTTCATTGTCACCGACCGCCAGATCCGGTTCGGCGCGCAGCAGGTCGATCATGGGGCGGGCGAGGCGCGCATCGCGATCCCACAGCACCCCGGCATGCCAGGGCCGCGGCGGGCGCCCGCGCAGTTGCGGCGTGTAGGAATGCAGCGAAATCACCGCGGGCCGCGGCGTGGCGGCCCCGGCATCGGCCATCTTGGCCTGCGCCGCGGCGATCGTGGCGCGAATGGCCCCGTGATAGGGCCGGTGCCAAGCATCAAGCCGCGCGGCGATTTCGGGGGCTTCGATCCGCCGGTTGGCCGGGATGACTGACCCGTCATAAAGCTGCATCACCAGGGTCGGGTCGTCCTCACCCCGGTTGGGATCGATCACAAGGCGCGAAAACGTCGACAGCACCGCGGGCGCGTTCAGCAGGCGCGCCAGTTCCAGCGTCACGCCGCGCGCGCCGACATCATAGGCGATGTGCCGCGCCATGTCCGTGGGGGGAAGGCCCAGATCGCCGCCGGCCACTTCGTCGGGCACGCGGTTGCTGGCGTGGTCGCACAGCAGGATGACGGCGGGGTTGCCGGCGGGGTTGGCGATCTCATAGGCGGGCGTGCTGGGCATTGGGGCTCCGGGGCCTTAATTGGGGCGGCGTGCGGGCGCGCCTGACCTATGCCAAAGCATAGGCGCCCCGGCCGCGCCTGCAAGGGGCCGAAGCGGCGCCCCCGGCGCGCAATCATCTGGCCCGGTCTGATTGGCCTGCGCATCAATATGTCCGGCATTTTCCGTGCGCTCAGGCGCTGGGCGCTGCTATACCTTGCCGCTGCCCCATCTTTTTTTCCGTCATACCCAAGAGGCTTTCATGCGTCGCCGCAGACATGTCAAAATCGTCGCCACGCTGGGCCCGGCCTCGTCCGAGCGCAGCGTGATCCGCAACCTGTTCGATGCCGGAGCTGACGTGTTCCGCCTGAACATGTCCCACGGCACCCATGCCGAGATCACTGAGAAACACCGCATCATCCGTGAGATTGAACATGAGGTCGGCCGCCCGATCTGCATTCTGGCGGATCTTCAGGGCCCCAAGCTGCGCGTCGGCACGTTCAAGGACGGCCCGCAGATGTTGGAAACCGGCGCGCACTTTCGCTTTGACATGTCGGACGAACTCGGCGACGTCACCCGCGTACAGCTGCCCCATATCGAGATTTTTGAGGCGATTGAGCCTGGCGCCGAATTGCTGGTCAATGACGGTGCCATCCGCCTGCGCGTGACGCGCTGCGACCATGAAAGCGCCGATTGCGACGTGATCGTCGGGGGCATGATTTCTGACCGCAAGGGCGTGAACGTGCCCGACGTGGTGCTGCCGATCCCGGCGCTGACCGAAAAAGACCGCATCGATCTGGAATTTGTTTGCAGGCTGGGGGTCGACTGGCTCGCGCTCAGCTTTGTGCAGCGGGCTGAGGACGTGATCGAGGGCAAGGCGCTGGCCAAAGGCCGTGCCGCCATCATCGCCAAGATCGAAAAGCCTGCCGCCGTCAAAGCCATCGACGCGATTTTGATTGAGGCCGACGGCATTATGGTTGCGCGTGGTGATCTGGGCGTCGAAATGCCGATCACCAAGGTGCCCCCCATCCAGCGCCGCCTGCTGGAGCTGTGCCGCGACGCCGGCAAACCGGTGATCGTCGCGACTCAGATGATGGAGAGCATGATCTCCGCCCCCGTGCCGACGCGCGCTGAGGTGTCGGACGTCGCCACGGCCATCTATCACGGGGCCGACGCGGTGATGCTGTCGGCCGAAAGCGCGGCGGGCAAATACCCGGTTGAAGCCGTTGCCACCATGAACGCCGTGGCTGAGGAGGTCGAGGCCGACCCCTATTGGCGCGAGCGGATGGAGGCCACCCGCTCCAAATCGCGCACCCGCGTGTCGGACGCCATCGTGTCCGCCGCGCGCGAGGTTGCAGAAACCACCGAGGTCGCCGCGATCTGCTGCTTCACCCATAGCGGCACCACGGCGATTCTGTCAGCGCGCGAACGCCCCCGTGTGCCGATCATCGCGCTGACCCCGTTCATCGCCACCGCGCGGCGTCTGGGGCTGGTCTGGGGCCTGCATTGCATCCACACCCATGAAGTGGAGCGGTTCAAGCTGGCGGTCGTGTCGGCAGCCCGCGCAGCGCTTGAGGCGGGATTTGCGTCTGAGGACGACCGCATTGTGGTGATCGCCGGCATCCCGTTCAACACGCCGGGATCGACCAACATCCTGCGTGTCGCCCCGGTGCGCGAAAAGCTGATCTTTGAGGGTGAGCTGGAGTGATCCGGGCGCGCTGAGGGTTTGGGGCGCCCCGGACTGGGGCGCCCTTTTTCGTTGGGGGTGCCTCACGCCCGGGGTCTGATCGCCCCAATAATTACCATATTAATAAATTTCTTAGAGGGTGGCGCGTCAAGCTACTGTTCCTTTTCAACCCCATGGGACGACGCTCCTTTCCTAGAACGGAATGGTGGGGGCAGGCCCTGCCTTTCGGG